>NZ_JBIAQX010000054.1:0-1082 GCF_042889445.1 Streptomyces sp. NPDC002602 | reverse complement strand
AGGGCTGTCCCGTAAGTGCTGGTCATGGGAGATGCCGCTATGTTGCTTGGGCTGGCTGCCCTGCGGGGCTCCCTGGACGGCCGTGTTGTCAGCGGCTCGGGATACGGTGCGGTGTGATGGGTCGGACGGAGATCTTATGGGACTCGCGACCATGGGGGGTGGGTGGGAAGGTCCCCGGCATCCCGCCCGGGACTGGATTTAGTATCCGTGGCCCCACCCCCCAACTCCGCACGCCAGTCGGACCATGCGGTGAGGGGCCCACCGAAACGGCCGACTCAACGAACAGCCGCTCGCGGTGACATGATCTTGGTGTGGCTGGTGTGATCACGGCGTCGGAGCCGTCCTGGACAGCCCCGTTCACTGGGCTGAGCCCGCGTGCCTTCGGGAAGCTGATGACGGTTCTGCGGCGTCAGGGGGCGGATGCGGTCCGCAAGGGCCGGCCGTGGAGCCTCCTGCTGGAAGACCGAGCACTGCTGGTCGCGGCGTACTGGCGCACGAACCTGACCATGCGCCGGCTCGCTCCGCTCTTCGGGGTCTCGAAGTCGGCGGCCGACCGCATCATCGACCACCTCGGGCCGATGCTCGCCCTGCAGCCCCGCAAACGGTTCGCCAAGGACACCGTGCTCATCGTGGACGGCACCCTCGTGCCCACTCGCGACCACGCCGTGGCAGATCAGTCCAAGAACTACCGGCACTCCACGAACCACCAGGTTGTCATCGACGCCCGACACCCGCCTGGTCGTCGTGGTCGGCCGGCCGCTCGCCGGAAACCGCAACGACTGCAAGGCATGGGAGGAGTCCGGCGCCAAAGCCGCCGTCGGGAAGACACTCACGATCGCCGACGGCGGTTACCCCGGCACCGAACTCGTCATGCCGCACCGTCGCCGCAAAGGCGAAGACCTGCCCGACTGGAAGCAGGCACACAACAAGTCCCACAAGCAGGTCCGAGCCCGCGTTGAGCACGTCTTCGCCCGCATGAAGACCTGGAAGATCCTCCGCGACTGCCGCCTCAAAGGCGACGGCGTCCACCACGCCATGCTCGGCATCGCCCGACTGCACAACCTCGCCCTCGCCGGATAGAC
>NZ_JBIAQX010000053.1:0-1303 GCF_042889445.1 Streptomyces sp. NPDC002602 | reverse complement strand
GCAGCTTCTCCAGGTGATCAGCGCGCGTGTTGGCGAGCAGTGGAACCTGGACCTGGACGACCTCTTCGTGACCATTGGCCATCGGTTCGGCCGGGTGGAGCTACGCCGTCGCATGCGCGACTACGTACGCGGCCTCCTCGCCCCGGTGGCCCGGAAGAACAGCTGGCAACTGGCCGAGCAGGCAGGCCACCCAACCCCCGATGGTCTGCAGCACCTACTCGCCGGAGCGAAGTGAAACCCCGACGACATCCGCGATGACCTGCAGGAATACGTCGCCGACAAGCTGGGCGAGAGCGATGGCGTCCTCATCATCGACGACACCGGGTTCATCAAGAAGGGCACCACATCCGCCGGGGTCCAGCGCCAATACTCGGGAACCGCCGGCCGCACCGAGAACTGCCAAATCGGCGTCTTTGCCGCCTACGCCACCACCCTGGGCCGGGCCCTGGTCGACCGTGAGCTCTACCTGCCCAAGAGTTGGACCGAGGACCGCGAACGCTTCCGGGCAGCCCGCGTTCCCGACGAGCGGGAGTTCGCCAACAAGGGTGAACTGGCCCGGCGCATCGTGCTGAGGTCCCTCGCCTCACCGCTGCCCATCTCCTGGGTCACCGCGGACTCCGCCTATGGACAGGAGAGTCGCTTTCGTCGGCTGCTGGAACAGTCCGGCGTCGGCTACGTGCTGGCCGTGCCCAAGTCCCAGTTCACCGTGGGCTGCCCCCGCATCGACGGCCTGTTCGCGCAGGCCCCGGACGAGGCATGGGAGAAGATCTCGTGCGGTAACGGCGCGAAGGGACCCCGCCTCTACCACTGGGCGGCGGTGCGGCTGCCGGCCGTCGCCGAGTTCGACTACCAGGGCGAAGTCCCCCACCGGATGCGGTGGGCACTGGCCCGCCGCAGCATCCGCAAGCCCAACGAGATTGCCTACTACCTCGCTTACGCCCCGTTGGAGACCACCGTTCAGGAGCTGGTGCGGATCGCCGGGACACGCTGGGCAATCGAGGAGTGCTTCCAGGCCGCGAAGAACGAGTGCGGCCTGGACCAGTACGAAGTCCGTCGCTACGTCGGCTGGTACCGGCACATCGCCCTCGCAATGCTCGCCCACGCCGTCCTCGCCTCCACAGCGCGCGAGCTCCGGGAAAAGGGGGTGGCACCAATGAGGCAGCAGGGGCAATCGAGTTCACAGTGGCGGAGGTTCGACGACTCCTGGCAGCTTGTCGGCCCCGGCCCCCACACCTCCGTGGCCACCGAGGACGACACCACGCGCTGAGCTGGTCGAAATGGCGCCGCCAGCGCCAAGCAGTCG
>NZ_JBIAQX010000052.1:0-1305 GCF_042889445.1 Streptomyces sp. NPDC002602 | reverse complement strand
GCCGGAACGTCCTCAGGGCGGTGGCCGGCGTCGGCATGGGGATCGGGAGGTGCTGGCTGCGATCATCTTCGTGGCCACCTCTGGGTGCACCTGGAACCAGCTCCCGCCCGGCTTCGGCCCCTCCGGAGTGACGGCGTTCCGGCGCTTCACGGAGTGGTCGCAGGCCCGGGTGTGGGCCAAGCTGCACCGCCTGGTCTTGGATGAACTCGGTGCCCGCGGCGCGTTGGACTGGTCGAGGTGCGCGATCGATTCCGTGAGCGTCAGGGCCCTCAAAGGGGGCCGTTGACGGGACCGAATCCGACCGATCGTGGCAAGCCAGGATCGAAAATCCATCTGATCGTCGACCGCAACGGCCTGCCCATCTCGATAGGCATCTCAGCCGCCAATGACCACGACAGCCAGGCCCTGATCCCGCTGATGCGAGGGATACCACCGATCCGCTCCCGCTTCGGCCCCCGTCGCCGCCGCCCCGCAAAGCTCCACGGCGACAAGGGCTACGACTACGACCACCTGCGCAACTGGCTGCGACGACGACAGATCGTGCCCCGCATCGCGCGGCGCGGAATCGAAGCCTCCGATCGGCTGGGCCGGCACCGCTGGGTGGTCGAGCGAACCATGTCCTGGCTGAACGGATGCCGACGCCTGCACCGCCGCTACGAACGCAAGCCTGAGCACTTCCTCGCCTTCGTCGGCATCGCCAGCACCCTGATCTGCTACCGCCGCATCATCAAATGAAATGGCGTCTTACGGCGAGTGGCCAAGGTGCACCGCTCAATTCGGTGTGGAGCGGGGCTGCCAATGCGCGCCGAGCAGAGTTGAACATGTTCAGCTTTTGTGGCAGCGTGAGCGCTTGACGATCTGGTGTGCGAAGCAACCAGGGTTTGACGTACGCAAGGGGGAGTCATGCGTGATGAACGAGGGCGAGTCGCTGCGGGGTTGCGTGGAGTGGTCTTGGCGGTCGCGGTGTTGACGCTGGCCACGGGGTGCATAGGGCAGCCACAGACATTGGCTCGGGCCGACATCGTAGGCACCTGGACCGAGGGCGATACCGGGACCCTGCTCTTCAAGGACGACGGCACCGTCGTCGTAACCAACCTTGCCGAGTTCAATAACGACGGCGACAAGGTGTCGGAGTGCAGCGGCACCGGCGAGTGGAGCGCGTATCCCGACGACAAGGAAGCGCGGAAGGTTTGGACCACCGTCTGCGACGGCAACCCGTGGGAATTCGGCGGCTCGAAGGCGCATCCGAAGATGCGGCGCAGCGTGGGAGATCCTGATAACGGGGACGATCAAACCCTCAGCCGC
>NZ_JBIAQX010000051.1:0-1611 GCF_042889445.1 Streptomyces sp. NPDC002602 | reverse complement strand
GTTCGTTACTTCAGAACTAACACAGTGGACGCGAGCAACTGAGGACAAGCCCTCGGCCTATTAGTACCAGTCAGCTCCACCCGTTACCGGGCTTCCACATCTGGCCTATCAACCCAGTCGTCTACTGGGAGCCTTACCCTCTCAAGGAGGTGGGAATACTCATCTTGAAGCAGGCTTCCCGCTTAGATGCTTTCAGCGGTTATCCCTCCCGAACGTAGCCAACCAGCCATGCCCTTGGCAGGACAACTGGCACACCAGAGGTTCGTCCGTCCCGGTCCTCTCGTACTAGGGACAGCCCTTCTCAATATTCCTACGCGCACAGCGGATAGGGACCGAACTGTCTCACGACGTTCTAAACCCAGCTCGCGTACCGCTTTAATGGGCGAACAGCCCAACCCTTGGGACCGACTCCAGCCCCAGGATGCGACGAGCCGACATCGAGGTGCCAAACCATCCCGTCGATATGGACTCTTGGGGAAGATCAGCCTGTTATCCCCGGGGTACCTTTTATCCGTTGAGCGACGGCGCTTCCACAAGCCACCGCCGGATCACTAGTCCCGACTTTCGTCCCTGCTCGACCCGTCGGTCTCACAGTCAAGCTCCCTTGTGCACTTACACTCAACACCTGATTGCCAACCAGGCTGAGGGAACCTTTGGGCGCCTCCGTTACCCTTTGGGAGGCAACCGCCCCAGTTAAACTACCCATCAGACACTGTCCCTGATCCGGATCACGGACCGAGGTTAGACATCCAGCACGACCAGAGTGGTATTTCAACGGCGACTCCACAACCACTGGCGTGGCTGCTTCAAAGTCTCCCACCTATCCTACACAAGCCGAACCGAACACCAATATCAAACTGTAGTAAAGGTCCCGGGGTCTTTCCGTCCTGCTGCGCGAAACGAGCATCTTTACTCGTAGTGCAATTTCACCGGGCCTATGGTTGAGACAGTCGAGAAGTCGTTACGCCATTCGTGCAGGTCGGAACTTACCCGACAAGGAATTTCGCTACCTTAGGATGGTTATAGTTACCACCGCCGTTTACTGGCGCTTAAGTTCTCAGCTTCGCACGCCCGAAAGCGCACTAACCGGTCCCCTTAACGTTCCAGCACCGGGCAGGCGTCAGTCCGTATACATCGCCTTACGGCTTCGCACGGACCTGTGTTTTTAGTAAACAGTCGCTTCTCGCTGGTCTCTGCGGCCACCCCCAGCTCACGGAGTAAATCCGATCACCAGTGATGGCCCCCCTTCTCCCGAAGTTACGGGGGCATTTTGCCGAGTTCCTTAACCATAGTTCACCCGAACGCCTCGGTATTCTCTACCTGACCACCTGAGTCGGTTTAGGGTACGGGCCGCCATGAAACTCGCTAGAGGCTTTTCTCGACAGCATAGGATCATCCACTTCACCACAATCGGCTCGGCATCAGGTCTCAGCCTTAATGAGGGACGGATTTGCCTACCCCTCGGCCTACACCCTTACCCCGGGACTACCACCGCCCGGGTTGGACTACCTTCCTGCGTCACCCCATCGCTTACCTACTACCACCTTGGATCGGCGGCTCCACCACTTTCCTTTCCCCGAAGGGTCCGGAACGGCTTCACGGCCTTAGCAT
>NZ_JBIAQX010000049.1:0-2362 GCF_042889445.1 Streptomyces sp. NPDC002602 | reverse complement strand
CCTCGCCGGTGGGCATGGAGCGGGCCATGTCGTCGACGCCGGCCCGGCTGGCCTTGAAGCCCTCCATGAAGTCGCCGACCCTGAGCTTGCTGACGCTCGCGGCCTTGCCGAGGTAGCTCATCGGGTCGACGAGCGCGCCCGCCTTGCCCAACACGGTCGCGGCTTCCGCGCCCACGCCCAGCTTTCCGGCCCTGCCGAGCTTGAGCAGCGATCCCGAGCCGAGGGTCAGGCCGTTGAACAACACCGTTCCGAACGCCTGCGAGGGATGCTCGCCCCACTGGTCCCACGCGACCAGCGACTTCCCGAAGTTGCGCAGGGCGGCCTTCTGCTTGTCGGTGTCACTGTGGTCGACCGGCCCGAACATCTTGTCCAGGGCCCATTCGTAGGGGGTCATGATGTAGGCGCTGACGCCACCGAAGACGTTGCCGATGTTCGACCAGGTCTTCTTGAAATTGTCCAAGTCGAACACGTTGACCATGCTGCCGAGGCCCTTCAGGGTGCCCCAGACACCGTCGACGAAGAAGCCCTTCAGCGCACCGCCGACATTGTCCTTGGTCCACTCCCACGCGGCCTTCAGACCGGTGTACTCACGCTCGTCGACCGTGCCCCAGGGCGTTTCCTTGGCGTCCTTGACGTCACTTTCACCGAAGCCGTACATGCCGGCCTTGTGGGAACCGTCATCGACGACGAAATGCGTGCCGCCCACCAACGACGTGATCTTGTTCGCGGCCTCCCGCTCGACACCCTGGAACGCCACCCACGTCGTGCCGACCTCACGCACCAGACGCGCGTTCTCGTCGATCTTGTGCTGGTCCTGCTGCCAGTCGTCGTCGTCCTTGTTGTCCGCGACGAACCTCTCCGCGTCCGTACGAAGCTGCTTCATCCGGTTCACCAACGGACGAGCCGACGTCGCGAAACTGCTCAACGCACCACTGACCGACTCCAGCTTCTTCGCGAACTCATCCGCCTTGTCCCGCACCGGAATCGTCGAATTGAACAATTCCTCCTGCTCCGGCGCGTCATAGACCGGATCCAACGCCTGGAACGCGTTGTGGACATCCTTGCCCGTACCCCGAATACCCGACGCGGTCGTCTTCAACGTCGCCGCATGCGTCTCCAACGTCTCCAGATTACCCGTGAAGGTCGGTATCTTCCCCAGATCGATCACTTCTTGGGGACCTTCATCTCTTCCGGAGTAGGAGCCTTGGAATACTCCTCCTGCTTGTTCTTCGCCATCTCCAGGTCACCCTTGAGGTACTCCTGCGTGGCCAACCGCGCCCCGGTGATCGACTTCCCCGCCCGAACCGGAAGGAACCTCACGTCGCTCTCCGTGCGCGTCTGAAACTCCTGCAACGCCTGCGCCACCGGACCGAACACGCCCCCCTCGGGAATCTCCGTCCCACCCAGAACCATCGTGCCCGCCGACGTCGCGGAGCCCATCAAGCCCTCCCCGTACGAGGTGAACTCGTCCTCGAACCTCCCGCCGGCCTCCGCGGTCTTGTTCAGAACCTCACGAACACCATCCGGCTTGATGTCCCACTTGGACACGATGCCCCCCGTCTACGTAGAACGTCTTCCCATGCCCTCGCACATCAGCCGATCGCGTCGACCGCGGCCTTCGCCCGCGCCAGCGTCTGATGCGCCGTCCCGTCGTTCTTCTCCATCGTGGAACGCAACAACGCGATGATCGAACGCACCTCCGCCGCAGCCTTGTCCCAACGCTGCTCCTTGCCGTGGTACTCGTCCGACACGCCGTCGGCCTGGAAGTCGGCCATCGCCGCCTTCACCGCCGCCTCACGCTCACCGAGCACCGTCTCCAACCGGGAGAGGATGCCCCCCAGCGAGCCCTGCACCTCCGTCGAGGCGCCGATGTCGTAACTCCGCCGATCCGTACCGCCACCAGCCATGCCACTACCCCCTGTTCGTCTAACGACCCGAGAAACGGGCCGCGTCGAAGTTCGCCGCCGCCATCTGCTGCTTGGCGTTGTCCGCCGACTCGTGGTCACCCTGACCGAACGAGGAGTCCATCCCGGACTGACCACCCAGGATCGACCGCAACGACCCGTTCAGCGCGGCCGTCACCTCGTCCGAATGCTCCTTGAACCGGTCGAAGGCCACCTTGCCCGAACCGTTGAACTTGCCCTCCAACGGAGCCGCCGCCGCGATCAGCTGGCGGATCAGACCGCCGAGGTCGCCACTCGAATCCCGCGTCCGGGACACCAGCCCCGTCAACGCCGTGTTACCCATGTCGAACTTCACGAGCTCACCCCCGTCACCCCTCTCACAGCAGGCCGCTCAAACAACCACAGCCCGCACTGGTGTTCCATGTCTATCAACCCCGCATTGCTGACTGCAAAGCCAA
>NZ_JBIAQX010000048.1:0-2715 GCF_042889445.1 Streptomyces sp. NPDC002602 | reverse complement strand
CAGCCCCGCGATCAGCTCGTCCCGGCCGCCGCCCAGGACCACGGCACGGTGCTCGAACGCCGACCGCGTACCCGCCAGCGACAACCCCACGTCCGGGGAGGTGGCTTCGGTGTACTGCGTCAGATATGCGGCCAGTCGCGCGGCCTGGCCGCGCAGCGCGCCCTCGTTACGGCCGGAGATCACCCACGGCGCGGAGCCGCTCAGCACTGGGCGATCCGCGCCGCTCTCCGCAAGCTGCTCTTCCGGTGCCTGCTCCAGGATGACGTGGGCGTTGGTGCCGCTGATGCCGAACGAGGAGACACCGGCACGGCGCGGCCGCTCCGACTCCGGCCACTCCCGGTTCTCGGTCAGCAGTTCCACCGCGCCCTGCGACCAGTCCACCTGGTCCGTGGGCTCCTTGACGTTCAGCGTCGCGGGCAGGACGCCGTGGCGCATGGCCAGCACCGACTTGATCACACCCGCCACGCCGGCCGCGGCGGCCGTGTGGCCGATGTTCGACTTGATCGATCCGAGCCACAGCGGGGCGTCCTGCGGCCGGTCCTGACCGTAGGTGGCCAGCAGAGCCTGGGCCTCGATCGGGTCGCCCAGCTTGGTGCCCGTGCCGTGCGCCTCCACGACGTCCACGTCCGCAGCCGACAGGCCGGCGTTGGCGAGTGCCTGCCGGATCACCCGCTGCTGAGACGGGCCGTTCGGGGCGCTCAGGCCGTTCGACGCACCGTCCTGGTTCACCGCCGAGCCCCGTACGAGGGCCAGCACCTGGTGACCGTTGCGGCGGGCGTCCGACAGGCGCTCCACCGCCACCATGCCTATGCCCTCACCCCAGATGGTGCCGTCCGCATCGGAGGAGAAGGCCTTGCAGCGGCCGTCGGAAGCCATGCCGCCGAGGGTGTCGAATTCCGCGAACGCCCCGGGGGTGGCCAGCACGGTCACGCCGCCGGCCAGGGCCAGGTCGCATTCCCCGTTGCGCAGCGCCTGGACCGCCAGGTGCAGTGCCACCAGCGACGAGGAGCACGCCGTGTCGACCGTGACCGCGGGCCCTTCCAGGCCCAGCGCGTAGGACACCCGGCCGGACATCACACTGCCCAGGGCGCCGGTCATGCCATAACCGCTCGCCGCCTCGGGCGACCCCATGAGCACCACGGGGTAGTCCTGCGGTCCGCCGCCGACGAAGACTCCTGTCGAGCTGCCCTTCAGGGAGTGCGGGTCGATGCCCGAGCGCTCGATGACCTCCCACGAGGTCTCCAGCAGCAGCCGCTGCTGCGGGTCCATCGCCATGGCCTCACGCGGCGAGATCCCGAAGAACCCGGCATCGAAGTCACCGGCCTCGTGCAGGAAGCCGGCACGACCGCCGCCACCGGGAGCACCCCAGTTCTCCCACCCGCGGTCGGTGGGGAAGGCGGACAGGCCCTCCTCGTTGTCCAGCAGCAGACGCCACAGCCCCTCCGGGTCCGCGACCCCGCCCGGGAAACGACAGGCCATGCCGACGATCGCCAGCGGCTCGTCGTGGGGCGACCGGCCAACGGAGGCCGGGGTGGCGGCTCCGATCAGGCCGTCCACCAGTTGCTCGTGGAGATGCGCCGCGAGTTGCTGGGGGTTGGGGTGGTCGAAGACGAGGGTGGCGGGCAGGCGCAGGCCGGTGGCCTTGGTCAGCCGGTTGCGCAGTTCCATCGCGGTCAGCGAGTCGAACCCGAGGTCCTTGAACGGCTTCGCGGGCGCGATCTCCGCGGCGGAGGAATGGGCCAAGGCCTGCGCGGCCTCGGCACGCACCAACGCGAGCAGTTGCGCCCGTTGTTCCGTTTCGCTCAGGTCGGCCAGGGCGGCCCGGAGGACCATCCCGGGCGAGCCGTCGAGGAGTTCGGCGTCGCGCTCTCGGGCCTTCTGCAGGGCGGCGACGGCTTCGGGGATGTCCTCGATCAGGGGGCGTCGGCGTGCCAGCGTGTATCCGGGAGTGAACCGCTCCCAGTCCATGTCGGTGACCGTCAGTGCGGTCTCGTCCCGCTCGATCGCCTGACGCAGCGCCTGCACCGCCAACTGCGGCTCCATGCCGCGGATGCCCAGGCGCGCCAACTGCTCCGCAGCCGCGCCCTCGGCCATGCCGGTGGCCTTCCAGTTGCCCCACGACACCGACGTCGCCACCAGACCACGACCCCGACGCTCCCACGCCAGACCGTCCAGGAACGCGTTCGCCGCCGCATTGGCACCGTTGGCCGCGCTGCCCCAGGCAGCCGCGCCGGAGGAGAAGAGGACGAAGGCGTCCAGATCCAGCCCCGCCGTCAGCTCGTCCAGGTGACGGGCACCCAGAACCTTGGCGGCTGCGGTGTCGTCAAGGTGCTGGAGCGTGATGTCAGCCAGCTCCGCGTAGTGGGAGACACCGGCGGTGTGGATGACGGCCGTCAGCGGCTGTGCGGCCGGAATCGCGTCGATCACCGCGGCCAACGCGTCACGATCCGTCACATCGCACGCGGCGAACACCACGGTCGAACCCGACGCCGCCGCCGCGTCCGTCAAGTCCGATACACCATCGGCCTGCTCGACGTCCGGGCCGACGAGCACCACGCGCTCGGCACCCGACTCGGCCAGCCACCGGGAGACATAGCCGCCGATCCCATCGGCATCACCGGTGACCAGCACCGTCCCACGCGGAGCCCACTCACCCCCACCGGAACCCCCACCCAAAGGAGCCCTCACCAACCGGCGACCGAACACCCCCGACGA
>NZ_JBIAQX010000047.1:0-2950 GCF_042889445.1 Streptomyces sp. NPDC002602 | reverse complement strand
CCGACTACATGCACCCCACCCACTACATCCCCCTCACCCACCTCCCCCTCACCCCCAACGGAAAACTCGACCGCAACGCACTCCCCACACCCGTCGAAGCCGAGGGTGTGGTGTCCCGGGCGCCGCGCGATGCCCGTGAGGAGATACTCGTCGGGATCCTGGCCGATGTGTTGGGGCGCTCCGCGGTGGGCGTCCGCGACGACTTCTTCGCGCTCGGCGGGCATTCGCTGCTGGCGGCGCGGGTGGCCGGTCGGATCCGGGAAGCGTTCGGCGTGGACTGCGGGATCCGGGACGTGTTCGAGCTACGGACGGTCGAGGCCCTCGCGGTCCGGCTGGCCGAGCGGACGTTCGGCCCGGTCAGGCCCGCGCCGGCCGCGTCCGAGCGGGGCGAGCACCCCGGGCTCTCCTTCGCCCAGCATCGGCTGTGGCTGCTGGACAACGTGCGGGGAGCGTCCACGACGTACAACGTGCCGGTGGCCGTGCGCCTCGACGGTCCGGTCGACCCGGTGGCGCTGCGTGCGGCGGTCGCCGACGTGGTGGCCCGGCACGAGGTGCTGCGCACCGTGATCGGCGAGCACGACGGTGAGCCGTACCAGCGGGTCCTCGCACCGTCCGAGGTGTCGGTGGCGGTGGCGGTGCGGGAGGTCTCGGCGGACCGGCTCGCGGACGAGACGGTCCTGGCCGGCAGCCATGTCTTCGACCTGGCCTCCGAGGCTCCGATCAGGGTGAACCTGCTGCGGACCGCGCCCGACCGGCACGTCCTGGTGGTGTTGCTGCACCACATCGCCACCGACGAGGGCTCGACCGCCCCGCTGTTGGCCGATCTGGACCTGGCCTACACGGCGCGACGGGAGGGCCGTGCACCGGAGTTCGCTCCGTTGCCGGTGCAGTACGCGGACTACGCGCTGTGGCAGCGGGAGTTGCTGGGCGAGGCCTCCGACGCGGAGTCCGTGGCGGCGGCCCAGGCCGCGTACTGGCGTGACGCCCTGGCCGGCATCCCGGCGGAGCTGGCGTTGCCCGCGGACCGCGCGCGTCCGGCGGAGCCCTCGTACGAGGGCGGCGTGGTGACCTTCGAGGTTCCGCAGGAGACGGCGGCCGGTCTCTCCCGGATCGCCCGGGAGAGCGGGGCCACGCTGTTCATGGTGGCGCACGCGGCGGTGGCGACGCTGCTGCACCGGCTCGGCGCGGGTGACGACATCCCGCTGGGCAGCCCCGTGTCGGCGCGTGAGGGCGCGGAGTTGGAGGGGCTGGTCGGCTTCTTCCTGAACACGCTGGTCCTGCGGGCGGACCTGTCCGGGGATCCGACCTTCACCGAACTGGTCGCCCGGGTGCGGGACACCGGCCTGGCCGCGTTCGCGCACGCCGATCTGCCGTTGGAGGCCGTGGTCGAGGCGGTGGACCCGGAGCGCTCGCGTTCGCGCAACCCGCTGTTCCAGACGATGGTGACCTTCCACTCCGTGGACGGCTCGGTGCCGGAGCTGTTCGGTCTGCCCGCCGAGGAACTCGTCGTGGAGACGGGTGGCGCGAAGTTCGACCTGGAGGTCGCCTTCGGCACCGTCCGCGACGGAGCCGGGGTCGAGGACGGCGGGATCGAGGACGGTGGGGTCGAGAACGGCGGGATCGACGGCGCCGGGATCGAGGGCGGCATCCGCTTCGCCACGGATCTCTTCGACGAGGGGACGGTCCGGACCCTGGCCGATCGGCTCGTGCGGCTCCTGACCGCCGTGGTCGAGAACCCGACAGCGCCCGTATCGGCGATCGAGGTGATGGACCCGGCCGAGCGGGAGCGGGTACTCACCCACTGGAACGACACCTCCCACCCTGTCCCGTCCCTCACCCTCGATGCCCTGGTCGCCGCCGGTGCCCGAGACCTTGACGCCACGGCCCTCGTCTTCGAGGGTGTCGAGCTCACCCGAGCCGACTTCGAGGACCGCGTCAACCGCCTCGCCCGACTCCTGATCACCCACGGCGTCGGCCCCGAGAAGGTCGTCGGCGTCGCCCTCCCCCGCTCCTTCGACCTGGTCATCGCCCTGCACGCCGTCATCCGCGCCGGCGGCGCCTACCTCCCGCTCGACACCACCCTCCCCACCGACCGCCTCACCCACATGATCGAAACCGCCGCCCCGGTCCTGATGGTTACCGACATCCTGTCGGCAACCTCGCTTCCGGAGGTGTCGGGCATCCCGGTGCTGTCGCTCGACGGGCCCGAGGTCCGTGGGCTTCTCGCGCGGGAGTCGGCGGGGGTCGTCACCGATGCGGACCGCTCGGCGGTGCTGCTGCCGCGCCACCCCGCCTACGTCATCTTCACCTCGGGATCCACCGGCCGCCCCAAGGGCGTCATGGTCGAACACCAGGCCATCGTCAACCGCCTCCAGTGGATGCAGGGCGCCTACCGACTCGCCACAGGTGACCGCGTACTACAGAAGACACCCGCCGGATTCGACGTCTCCGTCTGGGAGTTCTTCTGGCCCCTCGCCGAAGCCACCCCTCTCGTCATCGCCCGCCCCGAAGGCCACAAGGACCCCGACTACCTCGCCGCCCTCATCCGCGAACAGCGCGTCACCGTCCTGCACTTCGTCCCCTCCATGCTCGCCGCGTTCCTCGCCGATACCGAGATCACCACCTGCCCCACCCTGCGACTCGTCGTCTGCAGCGGCGAAGCCCTCCCCACCGACCTCACCACCCGCTTCCACACCTCGGCCGGAACCTCCGAGGTCGCCTTGGAGAACCTCTACGGCCCCACCGAGGCGGCCGTCGACGTGACCGCCGGTTCCTGCACGGCGGAGGCCGTCGCCGAGGGCCGTGCCTCCGCCTCGATCGGCAGCCCGGTGTGGAACACGCAGGTGTACGTACTCGACCACCACCTGCGACCCGTACCCCCCGGCGTACCCGGCGAACTCCACCTCGCCGGCACCCAACTCGCCCGCGGATACACCAACCAACCCTCACT
>NZ_JBIAQX010000046.1:0-3072 GCF_042889445.1 Streptomyces sp. NPDC002602 | reverse complement strand
CGTGTTCTGGCGGAGGACTCCTCCGAGGCTCCCGACGACGACACGGCCGGATCCGAGCTGCGGGCCACCCTGGCCGGCCTGAACCAAGCCGAACAACAGGCGGCGTTGCTGACGCTGGTGCGTAGTGAGGCCGCGCAGGCCCTGGGCCATTCGGGAACCGCGGAGATCACGGCCGCGAAGCCGTTCAAGGACCTCGGGTTCGACTCGCTGACCGCCGTCGACCTGCGCAACCGGCTCGCCGCAGCCACCGGGGTACGGCTGCCCGCCACCCTCGTCTTCGACCACCCCAACCCCCAGCAACTCGCGGTTCGACTCCACGAACAGCTCGGAAAGGACGGCAAGGGCGGTCTTGCCGACGTCCTGGACATCAGGCGGGAGCTCACCCGGATAGGCGAGGCGCTGGACGGCACCGCGCAGGACGAACGGGCTCGCGAGGACATCGCCGACCATCTGCGCGACCTCCTCGCCAAACTCGGCACTGCCGAGAGGGACACCGCCACCCATCTCGACGCCGCCACCGACGACGAGATCTTCGACTACATCGACCGTGACCTGGGCGTGTCCTAAACAGGCCGATGCCGGGCTTTCAACTGTTCCAGAGTGGGGTTCACCGATGACTGAAGACAAACTCCGTACCTACCTGCGCCGGGTCACGACAGAACTGCAGCAGACGCGTCAACAACTGCAGGAGACCCAGGGCAGGGCGCGGGAACCGCTGGCGGTTGTCGGGATGGCCTGCCGACTGCCGGGTGGCGTGGATTCGCCCGAGCAGTTGTGGCAGATGCTGATCGACGGCGTCGACGCCATGGGGCCCTTTCCGGACGACCGGGGCTGGGACCTCTCCGACCTCTTCGACAGCGACCCCGACGCACCCGGCAAGACCTACGCCAGCGAAGGTGCGTTCCTGCGCGGAGCCGGTGACTTCGATGCCGCGTTCTTCGGGATCTCGCCGCGTGAAGCCGAGGCGATGGACCCGCAGCAGCGGCTGCTGCTGGAGACCTCGTGGGAGGCGATCGAGCGGGCCGGCATAGACCCCCATTCGCTGCGGGGTACGCGTACCGGTGTCTTCGTCGGCGGCGGCGCCATCGAGCACACCGTCAAGCTGATGAACTCGCCGACCGAACAGGGGTATGCGGCCACTGGTGGTACCGCCAGTGTGATGTCCGGCCGGGTGTCCTACGTGCTGGGCCTCGAGGGGCCGGCCGTCACAGTGGACACGGCCTGTTCGTCGTCGCTGGTGGCACTGCATTCCGCCGCGCACTCCCTGCGCGCCGGCGACAGCTCGCTGGCACTGGTCGCTGGTGTTGCCGTCATGGCCACCTCCTCGTCCTTCGTATCGTTCGCCCGCCAGCGCGGCCTGGCCGTCGACGGCCGGTGCAAGGCCTTCTCGGACGACGCCGACGGCATCGGCTGGGGCGAGGGCGCATCGGTGATCCTGCTCGAGCGTCTCTCCGACGCGCGTCGTAACGGGCATCCCGTCCTGGCGGTGATCCGTGGTTCGGCGGTGAACCAGGACGGTGCGTCGAACGGCCTGAGCTCGCCCAACGGTCCGTCGCAGCAGCGCGTGATCCGGCAGGCGGTGGCCAGCGCGGGTCTGACGCTCGCCGATGTGGACATGGTGGAGGCGCACGGTACGGGTACGACGCTGGGCGACCCGATCGAGGCCCAGGCCCTCCTGGCCACCTACGGCCAGGACCGGCACGACGGCAGGCCCCTCTGGCTCGGCGCTCTGAAGTCGAACATCGGGCACACCGCCGCCGCGTCCGGCGTGGCGGGTGTGATCAAGACTGTGCTCGCTCTTCAGCACGGCATACTGCCCAAGTCCCTGCACTCCGAACGGCCGACCACCCAGGTGGACTGGTCGCAGGGCGCGGTGGAACTGCTCAGCGAGCACCAGGACTGGCCGGACACGGGACACCCTCGCAGGGCCGGCGTTTCCGCCTTCGGCATCAGTGGCACCAACGCTCACATCATCCTGGAGCAGGCACCCGAGCCCGAGGTGGCAGAGCCCGAAACGGCCGGCGAAGAGCCGCCGATCTCCGGCTTCACTTCTGCCGTACTGCCGTGGGTGATCTCCGGTCGTAACGAGTCCGCCCTGCGGGCGCAGGCGGAACGGCTGCGGACGCACCTCGACCAGACCCCTGCCCTGGAACCCGTCGACGTCGGATTCTCGCTGCTCACCAGCCGGTCGAAGCTCGCATACCGCGCCGTGGTGCTTGCCGCGCGGGATGAGAACAGGGCTGTCGCGCTGGATGCCCTGGCCGGCGGCGGCGACCTGCCGGGACTGATCCGGGGGAGCGGCGACACCGGTACCGGTGTGGTGTTCGTGTTCCCGGGTCAGGGTTCGCAGTGGGTCGGCATGGGTCGGGAGTTGTGGGATTCTTCGCCGGTGTTCGGTGAGTCGATGGTGGCGTGTGAGCGTGCGTTGTCGCCTTTGGTGGATTGGTCGCTTCGGGACGTGGTGTTCCGTGAGGCGGATGATCCGTTGTGGGGTCGGGTGGACGTGGTCCAGCCGGTGCTGTGGGCGGTGATGGTGTCGCTGGCCGCGGTGTGGCGTTCCTTCGGTGTGGAGCCGGCCGCGGTGATCGGACACTCCCAGGGCGAGGTCGCCGCGGCGTGTGTGGCGGGTGGCCTGTCCCTGGAGGACGGTGCCCGGGTCGCTGCGGTGCGCTCCCGTCTGGTGTTGGAGAAGCTGTCGGGCAAGGGCGGCATGGTCTCGGTGTCCCTGCCGGTGTCGGAGGTCGAGGAGCGGATCGCGTCCTTCGACGGCCGTGTCGGCGTCGCCGCCGTCAACGGGCCCGCTTCGGTCGTGGTCTCGGGCGAGCCCGACGCACTGGATGAGCTGTTGGCCTCGTGCGAGGCGGACGGTGTCCGGGCGCGGCGTATCGCGGTGGACTACGCCTCCCATTCGGCGCAGGTGGATGTCCTGGCCGAGGATCTGTTGCGTGAGCTGGCGGACATCCGGCCGGCGTCGTCGTCGGTGGCGTTCTATTCGACGGTGTCGGGTGAGCGGATGGACACGGCTGGTCTGGATGCCGGGTATTGGGTGCGGAATCTGCGGGAGCGGGTTCG
>NZ_JBIAQX010000045.1:0-3840 GCF_042889445.1 Streptomyces sp. NPDC002602 | reverse complement strand
CGCCCCCACACCAGCATCCGCATGCCCCTGAACCAGAGCAACCGTCGACGCCACCGCCGACTCACCACCCCAACCCAACAACGACACCACACCGGACAGAACACCCACACCGGCCAACCGACCCGCAAGCTCCGCACGATCAACCTCGGAACCGACCACCAAAGGCACCACCTCGGCACCCGCCGCGACCAACGCCTCCCGGATCGGCTTCGCAGGCCCGTCCCCGGCAGCCGAAACCAGCAGCCAGGTACCGCTCATCCGTGCGTCGGAGTCCAGCGCGAGCGAACGCCACACCGTCCGATACCGCCACGCATCCAACGTCGACGCATCCCGGCGACCCCGACGCCACTGCGACAACAACGGCAACCACGACCGCGCACCGGCCACCGCGTCATCCACCGAAGCCCCGGACACATCCAGAACACCGACAAGACCATCCAGATCCCCACGCTCCACCGCGTCCCAGAACGCCGCATCAGCCGGATCCATCACACCAACAGCAGCACCAACACCAGGCGCCACCGCATCCTTCAGCCAATACCGCTCACGCTGGAACGCATACGTCGGCAAATCCACCCGCCGAGCCGACCCACCAGCGAAGAACACAGACCAGTCCACCGGCACACCAGCCACAAACGCCTCGGCCAACGACCTCACGAACCGATCCGCACCACCATCACCACGACGCAACGAACCCACCGTGACCACAGGGGTCTCCGCCACATCCCCGGTCTCGGTCAACGCCATGGTCAGGACGGGGTGCGGGCTGGACTCGATGAAGACAGCACCCTTCTGCGCCAGCAGGCGGCTGACAGGCTCGAACCGAACCCGCTCCCGCAGATTCCGCACCCAATACCCGGCATCCAGACCAGCCGTGTCCATCCGCTCACCCGACACCGTCGAATAGAACGCCACCGAGGAGGACTGCGGTCGGATGTCGGCCAGTTCGCGCAGCAGGTCCTCGTTGAGGACATCGACCTGCGCGGAGTGGGAGGCGTAGTCGACCGCGATGCGTCGCGCCCGGACACCGTCCGCCTCGCACGAGGCCAGGAGCTCGTCGAGTGCGTCGGGTTCGCCCGAGACGACGACCGAAGCGGGTCCGTTGACGGCGGCGACGCCGATCCGGCCGTCGAAGGACGCGATCCGCTCCTCGACGTCGGTCACCGGCAGCGACACCGAGACCATGCCGCCCTTGCCCGACAGTTTCTCCAACACCAGACGGGAGCGCACCGCAGCGACCCGGGCACCGTCCTCCAGGGACAGGCCACCCGCCACGCACGCGGCGGCGACCTCGCCCTGGGAGTGTCCGATCACCGCGGCGGGCTCCACACCGAAGGAACGCCACACCGCCGCCAGCGACACCATCACCGCCCACAACACCGGCTGGACCACGTCCACCCGACCCCACAGCGGATCGTCCGCCTCACGGAACACCACGTCCCGAAGCGACCAGTCCACCAAAGGCGACAGCGCACGCTCACACGCCACCATCGACTCACCGAACACCGGCGAGGAATCCCACAACTCCCGACCCATGCCGACCCACTGCGAACCCTGACCCGGGAACACGAACACGACACGGCCGGCGGGCTCTCCGTCACCCGACACCGCTCCGGCACCGAGCCGCCCCGCGGTCACGGCTTCCAGCCCCTCCGTCAGTTCGGCGACGGAGCCTCCCAGCACCACCGCGCGGTGGTCCACGTGAGCCCGTGTGGTCGCCAGCGACAGCGCCACGTCGTTCACATCGGGGTGAGGTTCCCGCATCGCGAGGCTCTGCAGTCGGGCCGCCTGGCCGCGCAGAGCTCCTGCCGACCGCCCAGAGAACACCCACGGCACGACCGAGGTGGTCAAAGCGGGTACCGCGGGGACCTGAGACTCGACGACCGGAGGCTGTCCCGCCTCATCCTTTACTTCCTCGAGAATGATGTGGGCGTTGGTGCCGCTGATGCCGAACGAGGAGACACCGGCACGGCGCGGACGGTCCGACTCCGGCCACTCCCGGTTCTCGGTCAGCAGTTCCACCGCGCCCTGCGACCAGTCCACCTGGTGCGTGGGCTCCTTGACGTGCAAGGTCGCCGGCATGATGCCGTGCCGCAGAGCCTGTACCGACTTGATCACACCCGCCACACCGGACGCGGCGGCCGTGTGGCCGATGTTCGACTTGATCGACCCGAGCCACAGCGGGGCGTCCTGCGGCCGGTCCTGACCGTAGGTGGCCAGCAGAGCCTGGGCCTCGATCGGGTCGCCCAGCGTCGTACCCGTACCGTGCGCCTCGACGACATCCACGTCCGCAGCCGACAGGCCGGCGTTGGCGAGGGCCTGCCGGATCACCCGCTGCTGCGACGGACCGTTCGGCGCGCTCAAGCCGTTCGAGGCACCGTCCTGGTTCGTCGCCGAACCGCGGATCACCGCCAGAACCCGGTGACCGTTGCGGCGCGCGTCCGACAGACGTTCCACCGCCAGCATGCCGACGCCCTCACCCCAGCCGATACCGTCCGCATCGGAGGAGAAGGCCTTGCAGCGGCCGTCGGAAGCCATGCCGCCAAGGGCATCGAATTCCGCGAACGCCCCGGGGGTGGCCAGCACGGTCACGCCGCCGGCCAGGGCCAGGTCGCATTCCCCGGTGCGCAGCGACTGGGCAGCGAGGTGGATGGACACCAGGGACGACGAGCACGCCGTGTCGACCGTGACCGCGGGCCCTTCCAGGCCCAGCGCGTAGGACACCCGGCCGGACATCACACTGCCCGAGGCACCCGTGATCGCGTAGCCCTGGCTGCCTGATGAGTTCATCAGCAGGGCTCCGTACTCGACGGCCGTTCCGCCGATGAACACACCGGTACGGCTGCCCTTCAGGGAGTGCGGGTCGATGCCCGAGCGCTCGATGACCTCCCACGAGGTCTCCAGCAGCAGCCGCTGCTGCGGGTCCATCGCCATGGCCTCACGCGGCGAGATCCCGAAGAACCCGGCATCGAAGTCGCCCGCCTCGTGCAGGAAGCCGGCACGACCACCGCTGGTGATGCCCCAGTTCTCCCATCCGCGGTCGTTCGGCATGTCCGAGAGTTCACTTCGGTTGTCCATGACCATGCGCCACAGGTCCTCCGGCGAGAGGACGCCACCGGGGTACTTGCAGGACATACCGATGATCGCCAGCGGTTCGTCCGCTGCCGTGCTCACTGCGCTCGCCGTCTGTGCGACGAGTGGACCGCTGCCCACCAGTTCCGTACGCAGCTGAGCCGCGAGTTGCTGGGGGTTGGGGTAGTCGAAGACGAGGGTGGCGGGCAGGCGCAGGCCGGTGGCCTTGGTCAGCCGGTTGCGCAGTTCCATCGCGGTCAGCGAGTCGAACCCGAGGTCCTTGAACGGCTTCGCGGCCGTGATCTCCACGGAGGACGCATGCCCCAGAATGGCGCCGGCCTCATCACGTACCAGATCGACCAACGCCGCTTGCTGTTCGGCTTGGTTCAGGCCGGCCAGGGTGGCCCGCAGCTCGGATCCGGCCGTGTCGTCGTCGGGAGCCTCGGAGGAGTCCTCCGCCAGAACACGGGCGACCTCCGGAATGTCCTCGATCAAAGGACGCCGACGAGCAAACGTGTACCCGGGAGCGAACCGCTCCCAGTCCATGTCGGTGACCGTCAGCGCGGTCTCGTCCCGCTCGATCGCCTGACGCAGCGCCTGCACCGCCAACTGCGGCTCCATACCCCGCACACCCAGACGCGCCAACTGCTCCGCAGCCGCGCCCTCGGCCATCCCGGTGGCCTTCCAGTTGCCCCACGACACCGACGTCGCCACCAGACCACGACCCCGACGCTCCCACGCCAGACCGTCCAGGAACGCGTTCGCCGC
>NZ_JBIAQX010000044.1:0-3845 GCF_042889445.1 Streptomyces sp. NPDC002602 | reverse complement strand
AGGGGGGACCCTGTGGGAGAGTAGGACGCCGCCGAACAATCATTGTGGGAAAGCCCCGCACCCTCTGGGTGCGGGGCTTTTCTGCGTTCCAGACCAGGTCGTCGGGTTCGGCTGGGTATCCTGGCCGCGTTCCCCAGGAGGACACGATGACAGCACAGCAGTTGGAAGACGGCGGCCCGCTCATCCCTCAGCCGGCCATGACCCGGGAAGCCCTCCGGGACGCCGTGCGCCGAATCGACATGGCGAATCTCGCCGTGCTCGACAGGGAGTGCAACGAGGCGTTCGATCGGGCCGCGGCGACGGGCGCCATCAATCCACTGCGGTTCTTCCTGATCAAGTGGGCGACGCACGTGGCCATCCAACGCTGGCCCGCCCGGGCGGCGGCTCTCCACGAAGCAGAGCGTGTCGCAGGGGATCCGAACGCGACCGAGCAGGAGTTCCGGTCAGCGATGGAGACCAGCAGCCGCATCCTGGCCGAGGCCCAGGAGGAGATCGGCCGGTGACACCCCGCGGCGAAGGCGTGCAGAACGAGACCGGCTGGGCGTGGGAATGCGATCCCGGCCGGCTGTGGGTACTCGGGGAAATGCCCGCGGAACAGCAGCGGCTGGTCGGCTCCGTCATGGACGGTCTGGTGGACCTGGCATCGATGGGCATCGACCCGAAGGACGGCAGCCTCTACGAGGACGAGCAGCCGATGCGGCTCCGTACGTACGAGGACGAACACCTGATGCTCTGGTACCAGACGATCCCGCACCGCAGCCGCGTCTACTTGAAGCGCGTCAACCTCTGACGACACCGCCGCCCCCATGACGAACCGTTCCGCGAGGGCAGCTGCGGGCCCCGGCCTCGGAGTTCACCGACGGAACGAGAGCCGCCAGGCGCCACGGCAGATCCCTGGCATCTACCGAGACTGGCTATCGCCGGCCCCCCCCCGCAGGTACGAGCACGAGCTCTCGAAGCAACTGCCACAGAGATCGATTCTTCAGACGCCGGATCCCCGTCAAGGCCCGTCCAGGAAAAGGCAGTTGTGGTTTGCTGACTCGCGCCGGGGCTGCTCCGGCGAACTGTCGGCAGGTGTGCACGATCAGGACGGCGTGCCTCGCGGGGCGGGAGTAGCCAGTGGGAGACGCGGGAGCCCGCCGATGAGGCCGGCAACGCAAACGGAGCGGGGAAGGCCGGAGGGCGGTCTCGGGCCTCGACTGCGCGGACCACAGGGCCCGACACACGGTCGAGGGCTGGGGCTGACTCGACCGGCTCAAGCGCAATCGGGCGATGACCGCAAGGCTCGAAAACCCGGGGACTGGATGAACGGGTGCCGCTACTCCCTACGGCGGCCTGGCAGCGAATCCCCGCCGTGATGCCGCCGGCACCCAACGCGGGTGACGACGTCGTGTCGGTGGGTTGGGTGGGTGGACCCCACCGATTGTCGGACCCACCAAGCACGCTGCTTGGGAGACGGCCATGGCGAATGGCAAAGCCCGGGTTGCGCCAAGCGGCCCAGGAAGAAAACCGGTCCGGACATGAGCCCTGTCCTGGCGGACTACACGAATTCATTCCGTGCGATGTCTGAGTCTCCGCCGGATCGCCATGCGCACGGTCAAGCGCAGACGGCGGAGCAGTCCGGTCACTGATGGAGACGTCCCCCGCTGGTGCGACGGCCTGACGGCGAGGCCACCGTGCACCTCCGCGCGAGATTCATCGGGCACGGCGACAGGCCGCCCGCCCATTCAGTGATCAACCACCAGGTGCGCGTCGGAGGGCCACGATCTCTCAAGTGAGTGCCTCACCGAGCTGCACTGGGTTCTCGTTCGGGTTAAGCGTCGTACTGCCTGTGGTCCACACCGTGTTCGCCGGGATCGCTCTCCTCATCGAGGAGCATCACCATTGCACGCTTGGTGTTCGTCACGACGGCCGGCGAGCAACCGCTTGATCGTCCCGATCATGCGCACGACTGCCTCCGAGACGGGTCGGGGAGGCAGCCCCTGGTCGGCCCGCTCGGGCGGATCAGGGCGTGATGGCCGTGGGCGATGGCGCCCGAGATTCTTGACGTCGACGTGGACGGCCGCGCTGACCCCCGAGCGGAGAAGGTCCCCGGATCACGTGCGCTTGCGCAGGTACTCGCGGATCGCCGGCCTGTCAGCTGATGAGGTGACGGCCTGTGGCCGGTACCTGCTGTCGGTCGCGAGGCGGATTTCGAGGCCAGCCACCGACGGACCTGCCGATGGTGAGGACTTCGGGCTCGTGGGCTCGAGCATTTCTACGGGCACGGGCACGGGCACGGGCACGGGCACGGGCACGGGCACGGGCACGGGCCGCACGCTCGTGAGTACACGCAATCGTGGAGTCGACCGAGACAACCCGGTCCAGGTCCTCATTGCTGTCGGCCTGAGCGATCACCATGGAACACCCGCCGCCAGGCGCAGTCGGCAGCCCAATTCGCAGCCAGGTACAGGTACCCCCGCGTCTGCGCGTCCGCTGAGGAAGCGGTTATGCGCCGCCGGCGGTGCCATGGGCCCGCTCGGCAGAGGTCCACCAGGCGACCAACCGGGCGGCCATCGCGTCGGGCCGCAGGCCCAAGGGGTCGAGGCCGAAGTGGTCCTTCAGCTCGTGCTGCAGGAACTCATCCACTTCCGTCTGGCCCGCACCGCCGTGAAGCCGCCCGAGCAGAGGGGCGAGCATGCAGTCGTACTCGTCTGGCACTTCGTCAGCGACGCCGATCGGATCCCACTCGTTGAGCAGATGCCGGAGGTCGCGTTCGGTAGAAGTGCTCCAGGGTTTCATTTCGCCCAGACTGCCACCCCGACACGACAGCCATTCCGGCGGCGCCGGGCGAGGAAGGCGATGGGGGAGCCAGGGTGAGCTCGCCGGCTCCACCCCGGGCCCTGCGTTCGTGGACAAGAGGCCGGACCCGGGGTGAATGGAGGGCAGGAATGCGTCCCGGCTCGCTGACGCGGCCAAGGGCGGAGCCTTGACCGACTGCTCTGGTGGCCGGCGCGGCGAGAGTGCGGGGAACGGATGACCGGCGAGCCCGGGCCGCCGCCTGTCGTTCCTTTGCCGGGCCCGGTGTCGAGAGACGGCGGCGAATGAACCGTACGAATCGTCACTGTGGACTCCACCGCGGGCTCCACTGCGGCAGTCCGCGGAGGCCGAGACGATGGCGAGGATCTCTTCCCCTTGGCGCTCCGAGGCGTAGGCGGTCTGTCGCAAAGCCGGCCGAGGAAGAGGCGCCCGAGGAAGAGGTGGGCACGCTGTGCACAGCCGCGCGGAGGCACCAACCACCAGCACGAGCTCGTGCCTGCCTGGATGGGATCGCGCCGGCTGTATCGGCCTACCAGGGTGATGGTGAAGTGGGGCCGAGGCCGAGGCCGGGGCCGTGGCGGTCCCGGGCCCCACGGTGGCCGGCGCTGTCGACGGGCAAGGGAGAGAACAACGTCGTGGTCATGTCGCGGGCGGTGGCTTGGCGGGCTCGTGGCTCGGCGGGGCGCCCTCGGGCCCGATTGGACCCCGGCCCGAGGCCGATGTAGAGTAGAACGGTTGCCTCGAGCTGAACGGTTCGGCAACACGCCCCGATGAATCGAATTCAGACAGGGCACCCTCGACTCCTCATCCAGGAATCTGAAGCCGGGAAATCCGGTGGAAAACTTCTGATAGAGTCGGACTCGCCGGAAAGGGAAACGCGAAAGCGAAGAACTGGAAAGCGAAACCCGCTTCGACCGGGAATCGGACACGAAAGAGTCTGATAGAGTCGGAAACGAAGGAAGCGCCCGGAGGAAAGCCCGAGAGGGTGAGTACAAAGGAAGCGTCCGTTCCTTGAGAACTCAACAGCGTGCCAAAAATCAACGCCA
>NZ_JBIAQX010000043.1:0-4999 GCF_042889445.1 Streptomyces sp. NPDC002602 | reverse complement strand
GTGAGACATCGTTTTTGTGGGGGGCAGTACGCGGGGGGCGGCCCGTGTGTTTCGCGCCCCCCGCCCCCCCCCCCCGGGGGGGGGCCCCCCCGGGGGGGGGGCCCCCCCCCGCCCCGGGGTGCGTCGCACGGTCACGCCGGTACGACGTCACTCGGCACCATCACCATCACAGGCGCCGACACGGCACGACGCCCGTTGCCGTGTTTACCTTCCTGCATGGATACATCCGCTGGACGTCCGTACCCCCTCGGCGCGACCCACGACGGCTCGGGGACGAACTTCGCCCTGTTCTCCGACTGCGCCGAAACGGTGGAACTGTGCCTGATCGACGACGACGGCGGCGAGCACAGGATCACCCTGCCGGAGGTGGACGGGGGCGTGTGGCACGGCCGGGTCGCCGGAGTCGGCCCCGGGCAGCGGTACGGCTACCGCGTCCACGGCCCCTGGAGCCCGGACGAGGGACTGCGCTGCAACCCGGCGAAGCTGCTGCTCGACCCCTATGCCAAGGCCGTCGACGGCCAGATCGACGGGGACCCCTCCCTGAACGGGCACCAGGCCGAGGACCCGAGTCTCCCGGACGACCGTGACAGCCTGGGCCACGTACCACTCGGCGTCGTGACCGGCGGAGAGTTCGACTGGGACGGGGACCAGCCTCCCGGCCACGCGTTCCACGACTCGGTCATCTACGAGGCCCACGTCAAGGGGCTGACCTGCCGCAATCCCGACGTCCCCGAGGAGCTGCGCGGCACCTACGCCGCGGTGGCGCACCCGGCCGTCATCCGGCACCTGAAGGAACTCGGCGTCACGGCAATCGAATTGATGCCGGTGCACCAGTTCACCCAGGACGGCTTCCTCACCGACCAGGGACTCACGAACTACTGGGGCTACAACACCGTCGGCTACTTCGCCCCGCACAACGCCTACGCCTCCGGTGGGAGCCTCGGCGGGCAGGTCACCGAGTTCAAGGCCATGGTCAAGGCACTGCACCGGGCCGGCATAGAAGTCATCCTCGACGTGGTCTACAACCACACCGCCGAGGGCAACGACCAGGGGCCCACCCTCTCCTTCCGGGGCATCGACAACCCCTCCTACTACCGTCTGGTCGACGACAGCCCCGCCCACTACTTCGACACCACCGGCACGGGCAACAGCCTCCTGATGAGGCACCCGGCCGTCCTCCAACTGATCATGGACTCGCTGAGGTACTGGGTCACCGAGATGCACGTGGACGGCTTCCGGTTCGACCTCGCCGCCACCCTGGCGCGCCAGTTCCACGACGTCGACAAGCTCTCCGCGTTCTTCGACATCGTCCATCAGGACCCGGTCATCAGCCGCGTCAAGCTGATCGCCGAGCCCTGGGACATCGGGGAAGGCGGCTACCAGGTCGGAAACTTCCCCGCCCTGTGGAGCGAGTGGAACGGCCGCTACCGCGACGCCGTCCGCTCCTTCTGGCGCGGGGACGAATCCGCCCTGCCGGAGTTCGGCGCCCGCATCGCCGGCTCCGCCGACCTCTACCAGTCCGATCAACGACGCCCCCGCGCGGGCATCAACTTCATCGCCGCGCACGACGGCTTCACCCTGCGCGACCTGGTGTCGTACAACGACCGCCACAACGAGGCCAACGGGGAGGACGGCCGCGACGGCGAGGCCGACAACCGCTCCTGGAACTGCGGCGCGGAAGGCCCCGTCGACGACACGGACGTCCTGCGCCTGCGGGCGCGGCAGCAGCGCAACATGCTGGCCACCCTGTGCCTCTCCCTGGGCGTGCCCATGATCTCCCACGGCGACGAACTGGGCCGTACGCAGCACGGCAACAACAACGTCTACTGCCAGGACAACGAACTGTCCTGGATCGACTGGGGGCTCGACGACGCCAACGCAGACCTGCTCGCCTTCACCCGGCGGGCCCTCGCCCTGCGTCGTGAGCAGCCCGTCCTGCGCAGGCGCCGCTTTCCGCAGGGGGCGCCCACGAACGCGACCGCGCCGGCGGCCGACATCGTGTGGCTCCGGCCCGACGGCGACCGCATGACCCAGGAGGACTGGGACCGGCCCGACAACCTCGGCATCACCGTGTACCTCTGCGGGGACCTCCTCGCGGCGGACCACACCGAGCACGCCACCCGTCCGGACTCGCTGCTGCTGATGTACAACGGCGCCCCCGAGGACACCACCTTCCGTCTTCCGCCCGCCGCCTACGGCGAGGCCTGGACGGTCGCCCTCGACACCGCCCTGGACGGCGAGGACACGCAGGACGAGACCGAGCTCAAGGCGACGGCCAGGACGGTCCTCACCGGCCGCAGCATGAGGGTCCTGCGGAGGCCGGCCAGAAGGCCGTGAGCCGCGCGGCCCCACCCCCGCACCACGAGCACGCCCCCGTGAGCTTCGCGCACGACCGCGGGGGCATGCGCGGAACGTGATGCCGAAGGCGTCCCGTTGCGAGGGGAGTGGTCCGATGACACGCGAGACGACGATGCCGCAGCCCGCCGGCCAGGGCCTGGGGGCCTATCGGCGGGCTGCCGACTACGTGGCCGCGGCCCTGATCCACCTCCAGGACAACGTCCTGCTCGGAGAGCCGCTGCGCCCCGAGCACCTGGCGCCCCGGCTCCTCGGCCACTGGGGCACCTGCCCCGGCATCACCCTCGTCTACGGCGCCCTGAACCGGCTGATCAGGCAGCGGGACGCCGACGTCCTGCTCGTGACGGGCCCCGGACACGGCGCACCCGCCGTCCACGCGAACCTGTGGCTGGAGGCGACGCACGCCGCGTACGACCCGGCGCTGAGCCGGGACGCCGAGGGGCTGCGCGAACTCAGCCGCCGCTACTGCGCGCCCGACGGCTTCCCCAGCCACCTCTCCCCGGCCGTACCGGGCACCCTCCACGAGGGCGGGGAGCTCGGTTACGCCCTGGCGACCGCCTTCGGCGCCGCCCTGGACGCCCCCGGCCGACTGGTCGCCTGCATCGTCGGCGACGGCGAGGCCGAGACCGGTCCGACCGCGGGCGCATGGCACTCGTCCAAGTACCTCGACCCGGCCACCAGTGGCGCCGTGCTGCCGTTCCTGCACCTCAACGGGTACAAGATCTCCTCTCCCACCCTGTTCGCCACGATGTCCGACAGCGAACTCACCGACCTCTTCCGCGGATACGGCTGGGACCCCCGGATCGTCGACGTCACCTCCGATCCCGACGGCGGGGCCCTCGTGGTGGCGGTCGCCGACGCCCACACCACCATCACCGAGATCCAGCGCAAGGCCCGCTCCGGGGCGTCGCCCGAGCCCCGTCCCCGATGGCCGATGATCGTCCTGCGCAGCCTCAAGGGGCAGGGCACTCCGGCCGAGGTGGAGGGCGTCCGCATCGAGGGGACGTTCCACGCGCACCAGGTGCCCCTCCCCGACGCGCACGACGATCCGGAACAACTGCGCGCCCTCGAAGCGTGGCTGCGCTCCTACCGGCCCGAGGAGCTCTTCGACGCGAAGGGCCGGCCCGTGCCCGAGGTGACCGCGTCCTGCCCCGACGGGGACCGGCGCATCGGCATGCAGGCCGCCGCGGACGGGGGCCGACTGCGCCGGCCCCTCGACCTGCCCGCGCTCGCCCCCTACGCCGTCGCCCTGGAGAGCGGGCCGGGCCGCACCCAGGCCAGTGCGAACAAGGTCCTCGCCGACTGGCTCACGGAGATCTTCCGCCGCACGTCCGAGCGCCGCGACTTCCGCGTCGTCTCACCCGACGAACTCGCCTCGAACAAACTGGACGCGGTCCTGGAAGCCACCGACCGCGCCCTCACCTGGCCGGTCGACGGGTACGCCGAACACCTGGCCCGGGACGGCCGAGTCATGGAGACCCTGTCCGAGCACAACTGCCAGGGCTGGCTCCAGGGCTACCTCCTGACCGGCGGACACGGCCTGTTCCCCACCTACGAGGCCTTCGCCTCCATCGTGGACAGCATGCTCAACCAGTACGCCAAATGGCTCAAGACCTCCCGCGAGGTTCCCTGGCGTTCCCCGGTCAGCAGCCTCACCTACCTCCTGACCAGCGAGGGATGGCGCCAGGAACACAACGGCTACAGCCACCAGGGATTCGGATTCATCAACAACCTGATCACCCAGAAGAACGAGGTGACCGGCGTCTACCTGCCCCCCGACGCCAACACCCTCCTGGTCACCATGGAGCGCCTCCTCGACGAGACCGGAAAGGTCAACGTCGTGGTGTCGGGCAAACACGAGGCCGCCCAATGGCTCGCCCTGGACGAGGCCCGCGCGCACTGCGCGGCCGGAGCGTCCACCTGGGACTGGGCCTCCCACGGCGGGGGAGACGAACCCGAACTGGTCCTCGCCTGCGCGGGCGGCATCCCCACCGTCGAGACCCTCGCCGCGGTCACCCTGCTGCGCGACGACCTCCCCGACGCCTCGATCCGGGTCGTCAACATCGTGGACCTGTGCGCACTCGCCCCCGCCGATCGGCACCCCAACGGGATGACGGACGACCGCTTCCACGCCCTCTTCGGCACGGACACCCCGGTCGTCCTCGACTTCCACGGCTACCCCTCGGCCGTGCACCAGCTCCTCCACGGCCGCCCGCACCCCGACCGCTTCCACGTCCGCGGCTACATGGAGGAGGGAACCACCACCACCCCCTACGACCTCCTCGCCGCCAACGGCACGTCCCGCCACGACCTGGCCATCACCGCACTGCACCACCTGGAGCGACGCCACCCGCAGGCACCGGCACTGGCCGCCCTCCACGCCGCCGCACGCGACCGGATCCGGGCGGAACTGCGCCGCACCGGCGTGGATCCGACGGAGATCACCGACTGGAAATGGAGCGGGCCCGAGGACAGGTGTACGAACTGAGATCGGGGGCACGAGGGCGGAAGCAAGTCATCCGTCCAGGGGAGGAACGGTTCCATGTCTCACGCCGCCGCAGTTGTCAGCCCTTCTCTCGATGTGCGGGTCGCGCCGTGTGTCGCGCCGCCGGTGGGGTCGGTGGTCGGGGGGTCGGGTTCGTCG
>NZ_JBIAQX010000042.1:0-5555 GCF_042889445.1 Streptomyces sp. NPDC002602 | reverse complement strand
GCCGGACAACTCGGCACCGCCGGACAAGCCAACTACGCAGCCGCCAACACCTACCTCGACGCCCTCGCCCACCACCGCCGCGCACACGGACACCCTGCAACCTCCCTCGCCTGGGGATTCTGGGCCCAACGCAGCGGCATGACCGGCCACCTCAACGACGACGAAGCAGTGATGCGCCGCATGGCGGGCGCCGGGGTGCTGCCCATCTCCGAGGAGCAGGGGCTCGCGCTGTTCGACGCCGCCGTCGCGCTGGACGCGCCGGTCTGCGTGCCGCTGCCCCTGGATCTCGGGGCGCTGCGGAACCAGGCTGCCGCGGGCACGCTGCCCCCGCTGCTGCGCGGGCTGGTGCGCGCTCCGGCCCGGCGGGCGGCGGCCGCTCCGGGAGCCGTCGGGGGTTCGGCCTTCGCGGCCGAGCTGGCGGCGCTGCCGCAGGCCGAGCGGGCACGGCGGCTGCTGGACCTCGTGAGGACACACGCGGCGACGGCGCTGGGCTACGCGACGTCCGAGGCATTCGATGCGAAGCGGACGTTCCGTGAGCTCGGCTTCGACTCGCTGGCGGCCATCGAGCTGCGCAACGGCGTGGGGGGCGCGACCGGTCTGCGGCTGCCCGCGACGCTGGTCTTCGACCATCCGACGCCGTCCGCCGTGGCGGACTTCCTGCTCGGCGAGCTGACGGGCGAGGAGCGGCCGCGGGTCGCGGCGCGGCCGGCCGTGTCCGCCTCCGGGGCGGACGAGCCGATCGCGATCGTGGGCATGGCGTGCCGCTATCCCGGCGGCGTGTCGTCGCCCGAGGAGATGTGGGAGCTGGTGCTCTCCGGCCGGGACGCGATCGACGGCATGCCCGAGGATCGCGGTTGGGACGTGGAGCGCCTGTACGACCCCGAGCTGACCCGGCCGGGTACCTCGTACGTGCGTCAGGGCGGATTCCTGTACGACGCCGCCGACTTCGACCCGGAGTTCTTCGGCATCTCGCCGCGCGAGGCTCTGGCCATGGACCCGCAGCAGCGGCTGCTGCTGGAGACCGCGTGGGAGGCGCTGGAGCACGCGGGCATCGATCCGCACGCGGTGCGCGGCAGCCGCACCGGCGTGTTCACCGGCATGATGTACCACGACTACGCCGCCGATCGGGCCGAACTGCCCGAGGAGGCCGAGGGGTTCATAGGCACCGGTTCGGCCGGTTCCGTGGCCTCGGGGCGGATCGCGTTCACCCTTGGGCTGGAGGGTCCCGCCCTCACCATCGACACGGCGTGCTCGTCCTCTCTCGTGGCCCTGCACCTGGCCGTGCAGGCGCTGCGCAGCGGTGAGTGCGACCTGGCGCTGGCCGGCGGCGTGACCGTGATGTCGACGCCTGCCGTGTTCGTGGAGCTGTCCCGGCAGGGCGGACTGTCGCCCGACGGCCGGTGCCGTTCCTTCGCCGACGGTGCCGACGGCACCGGTTGGGGCGAGGGCGCCGGGCTCCTGCTGGTGGAGCGGCTCTCCGACGCCCGCCGCAACGGCCATCCCGTGCTGGCGATCGTGCGGGGAACGGCCGTCAACCAGGACGGGGCGTCCAACGGCCTCACCGCGCCGAACGGTCCCGCGCAGCAGCGCGTGATCGAAGAGGCCCTGGAGAACGCGCGCCTCGGTCCGGGCGACGTCGACGTGGTGGAGGCGCACGGCACCGGCACCACGCTGGGCGACCCCATCGAGGCGCAGGCGCTGCTGGCCACCTACGGCCGGGACCGCCCCGCCGACCAGCCCCTGTGGCTGGGGTCGGTGAAGTCCAACATGGGCCACACCCAGGCCGCGGCGGGTGCCGCGGGCATCATCAAGATGGTCATGGCGATGCGGCACGGCGTGATGCCGAAGACCCTGCACGTGGACCGGCCCAGTGCGCAGATCGACTGGTCCTCCGGCGGCGTGGAGCTGCTGACCGAGGCGCAGGAGTGGCCGGTCGACGGCGCTCCGCGTCGGGCCGGGGTGTCCTCCTTCGGGATCAGCGGCACCAACGCGCACGTCATCATCGAACAGCCGTCCGCCCCCGAGCCGGTGGCGGCGCCGCCCGCGGCCGACGGGGTGGTGCCCTGGGTGCTCTCCGGGCACGACCGGGCCGCGCTGTACGCGCAGGCCGGGCGGCTGGTGGCGCACGTGGAGGCGCACCCCGAGCTGTCCCCGGCGGAGGTGGGCACGACACTGACCCGCAGGGCGGCGCTCCCCCACCGCGCGGTGGTTCTGGGCGCCGACCGGGCCGCGCTGCTGTCGGGCGCGGCCGGCCTGGCGGGCCGGGCGGCCGAGCCGGACGCGGCGCTGCCGCCGGGAGTGGTCGAGGGTTCCGTACTCGGCGACGACCGGGTGGTGTTCGTCTTCCCCGGACAGGGCGCGCAGTGGGCGGGCATGGCGGCCGGGCTGCTGGACTCCTCGCCGGTCTTCCGGGCCCGCGTGCGGGAGTGCGAGGAGGCGCTGAGCCCGTACGTCGACTGGTCACTGCTCGCCGTGCTGCGGCAGGAGTCGGGCACCCCGCCCTGGGACCGGGTGGACGTGGTGCAGCCGGCGTTGTGGGCCGTCATGGTCTCGCTGGCGGAGGTCTGGCGCTCGTACGGGGTGGAGCCCGACGCGGTGATGGGCCATTCCCAGGGGGAGATCGCCGCCGCGTGCGTGTGCGGCGCCCTGGACCTCGCCGACGGGGCCCGGATCGTGGCCCTTCGAGCCAAGGCGATCGGCTCCGCGCTGGCGGGTCGGGGCGGCATGGTTTCGGTGGCACTGCCGGCCGCGGCGGCGCGGGAGCTGATCGCCGAATGGCCGGGTGCCATTTCGGTGGCGTCGGTCAACGGCCCGGTCAGCACCGTGGTCGCCGGTGAGCCCGGCGCGCTCGACGAGTTGCTCGCCCGCTGCGCCGGGGACGGCGTCCGGGCCCGCCGCATCCCGGTGGACTACGCCTCGCACACGGCTCAGGTGGAGGAGATCGAAGACGATCTCGCCGTGGAGCTGAAGGGCGTCGCACCGCGCTCGTCCGCCATCCCGTTCTTCTCGACCCTGACCGGGGGCCCGCTGGACACCGCGGAGCTGGACGCCGGGTACTGGTATCAAAACCTGCGCCACACCGTGGAGTTCGAGGGAGCCACCCGCGGGGCGCTGGCCCAGGGCTTCACCGTCTTCGCGGAGATCAGCCCGCATCCGGTGCTGGTGCCGTCCGTCCAGGACACCATCGACGACGCCGGCGCGGCCGCGGCGGCGGTGGGCTCGCTGCGCCGCGACGACGGCGGTCCGCGCCGCATGGCGACCTCGGTGGCCGAGGTCGGTGTGCTGGGTGTCGACGTCGACTGGGCGCAGGTGTTCGCCGGGGCCCGGCAGGTCGAGCTTCCGACCTACGCCTTCCAGCGCCGGCGGTTCTGGCTGGAGGGGCGGCGCGGCGCCGGCGACCTGACGGCGACCGGCCTGGAGTCCGCCGACCATCCGTTGTTGGGCGCGGCCGTGGTGATGGCGGGCGGTGAGGGCGTCGTGCTCACCGGCCGACTGTCCGGGCGCACCCACCCGTGGCTCCTGGACCACGCCGTGTCCGGCACCGCCCTGCTGCCCGGCACCGCGTTCGTGGACCTGGCGATCCGGGCGGGCGACCACCTGGGCCGCCCGCACCTGGAGGAACTCACCCTGCAGGCGCCGCTCCTGCTGGGCTCCGGCCCGGGTGACGACGTGACGGTGCAGGTCCGCGCCACCCCGGACGCCGACACGGACGGCTGCACGGTCACCGTGCACTCCCGTACCGGCGACGGGGACTGGACGCTGCACGCGACCGGCGCCCTGGGCCGGGACGCGCCCGCGGAGCCCGTACCGGACGCGGCCTGGCCGCCGGCCGGGGCGGAGCCCGTCGCACTGGACGGGGTCTACGACGAACTCGCCGAGGGCGGCTACCACTACGGCCCCGCGTTCCGGGGGCTGGAGGCGGTGTGGCGCCGGGACGGCGAACTGTTCGCCGAGATCCGCCTGCCCGAGGCGGAGCGGGAGGAGGCCGCACGGTACGGCGTCCACCCCGCGCTGTTGGACGCCGCGCTGCACGCCATGGCGCTCGCCGGTGATCAGGAGGCGGGCGTGCGACTGCCGTTCGCCTGGACGGGTGTGCACCTGTACGCGACCGGGGCCACCTCGGCCCGGGTGCTGCTCACGCCGTCCGGCGACCAGCTCTCGCTGCTGCTCACCGACGACACGGGCAGGCCCGTCGTCGCGGTGCGCTCGCTCGTGACCCGGCCGGCCGCCATCGGGAAGCCGTCGGGCGGCGCGCTGGAGGACGCGCTGCTCCATCTCGACTGGACCGTGCTGCCCTCCGGCGCGCAGGACGTCGGGCCGGTCCCGTACGCGTTGGTCGGCGAGGACCCGTTCGGGTTGGCCGACGGGGCGGTACGCGTCCTGTCGGGCCTCGACTCCTTCGCACAGGACGACCGGGTCCCGGACACCGTGGTCACCTGCCTGGCACCGGCGCAGTCCGGTGAGCCCGCGGCGGCGGCGCACGCCGCCGCGCAGGAGACGCTGGAGCGGGTCCGTGCCTGGCTGGCCGACGAACGCTTCGCCATGTCACGCCTGGTGTTCGTGACGAGGGGTGCGGTCGCCGCGGGCGACGCCGAGGACGTCACCGACCTGCCCCACGCGACGAGCTGGGGTCTGGTGACCTCGGCTCAGACCGAGAACCCGGACCGCTTCGGCCTCGTCGACCTGGACGGTGAGGCGGAGTCCCGGGACGCGTTCCCGGCCGCGCTGGAGAGTGCCGAGCCCCGGATCGCGGTCCGCCGCGGCACGGTCACGGCGCCCCGGCTGGCCCGTGCCCGCTCGCATCCGGCCCTGCTGCCGCCGACCGGAGGGGCGCCGTGGCGCCTGGAGAGCACCGGCAGCGGCACCATCGAGAACCTGGCGTTGGTCACCTGCCCGGAGGTCCTCGATCCGCTCGGCCCCGGCCAGGTCCGCCTCGCCGTGCACGCCGTCGGCATGAACTTCCGTGACGTGGTGGTCGCACTCGGTGTGGTCACCGGCCAGAAGGGCATCGGCGGCGACGTCGCCGGCACCGTGCTGGAGGTCGGTGCGGAGGTGGCCAACGTGAGCGTCGGCGACCGGGTTCTGGGCTTGTGCTCGGACTCGTTCGGGCCGGTCGCCGTCTGCGACCACCGGTTCCTGACCCCGATGCCCCGGGGATGGTCCTACGAGCAGGCGGCCACGGTCCCGATCACCCATCTCACGGCCTACTACGGGCTGGTGGACCTGGCGGACGTACAGCAGGGCGAGTCGGTGCTGGTGCACGCCGCGGCCGGCGGTGTCGGCATCGCGGCGGTGCAGTTGGCCCGGCACCTGGGGGCCGAGGTGTACGGCACGGCGAGCCCCGGCAAGTGGCAGACGCTGCGCGACCACGGGCTGGACGCGCCGCACATCGCCAACTCCCGGACGCTGGAGTTCGAGCAGTGGTTCATGGAGACCAGCGGCGGCTGCGGTGTGGACGTGGTCCTGGACTGCCTGGCGGGCGAGTTCGTCGACGCGGGCCTTCGGCTGCTGCCGCGCGGCGGACGCTTCCTGGAGATGGGCAAGACCGACAAGCG
>NZ_JBIAQX010000041.1:0-5881 GCF_042889445.1 Streptomyces sp. NPDC002602 | reverse complement strand
GGCGACACCGCCACCCTCCGCGACGACCGCGGCCGCACCGTCGACACCGACACCTGGGGCCGCCGCCGCTAACCACGCCACGGCCCGCCGCCCGTAAACAGACGGCAGCCGAACCCGCGTGAAGACCATGTGCCGGGCGGCCCGAAGCTGCCCGGCACACCCATGCCCGGTCGCTCTCGGAGACTTGGAATCCGGCGTGGCCGGGGCTCGCCGTCCTCACTCCGCTACGTGTCATCCCACCCGAGCTGGAGCACCGGTAAGGGATCTGCGGTTACCCAGGTACGGAACTCCCTCGCCCTTACGGTGCCGTGGCCGGCCTACTGCCACAGCGGCGCGCAGATCCGACGTCGCTGCCGTGCACGCCACCTCCGTTGCAGGCGTGCTGGTGGCGGAGCATCGGTCGGGTGCCTTGGGCATCTGTCCGGGAGTCAGACTGGTCAGCCGTTCCGTCTTCCGTTCTCCTGCCCGCGTTCCGCCGGTGCCGCCACGTGGGGAGAGCTGGCCGACGCGTTGGTGGAGCTCGCGGACGCCGACGCACGCAGAGGGGTTCATCCCCACGTGTGCGGGGAGCAGGCTGCGTCTAGGACCTTCTTCGAGGTCAGCGGCGGGCCATCCCCGCGTGTGCGGGGAGCAGCATACGTCGGGGTCGAGGTCGACCATTTCGGCGGGGTCATCCCCAGGTGTGCGGGGAGCAGAAGCTCGCCTTCACCGGCTGGGAGAGGGCCGAGGGGTCATCCCCACGTGTGCGGGGAGGAGTCCTCGCCGTCCCCGATCCCCGCGGCCGTGGCGGGGTCATCCCCACGTGTGCGGGGAGGAGGACGAACAGCCACGGGGCGGCGTCGGGGCCGGGGGGTCATCCCCACGTGTGCGGGGAGGAGGCTTGCTGAGCTGCGACGATATCTGGCTCAGCCGCCGTTCTGAAGTACTTCCGTTGAATCCGACATACGGGGTGAGTGGTGCATTCAAGCGGCGGACGTCAAGACTTGGCGCCCCGACGAAGATTCACAGCGCCCTGCCTGGAATGAGCGCGGCCCTCTGCCGGGGAGTCGCCCGTGTCCCGAACACCGACACATGGTGCAGTCCCGCGAGGTAGGTGGGTGACGAACGTGCCGTAGCGTCCGGCCAGGCCGCGCCACTGGTTGAGCCTTCCACGAGCGCGAGCGTCCTCACTGCCGCAGTCCCGGACGGCGCCCGATCGCCAGGTCGGTAGGGACGTACGCCCGGGGCAGGACCCGCCTCGGAGCCTGCACCTGCTGCGTGGGGCCCACTTCCGTTCCTGGGTGATCGACCGGTGGGCGGCCGCGTCCAGCATTGTCCGCGGCACCGGGGTGCCCGCGCATTGCGCGGCGGACAGGAGCGCAGCCGCGCCCTTCTGCTTCGCGCCCTTCACCGACGCGTAGGCCTCTGTCAGTGACTCGACCTGACGCGAGTGGACGGGGTAGAAGCGCCGGTTCTTGTCGAGAGAGGGGGGCCGGTGCTCCCACCACTCCCGCCGCCGGGCTACGCACGGGTCCGCCAGGGCAGGGCGGTGAAGATGCCGTCACCTGATCCCCACCCCGCAGTGGTGATCTCCCGTACCAGCACGGTGCGCTTGGGACAGTTGCTGTTCGGTCCGACGTGGATACCCAAGCAACCACCAGGAGTGCCCAGGCCGGCCGCCGACATCGTGGCCGATACCGGAGAGCGGGATCCCTTGCGGCGACGGTATACCGGCTCTCCGCCACCGGCTGGCAGATGGCGGGCGCCGCCCCATGGCTCGTCGTACGGGCTGAAGCCGGCCTGGTAACCAACGCTGACGCCGGAGTCAGGAACCCAGATGGGTGAGCCCCTCACCGGCCACACCGACTGGATATGGGCGTTGGCGGTGTTCACTTCGCCTGGCGGCACCCCCCGCCTCGCTTCCGCCGGCAACGACAAGACTGTGCGGATCTGGGACCCAGAGTCAGGGACCCAGATAGGTGAGCCCTTCACCGGCCACACCGGCGAGGTGTGGGCCTTGGCGGTGTTCACTTCGCCCCGCGGCACCCCCTACCTTGCTTCAGCAAGCCTTGACGAGACCGTGCGTATCTGGAACCTGAACACCCGGACAGAGCACGTACTTCGCCGACAGACCAAGCCCATGCACTAACGGAACACCACGGCCTTCTCATCGTAGGCACTGCGTCGGGTCACCTCGTGTACGACATCTCATCCATACCAACCTCAGAACTTGATGGGTCTGTCCAGTAAACCTAGTTGTTCACTCCGACGGTCGACCGTTACAGCCAGATCGCGGTCCGCACGAACCGGTACTCGGTGCCGGTCCGGCTGATCGGCAAGCGGGTCCGGGTCGTGCTGCACGCCTCTCACCTGGTGGTTTACAACCGGAACGTGGAAGTGGCCCGGCACGAGCGGCTGATCGCGAAGGGTGGCTGCCCCCTGGATCTGGACCACTACCTGGAGGCCCTGATCCGCACGCCTGGCGCGTTCCCCGGTGCCACCGCGCTTGAACAGGCTCGCTCGGCGGGCAAGTTCACCCCGGTCCATGACGCCTGGTGGGCCGCGGCGGTCAAGGCCCACGGGGACACGGCCGGGACGAGGGTGCTGATCGAGGTGCTGCTGCCGGCCCGCCACCTGCCGCACGCGCACCTGGTCGCCGGTCTCGCGATGGCCTTGCGGGCGGGAGCCCTGACCGCGGACGCGGTCGCGCTGGAGGCCCGCAAGATCGCCCAGGCCGAGGACGAGCCGGCCGGCACCTCGGGCGCGGCCACCGTGACGATCCGCTCGGCCGTCCAGTACTGCTCTTCCGCGGTCGAGGCCGGGGGAGCAGGTGGTGAGATGCGGGTGGCTGCGGAGGGAGCGGGGAGCAGATCGGATACCGGTGGTGCGGTCTGAGGGGGAAGCGGTGAGGTGGAGGACGTGGAGCCCGAGCGGGGTAAGCCTGTCGGGCTGGGCGTGGGGAACGATGACGAGGATGGAGCCGAGGGCGAGGAAGGCGCCGTGCCGGCCGGAGAGGGGCGGTCGACGCCGCCAGGGCAACGGGGGCGGTGAGGAGCACGGTGCTGGTGCCGAGCGCGAGTGCGGTCAACCATTTTGATCTCAATGACATGCTTTCTGAGTGCGGTGATGACGTCTGACATCGCAGTGCGTTGGCGCGTCAGTTCGATGAAGGAGGCAGAGTAGGCAATGGTGTGAAAGATCGTCAGCGACTCAAGATGGGCGATAAATGAAGCGATTACGGGCATGGATTGGCGCGGCAGTTCTGACGGTTCCGCTGTTGATGACACTCGGAACGCAGGGCGTGCAGGCGGCTCCGCTTGAGGATGTGCCGCTGCCGCTTCAACGTGACGCCGAGCAGTCGGTTCGGCCTGGAGAGCGGGTGAGCGTCTCGGTGGGCCTGCAGGACTCCATCGACAATGGCGACACGGTCTTCTCTCCAGCGTTCATCGCGGATGGTCGGATGAGGATGAACGATCCGCACGTCGCCGCGGTCATGACGATCTCCTGCACCGCCGTGCCCGGCTCCTACGAGGTGCGCATCGGGTCGGGTGGGGACCGGAACCCCTCCGAGGTCGGGTCGCTCTGGGGGAGTGTCCGGGTGGCTCCGGCCGAGGAGGCGGAGCGTGCGGCCTGCGCCCGGCGGGTGTCCGAACTGCCACCCGAGCCGCAGGAGGAGCGTTGGCCCGCGAATGTGGAGTGGCCCGGGAGCCCGTGGGACGTGAGGTCGGTGCGGGCCGGCGGGGAGATGAAGGCCACCGACGGCCTGGAGATGGTCGGCGACGGAGAGGTCACGTTGACCTCGTCGGCGTTCACGCGCCCCGTGGTCATGCACGGAGCGAGGATGGTCTCCGCGACCGTCCGCATCAGGTGCGACGCGACCCCGGGTATCCACACCGTGGTCTGGCGACAGAAGGCGAAGGTGGGGTCAAAGGTCTGGGCTCGGCTGCGGGTCGAACCCGCGGCCTCTGACTGCCACGACCCTGCCCCCACGCTGGCCGACAGGATCAAGAGCCCGACTTCCTGGCTGGCGGCTGCGGGCATCTGTGCCGCCGCGCTCGCTGTAAGGGCATACGTCCTGAAGCGCAGGCGGCGTGCCTACTCTCTCCTGTGATGACGACTCCGCGCTCTCCGGAATGAGGGGTGGACTCGGTCCGACTGACCCGGGAAAGCGTTCCGGTTCTCCGTCCCAAAGCCACGAGAGGGACGGGCGGTTCTCTTTCTGGAGCACGTGGGGCGACCATGTGGATGCGGCGTCCGCCATGGCTGAAACGATTCCGGAAATGACTTGAAACACGGACCCGTGTGTGTCTGACGCTTCGATATGCAAGCCGGGCAAGAAAAGGGTAAGTCCCTTCGCGGGGGCCGAGCGGGCAGGAACGTAGGCACCGAGTTCGTCAACGTCGCGTTCTGGCCGCCGGCCCCGGGCAAAGAAGGCAACCTCTACCCCACGGCTACTGAGACGTCGTTTCTTATGGCGGTGTTTACAGCTCTTGTTGGCGGAGGGGTGGGCGTGGGCTGTGCTGGGCTCCTGGTAGAACCGGCGTATGACATACAGGTTCACAGCCCGTGCGGTGGCTGCCGAGGTCGACGTTGACGGCGAGATGCAGGCCGGCGTGGCGGAGGAGGATGACGGCTTCTTCCTGCTGTTCACGCGCCCTATCGGTGAGCCGTCCGCGCAGGACATCTCACTCGGGCTCGACACGTACTGCGTGATGACCCCGGACCAGTGCACGGCCTATGGCTGTGTCCGCGAGGTGGCTCTGACAGGCAACCTGCTCAAGGTGTCGCTGGACCCCGGTTGTCTGGATGACTTGGAGTTGGAGGACGCGGAGATCGAGGCGGTCCTCGACGTGCCGGCCGAAGGCATTGAGGAGATACGCGAGGTACTTGCGAAGGTGCTGACCTTCGGACGCGAGGAGGCCCGGTCTCGTCTCAGTGGTTTCTCGGTGTGATCGGCCTATCGAGGCGGCGGTATCCGATCAGGAGAGCTGCGATGCCGACGAAGGCGGGGAAGTGTTCGGCCTTGCGTTCGTAGCAGCGGTGGAGGCGCCGGCAGCCGGCCAGCCAGGACACGGTTCTCTCGACCACCCAGCGGTGACGCCCCAGACGCTGCGAGGACTCGATTCCTCTGCGGGCGATGCGGTGCCGGATGCCACGTTCGCGGAGCCATCGGCGCAGGTGGTCACAGTTGTAGCCCTTGTCTCCACGGAGCTTGGCGGGGCGCCGTGGACGAGGTCCTCGCCGGGACCGGATCGGTGGGATGCCCCGCACGAGCGGTTCAAGGCCGAGGCTGTCGTGCATGTTCGCGCCAGAAATGCCCAGCGAGAGTGGCAGTCCGTTCCGGTCGGTGATCAAGTGGATTTTCGATCCAAGCCTTGCCTCGGTCGGTCGGATCCGGTCCCGTCAAAGGCCCCCTTTTGCAGCCCGCATGCTGACCGAGTTGAGCGCGCACCGCGACCAGTCCAGCTCACCGCGGGCGCCGAGTTCGTCGAGGATGACGCGGTGCAGCCTCGCCCGAACACGGGCCCGGCTCCACTGGGCGAAGCATCGGTAGACCGTCTGCCGGCTCGGGCCGAACACCGGCGGCAGTTGTCGCCAGGTGCAGCCCGAGGTCGCCACGAAGATGATCGCGGCCAGGGCCTCGCGGTCGCCCGCACGCCGACGGCCACCACCCTGCGGACGTACGCCCTCCGTCGGCGGCACCACCCGCCGGAACAGCACCCACAACTCATCCGGCACCAGCCGCTCAACCAGATCCGTCATGCACGGTTCAATGAACGATTAAGCCATAAGAACCGACGTCTTAAGGCCGGGGGAGGCGTGGACGGGGCGCCGCGGCGTCCGGCTCGCTCTTTGGCCGCCGAGTCGAGCTGCTTCTGCCGGATGGTGAGCTCCCGGGTGC
>NZ_JBIAQX010000040.1:0-9690 GCF_042889445.1 Streptomyces sp. NPDC002602 | reverse complement strand
CTCCCACAAGCCGTCCGGCACCATCCGCTGCACAAGCCCAGTCGTCACCACACCAGACTGCCGCAAGATCACACCAAACGAAATGGCGTCTAAGCAGACCTCAGCGCGCGGCGCAGCTGCCCGGCCCCGTACGCGTCCCCAGCTCTCCCTGCGTCCTGCACACCCGCACAACGAGGCAGGAGCTGCTCGCGCTGTCGGCCGAACGGGGGCGGCCGGGGCGCCGCAGGCCGTCATCCTCGATGCCGGTCGGCAGCCGAGGGGGCAGCAGCCTGACGGCAGTGCAGGGGGCGGAGTGACTACCCTCGCCTGGGCCAGCCAGGGACGTCCCTTAAACGACCTGCACCACGCTGGCAAGCTTCCGATTCGCGAGGATCAGGCCGCGGCGAGCCCAGACCGAATGGGGCCAGCGCGAAGTCGGCGCCGGCTTGTCGCGCTGCGGCCGGGGCGTTCAGGAGGACGAGGAGGTTCAGTCCGGAACAGTCGCAGAAGGTCACGCGGGTGAAGTCGACCTCAAGGTAGAGCCGCAGTCTGCCGCAGGACAGGGTCAGCCGCCTGGGGGAAAGAGGCAAAGCAAGTGCCCGTCCGGGTCACGCAGGAACATGCACGCTCCTGTGGCTGATGTTCCAACGTGGCGTCGAAGGCGCAGGCCGTTCGACCTGCCTCGGTGGCCTGGCCCACCGCTCTCGGTCGGGCTCTCGTGAGATGCCGCTCGATGCGGGTAGTCGCACCACGACTTTGATGCCCCAAATGAAGGGTCTGCCATGCCACGAGGTTCCAGCCCAAAGCGCGAGCGTCAGTACAAGCATGTCAAGGAGTCCGGCGAGAAGCGCGGCATGTCGGAAGACCGCGCGAAGGAGATGGCCTCCCGCCCCGTGAACAAGGAGCGTGCTCGCGCGGGCGAGAGCACGACGGCCGGCCCCAGTTCCACCCAGGGGAAATCTGCCGCACAGCGCGGCGGCCAGAAGTCCGGCGGTGGCTCCTCCTCGGGGCGAACCAATGACGAGCTCTACCGGGAGGCCAGGAAGCGCGGCGTGCAGGGCCGCTCCACCATGTCCAAGCAGCAGCTCAAGAACGCCCTCGGCCACTGACCCGCGGACGCTCGTGGGGCGGCCCGGCCGCGTTGGACGGAGCCGCCGGGCCAGGGCTCACCCCAACGTCTGGCCGGCAGGTGGCCCCGCTGCCCGCGAGTCGGACATACAACGGAGATCCTCATGACTGAGAACGCGCCCGGCGTCCCCGACCCGGTGGCTCGCCACCCCCAACCTCCCTTCCCCGACCAGGAGCAGGACCATCCGGGCTCGACCGAGGAGATGGATCCGCGGCCGGACCACGGTGAGAGCACCTACCTGGGTCATGGCGTGCTCCTGGACCGGGCGGCGGTAGTGACTGGTGGCGATTCAGGGATCGGCAGGGCCGTGTGCCTGGCCTTCGCCCGGGAGGGCGCGGACGTCGTCTTCACCCATCTGCCCGAGGAAGCGGACGATGCCGCCGAGACCGCACGCCTGGTCCGTGAGGCGGGACGTAAGGGCCTACCAGTCTCGTGCGACATCCGTGACGAGGCGCAGTGCAAGGCCCTGATCGACCGCGCGGTGGACGAGTTGGGGCGCGTCGACATCCTCGTCAACAACGCCGCGTACCAGATGTCGCAGCCCGACGGGATCGAGGCGATCACCACGGAGCAGTTCGACCGGGTGATAAAGACCAACCTGTACGGGATGTTCTGGCTGTCCCGCAAGGCCCTGGCCCACATGCCGCGCGGTGGATCGGTTATCAACACCACCTCCGTACAGGGTTACCAACCCAGTCCTCACCTGCTCGACTACGCGATGACGAAGGCGGCGATCATCTCCTTCACGCACGGACTGGCGCAGATGGTCGCCCAGCGGGGCATCCGCGTGAACGGAGTGGCCCCCGGCCCGGTGTGGACGCCGTTGATCCCCGCGACGATGCCGGATGTGACGGAGTTCGGGAAGCAGTCGCCCCTGCGGCGGGCCGCCCAGCCGGCGGAAATGGCACCCGCCTATGTCTTCCTGGCCTCCCCGCAGGCAAGCTACATCACCGGCGAGATCGTCAACGCCACCGGTGGCACCCCCCTGCCGTAACAATCCGCTGGGGCCCGCTGCAGGTGAGTGAGAGTTGGAGGACTCACGCGGGCGGCGGTCGGGGCGAAGGGTTGCGCCCCGGAAATCCGCCCCCGGGCCTGCGGACGCCCGGACCGTGCCTGATGGCTGGGGGCAAGCCTCGGACGGAGTTCCACGCGCCGCGGTCAGTCGAGTGCAAGTGGAGGCTCGTTCCGCAGCAAGCGCCGCATAGTTGGCAAATCGGCCGTCGACAAGGCCCCATTGCCGGACCTTGTCGTGGGCGCTCTCCCCTCCTCCTCTCCCGTCCCCGCCACCACAGATCAATGGCTACGGCTGGTCAGCGACCTGAGAAACGAGGCGGTGGTAGTCCAGCTCGGAGAGGGTCGTGGCTTGAATGTGGACGTGCATACCGTCAAGTGCGTCCAGCAGGACGGCTGAGGCCCGTGTGTAAGCCAGCTTGTCCCTGGGACCCGCTGCTTCCGGCAACCAGGAGACCATCACGATCTCGCTCTTTCGCGTCCCCTCCGCCGTCGCGAAGGGCAGGTAGTAGACGACCAGGCGCGCTTTGCAGGAAGGCAGCGCCTCCAGAAGCTCATCGTGCGTCAGGTTGCTCTGACACTCGACGATCACGGTGTCCAGGGTGTCGCTGAGACGGTAGACCACCGCATTGATCTCCCGTTTGCCCTTCAGTTCCCAGAACGCACTGATGCACATCTCGTCCACTGTGATTGCGCTGCCCATGGAACTGCCTTCCGGTCCGAACGTACAGGTCGGCGGGCTCAACGAACCGCTCGCCGGCAAGTTCTGACTGGAATCCAGAGGCCCGGCAACGTCGGCGTCCCGGTGCATGTTCTCGTCGCTTCCGCCAGGTTGGGGTGCCCTGAAGCGGGATGCCTTGCTCTGCACTGCTGTGGCCGTACCTGGCACCGTCGCCGATCGCCGGCAGTTGTCGGCCGCGCCGGCCAGGTTGTCGGCGATCGCGAACGTGAGCAGAGGAGCCTGAGGGGAACTTCCTGCCAACCGCCACAACTACGCTGCCGCTTGCGCCTTCGTGGTTGTGGCCTGTGCGTCCACGATGTCGGCGAGCCGGCCGCAGCGGGCTGTACACAGGGCGTTGCCGGGCGGCTCGGTCACCGGTGCGGCGGAGGCCGTCGAGCGCGGTGTCCACCAGGGGCTGGTCGGTGGAGGCGTCCAGTGCGGGTGCCACCCGTTCGCGGAGGCGGTCCACGAGACGCCAGGCGGGCAGGTGTGTGCCGCGTAGGGGGTCCATCTCCCGACAGTTCACTGCGGCCAGCCTGTGGGCCTCCAGCAGTGAGGCGAGTGGGAGGAGCGGCGCGGGCCTGGTGTCAGCGATCTCCGCGCAAAAGTGCTGGTCAGACCTCGGACCAAGGCGGCGAGCAGGACCACGACGTCGAGGTCGGCGTTGGTGCGGGCGAGGCGGATCTCCAGCGTGGGTACGTGTTCGGGAGGGCCTGACGTACCAGGAGATCATCCTGCGATCCAGGATCGCGCCGGTGCGGACAAGGGTCGACGCGAGGTGTTCGTAGTCGGCTTCGTCGAGGACGGGAGCGGGCCCGGCCGTGGTGTCACTGTAAACAAATGCTGTGGGGGGGATCAGCGGGGTTCTGACGGCCAGGAGGAGGTGTTGTGGGTGGACGCTGCGGCGGCAACCTCGCGTCGCAACCATGCTAGCTGGGTCCGCAAGTTCGCCACGTCGGTGGCGGGGGCGGTGTGCACCTCCACCTGGGCCACCCGGTCGCCAACTGATGGCGCCACCGCGGCGATGACGCCGGGCGGCCTGCCCACCGAAGCCCGCTGGCCCGGTCCACGAGCAGGAACTCTCTTCCACTCCCAGGGTCAGTCTGCCCGTGCCGGGACTGGGCGCCACCGCAAATCGCTGCTGTGGCTGCTGTTAGGGGAACGATTGAGATGGCCGACGTCATCGGGGCGCCCTTTTCGATGATCCCGGAAGGAAGCCGAGGGGCTTGCTCCCCCCTCGTCCCATTTCACGCGCTCCCCCGAGTTCACACACGGCAATTTGCGACGAGGAGGGACAAGGGCTTGGGGATAGCGGCGCCGGGCCACGACGGGCGGAATAAACCCAGCCACTCGCGACCAGAGAGTGATCGCCCAGGTGAGTCAGAAGGCGGCACCAACTCCGTTGAGACCTCACCCATGAACGCGTGTCTCATCGGGACAAAAAGAGCATTAGGTCTCGAATTAGGGGAATACGCCCTACCTGGGAAGGCATGTATGCCCGGCCGCGCCGGAGCCGGATTCCTCAGGGCGGTGATCACCGATGTCGCAAGGCAAGATCCCCGACTATCGAACCGGCCACCGCGGTCGGCACTGGACTCACGCCTTGTGCAGTGCGCAGAAGGCCGGAGCCGTGATTGTCAGCGACGACACCAACGAGCCAGTGACCTACACGCACGACCACACCTCGGCAGGACGCTTCAGGCCCTGGACCACTGTCGCAGGCGTCCGCTACGACAGCCGCGACGTCCATCCCGAATGGTGATCCTCCTTCCGCTGCGCGGCCTGCCATGGGACGACAGGGACAGGCCCGGCCAGCGTCGCAACGGGTGTTTCCCCCCGCAGGAGGATGGGCGGCGGCCCAGGGGCGGGCAAGCACGACGCGGGCACGATGGCGAGCCGCGCAGCGGCTTCGGGGCGCGCCACGCCAGTATGGGGGGGGACCGCAGGCGTCGGCGCGTGCGGATGGCGCGAGGAGAACGCATTGATCACTGTCGGCGTCCAGTACTGCGGCGGCACGGCCTTGGTCAGCGCGAGCGGCGAACTCGACGCGGACGCGGGCCAAGCGCTGCAGGAGGCACTGGGTAGTGTCACCGCCGACGAACGAGACCTGTTGGTTGACTTGCACGGCGTCTCGGTCATGGACGCCGATGGCCTGTTGCACCTCCTGGACGTGCACCGGCGCGCGGAGTGCCTGGGCCTGCGGGTCCTGGTCACTGGATGGCAGCCCCAGCCGCAACAGTGCATGGCCGAGGTCGCCGGGATCCCTGGGCGCGGCTCGGCCACTGGGGAGCGGTACGCGGTGGCGGGCTTTCGCCGACTCATCGAGGAGCGGGCTCGCCGCGCACGGGACAGCACGGACCTCACCGCTGGATGGCTGCCCCGCTCCTGACCGGGCCGGGGCACCGCCACAGCCCGACGCGGAGCGGCCTGCCGGGCCCGGGCCCGCGTGGGCGGCAGCGGGACCCTGCTGGGACGGCTCAGTCCCCGGTGGCCCGCTGCGGCTTCCCACGCGCCCCCGGACGGGCACAGGTCGTCGACGAGGACGGTGCCGTTGCAGTTCTGGAGGTCCGGGCTGCCAATGGTGCGGTGCTGGCATGCCGCTTGCACTGCACCACGATCTGCCGTCCAGCAGCCGGCCGATCACATCGGCGCCCAGATCGTTGGCAGCGCCTATCCGACGGACTTCTGTGCAGCCGTCCCGACGGCACAAGTCCGCGACGTAGTCCTCGAACTCCGTTGGCGACCAGACTGCCTCCATCGACCGCACTGCGGGAATGCGCGCCTGCTCCGCAAGCTGACGGCATGGTTGTGGTGGTCATGTCGGGAGGCGATCGCGTAGGCATTCCAGGAGGCTGCGGCCGTTGGCGCTCCGGTTCCAGGCGACGTGGTCGACGAAATAGTCGTAGGCCAGGTCGGTGTTTTCGGCGGAGCCGGTGATGGAGTGGAAGTAGCCCATCGCCGAGAGCGCGAACTCCGTGTGGACCAGGCTTTCGTTCTGTGGTCCGGGTCTTCAGGAGGGTGTGGCCGCCGGCATCTTGGCGCGCGTTCCCTCAGCATTCCAAACGGGTCAGCGAGCGGCCCGAGGGTTGTCCTGCCCGGGGCGCGGGCCTGTCCACGCGGGACGTGACAGAGCCCGACCGGGTGACTACGGGCCCGGCCGGGCTCTGCGTGCGTGGGACGCGGCCTAGAAGTCGTCGTCGCGCTCGCGCTCGTCGCGCAGGCGGTCTTCCTCGCGGCTCCGATCCATCTCCTCAGGGCGCTGGCCACTACGGGAGGGAGTACGGGGCTCGAGGTGAACCGGGTCCTGGCCGGGGCGTTGCGGGCGCTGCTGCTCCTCGCGGCCCTCGCCCGGTTCCTGGTGCTTGTCCTTCATACCGCCCATGACGGCCGCTCCTTGGTGCGTGGGGTACGGATGGACTCCCGTCCAAGCTGACACGAATCCTCGCATTCCGCATTTGGTTGACTACGGAATGTGCCGGTCGAGTGGACTCGGGCCGGGTGCGGATGCGTCGGCATACGGCTGGCGATTCCGACGCCGAAGATGGGCGCTAAACCCGTCCACCCCTGCTCGTGAGGAGCCGATCGTCATGTTGGAACGCACACAGCGCAAGGACCACACCGAGGTCACCTTCGTCCTGCCCGCCGACGTCCCGCCCGGACCGGTCAGCGTGGTGGGCGACTTCAACAACTGGCAGCCCGGCGTCCACACCCTTGAGCCGCGCAAGGATGGCAAGCGGGCCGTCACCGTCGCACTGCCCAGCGCGAGCACTCACTCTTTCCGCTACCTGGCCCCCGGGGACCACTGGTTCAACGACGAAAGCACCAGCGACGATGACGGGCCCAACAGCCGCGTGCGCACCTGACCTGAACGACGCAATCGGCATGTGACCTGAAACCCGCGCGGCCGCGTCAAACCGGCGACACGTGCCCTCCTGCCCGTCCATTTCGAGCCGGTATCCGTGTGGGGGCCCCGTTACCGTGCCCGAGGGCGGGGCCACCGACAGTCCTTTCAGCCCATCCGTGACACGAACCCCGCGCTGGCTGTCAGCTCCTTTTTCCCCCTTCCCCTCCGGGCACACCGCCGGCGCCACATCGTCTTGGCAATGGGCCGGCCTCGCTTGCGCCACCCCGGCCATGCTGAGCGGCGCGCACTGACCTCGACATCGCAGCCAGCGCCGCCATCGGCCTGGCCGCGACCGCCCTCGTCAGGGCGACACCCCACCTCCTGCTGCGCCGCTCCATGACCAATGCCCGCAAACGGGTGACCGGCCCCTTGCGGGGTAGGCGCGCCGTGACAACAGCGTGCACATCAACCGGGGAGGAATCTGCCGTGGCAGCTCGCTTCGAGGCCCGGCACCAGACCCATGGCTATCACTTCGTTCTGATCGCCACGAACGGGCAGCCGCGCCACAACGGACGAACCATGCGGGAAAAGGTGAAGAGTAGATGAGCGGCTTTGGACACCCGGAGCACGGCAGTCCCAAGGAATCGGTGGGCGACCTCGTCACGCGGGCGTCGCAACAGATTTCGGAGCTGGTTCGCGAGGAACTACACCTGGCCCGGGCGGAGATGACGCAGAAGGGCAAACGCCTCGGTGTGGGCGGCGGCCTCTTCGGCGGCGCAGGCCTTATGGGCATCCTGGCCGCGCAGGCTCTGGTCGCCGCCGTCATCGCGGCCCTCGCCCTGCTCCTACCGGTGTGGGCTTCGGCCCTGATCATCTCCGCCCTGCTGGCAGCCATCGCAGCCGTGATGGCCGCGGCCGGGAAGAAGAAGATCGCCAAGGCCGGCACCCCGGCACCGGAACAGGCCATCGACAGCGTCAAGGCCGACGTGGCCCAGATCAAGGAGGCAGCACACCGATGAACACCCCCTCCCAGGGCGACAAGGAAGCCGCGCCCACTCCCGAGGAACTGCGCAGCCAGATCGAGCACACACGCGAGGAGCTCGGCCAGACTGTGGAGGCGCTGGCGGCCAAGGCCGACGTCAAGGCGCAGGCCAAGGAGAAGGCAGCCGACGTCAAGGGGCAGGCCGCCGAGAAGGCCGCTTTGGTTAGCGACCAGATCAGGGACACGGCGACGCAGGCCGCCCAGTTGGTCAAGGACAAGACGCCGGATCCAGTCCTGGACAAGGCGGCCCATGCTGCGACGCAGGTCCGCGACGCCGCAGGCCGGGCCGGGCAGCTCGCCGCCGAGAAGACCCCGGACCCGATCCGCGAGAAAGCCGAGGCGGCCGCGACCATGGCGAAAGCCAATCGCACCCCTCTGCTCGCCGCGGCTGCCGCAGGCGTCGTCTTCCTCCTTCTGCGGCGCAGCCGAAAGCACCGGTAAAGGTGGACCGGTCGTCCTGGTGCCGAGCAACATCCAGGCCGGGTAACGCCCACTACCAGGAGTGTCAGCAGCAGTGCGCACACCGACCATCAGCGGCGACAGCTCGGCCGGCTGGTCGGTGGTGTGTCCCAGTCCGTGCCTGCGCTTCAGGCCAGGGCTTCAGGCTGCGAACCGGTTGGTGTGGCCGGGCAACTGCTGCCCCGGGCGCAGGAACCGTCGACCGACTCGTTCGTCGCGTACCGCGAGGAACCCTGCGTTCGCCAGCCGCTGCGTGATCTTCCTGCGGCGGATCGTGCCCACCGTGAACGTTACGGTGAAGAGCAGCGCGACCGCCGCGCCGGAGGCGACTGCCTCGACCGGCGATTTGTCGATGAGCAGGAGGACGGTCAGGGCCGTGCAGGCGAGGTAGCCCTTCACCTTCTGGCTCCGGTCGGCTACGTACAAGGCCATGACGTCGAAGGTGATGAGGTCCTTCAGCACGGCCACGGGACCGACCGCTTCGGGGAGCGGCTTCAGCGAGCCCTGCTCCAACCCCGGCACTGTCCCGCCGTTGCCCGCCTGCGGATGGGCGGTGATGGTGGCCGCCTCGCGGACGCGCGCGTCGGGCTGTGGGTCCCGATACATCCGGACCTGGACGAGCGAGTTCTTGAACCCGGTCCTGTAGGCCATGCCGTATCTGTAGCCGTACTGCTCCGCCACGTACGCCAGGGCGGCCGCCTTCTGCGTGGAGCCCTGGGGGGCGATCTCGACGATGTCCTGCAGACGGGCGATCTGCTGGAGCAGCCCCGCTATGTGACGTTCTACGGACATCCTGCTCCCCGCCCCCTGAGACCCCGGCGCCTGGGGCCGACCGGCGCACAGCCTAGGGGTCACCACCGATCGGACACCACCGGGGCGTCTGGTGCGCGACCTGTATCTCCTCGTACCGAACACGCGTGGCCTGTAAGGCCCTTCGCTGCCGAACAGCGGCTGTAAGCGGATTACGGTATTCACACCGTCACCATGTCCGCTCGCCGCGCTACCGCGCCGCCCAGCACGAGCCGCTGATTGACGGCGTTCTCCTCCCGAGCCAGGCCGACCGCCGCGGCCGCATCCGCCGTCTGACCCTGCCCACCACACATGCCGAGGCCATGCGCCTGGTCGAGTACATCGACAAGGACGTCGCAGCGGGGCTCGGACAGAAACAGCCGCGTCCCACAGCTGCTGTCCACCCAGCCGGGAACATCAGCCGACGCCGCAGGATGCTCAGAAAAGAGACGGTCGGCCCAGAGCCGGATGCCCACACGATGATGGTGTGTGCCGGGCGACGGCGGGCAGGAAGCCCTGCTTGTCGGGGGCGGAGACCGGCACGGCCGTTCGTCAGGGGGCGGCGGCTTTGACGTCGACGTCGCTGTCGCCGTGTCCGCCGGTCTATAGCGGCCGTTTTGGCTAGGCCGTATCGTTTGGATCATCGCGCCGAGCCGGAGTCCGCTGCGGTGCCTGCGTCAGACGTTGCCGAACGGTTCTGGGTAGATGAATTCACC
>NZ_JBIAQX010000039.1:0-14661 GCF_042889445.1 Streptomyces sp. NPDC002602 | reverse complement strand
CGGGTGGATCAGGTCGAGGTGCATGGGTCGTTGGCGGCGTATGTGAACGCGACGTCGGGTGATCTCGACTGGTCGGGTGTGCATGCGGGGAAGGGTCAGCGGACGATCACCGTTCCCACCTACCCCTTCAACCGGCAGGAGTTGATCGTGCCCGCCGCACGCCGCAGCGGCGCCGCGACGAGCGCCGTCGGCCACCCCCTGTTCGACCGTCACTACGAGCACCGGAGCGAGGGACAGTGACGTACCCGGCCGAGACCTACGAGAAGACGTTCACGAGCCAAGAGCCGTTCATCGCCCAGCACCGCTCCGCCGGCCTCGGGCTGTTGCCCGCCGCGGTGCAGCTGGAGATGGCGATGGTGGGAGTCGCCCGACGCAGGCCGTTCGCTCCGCTGGAACTCACCGACGTGACGTTCCTGCGGCCCCTCACCATCGGCGACGACACGAGGGCTCCCGTCCGGCTCGACGTGTCCTTCGGGCCGCGAACCCGCTTCGAGCTGAGCACGGTCGTGGCCGGCGAACGCAAACCGCTGTCCACCGGAACCGGTCGGCTGCTGCTCCCGGGCGACGTCCCGGCCCCCACCGCCCCCACCGTTCCCGGACCGCGGATCACCGGCGCACGGACCATCGACCCGGACCGGCTGTACGACAGTTGGGCACGCGAGGGCCTCCAGTACGGGCCCGACTTCCGCACCGTCCGGGACCTCTCCGTCGGAGACGACGGCGTGGCCGGCGCGACGCTGGGGTCCGACGCCGAACCCGTGCCCTGGTACGCCCATCCCCTCCTGGTGGACGGCGTGTTCCAGGTGGTGAGCTGCGCGCTCCAGGACCTCACGGGAGCGGAAGGACCCCACCCCATGCTGCCGATCGGCATCGCCCGGCTCCGGATCCTCACCGACCTCTCGGCGCTGTCGACCGGTGCGACCGTCCTGGTGCGCCGCACCGGCGTCGACGGCGCGTACGCCACCGCCGACGCGACTCTGCTGGGGCCCTCCCACGAGGTCGCCGCGGAGTTCGAGGGGCTCCGTATGCGGCGAACGATCGCCGCCTCGCGACCGACGGCCGCCGCGACTCCGGCACGACCGGCCGCACTGCCCATCAGCCGGATCGTGTGGCGTCCCGCACCGTCGGACGCCGCCCGCCCCGAGCCGGTGACCGGCACGTGGGTGGTGCTGCACCACGCCGGCACGGACGGCCTCGGCGCGCGCGCAGCCGGGCGCCTGCGGGCCGACGGCGCCCGCGTGGTCGAAGTCGGCATCGGTCCGTCCGGGCCGCCGGCGCACGACCACGCACACCGACGCGCCGGCGACAGGGACGGCGGCAGCGACCAGCGGATGCTCGCACAGCCGGACGAGCAGGCGTTCCGGCGGCTCTGGGACGACATCGGGGACCCGATCGCCGGTGTGGTGCACCTGTGGAACGCCGGCGAGGTGTCCGACGGCGCCCAGGGGGAGGAGACCGAACTCCGCCTCGGCGTCCACGGCTGCCTGGCCGCCCTGCGGACCCTCGGTGAGCGGCAGCGCAAATCACGCTTCCTCGTGGTGACCCGGGACGGGCAGGCCGTCACGGACGGAGACCGACCGGTGCCCGCGCGCGCCGCACTGTGGGGCTTCCTTCGTACCGCCGCCATCGAGTACTCGGGCCTGCGCCCGCGCCTCGTCGACATCGACCGGTCCTCCGACGACGCCCTCCGCGCGCTGCTGGCGGAACTCGGCGACAGCGACGGCCCGACCGAGACCGGCTACCGGCAGGGTGTCCGCCGGGTACCCGTCCGGGTCCGCGACCGTTCGGCATACGCCGCGCCCCTCTCAGGTCCGGGGCCGATCAGGCGGGGCGGCCGTTACCTCGTCCTCGGCGGGCACGGCGGTCTGGGCCTGGAGGTCGCCGACAGGTTCGCACGGGACGGCGCCGGCGTCGTCGCGTTGGTCAGCCGTTCCGGAGCGGCGGCCGCCGACCGGCAGCGGACGGCCGCGATCCGCGCACACGGCTGCGAGGTCGTCTCCTACAGCGCCGACGTCACCGTCCCCGGCGCCCTGGCGGCCGTGGTGGAGCGGGCCCGCGCGGAGTTCGGCGAACTGCACGGCGTCGTCCACGCCGCCGGCACGCTCAAGGACGGCCTGATCCGCAGCGCCACCGCCGAGGACATCGCCGCGGTGATGCGGCCCAAGGTCGACGGGGTCCGCGAGCTGGCGGCCGCGGTGGCCGGGCAGGACCTGGACTTCGCCGTGTTGTTCGCGTCGGTCTCCGGCACGTTCGGCAACCTCGGGCAGGCCGGGTACGCCGCGGCCAACGCCTACCTCGACGCCTTCGCGCAGGCGCACGGCTCGCCGTGGCTGAGCATCGACTGGGGCCTGTGGGGCGAGGTGGGCATGGGTACGGCCGTCGCGGAGCAGTTGCGGCGGCGCGGTGTCCGGCCGCTCGGCACCGCGGAGGGCCTGGACGCCCTCATCGCGGTACTGGGGTCGAAGGAACACCCCCGCCAGGTGATCGTCGCCCACCCGGACGCCGGCGACGAGATCGTCGAGGCGGAGGCCGCGGAGACCGAAGCCCCCTCCGCCACACAAGACACGGCCGACGGGTCGGACGGGTCCGCCGGGGTGGGCGCGGGCTCCGCGGAACACGTAGCGGACGCCCTGGAGCGGTTCCTCGCCGAGCGGCTCGGGGTCGCCTCCTTCGACCGCGACACCCCCCTGTCGGACTACGGCATGAGTTCGATCATGAGCGTCGAGCTGTCGGAGGAACTGTCCCGCCGGTGGGGCATCCACCTCCCGGCGACGCTGTTCCTGGAGTACGGCGAGTTCGCCGAGCTGGTCCAGGCCCTGACGGACCGCTACGGCGCGGCCGTCGCGGTCGCGACGCCGGAGGCCGCCGAGCAGCTTGAGTCCGCCGAGCCGGTTTCGTCCGCCACGCCCTCCACGCCCGCCGAGCCGGTCGAGTCCGCCGAATCCTCCGAGTCCGTCCCTCCCGTCGAGCCGCTCCCGGCAGCCGCCCCCGACCGCCCGCTCCCGACACCCCGACGGCGCACGCCGGCAGGCGGTCGTGACGCGGACGTCGCGATCGTCGCCGTCTCCGGTGACCTGCCGGGTGCGGCCGGCGGCGCGGCGGAGCTGTGGAAACTGCTCCGCTCCGGCGGCCACGCGTTCACCGAGGTCCCGGCGGAGCGCTGGGACATCGACACCCACTTCGAGCCGCGCGGCCCCCGGATGACGGGCACCTACTGCCGCACCGGTGCGTTCGTCTCCGGCATCGACCGCTTCGATCCGAGCTTCTTCGGCATCTCGGTACGCGAGGCCGAGGACATGGACGTACAACAGAAACTGCTGCTGGAACACGCCTGGACGGTGCGGGACGACAGCGGTCTCGCGGACCGCCGCGACATCGGCGTCTTCGTCGGCGCCACCTACACCCACCACCGCGACACACAAGGGCTGGAGACCGTCGGACCGCACACCGCGCTCGGCTCCATGAACGCGGTACTGGCCAACCGGATCTCGTACGCGCTGGACCTGACCGGCCCCTCGCAGACCGTCGACACCCTGTGCTCGTCCTCGCTCGTCGCCATCCAGCAGGCGGTCGCCGCGCTCCGTGCGGGGCACTGCGGCGCCGCCATCGTGGCGGCCTGCCAGGTCGGCCTGACTCCTTGGTACTACCGCAGCCTCAGCCGGCTCGGCGCGCTGTCCGAGACCCTCCCGCGGCCCTTCGACGAGCGGGCGGACGGATTCCTGCCCGGCGAGGGCGCGCTGGCCGTGATGCTGAAACCGCTCACGGACGCGGAGCGGGACGGCGACCGGATCTGGGGCGTCATCCGCGGTACGGCCGTCAATCACGGGGGCCGCGGCAGCGCCCTGCCGGTACCCCGCAGTGAAGCCCAGGCCGCGGTCGTCCGGGCCGCGCTCGCCGACGCCGGACTGGCGCCCGCCGACATCTCCCTGATCGAGACGCACGGCACCGCGACCCGACTGGGCGACCCGATCGAGATCGCCGCGCTCACCGAGGTGTTCGGCGGCGACCCGAACCGCACCGGCCCGTGCCACCTCGGGACGGTGAAGGGAAACATCGGACACCTGGAGCCCGCGGCCGGGCTCGCCGGCCTGCTGAAGGTGCTGCTGTCCCTGCGCCACCGGGAGATACCGCCCGTCGCCGGCTTCGAGACCCCCAGCAGCCACCTCGACCTGTCCACCGGACCGTTCGTGATCCCTGTCGCGCCCCAGCCGTGGACCTCGGACGGACCGCGCCGGGCGGGCATCAGCTCCTTCGGCATGGGCGGTACCAACGCGCACGTCGTCGTCGAGGAGTACGCGCGGGAACACACCGGGGAACCCCGACACCGGCCGCCCGGCGACGAGGCCTCCGTAGCCGACTCGGAGAACGACGAGCACCTGCTGGTGCTCTCCGCCCACACCCCGGAAGCCCTCCTCCGACGCATGGCGGACGTCCGACCGCTGCTGCTGCGGGAGACCGCCGTCGACCTGGGCGCGCTGTGCCGCTCCAGCGCCGTCGGACGCGACCACCGGGCCCACCGGGTGGCGTTCCTCGGAACCACGGCCGACGAGCTGAGCACCGGCCTGGCCAGGGCGCTGCACCTGGCGGACCGGGCACCCGGCACCGTCCTACGCGGCGGCACGCCGGTGGAGAGCGCCTCGACCGGCCTCAGCGGCCCGGCCCTGCGCTACGTCGGCGGCGGCACCGTCGACTGGGCCACCGTGTACCCGGGCCCGCCGGCGCGCCAAGCGGCCCTGCCGCCCTACCCGTTCGGGGCGCCGGCCGACACCGCGGCGACGACGACGCCCGTCCCGCCGGCAGCGCCGACCGCGCAGGACGTGGCCGCGGTCGTACGACGGCTCGCGCCCGCCCACCGGGTGCTGGGCGAGGACACTCTGCCCGGGGCGCTTCCCGTGGCCCTCGGGCTGCGGTCGAGCGACGTCCTGCGGGGGATCGCGTTCACGGGCCGGGGAACCGGAACCCATCCCCTCACCCATGACCTGGGCGACCCCGCCCGTACCGGGCCGGCCGCCTTCCGTCACGCCGACCGGGTCATCGCCCGACTCGCCACCGCCGACACCCCGGCGGGCCCGGCGCCCGCCGCCGCGGACCTGGACGCACTGCGGGCCGGCCTCGGCCGGACCCTGCAACCGGACGGGCTCTACGCCTGGTTCACGGCGAAGGGCATGGAACTCACAGCGCCGCTCCGCTCCATCGCCGAGGTGCACTACGGGCCGAGTCGGGTGTTCGTACGGATCGACGTTCCCGCCGACAGCCCGCTGGAGGCGCAGACGGTCGCGATCGACGCCGCCCTCCAGACCATGGCCGTCCTCACACTGGCGGACCCCGCGGCCCCGTCGGCCACCTACCTGCCGGTCTCCATCGGTCGGGCGACCCGCTGGGCGGATCCGGCGCGGACGGCGTTCGTGTTGCTCGAAGGCGCCGAGCCCGCGAGCGACGGCACGCGACGCGGCGACGCGACGTTGTTCGACGCCGACGGTCGGGTGTTGGTCCGGCTCGACGAAGTGGAGTACCGGACGGTGGCCGCCAACGACGCGCCGCCCTCTCACCCGGCCCGCCGCACGCCGCAGGCCGCGGCGGCGGAGGCGGCGATCGTCGCGGTGGTGCGCAACGTACTGCACGACCCGGGTGTCACCGCGACGACCTCACTGTCCGCCGCGGGCCTCGACTCCATGCTGGCAACGGCCATCGCGGCCGACATCGAGGCGGAGTACGGGGTACGGCTGAGCCCGACGGACGTCCTGGACGCTGCGGACTGCCGTACCCTCGCCGCGCGCCTCGCGGAGCCGGCGGCCCACGGCGTGTTCACCACAGACACAGACACAGACACGTACACAGACTCAGACACGTACACAGACTCAGACTCAGACTCAGACACGACCCCGACCTCGATCCCGACCTCAGCCCCGGCAGCCCTCGAAGACACCGCGCCCGCCCAGGACATGGCCGTCATCGGCCTGGCGCTGGCGCTTCCCGGTGCCTCGGACCCGGAACGGTTCTGGTCGCTCCTGGCCGGTGCCGGCGAGGAGATCCGCCCGGCGCCTGCCCACCGCTGGGGACGGTACGCGGCCGGTCACGGGCCCGACGTGGGCGGATTCCTCGACAACGTGGAGGAGTTCGACGCCCGGTTCTTCGACTTCTTCCCCAAACAGGCGGAGGTTCTCGACCCGCAGGTCCGCTGGCTGCTCCGCACCACCTGGGAGGCACTGGAGTCGGCCGGCCTGTCGCCCAGGCAACTGTCCTCCTCCACCGGCGTGTTCGTGGGAGCCAGTTACCAGCACTACAAGGACTACAACATCGAGCCGGAGCTGGACGCCCCCAGTGGTCTCGGCAACCACAACGCGTTTCTGGCGAACCGGGTGAGTTACTTCCTCGATCTGCACGGGCCGAGCATGACGATCGACACGCTGTGTTCGTCGTCGCTGGTCGCCCTGCACACGGCCGCGCGCAGCATCCGTGACGGTGAGTGCGAGCAGGCGATCGTGGCCGGTGTTCGCGTCGGCGTGTCCCCACTGCACTACGTCGCGATGCGCAACCTGCGCGCCTTGTCACCCTCGGGTGCCTCTCGGCCGTTCGATGCGGGGGCGGACGGTTTCGTGCCGGGTGAGGGTGTGGTGACGGTGGTGGTGAAGCCGCTGCGGGCCGCGTTGCGGGACGGTGACCGGATCCGGGGTGTGATCAAGGGCAGTGCGGTCAACCACGGTGGTCGCACCAGTGGGTTGACGGTTCCCAGCAGTGCGGCGCAACAGGAAGTGATCTCCGCGGCGTTGCGGGACGCGGGGGTGTCCGTGGACTCGATCGGTCTGGTGGAGGCACACGGGACCGGGACGGGTCTGGGTGATCCGATCGAGGTGGAGGGGTTGACCCGTGCCTGGCGTGGGGTGACGGGCAGGTCGCAGTTCTGCGCGATCGGTTCGTTGAAGGGGAACGTGGGTCATCTGGAGCCGGCTGCGGGTCTGGCGGGCCTGGTGAAGGTGCTCCTGGCGATGGAGCACGGGATGGTTCCGCCGTCACTGCACGTGGTGCGGCCCAACGATCACATCCGGTTCGAGGAGACCCCGTTCTATCTGGCCGACCGTGTGGTGGAGTGGCCGCGTGAGGGTGGCCCCCGGCGGGCGGCGGTGAGCGCGTTCGGGATGGGTGGTGTCAATGCCCATGTGATCGTCGAAGAGCCTCCTGTTCCGTCGACGCGTGAGGTGTTGGCCCAGGATTCGTTCGTCGTGCGGGTGAGCGCGGCTGACGAGCCGGCGCTGCGGTCACTGGCGAGCGCGTACGCCGACCGGTTCGACGTGGCACGCGACGCCTGGGAGACCGCCGATCTCTGTCACACCGCCAACACCGGCCGCTCGCCCATGGAGTTGCAGACCGCCGTCCACGGGCGGACGGCCGCCGAACTCGCCACCGCGCTGCGCTCCGTCGCCGCCGGCCGCATTCGCCCCGTCCGTGTCGACATCGACCTGACCGCCGAAGCGGCGGCGCTCCGCGCCGGGACGGTCGAGGCACCCCACGGACCCGTCGGCGCCGCCGAGTTGGCCGGGGTCGGCTACGCGCGGGTCGACTGGCACGCTCTCTCCGCCGCGGGTGCCCGCGTCACGGACCTCCCCACCTACCCGTTCGCACGGGGTGCGTACTGGCACACCACCGGCCCGTCGGCCGCCCCCTCCGGCCCGCCCCTCGCGAGGGCCGAGGCGGTACGCGTCGAGTGGCGCGTCCGGGAGCCCGCCCCGGTCACCCCTCCCGGCTCGGGCACGGTACGTGTGGTCACCGCCGACCTCGAGCTCGAACACGCCCTGACGGCGGCCCTCCGCGGCCGGGGCGTGACCGTGGTCGAGCCCGGCCACCGGGCGGACGGCGCCATCGTGATCGACACCCGGGACAGCCGGAGCGCCGATTCCCGCGAACTGGGCGACTTCTGGGCTGAGTTGAGCGATCGAATCACGGCGCTGCCCGCCCATGGGGCCTTGTTGTGGGCCGGCTTCCATGCCGCCGCCGTGCACGCCGACGAGCGCGGTGGCCTGATCCCCGAGCGAGCCGCCATGGCCATGGCCGTACGGGCCGCCGGAGCCGAGGGCCGCAAAGCCACCGCGGTCGTGCACCTGGACCCGGCCGAACCGGCCGCCGCGCTCGCCGACCGCCTGGTGGCCGAGTACACCGCCTTGGCGGCCGGGCCGGTCGCCGATGCCGATGCCGATGCCGACGGCGGCACGGTGGTCGTCGCCCACCGACGGGGCGTCCGCTACGCGCCGCACCCCGTGCCCGCGGTGCCCGGCGCGCCGTACGCCCTGCCCACCGACGGGTACTGCCTGGTCACCGGCGGGTTGGGTGCGGTGGGACTGCGCCTGACCGAGCGGCTGATCGATCGGGGAGCCAAGCGCATAGGCATTCTCGGGCGGTCGGTCCTCGATCCCGCGCGTTCCGCGCCCCTGCGGGAGCTCGCGGCGCGCGCCGAGGTCGACTACCTGCCCTGCGACGTGTCCGACCCCGAGGCGCTCGCCGAGGTCGCCGGGCGGTTGGGCCGGCGCTGGGGCCGGCTGGTCGGCGTCGTGCACTCCTCCGGCGGGGTCAACCCGTTCGGGGCGATGCACCGCCGGCCGTGGAGCGACGCCGAGAAGGTGCTCGCCCCCAAGGTCCCCGGCTCGCTGAACGTCGTACGGCTGGCCAAGGAGGCGGGCGCCGACTTCGTCGTCCTGGTGTCCTCGATCGCCGGTACGCAGGCCCTGGCCGGCCGGGGGCTGGTCGACTACAGCCTCGCCAACGCCTATCAACTGGCTCTCGCCGAGCGGGAGAACGACGCCGTCACCACGGTCACCGCGCACGCGTGGCCCAACTGGACGGGCATCGGCATGAAAGCGGACGCGTCCTTCTCCGCCGCCCACTCGATCGGCGCCGAGCAGGCACTGGACGCCTTCGTCGACCACCTGCGGTCCGGTGGCGCCGTGATCTTCCCGGGAAGCACTGCCGCCGCCCCGGCAGAGCCCGCGGAGCACGTCGAGTCCGAGTCCGTCGAATCGGTCGCCACCGCGCCCGCGCCCACGCGGACACGACCCGAGACCGTCGTCGTTCCCGCACCGATGCGCGCCGGTCAGGACGGCGCGGGCATGCGGGCCCGGGTCCGTGACGCCTTCGTGCACGTACTGGGGGAGGACCCCGGGGAGCGCCCACTGCCCGGGCTGGGGCTGGACTCCCTGATGATCGCCGAGCTGACCACGGTGCTCGAACAACGCAGTGGCCTGACCGTCGACCCGTCGCTGCTGATGCGGGCACGCACGGCCGACGACATCGCGGCCGGACTCGCCGCCCAAGAGGCGCCGGCCGACCATCGCCCGCCCGCCCCCGACCGGAACGCCCCGCCCGCCCCCGTCCGGAACGACCCGCCCACCCCCGTCCGGAACGACCTGCCCGCCCCCGACCACGCCGACCCGTCCGCGTCCGCCCTGAGCGCCCTGCTGCGCCCGCTGCTCCAGCGGGACGGGCAGCGATGACCGGGCCGGGCGCGACCGGCGGGTCGAACGAAAGGACAACCGTGAGCGAGCTCGACACCCGCATCGCCGTCATCGGCCTCGCGGTACGGCTCCCGGGCGCCGAGGACGCCGTCGACCTGACGGCCCTCCTGGGCCGCGACGGGGTCGAGGTCGGCGAGGTCCCGCCGAGCCGGTGGGCCCGCGCACTGTACCGGGGCGAAGGCCCCCACCAGGGAACGCACCACCGCGGCGCGTTCCTGGTGGACCCGTTCTCCTTCGACCACGAGGCGTTCGGCATGGCCGCCGAGGACGCCGTCCACCTCGACCCCCAACAGCGGGTCATGCTGGAGGTCGGTGCCCGGGCCCTGGAGGACGCGGGGTACCTGGGGGTGCGCCGCAGGCTCGACGCGGGCGTGTTCGTCGGCGCGCGCATGAACGGGTACGGATTCGACCGGGGCCGGGGGCTGCTTCCGTCCGGCACGCCGGGCTCCGCCGGCGAGCCCGGGCCCGCCGCGCTGTGGGGGCGGTCGCAGAACTTCACCGCGGCCTGGCTGTCCGACCGCCTCGACCTGGCGGGCCCGAGCCTGGTGGTCGACACCGCCTGTTCGTCGTCGCTGTCGGCGGTATGGCTCGCCTGCCAGAGCCTGGCGGCCGGGACCTGCGAACTCGCCCTGGTCGGCGCGGTGGACCTGCTCATCGACCCGCTGACGTTCGTCCTCCTCTCCCGTACCGGGGCGCTCTCCCCGGAAGGGCTGTGCCACACCTTCGACAGCAGGGCCAACGGCTATGTGCCCGGGGAGGGAGCCGCCGCCCTCGTGCTGAAGCCGATGCCGGCCGCGCTGGCCGACGGCGACGTGATCCTCGGAGCCGTCAGCGGGGTCGCGGTCAACAACGACGGCCGCACCATGGGCGTCACCACGCCCAGCCTGGAGGCCCAGATCGAGCTGCTGGGCAAGGCCTACCGGACGATCGACCCCGCCACCGTCCAGTACGTGGAGGCGCACGGAACCGGCACCGCCATCGGCGACCCGATCGAAGTACGGGCACTCACCGAGGTGTTCGCCCGCCACGGGGTCCCACGGAACTCCGTCGCGCTCGGCTCGATCAAGCGCCGGATCGGCCACCTGCACTCGGCGTCGGGCCTCGCCGGACTCGCGAAGATCATTCTCGCGCTTCGCGAGGGCACCGTCCCGGCCGTGGCGGTGGACTCGCCCAACCCGCGCCTCAACCTCGCCGACAGCCCCTTCCACCTCCCCGACACCGCCCACCCGTGGCCGGACGCGCCCGTGCGCCGGGCCGCCGTGAGCGGATTCGGATTCGGCGGCACCAACGCCCACGTCGTGGTCGAGGCGGCCCCCGACCCCGCCGGAGCGTCCGCCGGGCCGCCGGTGACCGATGCGCGGCACCAACCGGTCCACGTGCTGCCGCTGTCCGCCGACAGCCCGTACGCACTGCGCGAACTGGCCGCACAGTGGCTGGAGTTCCTGCCGTCCCTGGCGCAGGAGCCCGGCGCTGTCGGCGACGCGTGTGCCACGGCCAGGCTGGCACGGACGCACCGCACGGAGCGGACGGCCGTCGTCGGGGCGGACGCGGATCAACTCGCCGCCGCGTTGCGCGCATGGCTCCTGACACCCGCCGCCCCGCCCGCCCACACCGTCGCCCTTCCGCGCACCGCCGCCCGGCCCGTCCACACCGTCGCCCCTCCGCACACCGTCGTCTCGATACGGCCGGAGGCCGCCACGGCCCCGCCCGCATGGCTGTTCGCCCTCGACCGCTCCACGCCGGCCGTACACGAGGTCGTCGGCCTGTTCGAGGCGGCCACCGGCACACCGCCCGCCGGGTTCTCCGGCGAACTGCTGCGGATCCTGTCCACGGTCGCCCTCGCGATCGCCCTGCGGGAACGCGGAGTGCCCGAGGGGGCCCTGGACCTGCCTCCGGGCTGGGAGGCGGTCGGGGACTTCACCTGGGGCCGCGTTCCGCTGGAGCGGGCCCTGGCCGACGTCCTGCGAGGAGCCGCCGACCAGGCCCACGACACCCGGGGCGCCGGCCCCGCAGGCCACGACATCGGCGAACGGCTGGCCGGAGCCCGCGACGAACGAGAGGTCGACCAGGTTCTCGCCACCATCGCCGCGGAGCTCTTCCGGGCGGGCCGGGACATCGACTGGGCGGCGTTCCAACAGGCCACCGGCACGGCGTGGAGCAAGCGTCTGCTGCCCCACGCCCAACCGCGCGGCCGGGCCCTGAACCTCGCCGAGCCCCTGCGCTCCGCCGAACCCGGGACGCCCGCGGAGCTGGTGTCGGACGAGGGAACGGCCGGGTACACCTACGCCCGCGTCTTCGGCCCGGCCGAGGCCCCCATCGCCCAGCACGCCGTGTACCGCACGCTCATGCTCCCGGGAGTGGCCTGGTTCGACTTCCTGCGCGAGGGCGCCGCCCTGCGCGGCGAACCCTTCCACGGGGCCCGTGACGTCCTCTTCCACCGCCCGCTCATCGCGTCCGGGGCCCGCCGGGTCATCGGCCGGGTCGATGCGGACGGGCGGTTCCGGATCGAGGACGCCGAGAGCGGGGAACCCTACGTCACCGGCCGGCTCGCCGGCGCGGGTCCGTCCCGGCCGCCGCTCCCCGTCCCCCTCGCCGACCTGCTGGTCGACTGCGCCCGCTCCACCGTGCACGCGGGCTCCGGCCTCTACCGGTGGCTGCGTCGGATCGGTTACCACCACGGCCGGTACTACCGGAACATCTCCTGGGTGGCGAGCCTCCCCGACGGCGGCACGCTCGCCCGGATCGAGGGCCCCCGACAGCGGGAGATGAACCCACCCGACGTACACCTGTTCCCCGGGCTCCTGGACAGCGTGACGGTCGCGGCCATCGACCCCGCGAACCCGGTGTTCGGCGCGGCGGACGCCACCGCGTTCATCCCGCTCTCGGTCGGCCGAATGGACGTCCTGGGACCACTGGACGAAGCCGCCTACGTACGGACCGAGATCGCCTTCTGGAACGACGAGGCCTGCCGGGTCACCCAGACCGTCACCGACGAGACCGGCACACCCCTGTTGGTCTTCGGCGACATGTCGTCCAAGCGGGTCCCCTTCGAGGCGTTCACCACGGGCGAGGTGCCCGCGCCGGCCGAGTCCGTGACACCGATCGCAGCGCGGCCGCCCGCGCCCGTCGCGACACCGATCGCAGCGCGGCCGCCCGCGCCCGTCGCGACACCACCTCGTCCCGTGGCCCCGCCGGTGACCGCGGCGCCCACCGCCTCCAGGCCCGTACGGGCGCTCGCCTGGTTCCTGGCGCTCACGGGAACCCCCGAGGAACACGCCGACACGGAGTTCCTGTCCGCCGGCTTCGACTCGGTCGGCCTGGTCACGCTGAGCGAGCGCATCTCCCAGGATCACGGGCTGTCCCTGTATCCGACGGTCTTCTTCGAATACCCGACGCCGCGGCAGTTCGCCGAGTTCCTCGCGGAGGAGGCACCGGCGCTCGTCGACGCGCAGGCGGCCCCGACCGACCCACCGCCCGCGGCCACCGCGGATCCCGAGGAGGCTCCGGCGGCGGCTTCGGAGGCGCCCGAGACGACTCCGGAACCCGAGCTCCCGGCCGTGCCGACGGAGCGCGCACCGATGGCGCGGACAACCACCACCGTCACTCAGCGTCCGACCGCCACCGCCACCGTCACCGTCACTCAGCGCCCGACCGCCACCGCCATTCAGCGCCCGACCGCCACCGCCATCCAGCGTCCGATCGACGCCGCCCACGCCGCCCACGCCGCCCACGCCGCCCACGCCGCCCACGCGGCCGAGCGCTCCGAGGCCGTCCCGGCATCCCGGCCGCGCGACGTCGCCGTCGTGGGCGCCGCGGTCAGGCTGCCCACCGCCGGCTCCCTGGCCGCCTTCGCCGAGCTGCTCGTCGAAGGCCGGGACACGGTCCGCCCGCTGCCCGGAGGACGTTGGCAGAACACGGAAGGACCGGTCCCGCAGGCCTCGTTCCTTGACCGCGTGGACGAGTTCGACCCGGCTCCCTTCCGGATCTCGGCCCGTGAAGCCCCCCTGATCGACCCGCAGGCACGGATCGTCTACGAGACGATCTGGGAAGCCCTGGAGGACGGCGGCCGCATCGGCACACGCGCCCACGGCAGCACCGGCCTGTGGATCGCCTACAGCCACGACCACTACCACGAGGAGCGGGTGCGCCACGGCGTGGCCGACGGACGGGGCCTCGGCCTGGAGGCGATGATCGCCAATCGGCTGTCGTACCTGATGGACTGGCACGGCCCGAGCGGGCTCGTCAACACCCTCTGCTCCTCCTCGTTGGTCGCCCTGCACTCGGCACTCCAGCACCTGCGCACCGGTGACATCGACACGGCGGTGATCGGAGCCGTGCACGCCGGCATCAGCCCGGAGTACTTCCGGTCGATGGGCGACCTCATGGCCCTGTCACCCCGGCACCGCAGCCGCGCCTTCGACAGCACCGCCGACGGCTTCGTTCCCGGAGAGGGAGCCGTGGCCGTGGTCCTGCGGAGGTATGACGACGCCGTGCGCGACGGCGACCGGATCCGGGGCGTGGTCAAGGGAGCGGCCGTCAACCACGGCGGACGCACCAGCCGCTACTCGGCGCCCAGCCCGCGAGCCCAAGCCGACGTCATTTCCGCGGCGTTGCGGGACGCGGGGGTGTCCGTGGATTCGATCGGTCTGGTGGAGGCGCATGGGACGGGGACGGGTCTGGGTGATCCGATCGAGGTGGAGGGGTTGACCCGTGCGTGGCGTGGGGTGACGGGCAGGTCGCAGTTCTGCGCGATCGGTTCGTTGAAGGGGAACGTGGGTCATCTGGAGCCGGCGGCGGGTCTGGCGGGTCTGGTGAAGGTGCTCTTGGCGATGGAGCACGGGGTGGTCCCGCCGTCGTTGCACGTGGTGCGGCCGAACGATCACATTCGGTTCGAGGAGACGCCGTTCTATTTGGCTGATCGTGCGGTGGAGTGGCCGCGTGAGGGTGGTCCGCGGCGGGCGGCGGTGAGCGCGTTCGGGATGGGTGGTGTGAATGCCCATGTGATTGTCGAAGAGGCTCCTGTTCGGTCGGCGCGTGAGGTGTTGGCTCAGGATTCGTTTGTGGTGCGGGTGAGTGGGGCTGATGAGTCGGCGCTGCGGTCGTTGGCGGGTGTGTATGCGGATGGGTTGGTGGGTGTTTCGGCGGAGGTGTTGGGGGA
>NZ_JBIAQX010000038.1:7580-15576 GCF_042889445.1 Streptomyces sp. NPDC002602 | reverse complement strand
GCCGGACAACTCGGCACCGCCGGACAAGCCAACTACGCAGCCGCCAACACCTACCTCGACGCCCTCGCCCACCACCGCCGCGCACACGGACACCCCGCAACCTCCCTCGCCTGGGGATTCTGGGCCCAACGCAGCGGCATGACCGGCCACCTCAACGACGAGGAGGTGGAGCGCATGTCCCGTGCGGGCATGCGTCCACTGGAGGACGCGGAGGGGCTCGCGCTGTTCGACGCCGCCTGCGGGGCCGACATACCGCTGCAGGTGATCACCCGGCTGACCCCGTCGGCGCTGAAGGGGGATCCGGACCGGGTGCCCCATCTGTTCCGCGGCCTGGTGCGGAGCACGTCCCGCCGGGTGGTACGGGCGGGCAACGACGGCGCCGAGCTGTCGACGCGGCTGGCCTCGCTGCCCGCCGCCGAGAGGCACCGCAGGCTGCTGGACCTCGTCCGCTCGAACGCGGCGACCGTGCTGGGGCACGCCTCGGCCGAAGCCGTCGCGCCCGACCGGTCGTTCAGCGAACTCGGATTCGACTCGCTGACCGCCGTGGAGTTCCGCAACCGGCTCGGCACGGCCACCGGTCTGCGACTGCCGGCCACGCTCGTCTTCGAGCACCCGACACCGAACGCGCTCGCGGCGTACCTGCTCGCGGAGCTCGCCCCGGCGGGGATCTCCGACGTCGAGGCGGCACTTTCCGACGTGGACGCGCTGGAAGCGGCCCTCGCGGTGATCGCGGCGGACGACGGCGAGCGCGACCGTGTCACCCGCAGGCTGCGCGGTCTGCTGTCCAAGTGGAGCGCCGGGGACGCCGAGCCGGCTTCGGCCCATGGCCTGGACGATCTCGACGCGGCCTCGACCGACGATCTCTTCGACGCGATCGACCAGGGTTTCGGGATCTGACCCCCCTGACCGACCGGGAACACACCATCAAGGAGCACTGACCATGTCCGACGAGGACAAGTTCCGCGACTATCTCAAGCGGGCCGTGGCCGAGGCGCGCGGCCTCCAGCACCGGCTGCGCGAGGTCGAGGACAAGGCCCGCGAGCCGATCGCGATCGTCGGCATGGCCTGCCGGTTCCCTGGCGGGGCGGAAAGCCCGGAGGAGCTGTGGCGGCTGGTGTCCGAAGGAACGGACGCGGTCTCGGGCTTTCCCGAGGACCGCGGCTGGGATCTGGACCGGCTGTACCGCGCCGACGCCGGGGAGTCCGGGGCCTCCACCACCCTGGAAGGGGGATTCCTGCACGGCGCGGGCGACTTCGACGCCGACTTCTTCGGGATCTCCCCGGTCGAGGCGACCGCCACGGACCCCCAGCAGCGGCTGCTGCTGGAGACCTCGTGGGAGGCGCTGGAACGCGCCGGGGTGGACCCCCGGTCCCTGCGCGGCAGCGCCACCGGCGTGTTCTTCGGCGGTACCGGTGGTGACTTCGCCGGTCTGCTGGGTGCCTCGTCGATGGCCATGGACGGCTACATGCTGACGGGCACCTCCAGCAGTGTCCTGTCCGGTCGGGTCTCGTACGTGCTCGGCCTGGAAGGGCCCGCGGTCACCATCGACACGGCCTGTTCCTCTTCCCTGGTGTCCATGCACCTGGCGGTGCAGGCCCTGCGGAAGGACGAGATCTCGCTGGCGCTGGCCGGCGGCGTCTCCGTCCTGTCCACCCCGGGCGCCTTCCCCGAGTTCTCCCGTCAGGGCGGACTCGCCTCGAACGGCCGTTGCAAGGCGTTCTCCGCGGACGCGGACGGCACCGGCTGGGGCGAGGGCGTCGGCGTCGTCGTCCTGCAAAGGCTGTCCGACGCGCAGCGCGACGGGCACCGGGTGCTGGCCGTGCTGCGGGAGACCGGAATCAACCAGGACGGGGCCAGCAACGGTCTGACCGCGCCGAGCGGGCCCGCGCAGCGCCGCCTCATCCTGCGGACGCTCGACGGCGCGGGACTGTCCACCGCCGATGTGGACATGGTGGAGGCGCACGGCACGGGCACGACGCTGGGCGACCCGATCGAGGCGCGGGCGCTGCTGGCCACCTACGGTCAGGACAGGCCGGCCGACGAACCCCTGTGGCTCGGGTCGGTCAAGTCCAACATCGGCCACACGCAGTATGCCGCCGGAGTCAGCGGTGTGATCAAGACGGTCATGGCGCTGCGGCACGGCGTCATGCCGAAGACCCTGCACGTGTCCGAGCCGACCCCGCACGTCGACTGGTCCGGGGGCGCGGTGCGCCTGCTGACCGAGAGCCGCGCCTGGCCGGACCGGGGCCGCGCCCGGCGGGCCGCCGTCTCCTCTTTCGGGGTCAGCGGCACCAACGCGCACGTGATCCTGGAGCAGGCTCCGGAGGCCGGCCAGGACACCACCGGTGAGGAGGCCGGCCCCGGCACGGCCCTGACGTCGACGCCGTGGGTGGTCTCCGGCCGCGCCGAGGTCGCGCTGCGTGCCCAGGCCCGGCGGCTGCTGGACCACCTCGGGGAACACCCCGGGCCGAGCCCCGCGGACGTGGGGTTGTCGCTGGCGGGTACGCGGTCGGCGTTCGAGCACCGTGCCGTGGTCCTGGGCGGCGGCCGGGACGAGCTGATCGCGGGGCTGCGGTCGGTCGCGGACGGCGAGGACGGGGCCGGCGTGGTCTGCGGCCGTGCCTCGGGCAGTGGTGTGGTGTTCGTGTTCCCGGGTCAGGGTTCGCAGTGGGTCGGCATGGGTCGGGAGTTGTGGGATTCCTCGCCGGTGTTCGGTGAGTCGATGGTGGCGTGTGAGCGTGCGTTGTCGCCTTTGGTGGACTGGTCGCTTCGGGACGTGGTGTTCCGTGAGGCGGACGATCCGCTGTGGGGTCGGGTGGACGTGGTCCAGCCGGTGCTGTGGGCGGTGATGGTGTCGCTGGCGGCGGTGTGGCGTTCCTTCGGTGTGGAGCCGGCCGCGGTGATCGGACACTCCCAGGGCGAGGTCGCCGCGGCGTGTGTGGCGGGTGGCCTGTCGTTGGAGGACGGTGCCCGGGTCGCTGCGGTGCGCTCGCGTCTGGTGTTGGAGAAGCTGTCGGGCAAGGGCGGCATGGTCTCGGTGTCGCTGCCGGTGTCGGACGTCGAGGAGCGCCTGGCGTCCTTCGACGGCCGTGTCGGCGTGGCCGCGGTCAACGGGCCCGCTTCGGTCGTCGTCTCGGGCGAGCCCGACGCGCTGGATGAGCTGTTGGCCTCGTGTGAGGCGGACGGTGTCCGGGCGCGGCGTATCGCGGTGGACTACGCCTCCCACTCCGCGCAGGTCGATGTCCTCAACGAGGACCTGCTGCGCGAACTGGCCGACATCCGACCGCAGTCCTCCTCCGTCGCCTTCCACTCCACGGTGAGCGGCGAACAGATGGACACCTCGGGCCTGGATGCCCGGTACTGGCTGCGCAACATGCGCGAGACGGTCGCCTTCGAGGGGGCGGTGCGCGCCGCACTCGGCGAGGGCCACCGGACCCTGCTGGAGATCAGCCCCCACCCCGTGCTGACCATGGCGGTCCAGGAGGCCATCGACAGCGCCGGCGTCGTGGCCCACGCGTCCGGCACGCTGCGGCGCGACGACGGTGGCACCGGCCGCCTCGTCAACTCGCTCGCCGAGGCGTACGTCGCCGGTGCGCCCGTCGACTGGACGCGGGCGTTCCCCGGGGCCCGCCCCGTGGAACTGCCCACCTACGCCTTCCAGAGGCAGCGGTACTGGCTCCGCACGACATCCTCCGGGTCCGGCGACGTGACGGCGGCGGGCCTCGCCGACCCCGGGCACCCGCTGCTCGGCGCGGCCGTGGAACCCGCGGAGAGCGACGGTCTCGTCCTGACGGGCCGCATCTCACTGCGCGACCATCCCTGGCTGGCCGACCACCGCGTCCTGGGCGCGGTGCCGCTGCCGGGGACGGCGTTCGTCGAACTCGCGGTGGTCGCCGGCGACCTCGTCGAGTGCCCCCGGATCGAGGAACTGACCATGGAGGCCGCGCTCCTGCTCCCCGAGAGCGGCGCCCTCGACCTCCAGCTCACCGTGAGCGCCCCCGACGAGACGGGCCGACGCGAGATCGGGTTCTTCGCCCGGACGGACGACGACATCACGGCCGCCACCTGGACCCGACACGGTTCGGGAGTCCTGTGCCCGGCCGCCCCCGTACCGGACGCGGAGCCGGCCGCCTGGCCGCCCCCGGGCGCGGAGCCACTCGACGTCGCCGGTCTCTACGAGCAGTCGCCGGACAGCCCGTTCGCCTACGGACCCGCCTTCCACGGCCTGCACGCGGCCTGGTCGCGCGGCCGGGAGGTGTTCGCCGAGGTACGGCTGCCCCGGGAACTGCACGAGCAGGCCGACGAGTACCTCCTGCACCCCGCGCTGCTGGACGCGGCGCTGCACGCGGTGGGGTTGGGCGAACTGCTGGAGACCGGCGGGCAGCCGCTGCGCCCCTTCGCCTGGAACGCGGTCTCGCTGCACGCCACCGGCGCGACCACCCTGCGGGTGACCCTGTCGCCGGCCGGGGCGAACGCCGTGTCCCTGTACGCCGCCGACGGCACCGGCGCACCGGTCGTGACGGTCGGTTCGCTGATGCTGCGGCCGGTCGAGGCGGCGGAACCGGCCGCCGGACGGACCGCCGCGCACCCCTCGCTGCTGACCATGGCCTGGACGCCGGTGCCGCTCCCTGCGACGGATCCCGCGCCGTGGGCGGTACTGGGCGCGGCCCCGGGCGGAGACTCGTCGTGGACGGGCTCGGACACCCTGCCCGAGCGGTACGCCGACGTCGCCGCGCTGGCCGCGTCGGTCGCCGCGGGCGGCCCCGTGCCGCGTTTCGCCGTACTCGACCTGACGTCCGGCGACCCCGCCGGCGCCGCGCTCCCGGCGGCCACCCGCTCTCGCGCCGGGCAGGTCCTGGACGCGGCACGCGCCTGGGTCGCGGAGGACCTCGACGAGCGGCTCGCCACGGTCACCCTGGTCATGGCCACCCGGGACGCGGTGGGCACCTCGGCCCAGGACCGGGCGACCGGGCTGGACTCCGCCCCCCTGTGGGGTCTGGTGCGCTCCGTCCAGTCGGAGAACCCCGGCCGGTTCGTCCTGCTGGACACCGACGGTCTGCCGGAGTCGTGGCAGGCCCTGCCGGCCGCGCTCGCGACACGGGAGGCCGAGATCGCGCTGCGCGCCGGGACCGCGCTGGTCCCCCGGCTCGACCGGACCCCGGTCGCCGAGGTCCCCGCCGGTGTGCCCGGCACCGACCTCGGCGATCTGGACCCCGCGGGCACGGTGCTGGTGACCGGCGCGACCGGCGGCCTCGGCAGCCTCGTCGCCGGCCACCTCGCCGAACGGCACGGCGTACGCCACCTCCTGCTGCTCAGCCGCCGGGGCCCGGACGCCGAAGGCGCCACGGAGCTCGTCCGTCAGTTGGAGAAGCACGGGGCGACGGTGACGCTGGCGGCGTGCGACGCGGCGGACCGCGAGGCGCTGGCGGCCGTACTCGCCGCGATCCCCGCCGAGCAGCCGCTGACCGCGGTGGTGCACTGCGCCGGAACCGCCGAGAACGCGCTGCTGGCCTCCCTGGAGCCCGGCATGATCGACCGCGTCTTCCGCGCAAAGGTGGACGCCGCCGTGCACCTGCACGAGCTGACCGAGGGCCTGGACCTGTCGGCCTTCGTGCTGTTCTCCTCGATCGCCGGCACCCTCGGCGGCACCGGGCAGGGCAACTACGCGGCGGCCAACACCTTCCTGGACTCCCTCGCCCACCACCGGCGCGCCCGCGGCCTCGCCGCGACCTCGCTGGCCTGGGGCCTGTGGGCGACCGAGCGCGGCATGGGCGGCGGCCTCACCGAGGCCGCCTCGGCCGGCACCCCGATGCGCGGGGTGAACGCGCTGCCCTCCGACGAGGGGCTGGCCCTCTTCGACCTCGGCTGGCGTTCCGCCGAACCCGTCCTCTTCCCGGCCCGCCTGGGCGGCGCCGCGCTGCGTGCGCAGGCCTCCGCCGGGACGCTCCCGCCGGTCCTGCGCGGCCTGTTCCGCACGCCGGCCCGCCGCACGGCCGGGACCGACACCCAGGACGCGGGCACGCAACTGCGGCGCCGGCTCGCCGAGATGATGCCGGTCGAACGCCAGGAGATCCTGCTGGAACTCGTGCGCGGCCGGATCGCGGCGGTGCTCGGGCACGGTTCTCCGGAACAGATCGAGACGGACCGCCCGTTCCGCGACCTCGGCTTCACGTCGCTGACCGCCGTGGAGCTGCGCAACCGGCTGAACGCGGCGACCGGTCTGCGCCTGCCGGTGAGCCTCGTCTTCGACTACCCGACGCTGGACGCGCTCGTACCGCTGTTGCTGGGGAAGTTGTCCCCGGAGGGTGCGGGAAGTGGCCTTGCGGAAAGCACGGAGACCCAGGATGCGGAAGTCCGTCGCATCCTGGCATCGATTTCCGTGGCACAGCTCAGGGAAAGGGGGCTGCTCGACGCGTTGCTGGAATTGGCTGACGGTCAGGCGGCCGAACCTGAATCCGGCGACCGCAGCGAAGAGATCATGTCCATGGACGTGACAGCGCTGCTCGCCATGGCCAGGGACCGATCGGAGCAGTAACCGAAACGGTCCACCACTCCAAGCGCAAACTGGGGCGGCTTAAGGGACGGGTTTAGGGGCGCCCTGTGCATAACCTGCCAGGGATTCCCCCCACCCGTCCCTTTCGGTTCCGATCCGGAACCGATTCGCCCCGGAGCAGATCCCCTTGACCAAACAGCAGACCTGCCCTGTCAGCTTTCCGTTTCCCGACCCCCCGACAATCGGCGATCTCCCTCCCGAGCTCGCGCAGATACGCGACGAGCAGTCCGTGGCGGAGGCACGGTTCCCGGATGGCATGGGCGCCTGGCTGGTGACCAGGCACGCGGACATCCGCACGATGATGCTGGATTCACACGTGAGCAGTCGTGTCATGAACGCGTCAGCCGCGGCGGCGATGGCCGAAACCGAGACCGGCAAGCTGATGAACGAATCGCTCGTCGGCATGGACGCCCCGGAGCACACCCGCCTGCGCCGGCTGGTGAACCGTGCGTTCACCGCCAGGAACATGGAGACACGGCGTCAGCGCATCGCTCAGCGCGTCAGCGACCTTCTCGACGAGATGGAAGCCATGCCGCAGCCGGTGGATGTGCTGGAGCACTTCGCACTGCCGCTGCCGATCCAGGTGATCTGCGAGCTGATCGGTGTGCCGCAGGAGGACCAGAGCACCTTCGCGGGCTGGTCGAACGCGATGCTCGGCGACTGGCAGCGGGCGCTGGAGAAGGAAGCCGCGACGATCTCGCTGCTGAAGTACTTCGGTGAGCTCATCGAGGTCAAGCGGTCCGCGCCGGGCGACGACCTGATGAGCGAACTCATCAAGGTCAGTGACGACCACGACACCCTCAGCGAACGTGAGATCGCCGCCACGTGCATCGGTCTCCTCAGTGCGGGGTACGAGACGACCGCCAACCAGATCAGCATGTTCCTGCTGACCCTGCTGCGTCACCCCGAGCAGCTCGAGGCGCTGCGCGACGACCCCGACGGCATCCCGAGGGCCGTCGAGGAGCTTCTGCGGTTCGTCCCCCTGACGGTGACCGGCGGAATGGTTCCTCGGCTCACCACGGGCGAAGTCGAGCTCCAGGACGGCAAGTCACTGCCTCCGGGCGTGCTGGTCCTGCCGGTCGTCGCTGCCGCGAACCGGGACCCCGAGGTCTTCGAGGACCCGGAGCGACTGGACCTGACCCGCGCGACCAACCCCCACCTCGCCTTCGGTTCCGGCATCCACCACTGTCTCGGCGCCCAGTTGGCCCGGATCGAACTCCAGGAAGCGCTGCGCGGAATACTGGCCCGGATGCCCGAACTGCGCCTCGGCGTTCCGGAGTCGGAACTCCGGCTGAAGCCGGCCTCCATCATCCGCGGCCTCGAGACGCTGCCGATCGTCTGGTAGTACTCGCCACGCGCACGAAGCGGCGGGGGGGGGGCGGGGTTGGTGAGAGCACGCCCCCCCCGAAAGGCCGGGTGGCCCAGGTGGGGGCCCCCCCCCCG
>NZ_JBIAQX010000038.1:0-7570 GCF_042889445.1 Streptomyces sp. NPDC002602 | reverse complement strand
TGGGCTACCCCGGGCTTCCGCGCCCCCCAACCCCCCGCGCCCTCCCGCCGCGCCCTGGGTCGGGTTTCACCCCCCCCCCCCCCCCACGGGGGGGGCTCGGCAGGTATGTGACCTGCCGAGCCCGCCGCTTCGTGCGCGTGTGCCGATGGGGCGACCACCCCGGCGGGGGGTAGGGGCGCGTGCCGTCCGGCACGCGCCCCTACCCGTCCCCGCTACTGCTGCTTGAGCAGCCATTCGTGGATGACGGCCGCCGTGACCTCACCATTGCCTTCGAGCATGGTGTAGTGGGTGCCCGGGACGTCCACGGCCTCGTGCGGCAGCGGCCACGCCGCCTGCCACTCCTCGGCCGGCGGCTGGGGCTGGCCCGGCTCGATGCCGAAGCACTCGGTGGCCCGGACGAGCAGGGTCGGCGTCGTGATCTCCTTCGGCAGCCAGCTCTCGAACAGGTCGAAGTACGCCGACATCGCCGTGAGCCGCGTGCCGGTCATCCGGCCGAAGTCCTTCTCGAGCTCCAGCGCCTTGGACTCCATCACCGGCACGATGTAGGAGGTCTGCTGGTAGCCGGCCAGGTAGCTGTCGATCAGGACCACACCCTGCGGGTGTATCCCCCGTGCTTCCAGCCTGGCGGTCACCTCGTGCGCGACCCGGCCTCCGGAGGAACGGCCGACCAGTGCGAACGGCTCTCCGTCCGCCAACTGCTCGATGTACCGCACGGCGTACTCGGCCAGTGCGTCGATGCTCTTCGCGACGGGCTCGCCCGTCACGAATCCGGGAAGCATCATCGACCACACGTCACGGATGCCGCGCAGCGGCCCGGCGAGGCTGACCAGTTCCTGGTTGCTCGCCCAGACGGACTGCGAGGGGAAGCCGATGAGCTTCGGGAAGTCGGAGCCGGCGCCGAGACGCACGGGCTCGGGTCCCTTGCGCACCTGGTCCGGCTCCGAGAAGGTCTCCCGAAGGTCGATCGAGCTGCGCAGCACGGTGTGCCCGATGTCGAGCCTGCCGATTTCGACAGCGCGCCGGTACAGCGCCTCGACTCCGTTGACCACCGCGATGTCGTCGGTGACGTCCGCCTCCGCGGCCTGTTCCGGCCGCCGCACGGTTGATGCCGCTCCCTCCTGGGTGGCCGAGCCGCCCAGGCGCTCATTCAGTTCATGGGCGAGTGCGGCCGGCGACGCGTGGTCGAAGACCACCGTGGGCGCCAGGCGCAGCCCCGTGAGCTCGTTGAGACGGTTGCGCATCTCCACCGAGGTCAGGGAGTCGAAGCCCAGCTCGCCGAAGGTGGTGCCGTCCTTGATCGCTTCGGCACCGGAGTAGCCCAGTACCTGCGCGGTTTCGGTGCGTACGAGTTCGATGAGCACAGCCAGCCGCTCGGGCCCGGCCGTGGCGGCCAGCCGCTCGTTCAGCTGCGAGGCCGCAGGGGTGGTCGTACGCTCCGCGCGCCGCTGCGGTGTCCGGATGAGGCCACGGAGCAACGGCGGGACCCGGGTGCTGCCCGAAGGCCGCGCGGTCGAGGTGCTGAGCAGCATCGGGACGGCCACGGCCCGCGTACCGCCGAGGGCTGCGTCGAAGGCCTCCATGCCGGTTTCCGCGCTGAAGCCGATGACCCCGCTACGGGCCATCCTGGCGCGCTCGGCCTGGCCGAGTGCCGCGCCCATGCCATCGGACAGTTCCCACCAGCCCCAGGCGAGCGAGGTCGCGTTCAGTCCCGCTGCGTGGCGATGCAGCGCGAGGGCGTCCAGGAAGGAGTTGGCCGCCGCGTAGTTGCCCTGCCCCTGGCTGCCCAGCAGGCCGGCCGCGGACGAGAAGAGTACGAACTCCCGTACGTCGCTGTCACGGGTGAGCTCGTGCAGGTGCCAGGCGGCGTCGGCCTTGGCTCGCAGCACGGTGTCGAGCCGGTCTGCGGTCAGGGACTCGATCGTGCCGTCGTCCAGTACGCCCGCGGTGTGCACGACGCCGGTCAGCGGCCGATCGGACGGGATGCCCTCCAGCAGGGCAGCGAGCGCGTCCCGGTCGGCGACGTCGCATGCGAGCGCGTCGGCCTCGGCGCCGAGTGCACGCAACTCGGCCAGCAGCTCGGTCGCTCCTGGTGCGTCGCCACCACGACGGCCGGCCAGTATCAGGTGCCGGACTCCGTGTTCGGTGACCAGGTGCCGGGCCACGATCGCGCCCAGGGCCCCGGTCCCGCCGGTGATCAGTACGGTTCCCTCGGATCCGAAGCGCGGTGCGCGGGCGGGCGTCTTGGCCGCCCTGGCCAGGCGGGGGGCGCTCGCGATGCCCGCGCGCAGGGCCAGTTGCGGCTCGTCCGTACCGAGCGCGGCGGGCAGCACCTGGTACGAGGCCGCCTCGTCGTCGAGGTCGATCAGCACGATCCGGCCGGGGTGCTCGGACTGTGCGGTCCGCACCAGGCCCCAGACCGCCGACGCCGCCAGGTCCTCGACGCTGTCGGTGGCACCTGGTGCCACCGCGCCCCGAGTGAGCAGCAACAGCTTCGACGCCGCCAGACGTTCGTCGGCGAGCCAGTGACGGAGGGTGTCCAGCACACGGTGGGTCGCCGCGTGCGTTGCCTCGAGGAGGCCGCCCTGGTCACCGCCGAAGCAGGACATGACCACCACCGACGGAGCGGGCTGCCCCGATTCCACGGTGTCGAGCAGGGACTGCGCGTCGAGGTACGGCGTACCGGTGAATCCGGCCTCGACGAGGCGCGGACGGATCTCCAGCGGGTCGAAGCCGAGCATCGCCCATTCGCCGGCCGTCGGGCGCGAGCCCAGGGACACCGGCGTCCACTCCAGGGCGAACAACGAGTCTGGCCGGGGCGCTGCGGCCTGTTCGGTGAACTGGTCCGGCGCCGGGGCCCTCATCGTCAGTGAATCGATGGTGGCGACCGGAAGACCCGAGTCGTCGGTGACGGTGATCGCCACCTCCGTCTGGCTTACCGGCGCGAGGTGCACCCGGGCGGTGGAGGCGTGAGTGGCGTGCAGACGTATGCCGGTCCACGCGAACGGCAGGCCGCCCTTGACGGCTTCCCGGTCGGGCGTGAGGCCCAGGATGTCCAGCGCCAGCGGCTGGAGCGCCGCGTCCAGCAGGGCCGGGTGGACGCCGAAACCGGTGTCCTCGGTACCCGCCGCGTCCGGGAGGCCGATTTCCGCGAAGAGTTCGCCTTCCCGGTTCCACAGCGCGCGCAGTCCCTGGAACGCCGGTCCGTAGGTGAGACCGCCACCGGCCAGGCTCTCGTAGAACTCGTCGACCGGGACCCTCTCCGCTCCGGCCGGCGGCCACACCGTGGTGGGCTCGATGGACGGCTCGGCTGTCCCTGCGACGGCCAGCACACCGGAGGCGTGCCGCGTCCACAACTGTTCGGTGTCCTCTCCGCCCTCCGGCCGTGCGTACACGGTGATCGGGCGACGGCCCGTCTCGTCGGGGCCGCCCACCGCGACCTGGATCGCGGTGCCGCCCTGCTCGCGCAGGATCAGGGCGCTCTCCAGCGTGAGTTCCTCGATCAGGTCACAGCCCACCTGGTCGCCGGCCCGCAGGGCCAGCTCCACGAATGCGGTACCGGGCAGCAGTGCCGTGCCGAGCATCGAGTGGTCGGCGATCCACGGCTGGGCGTCGAGGGAGAGCCTGCCCGTGAACAGGAATCCGTCCGACCCGGGCAGCGGTACACCGGCGCCGAGCAGCGGATGCCCGGTGGCCGTCAGTCCGAGACGGGTGGGGTCGCCGCTGCCGATGGACACCGACTGCAGCCAGTAGCGCTTGTGCTGGAAGGCGTACGTGGGCAGTTCCGCCCGGCGCGCGGTCGTGCCGGCGAACAGGGCCGTCCAGTCCACCCGCGCGCCCACCACCGACACCGCCGCGACGGCGCGGATCAGTGCGGCGTCCTCCGGGCGGCCGGACGGCAGGGCGGGAACGCTCACGACGTCGACCCCACGCTGGTGGACCGACTCCTCGGCCAGTGCGGTCAGCGCACCGCCCGGGCCCAGCTCCACCGTCATGCGCACGCCCCGGTCCAGCACCGTGCGCACGCCGTCCGCGAAGCGGACCGCCTCACGCACGTGCCGCACCCAGTACTCGGGAGTCCCGATCTCGGCACCGGCGATCTCACCGGTCAGGTTCGACACCACCGGTACCCGCGGCTGATGGAACTCCACTCCCGCCAGCACCTTGGAGAACTCTGCCAGCATCGGTTCCATCCGAGCCGAGTGGAAGGCGTGGCTCACCGGCAGGCGCTTGACCCGCAGTCCCCGGTCGGAGAACGTCCCGGCCACCTCGGCCACCGCGTCCTCGTCACCGGACACCACCACGGCGGACGGTCCGTTCACCGCCGCGATGCCGGCGCGACCCTCCGCGCCCGACAACAGCTCCAGGACCTCGTCCTCGGCCGCCTGCACGGCGTACATCGCCCCGCCGGCCGGCAGCGCCTGCATCAGCCGTCCTCGGGCGGCGACGATCCGGCAGGCGTCGGGCAGGGACCACACGCCGGCCGCGTACGCCGCCGACAGCTCACCGATCGAGTGTCCCAGGAGCACATCGGCCCGGACGCCCCACGAGCTGACCAGCTCGAACAGGGCCACCTCCAGGGCGAAGAGCCCGGCCTGGGTGAAGACCGTCTGGTCCAGGGCCTCGGCGTCGGTGTACACCACTTCCTTCACGGGCCGCTCAAGGAGCAGGTCCAGGTGGCCGCACACCTCGTCGAAGGCCGTGGCGAACACCGGGAAGCGGTCGTAGAGCTCGCGCCCCATGCCGAGCCGCTGCGAGCCCTGGCCGGTGAACAGCAGTGCCAGACCGCTCTCGCCGGCCACACCCCGCACCACACCGGCGCCCGTCCGGCCCTCGGCCAGCTCTGTCAGCGCGGACAGGAAGCCTTCCCCGTCCTCCGCCTCGGCCACGACCACCGCGCGGTGTTCCAGGGTCGCTCGTGTGGACGCCAACGACAGACCGATGTCCACCGGTCGCGTGCCCGCGTCGCGCACGTGCTCCGCCAGGCGCAGCGCCTGTGCCCGCAGGGCTTCCTCCGACCGGGCGGACACCACCCACGGCACCGCCCCGTCCACCGTTCCGGCGGCCAGGGGCGTGGACTCCCGGTCAGGAGCCTGCTCCAGGATGATGTGGGCGTTGGTGCCGCTGATGCCGAACGAGGAGACACCGGCACGGCGCGGACGGTCCGACTCCGGCCACTCCCGGTTCTCGGTCAGCAGTTCCACCGCGCCCTTCGACCAGTCCACCTGAGGAGTGGGGTCAGCGGCATGCAGCGTCTTCGGCAGGACGCCGTGGTGCATGGCCAGCACGGACTTGATCACACCCGCCACGCCTGCGGCGTACTGGGTGTGGCCGATGTTCGACTTGATCGACCCGAGCCACAGCGGGGCGTCCTGCGGCCGGTCCTGACCGTAGGTGGCCAGCAGAGCCTGCGCCTCGATCGGGTCGCCCAGCTTGGTGCCCGTGCCGTGCGCCTCCACGACGTCCACGTCCGCAGCCGACAGGCCGGCGTTGGCGAGTGCCTGCCGGATCACCCGCTGCTGAGACGGGCCGTTCGGCGCGGTCAGGCCGTTCGACGCACCGTCCTGGTTCACCGCCGAGCCGCGTACCACCGCCAGTACCGGACGGCCGTCACGGACCGCGTCCGAGAGGCGCTGGACGGCCACCATGCCGACGCCCTCGCCCCAGCCGGTGCCGTCCGCGTCCGCGGAGAACGCCTTGCAGCGGCCGTCCCCGGCCAGCCCGCCCTGACGGTCGAACTCACCGAAGGCACCGGGGGTGGACATCACGGTCACGCCGCCGGCCATGGCCAGGTCGCATTCCCCGTTGCGCAGCGCCTGCGCCGCCAGGTGCAGTGCCACCAGCGACGAGGAGCACGCCGTGTCCACCGTGACCGCGGGCCCTTCCAGGCCCAGCGCGTAGGACACCCGGCCGGACATCACACTGCCCGAGGCACCGGTCATCGCGTAGCCGCTGCCGGCCTCGGAGGAGTTCATCAGTACCGCGGTGTACTCCTGCGGGGTACCTCCGACGAAGACGCCGGTACGGCTGCCTCGAAGGGTGTGCGGGTCGATTCCGGCCCGCTCCAGGGTCTCCCACGCCGTTTCCAGCAGCAGCCGCTGCTGGGGGTCCATCGCCAGCGCCTCGCGCGGCGAGATCCCGAAGAACGCGGCGTCGAAGTCGCCGGCTTCGGCGAGGAAGGCGCCTTGCCGTGCCGAAGCGGCGTCCCCCATCAGGCTGGTCATGGCAGTTCCGTGCCAGCCGCGGTCGGTCGGGAAGCCGGCCATTTCGTCACGGTTCTCGACGAGCAGACGCCACAGCCCCTCGGGGTCGCGCACGCCACCGGGGAAGCGGCAGCCCATGCCGACGATCACGATCGGATCGTCGTCGGTCACGCTGAGGACCGGCAGAGCGGCCTCCACTCGGGCGTCGAAGAGCTCCTCGTGCAGATGAGTGGCGAGTCGGTGCGGCGTCGGGTGGTCGAAGACGAGGGTGGCGGGCAGGCGCAGGCCGGTGGCCTTGTTCAGCCGGTTGCGCAGTTCCATCGCGGTCAGCGAGTCGAACCCGAGGTCCTTGAACGGCTTCGCGGCCGTGATCTCGTCCGTGGTGCCGTGAGTCAGGACGTTCGCGGCTTCTGTCCGGATCATGGCGAGGAGCCGGTCGTGCTGTTCGGCCGGGGTGAGTCCGCCGAGTTCCGCCGACAGGGCCGATCCGGCCGTGTCGTCGTCGGGAGCCTCGGAGGAGTCCTCCGCCAGAGCCCGGGCGACCTCGGGGATGTCCTCGATCAGGGGGCGTCGGCGTGCCAGCGTGTATCCGGGAACGAACCGCTCCCAGTCCATGTCGGTGACCGTCAGCGCGGTCTCGTCCCACGCGATCGCCTGACGCAGCGCCTGCACCGCCAACTGCGGTTCCATGCCGCGGATGCCCCGGCGTGACAGCATCTCGGCGGTGTCGCCCTCGGCCATGCCGGTGGCCTTCCAGTTGCCCCACGACACGGAGGTCGCGACCAGGCCCCGGGAGCGACGGTCCCACGCGAGACCGTCCAGGAACGCGTTGGCCGCCGCGTAGGCGCCGGCTCCGGCGCTGCCCCAGACGGCCGCGCCGGAGGAGAAGAGGACGAAGGCGTCCAGCTCCAGCCCCGCCGTCAGCTCGTCCAGATGACGGGCACCCAGAACCTTGGCGGCGAACGACGTGTCGAGCAACTCGGAAGTGATGTCCGTGAGTGCGGCGGGGATCGAGATGCCCGCCGCGTGGAAGACGGCCCTCAACGGCTGTTCCGCCGGAATCGCGTCGATCACTGCGGCCAGCGCGTCACGATCCGTCACATCACACGCGGCGACCGTCACATCGGAGCCCAGCCCCCGCAACTCCTCCACCAGCTCGGCGACACCCTCGGCCCGCTCACCACTACGACTGACCAACACCACACGCTCGGCACCCGACCCGGCCAACCACCGCGCCACATGCCCAGCCACACCACCCGTACCACCAGTGACCAGCACCGTCCCACGCGGAGCCCACTCACCCCCACCGGAACCCCCACCCAAAGGAGCCCTCACCAACCGGCGACCGAACACCCCCGACGAACGAACCG
>NZ_JBIAQX010000037.1:0-19962 GCF_042889445.1 Streptomyces sp. NPDC002602 | reverse complement strand
CGCACCGGAATCTGGATCTCCAACCAGAAACAACGCCGCGACAAACTCGACCCGGCACAACTCGCAGCCCTCGCCGAACTCGGCATCCACTGGGCCCGGTGATCGGGGCCCTGCCTGTGCTGCGGGTGGCGCCGCTCGCCCAGGAGAACGGTGTTCTCGTTCCTCGGCCGGATAGCGGACTCGTACGCGATCGGCACTGGTGACCAACCTGCACAGTCGAACCGTCAATGTCAGCTGCCCAGCCTGCTGAAGGCCCAGCGCAGCACCTCTTGGTCAGGGCGGTCGCGGCCTGTCCGTTCGAGCGCGGTCAGGGTGTGGGCGGTGAGTCGGGCCCAGCTACGGAAGTTGCCGTGCGCTGCGTGGCGGTCGGCGAAGGCGATGTCCGCGGGATCGGTCCGTGCCCAGATGGGGTGGTAGAGCGGGATGGCTTGCTGAACTTCTTTGTGGGTGAGCTTGGTGACGTGCTGCCAGATGAAGATGCGGGATGAGAGCATCGGCTCCTTCCGCAATACCGTGTGCGCTCCTTCGCCACCTGCGAAGATGATCGCCAACTGGGAGTAAGGGTGATCCCAAACGAACCGGACATATTCGAACGTCTCTCGATTAAGCCACTGCGCTTCGTCCACAACCAGCGTGCGAGGCTGGGCCGTCAGCGAGTCCAGGAGCAGCCGATCGAACTCGGACGGATAACGAGGAGGTTCGCCCGGCAGACCGAGGGCGGCGAACAGCTCGTGACGCACCGCGCGAGCGGTGGGGCGGGCCCGGAAAGCGATCCGGCAGACCTCCTCGCCCCGAGTCCGCTCGAGCTCGCGCAGACAGACGTTCACGGCGAGGGTCTTACCCACGCCGGCCGGGCCATGAAGGCACATCATCGCCCTGGCGTCGATCGTGTCGGTGATGTTCTCCCGGGCTGCCATGAGCGCTCGGGTCGTGACGACCGCAGCGTCCGCGAGCTGGGTGTAGTGATCGGTCTCACGCGGCGGCAGCTGGCTCGTCATCGCTTCTCTTCCCGTGTGGCAGAGCGCAGGGAGGCCGGGGTGATCCAGTCGTCTGGCGGTGGGGCGGGCGGGATGAGGTCCGGCAGGGCCAAGGCCGCCATGTCACTGTCGGATGCCGCGGCGAGTTCCTGATCGGCTTCGGCCACTGTGATGGCACCCAGGCGCTGCGCGGGCGTGGGAGCGGTGGCCGGGGCGAAGCGCTGCCGGCGCAAGGCTTCTGCCTTCTTGACCTCTTCGCGCAGGCGGCGGGCCCGCACGGTGCGAGTGCGGCGCAGTTCGTCGAGCTGTTGCCGGGTGCCGGCGTCCGCAAGGTGGGCGGTGCCCAGGTGGCGGCCAGCACGGTCGCAGACCTCGACCTCGTGGTCGTGGTGGGGCATGTGCCGGATCCGGACGCTGAGCCCTGCCTGGCCGGCCATCCACGCGCCGAGGTAGTCACGGCCGCGCCAGCGCACGCCGTGACTGCTCAGTTTCCGGACCCGGCCGTCGTCCTCCAGCATGATGCACGCCGCTCGCATGCGAGAGGCAGCGCCACTGAACCGATTTGACGCAACACTTGACCGGCTCGGGCCACAAGTCGCGGTCGCCACGACCGGCAAAAGGGCGCCGCGACATCGCGGAGACAATAGATGTCACACCGGTCAGAGGATGGCCTTCAAACGGCACGACAGCCGGTGGGCTTCGGCGGGGGTGCCGAGCGCAGGCGCCTGCCGGCAGTGGAACCCGGCAGGCCGACCATCGTGTCGACGGCGAGATATGTCCACCGGCCCCACGCGGCAACCATAATCCCGGGCGAGCATTGCGGGGCAAACCGCACAGTCGCAGGATGAGGCAAGGGGACCGGGCATCACACAGCAGGCGACGACGAAGGACCAAGGCGGTCGCAGCCGCAGACTTCCTGGCCAAACCGGTCCTTCCCCCACGTCAAAGGGCGATGATCACCCGCACTACTGAAACGTAGATCGAAAGCGATGGTCACGGGCCCCGCGCAGACTCAGTCTGTCTTCCCGGTCTCGTTCTTGGCCGACCAGGGCCGTGACGTCCGGCGAGATGTCGACTCCACCGCTGTCAACGACGGTCCGAAGGAGACGACTTCGTACCCAGGTGAGCCGCATCCACCTAGCCTGCGTGCACCTGGGCGCTCGCATCGAGCCGCATTGAGGTTCCCCCGTTGATGCGGGTATAGGTGACAGCGGGTCAGATGGGTCTCATGAGAGGAACCCAGACGATGTCTGCACCGAGGAAATATCCGTTGGAGTTGCGTGAGCGTGCGGTGCGGATGTATCGCACTGCCGAGCCGAAGCCGGTGATCCGCCGGATGGCCGAGGAACTCGGCGTGCATCACGAGGCCCTGCGGAACTGGATCCGGCAGGCCGAGGCCGACGCCGGCGAGCGGGGCGACCTGCTCACCACCGAGGAGAAGCAAGAGCTCGCTCAGCTGCGGCGCGAGGTGCGGGAACTACGCCGGGCGAACGAGGTCCTGCGGACGGCATCAGCTTCTTTCGCGGCCCAGCTCGACCCGACCCGGCCCAGGTGACCGCGCTCCTCGACGAGCACCCGCACCTGGGGGTCGAGCCCGTACTCCGGGAACTCCACATCCCCTCCACCACCTACTACCGGTGGCGCCGGACCGAGACCGAGCCGTGTGAGCGACACCGCCGCGACACCGAGCTGACCGGCATGATCCGCAAGGTCCACGACGAGTCCGGCGGGATCTACGGCTCACCACGCGTGCACGCCGTCCTCCAACGGCAAGGCACCCGAGTCGGCCGCAAGCGCGTTGAACGGCTCATGCGCCAAGCTGGCCTCGCCGGGATCAGCCCCCGCCGGGGCAAGGGCTTCACCCGCCGCGACCCGAACGCGGAACTGGCCCCTGACCTGGTCGAGCGCGACTTCACCGCGACCGGGCCGAACCGGCTGTGGGTCACCGACCTGACCATGATCGCTACCCAGGAGGGCCCGCTGTGGCTCTCCGCGATCCGCGACGCGTTCTCCCGCCGGGTCGTGGCCTGGGAAACCTCCGCCCACGCCGACGCCGACCTCGTCCTGACCACGCTGGAGTACGCCCTCGCCTCCCGCGAGCCCACCCCCGGCGAACTCGTTCACCACGCGGACCACGGGTGCCAATACACCTCCGTGAAGCTCACAACACGCCTGGTCAGGGTTGGCATCCAGGCATCCATGGGCTCGGTCGGCGACTCGTTCGACAACGCCCTCGCCGAGAACCTCTGGATGCTCATCAAGACCGAGTGCGTCCGCGGCCGCGTCTTCGCCACACGTGCCGAGGCGAACCTCGCGCTCTTCGAGTACATCGACGGCTTCTACAACCCCCGCCGCATCCAGAAGCGACTCGGCTACCTCAGCCCGATCGAGTACGAGGAGAAGCACTACGCCAACCAGGCAACGACCGAACAAGTGAACCTGAAACCACGTCACCCCGCCCTGACCAGCTAGTCAGCCACTCCCGCGCAATGGGGGAACCTCACACCCTCAACGACGCCCTCGGTCGGCCCGACGACCACCCTGATGCTCCACCCGACATGCCAGCCGTCCGCTGACGTTGCCGTCAGCGTTGCCGTCAAACACCCCAGCGGCCCCACCGAAAACAGTTCGGTGGGGCCGCTGGGGCACTCCATGCAGAGCGGAAGCCCAGAGCAAACCGTCGACTTCTCCTGCCCGCCCCTTCAGGAATGCCGGACACTGATGTACGTCCCTACTCCTTCGTTCCATCAGGATCAAGCACCTCTCGCGAGGGAACTATCAAGCCGATGCATGCGATCACCCGCGTAAGATCAGCACTGAGGAACACTATAAAGCGATATCCTCCCCGCTTTCGGTCATCGATATACCCGACCAGAAGTTCCTGATTACCGATTTCCGCGAGGCTAGCCACCGCCTCCTCGAAACCCAATGATGGGCGCTCGAGTTTCTGCAATCTCCGCAACCGCCGGGCGTAGGTGTGATGAAGTCTCGCGGCAGGCATTCTCCCTGGCCAGATTTCGAACGCCGCCCCAGCGGCAAGGGCACTCTTAGCCTGCGAGTTGACAGTGGATTCGACAGCGAACGCTTGCCTTAGCTCATCTCGCTCCACGTGCGCTCCTATTTTGATCGCGGATTGAACCATGGCCCATTCCCTATCCTGATCTCCGCCGCTTCAATGACCCCTTCGAGTAGATGCTCCTCCTCGAAGAACCCGGCGTCGATGTCCGTATCGTGAACCTGAATATCTCTACTCGGATCCACGTCGGAGCGACGGATTCGCATCACTACTGAGCCCGGCCCCCATTCGTCAACCTCTTCCTGGGCTCTCCCCTCGCTGTGGCTCCAGGAAGTGTACGGACTGTCCGTATTGTTGCCGCCTACATGGCTCGCCGGAGTGGACGGACCGCCGATCGGCACAGCTCGACCTTCAAGTGCATCGGCATGCTTCGTATGCCCATCCCCGACTCCTCGATAGTAATATTCACCATCGCCGCCACAATTATCAATAGGGCGCGACGACCCGTTGCCCATCAGTACTCTAGTACCGGCAGGGAAGCTGTGTTTTTTCTTCGGTGTGCAGGGAGACTTTTTGAGGAGGTCTGCTAGGTCGTCAAACACCTTCTTGGTGCCAGGGCCGTACTTCTCGGCATAGCGAGACCATTTGGCGGGCGTGGTAGCCCATCCCGCGAAAGGAATCATTGATGCGCAGGCCAGACCCGCGTCCATCCATACGCCGTCGCGGCCCCAGGGGTGGAAGTATTCGACGATGCCTTCCACGGCATACATCGCACAGTTTGCGCCGTCGGCGATCTCGCCGTAGCCCGGGACCATGCCGGCAACGTCCAGGATTCCATGGATCACGTCAAGTTGGAATCCGATAGGAATCTCGCCAGGCAGCTTGATGAGGGTGCGGAGTAGGCCGCCGAACTTCTTCAGGCTGCTCCTGAGCGACGCAGCCTCGTCGGCCTGGCGCTTTTGAATTTCCTTGTTGTACTCGTCAATCATGTAGCGCTCAAGGGTCTGCTTGTGTGCGACCCGGGCTTCCTCGGCGCTCATACCAGCCTTGGCGGCGGAGATGCGGGCCTGTTCGGCGGCCTTGAAGGCGCTTTCGGCGTAGCCCGCCGCAACCTGAGAGCTGGCGGAGGCGGCAACTGCGGAATACTCGGCGCGGGTGGCACTGTTGACCGCCCGCTTTTCGGCGTTCCGTGCGGTCGCGGCGGATGTGGCGGCGTCGTTGGAGGATTCGCGGGCGCTGTCTGCGGACTGCTTGGCCTGTGTGGCGTGCTCATTGGCTTGTCTGGCGTAGTCGGCTGCCTTGTTGGCGTGTCCGGCGGCGTCGTTGGCGTGTCCTTGTGCGTTGGCTGCGGCCTTTGCGGCGTTGTAGGCGTCTCGATAGGCGAGTGCGGAGACCTTGCTGGCTTCGGCGATGATCGCCTTGACTTGGGCGATGTGGGCCTGGTTCAGCTGGTCGCGTCGCTTGGCGCGGTACTGGCCGGATTTTACGAATGTCCGCAGAGCCGTGTCGGGGCTGGCAAGGGCGGTCTCGGCGGCGGCTTTGACTTCGAGGGCTCCTCCTTCGGCCAGGCGGGCGGCCTCGACCCGGTCGTCCTCAAGGAGCGCCTGGTACTGCCCAGTTCGCAGGAACTCCTCGAGGGCTTTGGGGTTGGAGTTGTGGAGCGCGGCGGTCGCCGCTTCCTTGACACCGGTTCCGCGTGCCTCGGCGATGCGGGCAACTTCGATCCGGCGGTCGGGTGCTGCGGCCTGGTATTGGCCTGTTGTCAGAAAGGCCTGAACCTGGGCGGTGGTTCCCGCGACCGCAGCGGTCGCGGCGTCGCGTAGATCCTTGTATTCGCCGTTCTGGGCGATTCGGTTGACCTGCTGGCGGTCGTCCTGCTCGGCGGCCTTCTTCCAACCGTCGGTGGCAAAGGTGATGACGCCTTGATCGTCGCCGGTGAGTGCGGCTTGGGCTGCGGCCCGGACCCAGGGGCCGCGGACGTGAAGGGCGGTCAGGGCCATCTTGCGTCCGGTGACGGCGACCTGCTGCGGGTTCGAGCCGGGTTGTTCGGCCTGGATGGCGAGCTGGGCGAAGTCGCTGTCGAGCTTGGCCCGCTCCTTCAGGAGTCGGGTGGCCTGGGCCTTCGCCTGGTCGAAGAGGTCCTTGGCATCGCGGGCCTCGTTGACCTGGCTGTTGGTGCGGGCCGCGACTTCCTCGGCCTCACGTTGGCGAGTCTTGTCCTGTACGGCCTGGGCTTGTGTGACCGCGGTGCCGGCGCGTTGGGCGGATGCCATGGCTTCGGCAGCGTTGGCTTTGGCCTTGTCGGCGGCCGCCTGCGCGTTGCCCGCGTTCTCGGCGGCCTTTCGGGCTGCGGCTGCGGCGTTGCGTGCGTGTCCGGCGGCGGATCGGGCGGCTGCGGCCGATTCGGTGGCGGCGGCAGCGGCCGCGTTGGCATGTGTCCGTGCGGCTTCCGAGGCGCGTCTGGCCTCGGCTGCATGGCGACGGGCGGATGCGGATGCGGATGCGGCCTGTCCGTAGTAGGCGTTCGACTGCTTGGCCCAGGTGTCGGACTCCATGGCCAGGTCGGCGGAGGCGTTCATGTCGTTGATTGCCGAGAGCGATGCCTCAAGGGCGGCGGTGGAGTGCTTCAGGGTCTGCCGCACGGCGTCGGCTGAGTCCGCGATGCTGCTTGCTTCGTCCGCGGCTCGCGAGGCTTCGGCGGCGATGTTCTCGTGGACCTGGCCCGAAGAGGCTGCGTCCCAGGCGCGGCTGGCTGCCTGGGAGGCGTAGAGGGCCGCGGTGGAGGCGTTGTGGGCGGCGATCGCGGCTGCCTGGGCCGCGGCGTTCGCTGCGCGAGCGGCTGCGACGGCGCTGCGGGCGGCGGAGGCGGCGCTACGTGCGGACTCGGCTGCGCGGCGCGCAGCGTCCGCGGCCCGCAGGGCGTCGTTCTTGGCGGCCTTGGTCTCTGCGGCCGCCTTCGTGGTCTCCGCCTTCGCGAGAGCCGCGGACGTCTTGGCCTTCTCGGCCTGCTCCTGCGCGCTCTTCTTGGCCTTCTCGGCGGCGGCTTGGGCGTCCTTGGTCTGCTTCGCCAGGTCGGTGATGGTGGCGTGTTCCTGGTCCTGGGCGCGGGTGATGTGCTGCCCGTAGATCAGGAAGTCGCGGACATCGTCGATGGTGCCCTTCAGGGCCTCGCTCGCGGCTCGTTTCGTGGCGGGTCCGCCGGTGGCCTCGATCTGAGCGACACGTACACGGGCGTCGTCGTCGCGCTGCCGGTACTGGCCCTCGGTGAGGAAGGTCTTGATGTCGTCTAGGGTGCCGCGCATGGCTTTGTCGCCGGCTTCCCGGGTGCCGGGGCCGCCGGCTTCGGTGATGCGGGCGGCTTCGACGCGTTGGTCGTCCGCGAGCGGTGCCTTCCAGCCGTCCTTCATGAACGTGGCCAGTTGCTGCGGGGTGCCGTTGAGCGCGTCGCGTGCGGCCTCGCTCAGGCCCGGCCCGGCCTCGGTGACCAGTTTGAGCGCGGCCTCGCGCAGGTCGAGTTCCTCCGCGATCTTTTGGCCGGAGTTCAGGTAGTCGCGGATCTGCTCGTCGGTGCCGACGAGGGCGGTTCCGGCCGCCGACTTCGCCGCCGGCCCGCCGGCCTTCCAACTTTCAAGGACCCGCTGGCGGTCGGACAGCGGTGGTGTTCCTGGTTCCTCCGCGGCAGCGGGGACCGCGGTGACCAGCCCGGCGATCAGGGCGAACGGAAGTAATGTACGACTGGCTCTACCGGCCAGCGCATACCCCCGCCGCCACAACCGGGCCTGACGGCCTGTGTGGTGACGCACGAAAACAACCCCCCGAAAAGACAATTGGCGCAGCTGCCGAATGGCGGCGCGCGGAATGACGCCACCCATCGGTGGCATCAGTTGGTCTCATCACTGCTTTGCTCGTGTCAACCTGCCGCCCCATGTTTCGCGGCTTCCCCAGGCCGGAGGCGCAGATGAGCACTGAGCGCACGTAACCGTATGCAAGCACGCACAGCGCAGACAAGATCGGATTCGGCCGGCCGAACATTGTTTATCCGTCAGGCGGCCCGTAAGTCCTCGCGAGGACTCCCCATCCACAAGAAGGTTGCACGCCAGCGATGCTGTTTACCATTCCTTTGACATCGCCTTTCCCCGTGCATGTCCAGGAGAAATGCGAGTGCGGGCGCCCGATCGAGCGGATACTCTTCACCGGCGGCTCCCCAGGCGATCTTCAACCGTCCGTGAATCCACATGGCCGGTCCACATGTTGAAGGACCTCCCCCTCTCATCCGAGGGCGGGCGGGACCTGACTGAAAGTGAAGACGAAACCTGTGCGTATACGCAGCTGGCTGCCCGCAGCCATCGCCGTCGTGACAGTCGCCGGAATGCCGGCCCCGCTCGCCTTCGCCGAGCCGGCCACTCCCTCCAACTCCGAGGCTCCCTTCGCCGTCGAGGACGGCGCCTATCCCTTCGGACCCGACATCAAGGCCGCCACGGGCGCCGAGCTGATCGCGGGCGACGGCAACATCACCTACGCCCCCTGCTCGGCGGGCAACTACCAGGTCGTGGTCTGGGCGAGGAATCTGCTCACCAACGAGTCCCGGATCTGCTTCAAGGCCGCCAACACCGGCTACCTGAAGGTCAACATTCCGCGCGCCTACCGCATCGAGACGTACGACAGGGACATCAAGGCCAGCATCTCCATCGAGGGCAGCACCGAGAACCTCGCCGTCCCCAAGAACACGACCAAGGCTTTCGGTGACGCCGACCCCGCCGCGCCCAAGCAGGCCGTCCTGGTGGAGATGCGTGTCACCGGATCCGGCACCCCCGCCCCCCAACCGCCGGCCGACGGCAACCCGCTGGCCTTCACCGGCAAGCTGGCCATCGGTGACACCCGCTCCTGCACCGCCGCGCTGATCGACCCGCTCTGGGTGGTCACCGCCAAGAGCTGCTTCGCGGACAAGCCCGCCGAGAACATCAACATCCCGGCCGGCGCTCCCAAGAACAAGACCGTGCTGACCCTCGGGCGCGCGAACCTGGCATCCACCGGCGGCCACACCAGCGACATCACCGAACTCGTGCCGCACGCCGACCGGGACCTGGTTCTGGCCCGCCTGGCCGCACCCGCGACCGGGATCACCCCCGTCGCCCTGTCCACCGCCGCTCCCGTGGCGGGTCAGGAACTCACCCTCGCCGGATACGGCCGCACCAGCACTGAATGGGCTCCCTCGAAGCTGCACTCGGCGGCGTACACGACCGGCACCGCGACCGCCGCGGCCTTCGACATCACGGCGAAGGCTCCTACGGACGCCCCCCTGTGCAAGGGCGACGCGGGCGCTCCCGCCCTGCGCACCGAGAAGGGCAAGCCCGCCCTAGCCGCCGTCACCAGCCGATCCTGGCAGAACGGGTGCCTGGGCACCCTTGCCACCGACAAGAGCGGCGCTTACACGAGCCGCACCGACGACCTGGTCGGTTGGATGCAGCAGATCACCTCACGTGACCTGCTGCCGAGGTCGAAGTGGGCCAACGCCGACCTGATGGCGTCGGGCTACTTCACCGGCGGTTCCGCCAACGGCACCCGGCACATGGACCTGGTCGTGCGCTGGACGGACGGGTCGGTCTCCCTCTTCCAGGGCGCCGACCACAACGATCCCAAGTACCCCTTCGCCGCTGAACACAAGGTCGCGGCGCCCAACAGCGTGTGGCGGTACGCCCGCGCGCTCACCGCCGGAAGCTTCGCCGCCACGGGAACGGACGGCCTGGTCGTGCGCTGGTCCGACGGTGAGCTCACGGAGTTCGCGCACGTGGACGCCGCAGGCTTCCACGATGAGAAGACTCACCGGCCGGCGAACACGGTGGCCTGGCAGAGCGCCAAACTGATCACCGCGGGGCGCTACACCGCCAACCCGCTGCGCGATGACCTGCTCGTCGTATGGAACGACGGCAAGGTGTCCCTGTACGCAGACATCGACACCAACGGTGTCACCAAGGAATCCGTACTGAGCAAGGCCAACACCACCTGGCCTCACGCGGAACAGATCAGCGCCGGGGCTTTCACCGGCAAGGCGACCAATGACCTGATGGTCCGCTGGTCGGATGGTGAGACCACCATCTATCCGGGCGTCGACACAGCCGGCTTCCACGGCGAGATCAAGATCCGCGATCCCAAGTCGCCCTGGCTCAATGCCAAGGTCCTCACCGTCGGTGCGTTCGTCGGGAACAAGTCCGCACAAGACGTCCTGGTTCGCTGGACCGACGGCAAGCTCAGCCTCTTCCCGGCCGTCGACGCTGCGGGCCTGCACACCGAGGTGAAGCTCGTCGGCTGACGCCGACCGGAGCACCGACCACCTCCGCGCTCACCGGCCGCACCCACCTTGGTGTCCGCCACACGTGGCCCCGCCGCCCTCACGGCGGCGGGGCCACCCTCTTTGCCGCTTTCCACACCACACTGGAGTTCTCCCGTTGCCCACGTCACGAATACGCGGTCTCCTCGCCGCGGTAGCCTGCGGCGCCCTTCTCTCCGCCGGTGGCCTCGGCACGGCAGAGGCTGCCTCGCTTCCGCCGGCGCCGCCGCCCAGTCCCCCCGCCGCGGGCATGCTCCCGACCCCGACGACCACTCCGCCCGCGGGTCCGTCGCCCACCGCGATTCCGGGGCCAGACAGCACCTGGTCGGTAGCGGAAGCCCTGCGATTCTGGACGCCACAGCGCCTGGATTCCGCGACCGCTCCCGCTCCCGCTCAGAGCTCAGCCGCGACGGGTGGGAAGGCTCCGCGGGCCGCTGCTCCCAGCGGCGCCGGGGACACCGCTGTCCACTTTCCCGGCATCCGCTCCGTCGGAATGCTCTTCGCCGTCGACCAGAACATGCGGGCCCACTTCTGCACCGCCAGTACGGTCCGGAGCACCGGCGGCGACCTGCTGCTCACAGCCGCCCACTGCGTCAACAGCAAGGCTGTGTTCGTCCCGCAATACGACGCCACCAAACCACTGGCGGAACAGCCCCACGGGATCTGGCCCGTCGAGGAATGGTTCACGGACAAGCAGTTCGTACACGGGCAAAGCTCCGCGTCAGACCTCGACTACGCCTTCGGCCGGGTCAAGACAGGAGAAGCGCGAACGCTTCAGGACACCACCGGCGGCAACACCCCGGTTCGTACCCCCGGCTTCGACAACAACACCACCGTGATCGGATACCCCTCCGTCGGTCACAACCCCCAAGACCTTCCCGTTCGGTGCCCCACTCGTTCCCGGAGCCTGCCGGGCTACAACCAGATGCAGATCGACTGCGCCGGAATGTGGGGCGGAGTTTCCGGCGGCCCCTGGTTCTCCTCCCTCGACGAGGCCGGAGGCACCGGCCAGATCATCGGTGTCGTCGGCGGCTTCAACGGCGGAGGCCCCGCGGTCCCCGCCTCCGATCCCCTCTACAACCGCATCACCTACAGCCCGCTGTTCACCGACCGCTTCTTCAAGCTGTACGACGACGCGCAGAGCAGCCTCCACGCCGATCTCGGCCCGTACCAGCCTCAGACGCTCCCCTTCAACCTCGGCGGCGCCGACAGGTGGCGCAACGCCACCATGACCGCCGGAGGCAACTTCGTCGGCAGCGCTCACAGCGACCTGGTCACCGTCTGGGCCGATGGCTCGGTTTCCCTCTTCCAGGGTTCGGACAGCAACGACCCGAAGCACCCCTTCTCCGCCGAGTACAAGCTCGCTCCCGCCGGCAGCGTGTGGAAATACGCCCGCGCCCTCAGCGCCGGCGGCTTCACCGGGACAGGCACGGACGGTCTGCTGGTTCGCTGGTCCGACGGCGAACTCACCGAGTACGCACACGTCGACGCCAAGGGCTTCCACGACGAGAAGACCCACCGGCCCGCCAACACGGTCCTGTGGCAGAGCGCAAAATCGATCACAACCGGCCAGTACACCGCCAATCCGCTACGTGACGACCTCCTCGTGGTGTGGGCCGACGGGAAGATCTCCCTGTACCCCGACATCCACGTCAACGGCGTGGCCCGAGAAGCGATGCTGGCCAAGGCCAACACGACCTGGACACACGCCGAGCAGATCAGCGCGGGCGAGTTCACAGGCAAGAAGACCCACGACCTGATGGTCCGCTGGTCCGACGGCGAGACCACCATCTACCCCGGAGTCGACAGCGCCGGATTCCACGGCGAGATCAAGATCCGTGAACCCAAATCGCCCTGGCTCCAAGCGAAGGTCATCACAGTCGGAGACTTCGTCGCCCCCGGCCCTGCCCGCGACGTTCTCGTGCGCTGGACGAACGGCGGCCTCAGCCTCTTCCCCGCCGTCGACAACACCGGAACCCACGCCGAAGTGAAGCTCGTCGAATAGCCTCGCTCACCAGCGAGGCCACCAACGATCGGGAGGGAACGGCGTGCCGGCCTCACGGGCCGCGGAAGCCCTCGAGAACGTCAGGCCACCCTCGGCGGTCCAGTCCTGACTGAGCGACAAGCCCAGGGTGCGCATCTGGTCGGGTGTCGAGAAGAACCGGCTCACTGTCGGGCCGACAGAGCGGGCACGCGATGGCGGAGGGCACGGTGCGTAGTACCTCAAGGATCATTTGGCGGGTGGCGGCGCGGCCGCGGCTGGTGACTTTGCAGGCGCCGGTGGGGACGCGGTCGGGTTGTCGTCCGGCGCCGATGCCGGATTCGATCCACCAGCGGGGTGGTTCCTGCGGCGGTAGCCGGTGGGCGCGTTGTGCGTCTGCGGCGCGAACCGTGGTGATCCGTGCGTCGACGTGGGCGAGGGCGAGCTCCAGCCAGCGGCGTATGACCAGGAGCTGGTCCAGGGCCGGTGGCAGGAGCAGGAGTGGGTCCTGCATGGCTGCTACGCCGCCTCGGCCACTTCGATGCGGGGTTCGGCGGGGCGGGTCTGCTTCTTGAGCCGCATCCGGGCATCCACCAGAACGTCGCGTGGGACGGACGCCCAGTGGGGGTGGCCGGCGACGGCGATCGACAGTTCCCGGATCTCGGCCCACATCCGGTCGACCGTCTCCTTCTGCTCGTCACTCCAGCCGGGGCTGTCGGGGACGTCGCCACGGTGGGAGAAGCGTTCGCCGCGCGTCCAACCGGTCTAGCGGCGCATCGCGGTTCGTCGACGGCCAGGCCCCAGTGGAGCTTCGTCGCGGCCCACTCGGCGCCGTAGCGGCACAGCGCGTCCGCGGACGCGGCAGCCGCTCCGCCGGGTCCTGGTCGGAACCCGACCGCCTCCTCGACATCGCCGCCGGCTGCGGCGACACCCAGGTGGGGTTCACCCCCGCACCCGTAAGCAGACCGGCAGGACTGAGGGCCGTCGCCCCGCACGGGCGGCGGCCCTTCGTCGTCGGCCCCTGCGCGGGATCCGGTGCACAAGGTACTGCCGCGGGGAAGGGGATCTGGATCGGGAACATGAAAGCCCGCCACGGCAAGCTCAACCAGGCGCAGTTGGCCGCGCTCGCCGAACTCGGGGTGGAGTGGGCTTGGTCATGGACAAACACTGTGGCAACGTCTCAGGCCTGTTCACCGGGATCCGCGGCCCGGCTCGTTGCCATCCTGGCTCCCTGCCCGGACGCCCTTTCGGTATCACCAAGATCACGTTTTCCCGAGCGGCTGGAGTTTGGGCGATTGAATGCCCGACTCTGGTCTTGCCTCGGTGATCGCCGCAGCTCCCCGGGGCACGAACTTGACGGGGGTTTGGTGGGGTTCAAGGACTAGCCGCCGCGCTTCCGTCTGTCACCTTCGGGGGAGACTCACCGTGCTTACCGCTCCATCGCGTCGTACCATCCTCACCGCGTCCGCAGTGTCCCTGGCATTGCTCGGCAGCGCCTGTGCGCCCGGCAAGGACGGCACGACGAAGCCTGACTCGAACCAGTCCGCCGCGGCCTCGACATCGGCTTCCCCTGACACCCGAGGGAAGACCACGGCCGAACTGGTCGCGCTGTTGGTCACCAAAACGGACCTACCCACCCACACGATCGAACCCATGAACGCAGGACTGGGCGAGATCATCGACACCGACAAGCCCGAGTGCAAGCCACTCGCCCACACCCAGGTCATGCAGTCGATCGGCACAAACACGGGCCTCGCTCGAGCCATCGTCATGGAAGAACCGAAGGCGGCCACGAGCCCCGACGTCCCGCAGGGAACCGTTCAGTTCACGTCCACCTCCGTCACCCTCACCTCCTACGAGGGCACAGGCGCCCAGGACGCCCTCGCCACCGTCAAAGCAGCGATCCCGGCCTGCGCCGGAGGATTCACCATCCTGCACAAAGACGTGACGACCCCCGTCGCCGGCGTCAAACCCGATACCGAACTGACAACTGGCGACGAATCCGTCTCCTTCGTCATCACCATGGACATGGGCAAAGGCGTGAACAAGGCCACCCACTCCGTCGTCGTACGCAAAGGCAACACCCTCGCAACGTTCTGGGCCATGAACCTCAACGGCGAAGCCCAACAACCCAAAACCATCATCGACACGCAAATCCACAAGCTCCACTGATCCCCAACACACGCCCGTCCGAGCCCGGGAACTCCCATCGCCACCACACCCCCCTCGCCCAGCCCACGGCAGCCGACCTGGGGCACCCAGCGGCAGACCACCCCCGCTGCGCAACGCGAACGGGGACAGCCGTCCCGTCCCGCCTGACGCCCATACAGTGCCACCACCGCACCAATGTTTGCCGGGCCCTCAGGGCGCACCCACGACCTGAAGCTCGCCGACCGCCAGGCTGACGGAGCTCGCGCGGGTCACGGACAGGGAGCCGCTCTGGCCGGCACCCTCCCACTGAATGTCCCAGGTGCTGGTGGCGGCAACCGGGTAGCGGCGCCGCCGGACGCCCGCGCGCCGGCGCGGGTGTAGGTGTAGGTGTGGCCGCACGTCGGGTGCAGGTGTGGCCACACGTCGGGGCCGACTGCCTGCCGAACACCGGCTCGTACGGCGTTCCGGGACCGGCGCAGGAATGGTGGTGCCTCTCGGCGTATGGGCGGTTGACAATCTCTTCGCCGTCCAGTTGGAGGATGTCGAAGGCGACGAAGTAGGCGGGCCAGCGGGTGGCCAGGGTCGGGGCGTTGCGGCCGCGGACGGCGGCGCGGCGTTGCAGGGCCTCGAAGGATCCCTCGCCGACGGCGACCGCCTCGCCCCCTACCTTCGCCACCGGGCTCACAGAACAGCACACACCGCCACCGAAGCGTTCCTCACCCGCCACACCCCGGAGACCAGCCCGTGAAACGCCCGCTGCCAGATACCGAGACCGTGAAGGCCGCCATCGACACCGTCCTCGAACAGGCCCTCGCGGCAGGACGCCGCCCGACCGTCACCGCAGTCGAGCGGCACCTCGGCATTCCACACGCGACCTTCCACCGCCACTACCGCGACCTGGTCGAAGAGCACTTCCTGCCCCGCATCCCGGCCCCCTCACAGCCGACCCCGGGCGAACGGGCCAGCGGGCGCGCGGAGGAGAACTTGAGCCGACTACGGCGGGAGAGCACCGACCTGAGCCGCACCCTGGGCCTGTACGAAGAAGCCATCCGCCGGCTCACCGCTCATGCTGGTCCAGCAGCGCCTGGGCGAAGGCCCGGACCGCTGGTTGCAGCGGGAACGGGACAGGTTCGATGCGACGCTCTCTCAGGAAGGCGGCTCTGACATCCTCGGCCATCTTGGGGGCATCGCGGAGGTGGTGGGTGCGGAAGAAATCAGTGAGGGGCGGCGCGTCTGCACCCTCTCAGGGCCCGTCTCAGGCCTGAACCGAGTGCGCGGCCGGGGGCGTGCCGGCAGGGGCCGGGGTTCGTTGCAGCCGTTGGCGATATCCGTGCCGCCGCGTCCTCTCCCCCAGCACCCGCTTCGGGCACGGGGTGTTGGTCCGGGCCTCCTCGACCGCGTGGCCGCCGAGGGCCGCGCACTTCCTTCCCGCGAACTGCGTGCGGAAGGGGAGGGGCTCCGCTCCCACCAAGACGGCCCACCATGCGACAGCACCCGCGCAACTCCCGTGCCCCCCCATACCGGCCCTTGGCGGCCGACGGTCTGGCCGCCCACCTGGGCCGGCGAGTTCGAGGCCGTCCAAACCGAGACCCCCGCCACCCCGAATACGGGGTCTTCCGCCAGATCGCCGATGCCGGGTGCGCGGAGCCGTCACCGTCCAGGACGCGAACAGGCCGCGTGGGGCATGGGTGTGTGCCGGGCGGCTGGCGGACTGCCCGGCACACGATCACTGCGGGTTCGGCTGCCGCCCGTTCACAAGCGGCGCGCCGGAGTTCGGGTTAGCGGCGGCGGCCCCAGGACTCGGTGTCGACGGTGCGGTTGTGGTCGTCGCGCAGGGTGGCTGTGTCGGCACGGTTGTCCCAGACGTGATCGCGCTTGCCCTGGAACAGGTCGGTGCGGGTGTCGCGGCCGGATCCGGTGTGGATCCGGATGGTGGCGCGACCTGCGATGCGGGTGTCGTTGAAGCGGTACCGGTTGCCGTCGGAGTCGCGCAGCGTCCAACCGCGCAGGTTCACCTGCTGGCGGGTGGTGTTGCGGATCTCGACCCACTCCCCGTTCAGGGAACGGTTGGAACGATCGTCACGACCAGGAGCGTCGGCCTGGACCCGGGAGATCTCAACCCGCGGGTGCCGGTCATGACCCCGATCCGCAGCGGTGGCCGGCAGAGCGGCGGCAGAGACGATCGCGCCGGCGGCGAGGACGGTCGCGGCGACGCGACGGGCAATCGACGAAACAGACATACGGTGACCCCTCAAGAACAGTGCCTCACCCGCCGATACCAATCACGTAGCGGTACGGGTGCCCGGCCCGTGGTGGGCCGAGGACCCAAACTCTCGACCCGACACGGGGCCCACCACAGCCCCCGACGAGGCCGGTTACCCACCCCGGACATTCCCGTCACACGCGCCTGCACACTACACACAGTCCGCATGAGCGTGGCCCGACATCCACTGACCACTACACCCACCCGCCCCGCGCACCACGCAGTCGATCAATGCGCCCGGAGCGCACCACCGGGCGCACCCATCCGCCCGCCACCCAACCGGAGCAGCAAGTTCCGTAACAGCCGTTCCGCACGATTCTTCGCACGGACGCACGGAAACCGTGCCTCAGAACGAATCTTCCGCCCGCCACGGCCCGCCCCGCCGACTCGACGGCGAGCCGGCCCGGTACAGGCAGGGGTACGCGGCTCGACCGTTGAGCGACCGCCGAAGCCCGCAGGCCCCGCAGAGCGACCGAGAGGGCGCCGGGCGACATCACGCCCGGGGTAAGGGCCCACAGTGAGGACGTCGAGCAGCGCGAGCACCTGACCCGGCCTCGGCATCGGCTGGGCGCGCCAATCGGAAAAATCAGTCCCTAAAGTCCCTGACCACCAGAGTGATTGATGACCAATCACCCGGATGTTCGACGGTCAGGGGGAGCGTCACCGTTGGTGTCCGGCACCCGGGCGAGAACCGGGCGCGGCCCTCGGCGAGCGCCGGCCCTGGATCAGGGGGTGTCACCACCCCAGATCCACGGCCCGAACGGATCATCCTCACGGGGGCCGTAGTCCGCCCGGCCACCCGGCTCATACCTCCCCAGCGGCACAATCAACTGAGCGCCCGTGAAGAGCTCTTCGGGCATCCGATCCGTGACGTCGAGCAACAGACCGTCCAAAGGACCGCCGAGCAGTTCCCGGTACGTGCGGCCGGGGCGTGGACCGGGGTGCGGGTCGTCGTGGGCCGCGCCGTACACCCGGCGCCCCACAGGATCGTCGTGGTTCATCACCTCAGACTCCCCCATCGGCGGGGTCCCGTGGGGTCGATACGCGGTGTGCGTCGGGGCGCGCTGCCGGGCTGTCCTTCCCGTACTGCAACCCACACCGCACGCCGCCGCATCCACGCCGCACGCCTGCTCGGCGACGCGTCCCCTGCCCGCCCACGGCCGGACCGAACAGGCGCCCCCGCCGAGGCCAGGCAACCGTATGCCGACCTCCCAGGTCGCCCCGACGACTGTCCCGGACCGGTGAAGGGCCGCGCCTTCCCCTGAAGCCCTTCCCGCCGTCGGGGGAGGGTCAGATGGCGGTGGCGCGCAGGAGGTACGGCCGGTCGCCACTGATCGCCTGTGCCTGTTCGTGCAGGTCCGCACGCGAGAAGCCGAGCAGTGCCCGATCGGCCGCACGAGACAGCAGGGGCAGGATCTCGGCGGCGGGCCGGCCTCGGTGCGTGCCGGCGAGTTCCGCGAATGCCTGCTGGTAGGGAGCGGCGTGGGTGCCGGCGCTGTCGGTCAGGAGTCGGTCGAGGTGGTTCCTGTTCAGGTTGATGTCGCCCATGGCTGGCTCCCTTCCGCTTGGGCCCGGCCGGTCCGGGCCCCTCGTCTTTCGACGCTACGGGCCACCTCTGACAGCGGGTGCCGCTTGCCGTTCCGTTCGACCCTCAAGGGGTTTGCCTGGGCCTCGCGGGGCAACTGTGAGCGCCCGGGGAGGCGACGGGCGTCTACGCCGAGATGCCGTTGAAGAGCAGTGCGTTTTTCGTCGCACTGGGGAATCCCTTCACCGCGTTCTTCGTGGCCACGCTCATGATCTTCGCGTCCGCCTGGTTCGGAGGCGTCCTTTGGGAGAGGAAAGTCGCTGCGATACCGGCGGCGTGGGCGGCGGCCGTCGCGGTTCCGGATTGAGCGCGGGTGGCGCCGGCACCGCCGTTCCATGCCGAGACGATGTTCTCCCCGGGGCCCAGCACGTCCACGCACTTGCCTTGGTTGGAGGTGGGCAAGAGCTTGTCGTCTTGGGTGGTGGCGCCGACCGTTACGGCGCTGGGCGCGCCGGCCGGGGAGACGGTGCAGGCGTCTCTCTCGTCGTCTCCGGCCGGGACGACAACCACGAGCCCCGCCCGAGAACTTTTGCCACCGCCTCGTTGAGGGCGCTGTCCCTCGGCACCGTCGAGCCGATGAGGATCACGGTGCCCTTCCGCCCAGGTGGGGCCTGCATGGCGAACTCGATGCCGTTGACGAGGTCGGCTGCGGCGGCGGTGCCGTCACAGCGGGCAACTTTGACGGCGATGAGCTTGGACTTCCTCGCCCCTTGTTCGCGGTATCGATGCCCGTGTCCAGCACGACCACGGATACTCCCTCACCCGCGTTGTCGGCGAACCGGTACGCCCAGGGACCAGGCCCCACGGCCGTACGCTGCGAGACACGTGCCAAACCCCACGGGGCATCCGCCTGCGACCCCGCCCAGGCACCCCCGATCGAGCACACCGTCAACGCAAGAGCCCCAGCCGCCACACCACTCCACGCCCATCGGTCCATCAGGTCCCCATCTCGCATCCGCCACCCCGCCGGGCACTCGCCCCGCTGTCCGCAAACGAGCCGAAACGCCCGGCGGACACGAACCCCGGCCCAGCCGCCGCCACACACGGCACCGGCTGCACAACGTCATGAGATCGGACCTCGCGGGCGGCACTCAGCCCGCCGCAGCGGCCGTGCCCTCCCCGAACCCGGGCACGCCAGCCGTCGTGACGTCCAGGCGCAGCCGCTTGAAGCGCAGCGGATTGCGGTAGGCGCCGCCTCGGTCGATGGCGGTGTCGGCGCTGATCTCCGCGACCAGTTCGGGGCGGACCAGGGCCGTGTCCAGGTGTCGCTTGAACCTCAGGTCGAGGCGAACCGCACCCCGGTCCACGGATGTCCCGGGTCGGCGGGGGTCAGGTGTTCGGCGACCAGGCGGGCCGCGTCCGGGCGCAGGGGCACGGTGCGGCCGATGCCGTGGAGGCGGCCGGTCTGGTCGTGGCGGCCGAGGATCAGGAGTTGGGGTCGGGTGAAGGTGCCGGTAATCACCTCGGTGGTGTCGCGGCGTCGGATCTTGGTCCTTCTCTGCACCAACCACAGCCGCCAACCCCGTGAGGCTGGCGGCGGGTGGGTTGGGCCGCGAAATGGCCTCCTAAGACGCCATTTCGTTTGGTGTGATCTTGCGGCAGTCTGGTGTGGTGACGACTGGGCTTGTGCAGCGGATGGTGCCGGACGGCTTGTGGGAGTT
>NZ_JBIAQX010000036.1:0-22155 GCF_042889445.1 Streptomyces sp. NPDC002602 | reverse complement strand
CCGAAATACTGCACGTCTTTGGGTGACTGGTGGCACGGGGCGTCTCGGCTCGGAGGCACGATCGAGGAGTACAGCGGGCAGGTGCCGCCCTGTGCGCGCACTACCGGGGTTGCGAGGCGCTGTTACTTTGGGCCGAAGCGAGCGTGATCGTCACCTGATCGTGCACGGGCGCCGGGGGAATCTGGCCGAACCTTCGCCGCGGCAGACCTGGCAGTGGGCGAGGTAGAGGGCGGCGACCGCCCCGAAGCTGTCCCTGGGCTGAGCCGGGAACTCTCTGCCCTCGATCTTCGCGACCAGTGCCTTGAGCGCATCGAAGCTCAGCTCGCGACTTCGCCCTCGACGGCACCGATCACGCCGACCACGAGGCGTGGGGCGGCATGACCCGCCGCTGCATTATCTGGCGAAACCGCCACCCCGACGACCGGCGCCTGTGCGCCGTCGTTGACAGGGCCAACGTTGCTTGATGGGACACGATCACTCTGTACCGGGGATGCCGACCCCGGGTCAGCGGGGGCCTGACGGGACCAGGCCTGCCTCGTACGCGGAGATGGCCGCCTCCACCCGGTTGCGTGCGCCCAGCTTCGCGAATACCGCGCTGACGTGTGCCTTCACCGTGCCCTCGACGAGGTGCAGCCGACTCGCGATCTCTGCGTTGGACAGCCCCGTCCCGAGTCCGGCCAGCACCTCGCGCTCCCGTTCGGTGAGCCGCTCCAGTGAGCGGTGGGGGTGTGCCGCCCGGTGGGCGCGCAGCCCGGCGATGACCCGGCCGGCGACCCGCGGGGACAGGTAGGCCCCGCCGGCTCCCACCGCCCGTACCCCGTTGAGGAGTTCTCTCGGGTCGTCCGCCTTCAGCAGGAAGCCGTCGGCGCCCTCTTCCAGGGCACGGGTGACGTACTCGTCCTGACCGAAGGTCGTCAGCATGATCACACCGACCGCCGTCGATTCCCGGTGGAGCCGCGCCGCTGCCGTCAGCCCGTCCAGGCCGGGCATCTGGATGTCCAGCAGGACCACGTCCGGCCGGTGCAGGCGGCTGAGCGCGAGGGCCTCGTGCCCGTCGCTTGCCTCGGCGACCACCTCAACGTGCGCGTCCCGGGCGAGGATGGCCAGCACCCCCGCCCGGACCATCGCCTCGTCGTCGGCCACCAGGACCCGGACCGGCCGACTGTCCGGTGTTGTCTCTTCCACGCTGCGAGCCTACGGCCGACGCACAGCCGTGCGAAGGGCGGGCTCCACAGATTCAGTCCCGAGTCCGGGCACACCCATGACGAAGGGCAGGACGCTGCTGCCGTTCGACCAATGGGCGCCGGCGCCGCGGACTTCTAGCGTCGCTCTCGTACAGGAAACGCGGTGGCCGCCCCAGGGCTGCGCACCATGCGTCGGTCGGTGCGCGCCGCCGTCGGCTTCCGCGTTCGGCGACCCACACGAGGGAGCTCCGTGATCACCCTTCGAGAACTGACCAAGCGTTACGGCGAGACCATCGCCGTGGACGGTCTGACACTTGACATCAAGAGTGGGCAAGTGACCGGCTTTCTGGGGCCCAACGGTGCTGGCAAGTCGACCACGATGCGCATGATTCTCGGGCTGGACCATCCGTCCGGGGGTGAGGCGCTCATCGATGGCAAGCCGTACTCCTCGATGCGCCACCCGATCCGCGAGGTCGGCGCGCTTCTGGACGCCAAGGCGCTGCACCCGGCCCGTTCCGCACGCAGCCACCTGGTGGCGCAGGCGCGTAGCAACGGCATTCCGCTGCGCCGGGTAGACGAGGTACTGGAGACGGTCGGCCTGGCGAAGGTGGCGCGGCGCTCCGCCGGGGCGTTCTCCCTCGGTATGTACCAGCGGCTGGGCGTGGCGGGCGCGCTGCTCGGCGACCCGCAGGTACTCATCTTCGACGAGCCGGTCAACGGCCTCGACCCCGACGGTGTCCGCTGGGTGCGTGAGCTCGTGCGGTCCCTGGCTGCGGAGGGCCGGACGGTCTTCCTGTCCAGTCACCTGATGAGCGAGATGCAGCTGACCGCCGACCAGCTGGTCATCATCGGACGGGGGAAGCTCCTGGCCGACACGCCGATGGCCGACCTGTTGGCCAACAGCTCGCTGTCGTCGGTGCGGGTGCGCACCCCGGACGTGGCGGACCTGCGCACGCTGATCGACCATCTCCTGAAGGACGGCGTGAACGTGGAGTCGCCCGCGGCCGACGAGCTTGTCGTGAAGGGCCGCAGTGTCGAGCAGGTGGGCGACCTGGCCTACCGGCTGGGGCTGCGGCTGCACGCACTGCGGACCGTCTCCGCTTCGCTGGAACAGGTCTATATGGAACTGACCGCGCAGAGCGTGGAGTACGAAACGGGCGACGCTGTGTTCGGTGGCACGGGTTCCCAGGAGACGCAGGGAGCGGGAGCATGAGCGCCGTATCGACTGACGTGAGCGACGGCCGCCGTGGCCGCATGGTCTCCGGCCACACCGGTGGCGGATTCGTCGGCGCGTTCACCTCGGAGTGGACCAAACTTTGGACCATCCGCACGCCTTACGTCTGCCTGCTGGTTGGCCTGATCGTGACTGCGATCTTCACCTTCTACTACGGGTCGATCGCACGGATCAACGACAAGCCGATCCAGCCGGTCGGCAACGCCTCGGTGTCCTCGGTCATCCTCACCCAGTTCGCCCTGGTGATTCTTGCGATGACGATGGTGACGAGCGAATACTCCACAAGCAGCGTGCGCACCTCGCTGCTGTGGGTGCCGGTCAGGCCCCGCGTGCAGCTGGCCAAGGCGCTGCTGAGCGCCCTGGTGGGCTTCGTCACCGCAGTGGGGTGGGCTGTGCTGGGCATCGCCCTGGCCTGGGGACCCTTCCAGGGGCACGCCAGCTTCGAGCTGTCGAAGGTGGCGTACCAAACCGTCGCCATGGGCGTCTACTCCGCCCTCATCTGCGTGATGACGGTGGGGGTGTCGTTCGCTCTGCGGACTGCGGCCGGCGCCGTGGCCGTGATTTTCTTCGTGGTCTCCGCCCTGCCCAGCATGCTGGTCGGACTGGGGGGTCCGGTGCTGCTGGCCATCAACGAGTACATGCCGCAAACCGTGGGTGGATATTTCATGCTGGGTGACGGCAAAGCCCCGTTCCCGGATGCCGTGAGCTTGCTGATCCTGCTGGTGTGGGCGGTCGTCGCCCATGTGGCCGGTCTCTTCGTGCTGCGACGGCGGGACGCCTGAACAGCGGCGGAATCGGCCCGGACGCCCTCACCGTGCACGCCCCCCTCGTCGGGCGTCCGGGTTCGTCCCACAGAATCGCCCCTGACAGGTGAGGACATCATCCAGCGGAAGGACGGTCGACGCGCCATGCTGCACACGCGTATGCCCTCAGCCAGGTCCGTGTGCGGCGACGTGGCTCTGTGGGGTGTGCTCGCCGCCACCACCGGCTACGGGTTTTGGGACGCAGGTTCGGCCTCCCTGGTTCTGGACCTGTTCCTCCCGTTGGCCGTCCTGGTGGTGGCCGTACCGTGGTCCCGCCGCCGGCCGGGGGCCGCCGTCGTGCTGGTCAACGGGCTCTGCGCGCTGGGCCTGGCCGACTCCGCGACCCCGGGCAACGCCCACGTCCTGTCGCTGGCCGCCGTGAGCTGTCTGCTCGGCGGCCGGGTCGCCGCGGCACGGCGCCCGCTCCTGGTGCTCGCCGGGTGCGCAGCGGTCGATCTCGCGACCTGTGCGGTGCTGCGAACGCAGCCCGTGTGGTGGTTGTACGCGCTGACCGTGCTGCCCGCAGCCCTTCTGCTGCCTTGGCTGGCCGGACGGCACTGGCGTGGCCGGCGCGAACTCGTGCGGGAGGGCTGGCGGCTGGCCCGGAGCCTGGAAGAGCGCCAGCATCTGGTCGCGGAGCGGGCGCGGCTCACCGAACGCGCAGACATCGCGGCCGACATGCACGACTCCCTCGGCCACGCCCTGAGCCTGGTCGCCCTGCGCGCCGGGGCCCTGGAACTCTCGCCCGACCTCACAGACCGCGACCGCGCCGACCTCGCCGAGCTGCGCGGGACGATCGCGGACGCGGTGGAGCAACTGCGGGAGACCGTCGCCGTCCTGCACGACCCGCTCGGCACGGACACGGGTGCGGGCATGCCGGTCAACGACACCGTTGAGGATCTCCTCGGACGGGCGGTCGCTTCCGGGGTGCCGGTGCGCTGGGAGCGGCGCGGGGCGATGCCCCCGATGTCCCCCCTGGTCGAACGCGGGATGTACCGGGTGGTGCAGGAGGCCCTCACCAACGCAGTGAAGCACGCGCCGGACTGTGCGATCAGGGTACGGATCACCCACGAGGCCGACCGTACCCGCGTGAGCGTCGTGAACGCCGCCCCGTCGGCCGACGGACCGTCGCACGCGGGCGAAAGCCCGGCAAGCGGCGTCGGCGGCCGGGGGCTGACAGGACTTCGGGAGCGGGTGACGGTCCTCGGCGGCTCGTTGCGGACCGCGCCCGACGAAGGCGGGTTCCACATCACCGCCGTCCTCCCGCACCAGGCCACTGCCACCGCCCGTCCCGGGACGCCGGCGCCGGGACCAGGAGCGGCGCCTGGAACGCCGGTCGGGACCCGAGGGTCCGCGTTGCCGTCCGAATCCCCTCCCCACCCGGACCCGGATACGGACACGGCCCCGGGCACCGTCGTACCGGAGTCCGCCAAGCGGCTCGCCTCCGTACGGAGCGACGCCCGTCGCCGCTCCGCCGTCGCCTTCGTGGCACCTGTCGTCGCAGCCGTCTTCTTCGTGCCATCCGCCCTCTACCTGGCCTGGCAACTGACGACGAGCGTGCTGCCGCCCTCCCGGTTCGAGGAGTTGACCACCGGCCGGCCGCGCGCCGAACTCGCCCCTCTGCTGCCAGCCCGCGCCTACCCCTACCCGTCCGACCAAGCCCGTTCCGCATCCGGGCCGCCCGGCGCCCGTTGCGAGTTCTACCGTTCCGGCCGCGACCTGTTGGACGAAGTGGACCTCTACCGGCTCTGCTGGTCTGGCAACACGCTGCTGACGAAGGACACCGTGCCCGCAAACCGCCCCTGACCGCCCCGAACAGAGTGAGGACCATGTGAAGTACGTCATACGCCGGATCGCGGCGGAGGAGTGGCGCGAGCTGCGCGCGATACGCCTTGAGTCCCTGCTGGACTCGCCCGACGCCTTCGGTGTCCGTCACGCCGACGCCGTCGCGCTCTCCGACCGCACGTGGCGGGAGCAGGCGGAGGGGGCCGCGGCCGCGGCCGACGACGGGCTGTTCGTGGCCATCGACGAGACCGGCTCCTGGGCCGGTACCGCCGGGGCCGCACCCCTGGACGGCATCCCCGACACCGCACACGTGCACGCCGTCTATGTCGCCCCGGCGCACCGCGGTCCGGACGGTCCGGCGCGCGCGCTGATGGAAGCGGCAGTCGACTTCGCACGCGAGCACACCGATTGCGCCTGGCTCACCCTGGGGGTGCGCGAGGACAATCACCGCGCCATGGCCTTTTACCGACGCATCGGGTTCCACGACCTCCGGAAGACCGTCCCCTACCCGCTGGACTCCACCAAGGTCTTGCGCATTCTGGGCTGCCCCGACTTCCGTGTCTCCCGGGTTCCTGACATAGCGCCGACTTCTGACATCAACACCGGTTTCCCGGTCCGTTCCTACTCGGACCCCTGCGACGGCCGAGGGACGGAAAATCCCGCATCGGTAGGCGACTTGGCACCTCCTGCGCCAACTTCGCCGTCGCAGCCGCGGCAAGGACATCACGCACTACCAGCTCACGGTCGCGCGACAGCATCTGCGGGCGGCGGTCCATCTCCTGAACTGGCGTGAGGGTCAGAACCTGACCCTCACCTCCTGCCGACAGACCGACCTCGAAGGCTGGATGACCAGCGACGACGTCCGGCTTCGCCAGGAGGCGGGCCACTTCGTGCGCTGGACCGCCCAAAAGATCACCCGTGATCTCAGCTTCCCAGCCGTCAGATGGAACGGCCCCTCGCAGCCGATGGACGACGAAGCCCCTTGGCCACCGCCCGCCGCCTGCTGCACGACAACACCCTCACGCCTCGCCGGACTGCTGTTACTCCTCTCTGTGCCCAGTGGCCCGCGGCGATCTCCCGGCTGTCCGTCGACCACATCGAGGAGGCGGACGGAGCGGTCCGCATTCGCCTCACTCGTCGTTGCCGTCGTCATCGTCGTCGAGGTCGACGGCTTCCGGGTCGCGCAGCGGGCGCAGGCCGTCGACCGGCTGGGAGGCGGTGAAGCTGTAGCGGCCCAGAACGTTCAGATTCTTGTGCTTCAGCGGGGACAGCCGGGCCACGTCCTCGTCCCTGATCTCGTGGCCTTCCGCCCGGAGCCGGGCGACGGCGGCGTCGATGTACCTGGTCGTCCAGAGCACCACGGCGTTCAGAACGAGACCCAGCGAGCCCAACTGATCTTCCATCCCGTCCCGGTATGCCTGGTGGATGGTGCCCTTCTTGCCGTGGCAGATCTCGCGGGCCAGCTTGTGGCGGGACTCCTGGACGGTGAGCTGCTTGTGCATCTGGCGCCGGTACGTGTCGTCCATGGGTCGACGACGGCGAGCAGGTGCAGGGTCTTGGCGATCCGCCCGTACTCGGCGAACGCCTGCCCCAGCGGCGTGGGGTGGCCCTCACGACCAAACATTCGCAGCAGGTCGTAGGCCCTCACCTGGTTGGTAATCAGGGAGCCGGCCACCCGCAGCATGTCCGGCCAGTGGATGAGCACCTTCTTCACGTTCACCTTGTTGCGGGCGATGGCCTCCAGCGGCCCGTACCCGCCCGCCGTCTCGGCGCCGGGCATCTGGGCCTTCCAGAACCGCTGGTCTTCCAGGTCCTTGAAGCGCGGGGAGAAGCGGTAGCCGAGCATCTTGAAGATGCCGAACACCATGTCGGAGTAGGAAGCGTTGTCGGTGGCGACCATCTCCGGCTTCACCCCGCCGTCCAGGTTCAGCAACGCGTCCAGGATGAGCAGGGAGTCACGCGGGGTACCGGGCACCACCATCTGCCCGATGCCGATCACCTGGTCATTGATCGCGTTCAGCCAGGTGATGCCCTTCTTCTTCGCGAAGTACTTCGGCGAGGGTGCGGCGTTGATGGTCCGCGTGGGGACGACGAAGCAGAGGCCGTCGACGGAGGCGAGCAGGCCCTTGCCCCAGAACTGCACGATCGGCACCCGGGCCTGGGCCTCGATCAGGGCGACGTTCGCCGCGGCGATGGTGTCGCTACGTAGGTAGTACTGGTCGACGTGGACCAGCCGGGATCGGGTCAGCGATTCGTAGCCAGGGTTGATGACCGGCGTCATGCCGATGTTGCACGCCTCCGAGACCAGCAGAGCGACCATCGACGTCGTCAGGTCCTTCATGCGGGTCCTGCCGTCGCCCAGGTGCCCGAAGGCGTCCAGGAACCCGGTCCAGCCGTTCACCTCGAACAGCAGGTCCGGCAGGTCGATCTTCGGGAGCATCTTCTCGACGCGCTCGCGCAGCCACTTCAGCGACTTCGGCTCACCGAGCGCGTGGAGCTTCTCCACGTTCAGCTTCGCCCGCCCGTTCGGCTGCACCTCGATGCTGATCTTCGCGTCCGCGCCGGCCTCCTCCAGCCGTTCGGCCATCTGCCTCCACGTCGCGTCCAGGACCGCCGTCAGCTCCCGCAGGTGCTCCTCGCCGTCCTCCTCCAGGCTCAGACCCGCCAGGACGTCCTCGCGCACCGCCTCCCACCCCTTGCCCTGGAGCAGGCGGGCGCGCGGGTCGGACCAGCGGTGCGAGGGGGAGGCGAAGATGTCGCGGCGCTTGAGGGCTCCGAAGAGCTGTTCCAGCACGCACACCACGTACGCGGCGCGGTCCACCACCCCCTCCGGCAGGTCCGCGTTCGCGTACACCGCCTTGCGCCAGTGCGACGGAACCAGCTTGTCGTCGACCTCACGCGGCAGCAGCGGCTTCTCGCCCACCTTCCTCCGGGAGAGCGCCGGGAGCCGCTGCACCCCGGTCAGTATCCGCCTGCCGCCAGGCGCAGCATCCAGCGCCTTCGACTCACCCAGCAAGGACAGGAACGGCTTGACCGTGTTGTAGCGCAGCGCCAGCGCGCCCCGCAGCGCGGCCTCGGCCGTGTCGTCGCCCTCCGGCACCAGGCTCACCACCGTGACCGCCGCACTGGACAGGGCCGCTCTGGGCGCGACCTCCTCCAAGGCCTGCCACAGCGCACCCACGTCCACATCGCAGCCGGTCCGCTCGATGAGCTCCAGCTCCCCGATGAACACCGTCGCCGCCCTGGCCGTGATCCGTGCCGCCTTCTCCAGCTGTGGCAGGGTCGACAGGCGCTGCTTGTCCGTGGACCGCTTCGCAGCGCTGATCAACCGGGTGGCCATCAGGATCTCGAACAGGTCCAGCGCGTCGTCGATCGCCGTCGCCTCCAGGTGACGCATCACCGCGGTGAGCATCGCCGTGCGCTTGGGCTCCGAGGACCTCTTCAGCTTCGCCGCCTTGGTGCCCAGCCCGTAGCGGGCCAGCGCGGACAGCCGGTTCGGCGGGATCTTGTCCAGCTTCACCCGCCCCAACTGGAAGGAGGTGATGTCCTCGACCCGCTGCAAAGCGCCCTTCATCACCGTGCCCGTGGTCCGCGTCGGCGGCCGGCGCATCCGCTCCAGTTCCGAATACCGCTTGCCCTCCGGCGTCTTCAGCGTGGCCACCAGGTCCCCGGGCAGCGCCGCATCCACCCGCCGGACCTCCTTGGGGACCGTGGCGTGCAGCCGTTCCTCCGCGATTCTGCGGACCTCGGCGACCTCCCGGGCCAGCACGCTCACCCCAGGCAGCAGCACCCGGTTGCGGCGCAGCCAGCCCACCGAATGATCGAACAGGGCCTTCGGCCCCTCGGCGTGCGCCGTCCATGCCCGCCCGTGCAGGAACGATCGGAACTTCCGGCCCTGATCGTGTTCCTCGTACGAGTGGTAGGCGTACGCCTCACGTATCTCCCACGAGTGCTCGTACGCCGTCATCTGCCGCTCGGTGTACCGCTTGATCTGAGAGACATCCTCGATCTCCAGCTGTGCGGCCAGGTGCTCCACCACCGGCCACGGCACGGCTAAGGGGCCGTCTCATTTGGTGCTGGGTAGGTTCCTTGACACAAGCACAGCGAGCTGGTGCAACCGCTGGCAGTACTGGGCTCCTACAGGGTCATTGAGCTCAGGGATGACTCGGTCCAGGTCCTCGATGCGGCTCTGCAGGAGGATCCTGTTCTTCGAGTCGAGGGTGCCGCTGTTGTCGAGCCAGCGAAGAACGCAGCCGGCGATGTCCAACTCGAGGAGCCACACATGTGTGTCCCCGAACGTGGCATGTCGCAAGCTGTCGGGGAAGGGCTCTTGGCGGAATTCCTGCCAGAGGCGATCTGTGGTCTCCACCTGCTCAGTCGATTCGTTCATTTGAGCCATCTTGCAGTAGCCGTTGAGCTGTTTGGTGTTTATCTTCAAGCGGCGGTAGCAGATGAGGGTTGCAGCGATGCCTGCGAACGCCAGGAAGTGTTCGGCCTTGCGTTCGTAGCGCCGGTGTAAGCGACGGCAGCCCGAGAGCCAGGACGTCGTCCGCTCTACGACCCATCGGTGCCGGCCGAGCCGACGAGGGCTCACCCTTCGACTCCCTGACCGGCGACCTCGGTGGCTCCTGGTCGTACACATCGCGCCGTCCTGGGCCGCCTCCTCGACGCCGGCCTCACCGCCTTCGGCGCCTACACGGGAGTGGTCGTCCCCCACCTCCTCCGACACCGATGACGTCCCCCAGCGGGGCCGGCCCTCCGGGGAGGGCAGCCCCACCCGGCCCGTGCACACGCTCAGGGGGAGGGCTTGAGGTGTTCCTGGCAGTTGTCGAAGGAGTCCTTCACCTGTCGGACCTGGAGGGCGTGACGCGTCTTGTCGCCCTCGCTGACGTAGCTGACGGTGCCTGCCCGGTAGTTCCACTTGCTGCCCGTCGCGGTCGGTTTCCCCATGAAGTAGGGGTAGCCCCGGGAGAAGTGTTCCTGCGCCCTGACGCGCAGCTTCTGCTGCAGATCTTGGTGGCCCCGTGCTCGGTACAGCTCGGCCAGCATCAGGCAGAAGACGGAGGCGCCGAAGTCGGACCGGGCCGCCTCGTGGGGGCGCCGGCCCACCAAGCTGGACAGGGGATAGCTCCTCCTGGAGGTCTCGTCCTCCTCCCGGCTCATCGCCATCAGCAACAGCTCGATCAGGCGGTCCAGCTCCTTGTCCGAGGCGGGGTCCTGGGCCGGGCGCTCCAGCAGGGCGTCCAGGTGCGAGCGGGCGACGCCTGTCAGGCGATGTATCCGTTCGGTTGCGTGCGCGTTGTCGATGAGGACGCCGATGGCCCGCAGGCCGACCTGCAACGTCTCCATCTGCGCCACCGTGCGCGGCGGGGGCGACTCGGCGACGGCCACGGTTCCCGGCGTGTCCCGGGCCTCGGAGGCGCTTTCGTCGGCGTCCTCGGCCTGGGCGAGCGCCTCCTCGACGTCCTCCGCGCGCAGCTCGATGTCAGCGGTATGCGCGCGGGCCAGATCCAGCCTGCCTTGGAGGAGGGTGATCTCCGCGCGCAGCCGGGTGACCGTGGCGCGCAGGGCTTCGATCTCGCGGTCCCTGACATCCAGTTCGGCGGCGTGCGCGAGGCGGTCCTGGTGATGCTGGGCCTGCCCCAGGGCCAGCGTTCCCGTCAGCTCCCGGATCGTCTCCTCGCGCTGGCGCAGAGCCTCGATCAGGACCTGTTCGTGTACCCGTGCGGCCTGGAGCTCGGCCAGCGCGGCGGTGAGCTCATCGCGTAACAGGTGCATCTGGTTGCCCGGCTTGGTGACCTTGACCGCCTCGTCGTACAACCCCCGCAAGTGCTCCAGCACACCGGCCTGAATCCCGGCCTCGCGTGCGGCGGCGTTCTCCTGCAGAAGCCTGGTGACGAACGACCACTGGGGAAGCCGATCCCCGCTGAGGAAACGCGACACGGTGGAGAAATGCACATGATGCGTGGCCGCGTAGCCGCGCACGCTCGTGTCGGGAAGCCCCCGGAACAACACCCGCAACTCGCTCACGAACACCCGCACCGGTTCCGGCAGATCCTCCCTCAGCGGATCCAGGTCTCCCGCTCCCCCACGATGAACACCCATCCGTGCCCCCTCTTCCGCGGCCCCCGCCAGTGTTGCCAGGCCCGCAACAGTGCTGCCACCTGCGATGTCAACGATGCGGCCCTCCCCGCAACGCCCCCACCGCCACTCCACTGGGAAGCAACGCCGCAGCCCGTCACACCGACCGGCCCCGGCCCCAGGAGGAAGTCATGCCCAATCCGATCCCGCCTCACCACGACCGGCTCGACCTCATCGCCTTCATCGCCGTCCTCGCCCTCGGCGCCGTCCTCCTCGCCATCGGGATCCCCGCCGCCTCCCTGATCGTCGTCACCGTCGGACTCGCCCAGCTCTACAGCGCCTGGAACACCACCCACGGCACAAGCCGCCACAACCCCCCGCAGCCCGGCCACACCCCCGCCACCGCGACACCCGAACCCACCAACCCGGCCCAGGAGCAGGAGCAGGAGCAGGAGCAGGATGCGAACGCGGCACCTTCCCCCTCCGACACCCGCCCCTTCTAAACCACACCACTCCGCCCGCGGGCCCGGAGCCACAACCCCGGCCCCGGTGCCCGGGGCCGACACAGCCCCGGCAGCCCTCACGGACCGCCGGGGCTTTCCTCCGCCCGCAGTCCTGAGAACCACGACCTGACCGTGGGGCAGAGGAAGCAGCCGCCTCTGTAGGCGTTCGCGTGATAGTGCACAGGGCGGTACGCGGATACCTGCACACCGCGGGTGTGCAACGCAGGCTCCCAGTGGCTGTCTGGCAGCTGAACCATCCGCCTGCGGATGGCTTGCCGGGTGGTCGTAGACTCGCGCGCTATGGAAGAGATGTTCGAGCTGGGGACCATCAGTTGCCCGTCCGGCACCCTGGTGCTCATTGACGGTGGTCACCTGGGGCTGTGGAGCGGGGAGCAGTCGCCGGCGGACGTCGATCCGGCTTCCCTGGGAATCGAAGACGCTGTAATGGCCGCCGACGTCGCGGGCGCCATTGACTTCGTGGTCACCGGACCGGACGCCTCGGAAGCCGTTCGGAGCTTTGACCGCCAGCCAGGCTCCAGGCTCCATGACATCCCGGCCTCGAAAGCCGCCGCATTCGAGGCGACTTTCGATGGACACTGCCGATCTGTCGGCCTTGACGCCCGGCTGGAGGCCCTGCCGGCTCGGGAGGCACATGCCCACAGGGCCCGCCGGACAGCCGAAGAGGGTGGTGGCAGCTTTTCGATGTTCGGGGTGTCCGTCGTTGCAGTAGGTGGCGTACCCCGAGGTCGGAACCTGCCCGTGCTGGCTACACGGGTCGACCCCGGCGATGGTGTGGGAGAACGCTGGTCCGAGATCTCGATCCGGATGGGTGAAGGCCGGGCGACGTCCTCGGTTTCCTTGGGCGACATCGGCGTGGACTGGGCACGTTTCCTCTTCGGCGATGTCGACGCGCTGAGCCTGTGGCAGCACGATGAGTCGGCCGACGGCTTGGCCGACGTTGCGTTCTGGGGTGCGGCGGCAGACGAAGCGGCCGCGACGTTTGCCGCACCCGAACTCGGCGAGCTCGGCGAGGACGGGGTTCGCGGGTGGACTGGCCTGCCCGTCTCGGAGGCAACGCACAGAGCACGCGCTCTGTTGAGATGGAAGGACGAGACGGGACGACGCATGGCGGTGGACTTCCGACCGCACTCCCATCACTGGCAGATCATGCGCGAGGTACGTGCTTCGCATGTCGAGGCCGGATCCGTGCAACTCGGTGATGCCCGAGTGCTGTGCGCAATGACGAGCTGGGGCGATGGCTTCTTTCCGGTGATCGCCGATCTGGATGCGTCGGGTGGCCTCCTCGCAGTGCGAGTGTGCTTCTCCGACGCGCCCTGAACAGCCGGCCCCGAGCGCGCGGGATGGACCCGTAAGGCCGTACCGCGCTGGGCTTCCTGTGGCACGCCGACAGCCACACCGTCAGGCCTCCGCGTGCGAGTGATCAGGGGTGTCGCCGTGCCACAGGAACGGACCCTCGACATCACCCGCGACGGGTGCGTAGAACGCCCGGCCACCCGGCCCGTACAAACCCTTGTCTGTGATCAGCAACGCGCCCTCCACCCGCTGTCCCACAGACCAGCCGGTGACATCGAGGAGCAGGCCGTCCAGGGGCCCGCCCAAGAGTTTCGCGTACACGTGATCGGGCCGCGGAGCCGGCTCCTCGCCGCTGCCGTCTGAACTGCCGTATACCCGTCGCCCATCCATCGCGTCCACCCCGCCGGCCTGCCCGCACGCCCACCCCGCCACCCGCCGAACGCGGGAGACACAGCGCCCATCGTGCCCTTCACACAAGGCGAGTACCGCAGGAATCCGCAGAGTTGCATGGTCAGCGCCGTCGCGCACGGCGGCGGCCTCCCGCCCGAGCGGTGACGGCTTACAGAGCCGGATGGGTGTCCAGGCTCCGGGGCTCGAGCCGTGGGCCGCCGCACCACTGCCGCCGCGGCCGGCCCCGGAAGACGGGCGGTGCGAGAAGTCGGTCGGGACGGTGGGGGTTTACGGGCGGCGTTCGGGAGCAGGAGGACGGTCACGACCAATCCGGTACGTCACGAGGAGGTCCCGATGTCGGGCACGGAGAAGAGCAAGGCGCACGTCGAGCAGGCCAAGCGCAACGCCCGCCAGGCCAAGGAAGACGTCAAGGACACCTTCCGCCACTGACCCGCACACGGCATGCCCGTTGCGCCCGCTGGGCCCCGACCTACTCCCCCAGGTCGGGGCCCAGACACGTTCACCGTCGACAACGAAGCCCGTCCTCGAACCCCACCGCCCCAATGCCCTCAACGGGAGTCACGGCTCAACGCGCGCGGAACAGGTGTGTACCGGGAGGCCGGCGGGCCACCCGGCACACGGTCATCACGGCCCCGGCCGCCGCCCGTTCACAGGCGGCCGGCTGGGCGGACCGCCCAGCGCGACGTTCAGGAGCCACGGCAGGGGCTCGGCCAGAAGGATCCGGTTCCGCTCGTTGTCGACCGTCATGATCTGTACGGACATCTCCTGGCCTCCGCGGAAGGACTCCGGGAATGCCGCCGACCCGGTGATCGGAACGAGTCCCTCGACGCAGTCGGCGAGGCGTACGAAGACGCCGATGGACGCGATCTTCGTGATGCGTCACCCGACGATCTGACCGACGCGAAAGCGAGGCAGCAGGTCTTCGTGCTCGGCCCACTCGCCGAGCACGACCCCTACCTGGTGGTTGTGGTCGGCGTGCCAGACGACCTCGCCGGTGACGCACTGCCCCACGGTTGGCAGCTCCATGCACCTGGGCATCCTGTCGATCCTGGCCAGGCCCACGGCATCGGGGTGGTCGTCGATGGAGAGGAAGACACCGAAGGGCTGCCAGCCGACGACCTCACCGGTGATGCGGGTACCGACGGGCAGAACGCGGACGGTCTCGGTCCAGGCTGAGGCCGCGTCCGGGATGCGCCTGCCGTTCCCCGCGGGTCAGGAGTACTCGCTCATCCGCAGATCATGGCATGTGCCGGTCACACCTGAGAGGCGTCGGTGAAACCAGTATGCTCACGCGCCCGATCAGACTGCCAGGTGGTGCTTGGCGCCGTGGGCCCGGCGTGATCCGAAAGAAGCGGCCTACTCGGCCGCCGTGACCACTTCGACGGGCGGAGCTGGGAGGGCCAGTGCCTCATCATATCGCTGACTCTGCTGGAGACAGTGGTAGAGCTGGCCGATCATGTGGTTGAAGTCACGGCGCCGCCGGTGCGTCGACCCGGGCGACGAGCGGAGCGAGGAGAAGGCCCAGAGGTAGCCGGCATGGTTGAGGCGGTCGTTCTTCACCCAGCGGCGGGTGATGCCGGATCTCTTGCAGGCGGCCTTCAGCTGGACCAAGAGGGCAAGCATCTGCTTACCGAGCGCGTCCTCGACCAGCGACGGCTGATGGACCCCGTCGGCCCGGAAGACCTCGCGGAGCCGCTCGGCTTCGGATCATGCAGTGGGGGCGGGCCCGGGCGCAGGGGTTTGGTTGGATTCCCCCTGCGCCCTTGCAGGATTGCGGCGATCACGCCGGCTTGCGGTCCACAGCGCCCCGCTACCCGGCAGTGCGCGCACCGGGTGGCGCCTGCCCGCCGTACACCTCGATCGTGCCACCGCACCCGCACCCGCACTCGCACTCGTGACCGACGCCGAGTTCTGTGTGGCCGTCGGTGACATCAAGGGCGGCTTCAACGCGCTGGAGTGCGAGCTTGGGAGTCACCGCCGCCCAGGCTTGAGCGGGGTGGGACGGAGAACGTCGGATCGGGGTCTGTGCGGCTTATCGGCTCTTCTCGGTGATCATGTTGATCAGTCCCTGGGCCGTGTTGTGCTCGGAGTCGATTCCCACGACCTCTCCGCCTTCGAACGTGGTGACCTCGGCGCTGCGGGGGAACATGGCCGCCTCGTACTCGGTGAGCGCGGCCTCGACGTCGTCGGGGTGGGCCGCGAGGGCCTTGCCTAGTTCGGCGCCGTCGAGCATGGCCAGGTTGGCGCCGTCGCCGTTCGGGGGCGCGAGGTGGGCGGCGTCGCCGAGCAGGGTGACCCCCGGCACCCGGTCCCACCGGTGCCCGGTGGGCAGAGCGTAGTGGGGGCGCAGGACCGGCGCCGTGTCGCCGTCGGTGATGAGCGCGGTGAGTTCCGGTGCCCAGCCTTCGAACTCGCGGGCGATACGGGCCGTGGCCGCGGTGGCATCGGTGAAGTCGATGGCGGCGAACCACTCCTGAGGCCTGCTCAGCGCCACGTAGGTGTGCAAGGTGTCGCCGTTCTCCCGGTGAGCGAAGATCTCCTTGCCCGGCGATGGGGCCATCAGCATGCCGCCACCGACCGCTTTCGCGGCGGCCGGGTGGCGGGTGTCGGCGTGGAACAGGTAGGTCTCGACGACCGACGTGCCGGCGTACTCGGGTGTGGCGGTGGTGAGCAGTGGCCGTACCCGTGACCAGGCGCCGTCCGCGCCGACCAGCAGGTTGGTGACGACGGTGGCGCCGTCGTCGAAGGTCACCTCGTGGCGGCCCGATCCGAGGGCGCGGACGCTGCCGGCTTTGTGCCCCCATCGGACGGTGCCGGCCGGGAGCGAGTCGAGCAGGATCTGTCGTAAGTCGCCGCGCTGCACCTCGGGGCGTCCGCCCGTGCCGTCGTCGGCCTTGTCGAGCAGGACGGTCCCGTTCGGGTCGAGGACCCGCATCGCCTGGCGGCCCTCCAGGACGATGGCGTGGAACTTGTCCATCAGACCGGCCGCCTCGAGGGCGAGCTGTCCGTTGTAGTCGTGGATGTCGAGCAGCCCGCCCTGGGTGCGCACCGTCGGGGAGCAATCCGCCTCGTAGACGGTGACCGGGATTGCGTGGACGTGCAGGACGCGGGCCAGAGTGAGGCCGCCGAGTCCGGCGCCGATGATGGTGACGCGCATGTGCATGATGGCTCCTTCGGGATCGGACCGCCCGGTGAGCTCCGGACGGCCGTCTCTGGAACGGTGCCGGAACTCGCCGACAAGCCACCGACATCACACCGGCAACCTCCGATGGATGACCGACACCGCGTGCTGAAGGTGCCGCCACGGCCTGCCCCACATCCGAGGGGGAGAGTGGGAGATGAACTCGAGACTCGGGGTTCAGCGGGCTTCGGTGCCCTCGGGAGAGCGGCACGCCGAGGGGATTAGTCATACGAATAGCTCAAGTCTTTTAGACTCGGCGTTACTTACTGTCGTCGTGTGCGGGGGCTTCTGGTGTTGGACCTGCCGTTCGATCAGGCCGGGCGGTTTTGGCGCGGCAACCTGCACACCCATTCGGACGAGTCCGACGGGGCGTTGTCACCGGCGGAGGTCGCACGCCGCTACCAGAACGCCGGCTACGACTTCCTGGCCATCACCGACCACTTCCGCGCCGAGTACGGATTCCCCCTGACGGACACCCGGGCGCTGCGCACGCCCGGGTTCACCACGCTGCTCGGTGCCGAGTTGCACGCCCCGCGCACGGAGGCAGGGCCGAAGTGGCACATCGTCGCCGTGGGGCTGCCCCTCGGCTTCGCGCCCCCCGGGCCCGACGAGAGCGGACCGGAACTGGCGCGCCGGGCGCGGGCGGCGGGCGCGTTCGTCGGCATGGCGCACCCGGCGGCCTCGCTGCTCACCGCGGACGACGCCGAATCGCTGGACGCGGCGCACGCGGTCGAGGTCTACAACGCGCTCGCGGACCGCGAGCACCGGGGCGACAGCTGGCACCTGACCGACGTGCTGCTCAACCGCGGGCACCGGCTGAACGCCTACGCCGCCGATGACGCGCACTTCCAGCCCCAGGACCCGCCGGGGTGCGTGGCCTGGGTCCAGGTACGCGCCGAATCCCTCGACCCGGACGCACTCCTCGCCGCCCTCAAAGCCGGTCACTACTACTCCAGCACCGGCCCCGAGCTGTACGACGTCCGACTCGACGACGACCGGATCACGGTGCGCTGCTCACCCGCACGCAAGATCCTGCTCACCGGGGGCGCCCCGGGCCTGCAGGTGGTGGAGGGCGAAGGGCTGACCGAAGTCTCCCTGTCCGTCGCGATGTTCGGCCAGGGGTACTGCCGGGTCACCATCGAGGACGCCGACGGGGGACGGGCCTGGAGCAACCCGATCCACCTGGGAGACCTGCCCACCGCCACTGCCACCACTGCCGCCACCGTCGGGGGATAGTGCCTGTCACCGAACCGCAGGGTCCGTTCTCGTCCGATGCACACCGGGCACACCGGGCACACCGGGCACCGCGAGCATGGGCCCACCATCCGCCCACGCCAGAGTCCCCACGTCTGAGTCCCCACACTCCTGAGTCCCCACGCCTCAGCCCTCCAGCAGCAGTCCCCACGTCCCAGACCCGATCAAGGGAGTCCCGGTCATGGTGTGGCCCGCACTTCGTGTCCTTTCCGATGGTGAGCTGACGTCTGACCAGCTGTAGTCGCTGCTCGACGCGTTCCAGCTCGAAGCAGTGCCCCGTACCGAGGGTCCGGGTGTGGCGAAGAGCGTCGCGCACCGCGCTTTCACGGATGAGGCGGGTACCGATCTGGTGCTCGATGTTGCCCGTGCCGGGGAGTCCGGTTGGGTGTTCAAGTCCGTCACCATCGTCGCTCTGCCGGCCACTCCCGAGGTCGCACGCCCCATCACTGCACAGACGCAGATCACTGACCCTGCTAATCCGCTGGACGACAGGGTCAGTCGGCGCCCTCGAACAGATGCTGATGTTGTTCCACATGAGGGCGCCCATGGGGCCGCCTTCCGACTTGCCGGCCTGTGGTTGCCCAGTTGCCCAGTTGCTCAGTTGCCCAGTTGCCCGGGCCGCAGACGGCGCCGCCGGGCTGCTGACGGGAGTACCGGACCGTGGCGGCCTCCGAGGTTGAGGGCTCGCTGCCATCGACGGGCGTCAGGGTGTAGAAGGCCGTGATGGAACCGTCTGTGACGGCATCCAGGACGCCGTCCCAGGGGATGGTGTAGCTGACGCTGGTGGTGTCAGCGGTGATGCTCACGACGCCCTGGTTCTTCGCGGGTGAGGTCTGCCTGGTGGTGTCGCTGCAGACTGTGATGTCGAAGGTGACCTTGTCGCCGGTCTTGAAGGGTATGTGGTCCACCCTGACGAGGACGCCGTTCCAGGGCTTGTGGCGGCAAGTGATCCAGCCTGGGGGTTCCTCATAGGGAAATTCCGGGAAGTCGAGCTCGATCGACATGCGGGCTCCTGGTCGTCGAAGGGCGGAGGCGCAGGCCGGACTGCCGCCCCGCGATCATGGACCAAACGCCGGTGCGGAGTTGGCCACTTCCGTGCAGCTGAGCCTATCGACCTCTCGAAGAGCCACCAGTCGTACTCGGCCTCGCTCACCGCTTCCTCAGTTGGTTCACTTCGTGGACCAACTGAGGCGAAGAGCAGGTCTGAGGAAGATTTGCGATCCGCTGGGCGTCGTCGCCCACATCGAGGAGCCGTTCCCGATCGCGTTCGACCCGGCCTCCCTGGGGGGCAGATAGGACGACCTGTCGCACGACGAAGGCCCCCGTTCACATCCGGACATCCGGAAGGAACGGGGGCCTTCTGCGTTTCAGGCTCGCCGGCCCGGCGGTTCTAGGTGCGCGGGCGGACCACGAAGGCGGCGCTCCACGCGGTCATCGCGCGGTCGAACATGTCCAGCGCGTTCGGCTGGCCTGTCATCAGCATGAGGACGCCGACGATGAAGAAGGCGACGCCCAGCATGATCAGGGCGGGGCTACGGTACGCGGCGACGCGGTCCAGGGTCCGGCGCCGGGTCTGGCGCCGGGTATGGCGCCGCAGGGCCTTGCGGCGGCGCTTCACGGCCCGCTGCAGCAGTGCGATGTCGGCCTCGGCCTTGTCGAGGATCTCCGTGTAGCCGGCGTTCATCGTGTCGAGGTCGCCCGAGGCGGCCCGCGGCATGACCGTGATCTCGGGCTTCGCGGTGTTGAGCATCTCGTCCGTGTACGCCGCGTTGATCTCGGCGTTACCGTCGTGGTTGAAGCTGTTGGACGGCGAGCTGTTCATCAGCGTGTCCTTGGTGCCGAAGGACTCTCCCACTCGCGGTTGGTAGCCATGGTCGAGCGGGGTGAGACCGGGTCTCTGAACCGGTATCAAGAAACACCTGAGCCGGGGTTCTTCCCGTGAGGAAGAACCCCGGCTCGGCTTCCGTGGCGTTACTCACACCCGCTTCATCAGCTTCGTGGAGCGCCGCCCGTCGCGATCACGGAGCGGGCGAACAAGCGCAGAACAGCGGGCACGATGATCGGAAGGCCAGTGCCCTTGCGCCCTCGTGGCGCAGGCAGCGACATGAGAACGCGGTCGAGCAGCCGCCGGAGCAGGCTGAAGGTCAGCAGAACGACAGAGGTGGTCCACAGACCCAGAGCAGTCCGTGGCGCGTGAATGTTCAACAAGATCGACTCCTTGTGTGCCGAGAGATACTGACCGCGCCCGTTGCAGGCCGGTCGGTTTCTCTCCCGCCCAATAGGTGGCTGGAGGCGCAGACTGCTCGCCCGGTGCAGTGGGCTGGGCAGTCCCTCCCTTGGGTGCTCGGGCCGGCCGACGGGGGTGGCCGGACCAAGCACCGTGGGCAAGGACTACTCCGGTGTGAGCGTCCACTCGCGCAGCTTGCGCTGCAGCTCGGGATCGGCGAGCTTGCCGCGGGCCCGCCTGACCGTCTGGCGCACGGCGCTCTGCGAAGTGCCCGTGTGCGTCGCGATGGTGGCGGAGTCCAGGTCGTACATCTCGACCAGGAGCCAGGCGGTCATCTCGCGGGAGGTAAAGGTGGTCTCCAGTTCCTTGAGGGCGCGGGAGACCTGGTCGGAAACCTCGACGCTGGTCATGCCGTTCGTGGCGACCACCCGGACTCGCTGGAGGGCGTCTTCCAGCGACGATGCGTTGTCCCCGACGAACTGCTCGGCCAGCTTGAGGATGTGCCTGATGTGGTCCGCTCCCTCGTGCAGGCAGATCGTGCTGAAGTACGAGATCACGTTGTCGACGGGCCCGTGCCGGCGCAGGTGCTGGTGAAGTTTCACCCGGGCCTTCGACAAGACGTCGTCCACATGGTCCGGGCCCACCTTCGACTGCACCCGCCGGTGGTAGCTGGGCATGCGCTGTTCGGCCTGATGCCACTGGCGCAGTGCCTCCGGCGTGAGGTCGGTGGGTGGATCCCCGAGGACCCGCTGGTATGAGCCGCGATTGAACACGTTGAGACCTTCCCCGAGGTATCGACACCAGCAGCCTGTGGCTTCTCCTCAAGGGCTGAACGCCAAGGCCTTCACGTACGAACACCCCTGAGGCAACCTTCCGCGTGAGCAAACGTCAGAGTGACTTGCGTCACACCGATCTGACGGAGGAGGCGGCGCTCCTTCCTGGGCTCGGGCGCAGGGGCCGGCCCGCCAGGCGGAGTCGAATCCAAGATTCCTACCCGCCGGGCGGGAGCGGAAAGGGTTCCTCGGGTCCGAGCCCTCCGGGATGGCGTAGGCCGGGGAAGGCTGCGTGATCACGCGCAGCCGACCCCGCGCGGAGAACCGCCCCGATGTCAGATCTCTACAGCAACCCCGACCCTGACTTCGCCGTCGCCACCCTCGGGAGGGCGTTGCGCGAGCTGCTCGCCACGCTCAACTCGGCGGCACCCGAGCACGACGCCTACGGCGGCGAACACGCCTCCTGGCGGCTCATGCTCCGGCCCGCCGCCGATGACCAGGACGACGTCCCGGCCCCCGTACCGTCCCCCGTCGCGGCGCCCGCCGTGGCGCCAGCCGTGGCGCCAGCCGTGGCCGTCTCCGTTGACGCGGGCTCCACCCGTATCGAGGTGGCTGACCCGGTCGTCGAGGAGGCGTACCGCTTCGATGGCAGCGCCGCTGGCATCATCGCCGAGGGCGGCCCGTACGCGGTGCCGCTGCCCGACGGGATCGTCCCGGACACTCACCCGCCTGGTGATGGACCTCCGGCACCACGAGCAGCAGTCGACCCACCCCCGCGGCCGGTGCCGGCTGTGCGGCAAGGGCCGCCCCCTGTCGAACTGGCGGCCTCGGTGACCGCCCGCCGGGCCCTCGCCGTGCGGCACGACTACCGCGTGCCGCACGGCGGCCGCGGCCTTCTATCACGCACCCCCTGGGCCGGCGTCTGGCGACCGCGGCCCCGGTGTCCGATTTTGCCTCGCCCCGACCGTTTCCGAGCACCTCTTGTCCGCGCAGTCAGCGCAGGTCAGCCGTGTGAATCCCCCTCCCGGACAATCTTCTTGGTCAGTCGGGATCGCCTCGCTCGATTGCCGTCGTGACTTGATGCGGCGTATGTCAGATGCGCCTGCCACAGGGCGCCGGTCGTGCCGTGACACTCCCGGCGAAGTTCGCGCTGTGCCGACGTCCCCCGGTGCCGAATGCCAGGGAACCGCCCTCATTCCTCGTGTGGTTGTGTTGCCATACCAGGATGACTGACACACAGTTTCCGCGACTGACGGAGGGCTCCGAGGCCTGGAACGCGGCGCGGGACGCGATGATCGAGATCATCAAGGTCTGGGCTGCCGGGAGCCGAACCGCCTACTACAGCACGTTGAGCGCGCAACTGCGGGAGTCCGGCTTCTCGGTGCCGGCCCGCGGCCGGCTGATG
>NZ_JBIAQX010000035.1:0-24729 GCF_042889445.1 Streptomyces sp. NPDC002602 | reverse complement strand
ACCCCCAAAGATGAGCACTGAACATGTTCAAAGATGCGTCTCGGTCCCAATTGGTTCCACATCGTGCCCGGTTGAACGGCATGCGGGTCGATGAAGCGGCGGACCGCCGCATGGAAGAACGCCCGGCGCGGGGAGGGGGGGACAAGGATGGCGAGGCACCCTGATCCGCGAAACCGAGGCGGCCCAGGTGACGGTCACCGATCTCCTGGCTCACCGGAGCTACTCCCTCGACCCCTGGGGCAGTTTCCAGAGGGGTGCTGGAAGGGATGTGGGGGAAGGGCCCGGCGCGGAGGCGGTGTGATCGCGGTCAGGGCCGTCGAGCCAGTCGGAAAGGCCGGACACGACCCGCCATGCGCCCCAGGCGGCGAGCCCGAGCAGCGGGCCGATGGTCAGAGCGTGTGGCTCGCTCGACGGTCTACTTGGTGTCGGCGGTGACCGTCAACTCGTGCCGGTGGTCGGCGAGGAGGGCGAGCAGCTTCCACTCGAACTCCTCGGATACGCCTTCGATGCCGATCTTCATGAGGCCTTCCGACGGATTCTTACCCAGTTCTCCGGGGTCTACGTGGCGAGTGTGGGCCGCCGCCCCGCTCTGTCTAGACCTCGGAAAATCTGGCCGAAATACTGCACGTCTTTGGGTGACTGGTGGCACGGGGCGTCTCGGCTCGGAGGCACGATCGAGGAGTACAGCGGGCAGGTGCCGCCCTGTGCACGCACTACCGGGGTTGCGAGGCGCTGTCACTTTGGGCCGAAGCGAGCGTGATCGTCACCTGATCGTGCACGGGCGCCGGGGGAATCTGGCCGAACCTTTGCCTAGGCCCGTGTTTGCTGGCCGCGCCGTCTTGAGTGTGTTCCTTGTCGTTCGCCAGTCGATCTTCCGACCTGCCTGCCGGCTCCGCAACGAACAAAGCCCGTACGGGGTTCTTGTCCTTCATCAACAGCAGACTGGATATCCCAGGGGCCGGCCCCCCTGGACGGGCCTCAGCATGGGGGGCTCCTCGCCCCCCAGACCCCCTCGCCAGGCGCTTGGGCGCCCTGGACCCGCTCCCCCTCACGCCCTGCCCCAGCTCCCTGACGGCGCTGGTGCACCCCTCGGGCGCAGGGCGCCCTCACTGGGCACGAGGGCCTGAACGAAGGGTGGTTGATGCCTTCCATGGCTGAGGAGGGGGTCGCCACGAAGTAAATGACCTGCGGGTCAACTTCAGGTACCGGTCCTTGGCCGAGGTGTGAGAAGGCTTGTCCAGAGGTAGACCCGTAGCTCCGCCCGGGGGTTCCTTCTGGGCTCGGCCGGCACGCCGGGCGCCGGCCGCATGCTGATGGGCGCTGCAGATCGTGGAGTCGACGTTCACGTCCCATGTGATCAGACCGGCGGCGTCCGCACGGGCCTGCAGCCTGGTCAGGACCGCTGACCAGACACCACCGCGCTGCCACCGACGAAAGAGTCCGTAGACCGTCTGCCACGGACCGTACTGGGGAGGCAGATCCCGCCATGGAGCACCCGTCCGCACCCGCCAACGAATCCCGTCGATCAATCGCCGCCGGCCCAGCGACGGCCTACCCACCACCGCGACCGGCAACAACGGCCCCAGCACTGCCCACTGCTCATCCGAAAGATCTCCCCGCCCCACATGGCGATCATTGCAATGCAGGGCAGGGAACGAAGCCAGCTTTCAAAACACGGCCTAGGCCGACATCGACTCGGACGGACAGTGGCTCCCACACATCGCGTGCGGGTGTTCCCGGCTGTAGGGGCCGCCCCAGCCGCTTCGTGGCGGCCCGCGCCGTCTCACCGTTTGCCAGAGCGTCACGTGTTGTGCATCCCGAGGAGGACGACGAGGCCCACGACCCTGCTGGCGAGGGCGATGTCGAGGTCCGGGCGAGACCGAAGGCTGTGGCGTCGCGCGGCGGAGCCGCAGGGGGTTCCGTCTCGTGCGACCCGGCCACCGGGCCCGGTTTCCCGCGGCAGCACCTCGTGCACCGGAGCAGCGCAGCAAAAGTTGCAACGCAGCTATTCTTAAAACAGCGATTATTACGCTCTATGTGTAACAAATGCTGCGCCGTGCCGGCCCGCGTCGTTGTCGGTGGCTGCTGACAAGATCACCAGCATGAGTTTCGTACGCACTACTCCGCCGCGGCCTGTCGAGGTGACAGCTGTCTTCCCTGAGTTGGCGCCGCTGGCACGCCCGGCGATACGGCTGCATCCGCGTCAGGGCTCGCCGTCGGTCAGGGACAGCTCGGTCGGCGGACCGTTGCTGTGGCCGGCAGGAGAGTCGTGGCCGCACTGTGAAGACACCCACCTGCATGTGGATACCGGATTCCGCGAGTCGCCGACCGAAGTGCGGCTCCGCCGGACCTTGTCTTCTCGGTGGAGCCCTGACGGCCCGGCTCCCACGCTCACACCTGAAGAGGAAGCGCTCAAGGAGCGCTATGCCGTGCGGCTCGCCGAACGGCTCGAAGCCGGCCCTCCCGCCCCCGCGGAGTGCCCCGTGCCGATGTTGCCCGTCGCGCAGTTGTACCTGCGCGACGTACCCCTGTTGCGGCCGCCCGGGCAAGCCGATCTGCTTCAGATCCTCTGGTGCCCGTACGAACACGACCCGTATTGCAAGCCGGCGACCGCACTGTTCTGGCGGTCCGCCGAAGAGGTCGGCGACGTCCTCGCCGCACCGCCCGAACCCTACGAGGCGGACTATCCGGGGTACGTGCCGGAGCCGTGCCTGCTGGCGCCAGAAGCGATCACCGAGTACCCCAACAGCCTGGACCTGAGCCCGGAACTGCAGCAGATGCTGGAAGACCGGAACAGGTGGCAGGCGGCCGGCGCCGCCATGGACAGCTCCTACGCGGAGTACCCGGGCGACTTCTACTCCATCCACCTGGCCGACGCACCTGGCTGGAAGGTCGGCGGCTGGCCCCCGTGGGGCCGCACCGATCCCAATCCTCGGTACTGCACCGTGTGCGAGGCACAGATGATCCCCCTCCTGACAATCGCCTCGTTCGAGTCGAACGGCGACGAAAGCCTCACCTGGGTGCCAGAAGAAGACCACGCCGCCGCCAGCTCTCGCTACGCGCATCGGGACGTCTCGCAGCCGACCCAGGTGGAAGTGGGCAGTACCGACAACATGCAGATCTACGTCTGCCCGACCTCCCCCGAGCATCCGCACACCGACCTGATCCAATGAACTGTCCCAGCGCGCCGTGACACCCAACCTGCTTCGCGCGCTGCTGGTGACAAGCAGCGCGCTGACCGGGTGACAACCGCGGTGCTTGCTCGCTGGATGCCGCAGGCCAGTGGAGGCCGACGGTGACAGCTATCGTGCTTCGGCTCACGGTGTTACTGAGCACTACAGATAGTGGATGAGCGCTAGATCTGGCGACTGTCGGCGGGGCTGGATGAGACTGAGCCCGCTATCTGACGGCTACGGGTGGTCCAATGCGGTACGGGCTTGTGTCTCGAACTCGCGGATCCGCTCCCAAGTCATGTCGGACAGTTCAGCTGCGTCGGTCGGACTGTCGGCGAGAACCGACCGTACGGAGCGAGAGACTGCAAGGGGGTGCTGAGGTGGATACACCCCGGCCACGCATGCCCAGGCCGTCATAGTGCGCACCGACTTGTGGGCGGCGTGGGCCACACTTTCCGGACCTTCCACCAGGACCAGCGCCAGTGCCTTGCTTAGGGATGGCCGCAACTCGTCGACTCGCCTATACAGGGCTGCTGCTTCCGGGCTGGGGTGGTTGCTGGGGACTCCACCATGCGCTTGGACGGCGGCGATGGCCTCGCCACAATCCACGGCGGCCTCCACGAACGCTGCGTACGCCTGCCGCCGCCCATCTCGGCGCCAGTGCTCGTGCTGTGAGCGGCGTTGCATGGTGCCACTCAACCGTGCAGCGCCGAGTGCACCCAGCGTGCCTGTGCATGTACCGACTATTGCTGCGAGAGCAGCCACGGTCCCTGGTTCCACGTTCCCTCCTCATAGGACGGCTCCTGGCTCTATGCGACGAAGGCAGCCGCCCCGTAGTTGCAGGTACGGCCTGAGTACGTCAACTGGCGAGGCCCGCCATCTGGAGTGCTCAGTCACACCGGCGTCGTGAGCCAAAGCACGGTAGTTGTCACATAGGCAGGCTGGTTGTCACCGACGGTGTGTGGGCGGTTGAGCCGGAGCGCGACAGGTCGCAACTGTGGTCGTCCGTGTCCGGCCTCCCAGTTCTGGTTCTCCTGGGTCGGCCTCTGCGGGCTCGGGGAAGCGTCGATGTCGGTGGGCTCTGCCACGGTGTGCGTCGTGGATGAACTGGTGGAGCGTGTCGACGATCACGATCGTGTGCTGGGGATGGTGGTCAGCCGCCGGCAGGCCATCCAGGAGGGTTGGCTGCACCGAGTTGCCGTGACGGTGTGTCGTGATGAGCGTGGACGGATCCTCGTCCACCGACGGTCGGAGCAGGTGTCGCGCTTCCCCGGGCACTATGAGGTCGAGGTCGGGGGCGCCGCAAACATCGGCGAGTCCTATGAACAGGCCGCCGCGAGGGAGCTGGCCGAAGAGCTGGGCATCCGTGCGCTGCCGCGCCTGCTGTTCACGTTCATCAACCGCAGCGGCTTGAGCCCTCACTGGCTCGGCGTCAACGAAGCCGTGGTGCCGGACGCCGTGGTCCCCGATCCCGATGAGGTCGCCTGGCATGGCTGGCTGACCGAGCCGGAGCTGCGGTCGGCCCTGCTGGAGTGGCGCTTCACCCCCGACAGTCACGAAGCCTTCAGCCGGTATCTGGCGTTCCGGACCGCGCGGCCCTGACCTTGCGCGCCTTCCCGTCGTCTTCGTCTGCCCGCTCCACAAGGTGTTCCTGCAACACCTCTGCCCCCGCTGCCGCAAACCGGTCAACTTCAGCAGCAGGGCACAGCTGTTCCCTCGTCCCGTGCTCGGCCTGCCCCACCGGGAACGCCGCCGGCGCCTCGAAGTCCTCTTCGCGGCCCGGGCCTGACGGCTCCGTGGACGCTGTGCCCGATGACCGCCGACCCCGCCAAGGCGCGGGAGTTGCTGGACGACTGGACCGACGTGTCAGGCGTCGAAGGTCTGGTGATCAAGGGGATGAGCCGGCGGTACCGGCCGGGCGCGCGCGCCTGGACCAAGATCAGACGCCGCGGCATCACAGAGGCGATCATCGGCGCCATCACCGGCACCCTCACCCGCCCCCAGCTCCTGATCCTCGGCCGCCACGACCAGAGCGGCCGCCTCCACGGCATCGGCCGCACCGTCCCCTTGCGCCCGGACGCCGCCCGCCTCGTCGCCGAACATCTCACCCCCGCCGACCCGGGACACCCCTGGACGGGGGTGCGGTTCGCCTCGACCTGGGGATCGGTGACAGAGCCGGCGCGCCCCTGGCCGCGCCCGGCCCTCGCGTGGGCGCCGGACACCAGCGGTGACGCTCTCCCCTTGACCACCGAATGTCCGGGTCTTTTGTCATTAATCACCCGGTTTTGTCAGGGACTTTAGGGACTGATTTTTCCCATTGGCGCGCCCAGTCGATGCCGAGGCCGGGTCAGGTGCTCGCGCTGCTCGACGTCCTCACTGTGGGGCCTTACCCCGGGCGTGATGTCGCCCGGCGCCCTCTCGGTCGCTCTGCGGGGCCTGCGGGCTTCGGCGGTCGCTCAACGGTCGAGCCGCGTACCCCTGCCTGTACCGGGCCGGCTCGCCGTCGAGTCGGCGGGGCGGGCCGTGGCGGGCGGAAGAATCGTTCTGAGGCATGGTTTCCGCGTGTGCGTGCGAAGAATCGTGCGGAACGGCTGTTACGGAACTTGCTGCTCCGGTTGGGTGACGGGCGGATGGGTGCGCCCGGTGGTGCGCTCCGGGCGCACTGCTCGACTGGGCGGTGTGTGCTCTGGGTGGGTGTAGCGGTCAGTGAATGTCAGGGCCACGCTCGCGCGCACTGTGTGTACTACGCAGGCGTGTGTGACGGGAATGTCCGGGGTGGGTAACCGGCCTCGTCGGGGGCTGTGGTCGGCGCCGTGTCGGGTCGAGAGTTCGGGTCCTCGGCCCACCACGGGCCGGTCACCGCACCGGTACAGCACTCGTATCGGCGGGTGCAGCAACGTTCTTGAGGGGTCACCGTATGTCTGCTTCGTCGACCGCCCGTCGTGTCGCCGCGACCGTCCTCGCCGCCGGCGCCACCGTCTCCGCCGCCGCTCTGCCCGCCACCGCGGCGGATCGGGGGCACGATCGGCACCCGCGGGTGGAGATCTCCCGGGTCCAGGCCGACGCTCCCGGTCGTGACGACCGGTCCAACCGTTCCCTGAACGGCGAGTGGGTCGAGATCCGCAACACCACCCGCCAGCCGGTCAACCTGCGCGGCTGGACGCTGCGCGACGCCGACGGCAACCGCTACCGCTTCAACGACGTCCGCATCGGCGGTCGCGCCACGATCCGCATCCACACCGGATCCGGCCGCGACTCCCGCACCGACCTCTTCCAGGGCAAGCGCGACCACGTCTGGGACAACCGCTCCGACACCGCCACCCTGCGCGACGACCGCAACCGGACCGTCGACACCGAGTCCTGGGGCCGCCGCCGCTAATCCGCACCCCGGCCCGCCGCCCGTGAACGGACGGCAGCCGAAGTCGTGATGATCGTGTGCCGGGCAGTCCGCCAGCCGCCCGGCACACACCCATGTCCAGCGCCGGTCACCATTCTGTTGACCTCTTTCGGGGGCTGGCACGCCCACGGCTGACCGGCGGTCCCCGGCCCTGTCCGGCGGGATGGCGGCGGGGGTGCTGTCTTTCCGGTGTTGAGAGTGCCGAAGGGGTGAGGACGGGCCACCGTGGTGCCGACCTCGGAAGGACACAGATCATGAACAAGATCGTTTGGTACACCCCGCTCGGTGTGGACGGGTACGCGAAGCCGTTCCCCAGCTCCGAGCCGACCGGCTCCGTGGTCGCCGTGCGGCTGCCCGGCGGGCGCGTGGTGCGGCTCGAACTGACGGAAACCCCCTGACCGACGCCCCGCACGCGGGCACCTACGCCGCGGAGCCGGCCGACTACCTGTAGGTCGCCCGAGGGGGGAAGCGGGGGGGGGGGCCCCCCGCGGGGGGGGCCCCCCCCCCCGGGGGGGGGGGCCGGGGGGGGGGGGCGGGGGGGGCCCCCCCCGGGGGGGCCCCCCCCCCGCTTCCGTGTGTCCGGGGCTGGCTCGTCTCCCCCGCAGGGGTGATTCTCGTCCTCGCGTACGCGTGGGCGGCTTGTGCGGTGTGCCCCCAACGTGCCCTGAAAGTCAATCGTTCGTCCGGTGACCGCGCCTGTCCCGGGCGTGTCCTTGTTCGAGGGCCGTTCTTCGATCTACACGGGTGGTACGGCGTCGAACATCATCGTCACGGCGCCGGTGTAGTCGCCCGGCCGGAAGTTCGTCCCCCTTGCGGTGATCTTGAGCGCGGCCCGTCCTTCGCGACCGGAGACGCCTCCGAAGGCCGCTTCGCCGGACCGTCACCGCCTGGGCCAGGTCGTTCCACCGTGGCCACCGCCGCTAACGGCGACAACGGCCCGCTGCCCGTGAACGGGCGGCAGCCGAAACCGTAGTGATCGTGTGCCGGGCGGCCCCACAGCCGCCCGGCACATGCCTGTGCCTCGCTCGTCGCGCGGGTCGGTGGCCAAGGGCCTGCGTCAGGCCCCGACGGGACGACGTTGCCGACTGCGTCGCAGGCGGGCATGAAACGGCTGTCGAGTGCGGGGCGAAGTTGGTCGTGTTCCTGGTTGGTGGGGGAACGTGTCTGGGCCCCGACCTGGGGGAGTAGGTCGGGGCCCAGCGGGCGCAGCGGCCGAGGCCGTGCGCGGGTCAGTGGCGGAAGGTGTCCTTGACGTCTTCCTTCGGGTGAACACCGGCCCCCGGCAGGCGTGCCTGGGTAGCAGTCAGGGGCCCTGGGGAAGGATGGCGAGTTGGACAGAATGCACCGCTTTGAAGGGATCTCGTCATGAACCGTCGAATCGCCACGGTCTTTGCCGCACTGGTGCTCGCTGCCGGCACACTGGGCGGTGCTGCCACCGTGTCACCGGCCTACGCGGCGGACTTGAAGTGCGGTGACTGGCCCGGAGACTTCGGCTCGGAGAGGGCGACGGACGGATCTGAGTTCCTCATCGGCGAGGCACAGGAGAAGACGCTCTACAACTGCAAGAGCCCTGGCGACGAGCCGACGGTGAAGATGCGCTGCAACAAGGTCATCTTCGGCAAAGAAGAGGGCATGGACTTCTGCGGGCGGTGACCGCCAGGCCCCCGCACCCGGACCGCCCTGCCCACCCGCCGCGTCCTTAAGCGGCGGGCGTCTCCCGGGGCCAGCAGGCTGGTAACGCCCGCGATGGCCTCCGCCGAAGGCTCGGCCTCGACTTACTCCTCGGTGGGCTCCTCGGGGGTGGCGGTTACGGGCTCGAAGCGCCAAGCGACGTTCGTCGAGTTTTCGGTCCGCATACTCCGCAGAACGCCGTCATCGCTCAGCGGCTCCCCCTCCCTGCCGAAGATGAGGACCCCTTCCTCGGTCTTTTCGATCCTCCAAACGGCGGGGGAATCCTCCTGGCAGGGCAGCACGGGCACCGAGTCGTCTTCGCCGGACGCTGTAAGGCACCACGGGTCCTTGTCGCTGTCGGTGATCCGCACGAGGCCGTCGCCCACGTTGGTGCTCTTCCACGACACCATCGGCCACTGCGGGCAGGGCTCCAGGAGCACCACCTCCCCGGTGGAGACATGGCTGCCCCCTGTGTATAGGCATTGCTGCCCCGAGGGGGCGCCGTGGGGTAGGTGGCGCGGATGATGTGGTACGTCCCATCGGCCAGCGGGAAGGCGGCCTACGGGACCAACGGAACAGCCACGAACCGCTCCGGGTACCATGATCGTTTCCTGCATCGGCGCCCTCCACATCCTGAGCCCCGCGATCCGCTCTCTAGGTCCTGTCCGAGGCCGGGGCGGTGGCTGGCTGCCTGCGGTCCGCATGGCGGTGCGGCGATCGGACGAGGGTGAGCCTGTGGACCTGGCCTGGTTCGTGAAGGAGCGCGACGAGCGGCGTGCCCGTCGGGAAGCGTGGCTCGACGCGCACGGCCTGGCCCTCGACGGCGACCGCCTCGTGCCGCGGGGCGAGCCGTCGTGAAGTCACCCGCGCGGCGCGGTACCTCGTCACTTGTACGTCTTGCTGCCCGGGTCGTCTCGGTCGAGCAGGAAGACGTGAACCACGGCCGTGATCATGAGAGCCCAGACCGCCACGGCGAACCAGCCATTCACCTTGGGCTGGACGATGGCGAAGCCCAGAACGGTGGCGCTGCAGGCCGTGTAGGCGCCGGCGATCCACCAGCTGACGACGCCCCGGTACGCGGCGACGATGAACGGGAGACACGCCAGGAGGGACATGCTCAACAGCGGTACCGGCGCCCACGCGTAGCGGTGCCAGGGCCGGCTGAACATCCGCGGCCGGGCCGGTTGGGCGAAGTGCGGGTTCGGGGCAGTCGACATGCCCGCAAGGATGTCGGCAGGGCCGTGACGCTGTCCGGGGAACGTGAGATCCGACGCCATCACTTCGGCTTCCTCTCCGGGCAGCACCAAAGTTCGAACGGCAGGCCGTACCCGTCCTGATGGACGATGACGGTGTCCCGCCACACGCGGTCATCGGCGAGCTCGGTACCGCAGGCGATGCAGTACCGGCCCTGGATCTGTTCCCAGGACAGAGCGGCAACGCCCGGTACGGGCACATCCTGGCAGCGAGCCGGCGCGGCGGGTAGGCCGCGCTGCTCCCTGCACGGCGCGCATGCGTACAGGGGCTTGGGCGGGCCAGAACTTGACTCGCCCCACTGGACTACCAGCGCGGTCCCCGAGGGCCCGTTGTGCCAGTTGCACCAGCCTCCGGCGAGGGCGGGAAACTCCACCGAACTGGCCTGCTGTTCCGTCGTCATGGCCACACGGTAGGAACGGGCGCGGGTCACAGTCGGCCGGTTGCGCCCGATTGCGAGAGCGGGCCCGCAGGTGCAGCCGGGTTGCTCACGCCACGTCGAGGGCGCCTCGAGCACGGCTGAGGAGACACTGTGCCGGCGGCCCGTAGACGGCCGATCCGGCGAACCAGGACCAGGCTCGTTCGTAGAGCTGGATCGACTCCTCGTCGTCGAGCCACATCTCGGTGCTGATCGTCTCCACGATGACCAAGCGCCGGTCGTAGATCCAGAAGCCGTGCGACGGTGCTCGGCGCAGGTCAGCGGTAAGCGGGACCACACCGAGTTCCACGGTGTCCAGGCCCACCAGGCCGATGAGCCGGTCCATCTGCGCGGCGTGCACGGCGAGCGGTGTCGTACGCGCGTACAGGGCTCCCTCCCACAACAGGAACCTGAAGCTCTTGCCCGGGGTGTAGAGGGCTTCCTGACGGCGGATGCGCGCCCGTACCGCATCCTCGACGTCGCGCGGTGTCTGGCGGAACTCCGAGTTCGCGGTGAAGGTGTGCCGAGCGTAGTCGGGCGTCTGGAACAGGCCAGGGATCCGAACCATTTCCACGCCGCGGATCATTTGCGTTGACTCGGTCTCGGTGATGGCCTGCTCCTGCCGCGCGCGGTGACCGGAAGCCAGCTGCCGACGCCACGACCGGTAGTGCAGTTCGATGCCCGCGAGACGTCCTTTCAACTCGCCTGCGACGCCCGGTTGCCCTGTTGCGGCGGCCCACGCTTCCAGGTCCGCGAGGGTGGGAGTCTGCTTGCCGGTCTGCACTCGGCTCACCTTGCTTCGGTGCCAGCCGAGAAGCTCGGCGAGGCCCTTGCCGTCGTGGCCGGCCTCGACGCGCAGCTCCTTGAGCCGGGCGCCGAGGGCCTCACGGCCACGCTGGAAGTCGGTCGTCACGCAGAAGAACGTACCCGGGCCGCGAAGTCCACTGTGAGGATCGCGTGGTGCCAAGCAGCATCCCGAGCCTGGCAGGCGGCGGCGATGTCGACGGGATCCTCGCTGAGGACCACACCCAGCGTGCTGTCATCCTCGGCGAACACGAACCGGGCCAGGAGTCGGGAGTCGAATAGCCAGAAGTCCCAGTCAGGAAGTCCGAGGCGCTCGGCCTGGGAACGGGGAAGGTTGCGGATGTCCTCACCTGCGGCGACGTTGCCCAGACCGGAGGCCAGAAGGAACGCCTGCCCGTCGGTCAGCGGCTCATCGACGAGCCGGACCCGCTCGAACCGGCGCCCCTCGGCGGTCGCCGCGGCCACGTTCTCTCGCCATGCGTCGAGGGGCTCGGCGGCAATGTCCGCGCCGGCCTTCCACCGTTCCCACTTGGGGCTTCGGCGGTCGGTCGCGTAGCCGCGGCGGGTCTCCAGTCGCCAGGCGGTGTGCTTGAACTCGCGGAACATGTGACTGATCTCGGAGAACGGGATCATCTCGCGGGGCTCGGCGCGCGGAGCGAACCGGGTCAGGAGGTCTCGGGGGACGGTCACGAACGTCTCGGACGACTTCACGTGGCGGAGCTGGGCGAGTTGCTCGGGATCGGCGACCCGGTCCCCTTGTACGAGGATGTCGGCGGTCCCTTCGACCTCGTACAGCGTGGGGCAGTCACCATCGTCGCTGGTGGTGCCGATGAACCTCAGGGTCATGGAGTGCTCCGTCCCGGTTGGCTGGAAGGTTCAGGATTGCGGGAGAGCCACTCTGGTGGAGGCTGGTTGCGCGAGATTGTGCGTGTGGCCAGCAGGCGGACGTGTTGCGCGCAACGAGCGTCTCGGCACCGGCCGCGAACGCAGGATGGGGCCCTGCGGCAGTCTTCCCGCAGGGCCCCATCGGTTGTGCTGTCAGGGCGTGGCGCTCTGCTCGGGGCAGTCGACCGGCTCGCCCGGAATGGTGATGTGGACGGGCGGCTGCGGCAGCCCCGTGACCGGGTGCGTGACCTCCGCTACCGGACGCGTGCAGTGGACGCAGGACGATATCGGGCGTGCTCCGTCGTGCGGCATTGGAATCCTCCTGGTTGTTGATGTCGCTACCAGTGGATCGGTGCAGATCGCCGGCACAAAGCCTGACAAGGATTCTTGGCGTGTCGCGAAAGACCGTGCCGTAAGTGCCAGGAGGGCCCCGCATTGGACGGGCAGGGCCCTCGACTGTAGTTCGGGGGCTCGCGTGTTCAACACATGGTGAGCCCACGCTTCAGAACCTCGTCCATGCTGATCTTCAGGCCGTGCCCGAGGTTCGGATCCTCCGCCCAGATCCTGTCCGGGAAGGGATAGCCGCGGGTCTGCGCGGAGCCGTTGATGCCCCACTCGGTACCGGCGTACTCGAAGGTGACGAAGAGCCCCTCCCTGCATTCCAGCGTTCCGCTGGGGATGGTGAACGGCCACTTCGTGAACTCGCCAGCAACGACGTACTCGCTCGAAGGCAGTGGCCCCCCTGAGTCATCGCTCGCCTGCTGGGACTGCTTGCCGGGGGTGGGCTCGGGGTGAGGTGACCCCCGGAGTGCGGACACAGAGGTTCATGCTGCGAGTGAGAGTTTAGCTGTCTTGTGGTGCTGCTGTTCGAACTCGATCGGGGAGAGGTAGCCCAGCGCGCTGTGGCGTCGGCGGGCATTGTAGTAGACGAGCCACTCGAAGATCTCCAGCCTCGCCTGACGGAACGTCGAGAACAGCTTCCCGTGCATCGTTTCTCGCTTCAGGCCCTGCCAGAAACTCTCGGCCAGGGCGTTGTCATAGCTCGAGCCGACCCTGCTCATGCTCCTGCGAACGCTGTACCGGTCGTAGACCTGCGCGAACGCGGCCGACGTATATTGCGATCCGTGGTCCGCGTGGAAGATCACTCCCGCGACCTCACCTTCGCCGGCCGCGACCGCAGACTGGAGCGCCTCGATGACGAGCCCGGCGCGCATGTGCGGGGCCATCGAGTAGCCGAGCACCCGGCGCGAGCGAATGTCGATCACGCAGGCGAGGTAAAGCCAGGCTGCTCCGACCTGCACGTATGTGATGTCACCGCACCACTTCTCGTCCAGAGCGCCGGCGGTGAAGTCCCGCTGGACCAGGCCCGCCACCGGTGGCGCGAGCCGGTCCGAAACCGTGGTGCGCTTCTTCCTGCGCAGGTGACGGCCGACGATGCCGTGCTTGCGCATCAGCCTGGCCACCCGCTCGCGGTTGACCGTGTGGCCGAAGCCTCGCAGTTCGGCATGGACGCGAAGCGCGCCGTAGTTCCCGCGGTGTTCGGCATGGATTTCACGGATCCCCTCGACCAGGGCATCCTCGGCAGCCTGCCGTTCCGCCCTCGCCTGGGCGCCGGCAATCCGCCGGTAGTAGCCCGAGCGGGAGACTTCCAGCACCCGGCATATCCGCTTGATGCCGAACGTGTCGGCGTGGGCGGAGACAAAGTCCCAAGCGGCGGTCTTCACTTCATCTCCCGGGCGAAATACGCCGCTGCCCGGCGCAGGATCTCCCGCTCGAGCTGCCATTCCTTCTCCGCCTTGGTCAGCCGGGCGTTCTCCGCACGCAGTCGGGTCAGCTCGACCTCGGTGTCCTGTGACGTTCCGGCGCCGGCCGGCGATGCGTCGGCATCACGCACCCAGGTCCGCAAAGTCTCGGGGTTGACATTCAGATCGGCCGCGACGTCCCGATACGTCCGCCTGCCCGCCGAGGCCCGCCACAACGCGATCGCGTCGGACCGGAACTCCGCACCGTACTTCGAGGGCCTTGCCACGTGGATCTACACCTTCCAGGATCAACAAGATCCATTGTCAGGCGTGTCCACACCACAGAGATCACCTCAATCGCGCGGCAGCCCCGACCCGCGTACAGCTGTCGCGTCTGCGAGCCCTTCCAAGGCGTAGAACCACTACACGTGGGCAAAATTTGGCCGATTCCAATTCATGCACTCAAGAAGTACCTGGTCGGCAGCCCTAAATTCGATCGACACTCTTGGGCGGTGGCCAAAACTGAGCACATACAACCGCGCCGCGCCGCACCGGCATAGCTCCGTGACCAGCTGGTACGCCAAGATCAAAAAACCCAGAAACTGGCGGGGTGTACATCTTCCTGCGGCTTGACTATCGTCACTCCCGCCCCATAGGCGCGCACCCGTCGCGCTTGCTGCGGGACCGAGGGCAGCGCATTACAGAGATAGCCACAGATTCGAGGCGTGAATTATCCATGGAACCGCTAGGGCTATCGATTGGCCAGCAAGCGTTATGGACCCTCTATAACTTGGCCCCAGACACATCATGCTACAACGTCATAGTGGCTTCGACCATTGACGGCGACTTAGATGTGGGGGCATTGAAAAGAGCAGTTTCACTTCTGCTTGAACGGCATGAAATGCTGCGCAGCACCTTTTCTGAATTTGAATCTGAAACGCGTCGCTTCGTGGGCCCAGGATCCGCCGGGCAACTAAAAGTCCATCTTATGCGGGATGCCGACACCCAGGACGTCCGAGCAGAGGCCCAAAGGATCGGATCGCTGCCATTTGACTTGCGAAACGAAGGTCCTTTCAGGTCAGCCCTCCTGGTAAGGAATTCGCGGCGAGCTGTATTAGTAGTAGCTGCACATCACATCGTATGCGATCTGTACTCCTTCAGCCTTATATGGCGGGACATATTCAGGATATATTCCGAACTTAAGGGAAGTCATCCCGGACTCGGGGAGAAGTCAGGCGGCAAATATGAAGGCTTTGTCCACAGCGAGGACCAGAGGTTGCCCCTGCTGCGATCCTCCCGGGAGTATTGGCTGAATCTGTGCTCTGGTGTGGACACGACCGTCAACTTCCCAACCGATAAACCGCGACCACCAAAGCAGAGTTTCCGCGGCCGAACCCATGTGGCGCACATTCCGGCCGACAAAGTAGTGAGAATTCGTGCTGCCGCACGAACAGTAAATGTGCTCCCTTTCAGATATTTAGCATCTGCTTTTGAAGTCCTGATCCACAAGTACACAGGAGAAACAGACTTCCTTCTTGGCTGCCCAACGACACCTCGCTTGCCGAAGGACATGAGGGACACTGTGGGGTATTTTGTCAATCCCATCGTCCTGCGGGCACGAATCAAGCCCGGTGCTACTTTTCGAGAGATCTCGGCGGATACGAACGCCCAGCTGGCAGAATCCCTATCGCATCGAGATTACCCCTTCCCGCTGCTCGTAAAAGACCTGGGCGCGGGAGGCGATCTAAGCCACTCTCCCGTTTTTCAAATAGCATTCAGCATGCAGAGCACGAGAGCCTTCGGGCAGCTTGCAGATGCGCTGGCAGATAGTGAGAGGAGTGGACGAAGTGTTTCGCAAGACGGTCTTCGCATATCCGCATTTGACGTAACGAAAGAAGAAGGTCAATTCGATCTCGCCGTCGTAGTGATTCAAACTAGTACCTCAATGCGAGTCGAGTTCCGCTATTCCACAGATTTATTTGAACATGTGACCATCGAACGTCTCAGCGATCACTACTTCCGACTGATAGATCAGATAATTGAAAACCCCGAGGCACCCATCGAAGAACTCACGTTGGTGGATGCTCACGAACAGCAAGTTTTGAAGCGATTTGGTGACGGTGGCAGAAAAGAGTTAGCAAGCATCTCGGTCTGCGATCTGATAGCAAACCATGTCTTCGAGGCACCCCAATCAGTGGCTGTAACAAGTACAGAAAAAAACTGGACCTATAGCTACCTTCACGAGGCCTCTGGAAAGATAGCCAGTTCCTTGTACTCCAGAGGCGTTCGCCGGGGAGATCACGTTGCCGTCATGATGCAACGTTCACCCGAGATGGTGGCCACTCTTCTTGCAGTGCTCAGAAGCGGAGCGGTCTATCTCCCTTTGGATCCCAAAACCCCCATCCGCAGGCTACGCTTCATGCTTGAAGACTCCAAAACATCATTACTGTGCACGACGCAGAACCTTGCCTCTGTATGGGAAGGCTTGGAGAACGAAATTGAGATTCTCCAGTCGGATCGGCTAGACGTCGAGAGTCCGGATCTATCCAACCAAGTGCTAGATTCCGCCATGCCGCAAGATGCTGCATACGTCATCTACACGTCCGGATCAACGGGTATGCCTAAAGGCGTTACGATAGAACACGCAGGGTTACTAAACCTCGCACAATGGCAAATAGATTTCTTCCGCATCACGCATACATCTGCTGTACTGCAGTTTGCATCGGCATCATTTGACGCCTCGATATGGGAGATAATAGGAGCTTTGGCGGCCGGGGCGAGAATCTTCATACCCTCACCTAGCATCCAGCTGAGCGGGGACGAACTACAGGCATCAATAGACGCCGGGTCAGTTAGCCACGCGCTCTTGCCTCCTTCGGTGCTGGCAACCCTTGATCCGGCAGAAAGTCCCACGCTAACTGACGTGGTCGTGGGTGGTGAAGTCTTTCCCGATCATCTAGCGAATCGGTGGATTGATCGAGTTCGCTTGTATAACGCCTACGGCCCGTCAGAGACAACAGTCTGCGCTGCAGCTCATCAGCTCACCGGCCGCGGAGGCACCGTTCCAATCGGTAGGCCTCTCCCTAACCACCTTCTTGAGGTTCGTGACAAGGCCGGCAACCTCGTACCAGTTGGTGTCAGAGGAGAACTGTATGTAGCCGGCATAGGTGTTGGGCGCGGCTACCTGAACCTTCCTGCTGTGACCCATGAGCGCTTCACATGCGACGCTTCCGGCAATAGGACTTACAAGACAGGTGATATTGTACGGTGGAATTCTGCAGGAGCCCTCGAATACATCGGACGCGAGGACGGACAGCTAAAGGTTCGAGGAAACCGAGTTGAACTAGGCGAAGTGGAATCGGTTCTCAACAAGCATCCACTGGTTGCCGACGCGGTTGCACGTGTGGTGGGAGCTGGCACTAACGCTCGTATTTTAGGATACGTGATACCGGAAACCCAGTCGAATCCTCCCCTAAAACTCGACATTCGAAACCATGTAATCCAATGGCTACCGCGTTACATGGTTCCCTCCTCCGTTCTCGTGCTTGATGCGTTTCCTCGAACGCAAAGCGGCAAGATCGATTACGAAACTCTGCCATTGACAGCAGAACGCGCTCCGTTTGCCCCACCCTCAACGCGCACAGAGAAGGTTCTCTGCTCAATATGGGCCGACGTGCTCGATTTGGGAAAGGTTGGGATCCACGACGACTTCTTTGACCTGGGAGGAAACTCGCTGGCAGCGGCGAGCGTCAAGGCGAGATTTATCAAACGTTCAGGCGTCGACATACCCCTTGCCGCCTTTTTTGAACGGGCCACCATTTCGAAACTATCCGCCTTCATTGACAGCGGTGAGTTTACAAGGTCGCAAGCACGGGATGAGATTCGCGACGAGCCTAAACCCGGCGGGACCGACGAGGCAGCAGGTAGGTCTCAACCCCAAAAGGTCCCGTTGTCGACAAGTCAAGAGAAACTGTGGAAACAACACCAGAGGACTCCTGGCAGTCCGTCAAATAACTATGTCCTTGCAATGCGGCTTGAGGGGCAATTAATCCTCAGGGCTTTAAGGGAAGCCTTCAACAAATTGGTCACACGTCATGCAACCCTGCGCACCTGCTACGCCGCGGACAGTGGTGCACCATATCAAGTTATCAAAGAGGATTCGCATGTCTTCTTTGACTTTGAAGACTTGAGTGAGCTGCATGAAGAGTTCCAATGCCAGAAGATACAAAGGCTGGCACATGCTGCCTCTGCCACACAATTTGACCTAGCTGGCGGAAACTTGTTTAAGGTTCTGCTGTTAAGAATGGGTCTTGATGATCACACCCTGATCCTTACGGGACACAGGATCATCGGAGACGGTCCTTCTTCTCGCGCGGCTCTCTTACGTGATCTGAGCGAGTATTACGCTGCCTTGGCCGAGAACAGGGAGGCAGACCTTCCTCCACTGAGCGTTCAGTACACCGACTACGCCTACATGCAGCGGAATACCTTTACCGTTGCTAGAGAACTGGCGCTCACCTCGTTCCAGCGTGAGTACCTTAGAAATGCGCCGAGAACTGTTCATATTGCTGGTGGTTCTAACGTAGCGGGTGCTCGGAACTACCGCGGTGGCTTCTTCGAATTCACGCTTCAAGGCCCCCTACTGGAGCAACTGAAGAGGGTCGCAAGGGAAGGTTCGGCGACGCTATACATGACTCTCCTTTCTATATATGGGGTGCTGCTCTCCAAGTATTCAGGTGAAGAGTATATTGTCATCGGTTCACCTGTAGCAATTCACGAGGACATCAAATTCGAGAAAATAGTTGGTCCCTCCGTAAGTCTACTTCCAATGCAGCTTAGGGTCTTCAAGGGTGTTTCTTTCTCAGAATTGCTAGCCGAAACTCGGCGATCAGTGGTGAAGTCGTTGTCTCATAGGGACCTATCTATCCCGGCAGTTGGTGAGCCAGATTTCACCTACCCATACGGCGCTTCACCTGTGATGCCTGCACAGTTCTTGTTTGCGTTGCACAGAAAAAATGCTGCAGAGCTGCAGCTTGGTGGCGTGAGAGTGACAAGTGTTTCGCTGGATAGTTCGACTGCAAAATTCGACCTGTCGATGCATTTAGAGGAACAACCAAATGCAGTTGTCTGCCGACTGCAGTACAGCCGCGCCAAGCTCTCGTCGGAGATTGCGAGTGAGATGGCCAGTGCTTTCTGCCAGCTTGCGCAAAATTTGACTAAGAATCCGCACGTCCCGATCGTGTAATCTAATCCAAGTCAACTATGGGGATGATCAGGATATGATAAAGAAGACGTTTCGCTCAGAGTGGTTTGGTGGCTTTGAGTACTCTTGGGAGGATAACTACATTTCGGAATTTAATCCGGCGGATTTCGCTGATCGGGCAACTGAGTCCGGATTGATTCGCGACCCTGCCGAGAACTACATGCCTTTTCCGCTGAAAGTGAACATCGACACTACCTATTTCTGCAATAAGGATTGCATCTATTGTCACTCTAATTCCAGCCCATCGCGCTATGCGGAAATGGTTAATGAGATAAGCGTAGGTGATATATGCCAGATAATTGACGATTGTGAAAGGATGGGGGTTCTACAGGTGGCACTAACGGGAGGGGAGGCGCTACTGAAACCTGGGATATGGGAAGCCCTTGAAACCGTCGGCGGCAAGAAGGGGATGTTTTCCAGCCTCATATCCAACGGGACTGGGATGACCGCTAAACGTGTAAGCAGAATCCAAAACAGTGGAGTCAGTCGTGTGAGCGTCAGTCTCGACGGGTTCTCGGGCGCTAACGATCTACATCGGTGGAAGGGAGCGTATGGGCAAACTGTCAAAGGTATTCAGCTTCTCCTGGAGGGCGGGGTGCAAGTCGGTGTAATCAGTGTAATCACTAAACACAACTTCAGGGATTTTAAGTCTTTCGTTGGGGTTCTCTATGAAATGGGAGTGAGGAATCACAGCGTCTTGACACTTGGTAACGTAGGCCGTGCGAAGAAAAACTGGATGGGGATTAGTCATGGACAGTTCGTTGAGTTTTCGGAGATGATGACATCGCTGCGCGCCGAAATGGCCGAGCGGGGCTACCTCCTCACCTTCAACGATGCATTGTTAGCGCGCGGTGATAAACCGGACCGGCTTTCCATCTATTCTTTTACGGACGCGGTTCCTGGGTGGAAGTGTGTTGTACGACCTACAGGAGTAATCGAGAACGACAGAGTATGGGGTGTTGGATTCCCGCTGGGGAATGTGCGGACGGAATCCTTCTACGATATATGGACTGGCTCCGAGGGGAAACGTTCGGCGCAGCTCAAACAAACATACGACGCGCTGCGTGAGAATCGGCTGCTCGATGTTTACGCTCGCGTAAGTTCCGACTCGCAGTACACCTGGGATTGGTTGTCGGCCCTTGATAACTATTATCCGTCGCGCCTCAACTCAAATGGTATCTAGTGTCATGAAGATCCTCGTCACTGGTGGAGCAGGTTTCATAGGGTCACAGTTCGTCCGTGCATCACTATTGGGTGAACTAATTTCCTCTCCCGACGTTCAGATCACGGTACTAGACAAGCTGACCTACGCTGGGAACATCTCGAATCTTGACTCTGTTGCACATCATCCTGGCCTGACTTTTGTACGCGGGGACATCACGGATGTTCACCTCGTGGATGCACTGGTTCCTGGGCATGACGTATTAGTAAATTTCGCTGCAGAAACTCATGTGGACCGATCTCTTCTCGGCGCATATGAATTCGTAGCTACCAATGTCCTCGGCACACAGACACTGCTGGACAGCTGCCGCAAACACGGGGTCGGCCGTTTCGTGCAGGTCTCCACCGACGAGGTGTACGGCTCGATCGAGCAGGGTTCGTGGGCGGAGAATCAACCGCTTGCCCCCAACTCGCCCTACGCTGCCAGCAAAGCGGGCTCTGATATGTTGGCGCTAGCACAGGCTCGCAGTCACGGAATGGACGTGGTGGTCACCCGCTGCTCGAACAACTACGGTCCTTATCAATTCCCTGAGAAGTTGATCCCTCTATTTATCACGCGGCTCATGGAGGGGCGCACGGTTCAGCTCTACGGTGAGGGCAACAACGTCCGGGACTGGCTGCACGTATCAGATCACTGTGTAGGAATAGACCTGGTTTTGCACCACGGGTGTGCTGGCGAGGTCTACCACATTGGTGGCGGTACGGAGATGACGAATATCGAATTAACGGGTCGGATGCTCGATGCCTACGGGGTGGGCTGGGACAGGGTCGAATACGTCTCTGACCGCGCAGGGCACGACATGCGGTATTCCCTGGACTATGCACGGATTTGTGATGAGCTCGGCTACATGCCTTCGATTCCGTTCGAGAAGGGGCTCGTCGACACTCTTGACTGGTATCAAGAGAACCGTGATTGGTGGAGCCCGCTCCGCGGCAGTGGGGACTTCTCACAATGACGCGCTGGTTAGTCACTGGGGCGGGCGGGATGCTCGGCCAGGACGTAATGGCGGCTCTGCAGAAGGCTGGGGAGGTCGAATTCACGGCCCTCGGGCATGGAGACTTGGACATCACCGACGCTGACCGGGTACACCACATGGTGGAAGGACACCATGTGGTGGTCAACGCGGCGGCATGGACCGACGTGGAAGGGGCTGAGATTGACGAGTCCTCGGCCTTTGCCGTAAACGCCACCGGAGTGGGCCATCTTGCTGCTGCCTGTTCCCGCCACAATTCTCGGTTGGTGCATGTTTCCACGGACTATGTGTTCTCTGGGGAGAGCACGGTCCCCTGGTCCGAGGATGACTACCCTGTGCCGGTCAATGCATACGGTCGCACCAAGCTTGCGGGTGAACAGGTGGTGAGCGAACTCTTGCGTGAGCTCGGGTACACGGTTCGCACCGCTTGGCTTTATGGGGCAAACGGCCCCAACTTCATTGCTTCCGTGCTTCGACTGGCAACGGATCATGACGAGTTGCAAGTCGTTGACGATCAGATTGGCCAGCCAACGTGGAGCGGCGCACTCGCGTCGCGGCTTGTCGCTCTAGGGCGGGCTGCACAGGCGGGGCATGCGCGTCCAGGTATCTACCATGGCACTGCCTCGGGCCAGACTAGCTGGTATAGGCTCGCTAGAGAGGCCTTTGCTCTAGCTGGCCTTGCCCCGGAACGGATCAGGCCGGTGAGCTCGGACCGATATCCTGCGCGAGCGCGGCGGCCAGCCTGGAGTGTTCTTGGGCATCGTGGCTGGATAAATGCTGGTATGCCCCCCCTTGCCCCCTGGAACTCAATGCTCACACAAGCCTTCGATGCAGGCGTTTTCGCCATAGAGCAGCGTGACGCTAAGAGCTCGTAACACGATCATGCGTCGGGCTTGTTGAGGCGTCGCCAGCAGATGAGGCTGCAGGCGAGGGAGACGAAGGCGTCGTGGAGTTCGGTGCGCCGTTCCCATCGGACGGCGAGTCGTTTGAACTGGTGGAGCAGGGCGAAGGTTTGCTCGACGACGTAGCGGAGCTTGCCCAGGCCCTTGATGTTCGGGGATCCCTTGCGGGAGATGACGGGCAGGATCCGGCGTTTACGCAGCTCATCACGGTTGGGGTTGGAGTCATAGGCCCTGTCGCCGAGCAGAGCGTCCGGGCGTCTGCGGGGCCGGCCTGGGCGGCCCGCCACTGGTGGGATGCCGTCGACCAGGGCGAGGGTCTGGGTGACGTCGTTGACGTTCGCCGCGGTCGTGATGACCTTGAGCGGGGTGCCGCGTCCGTCGCAGATCAGGTGGTGTTTGCTGCCTGTCTTCCGCCGGTCGACCGGCGACGGACCGGTGTCGGCGCCCCTTTTTTCGCCCGGATGTGTGAGCCGTCCACGCAAGCCCTGGACCAGTCGAGGCGGCTGGCCGCGTTCAGCTCGGCGAGGAGAATCCGGTGCAGCTGGTCGAAGACCCCGGCTGCCTGCCAACGCTCCAGTCTGCGCCAGCAGGTCTGTCCGGACCCGAATCCCATCTCAGGCGGCAGGAGTTGCCACGCGATGTCGTTGCAGAGGACGTACAAGATGCCCTGCAGGCACAGCCGGTCAGCTACAGGTCGAGGCCCTGGTGACCTCGTCGGCCAGGGCGGCAACAGCGGCTCGATACGTGCCCACAAGTCGTCATCCACAGTCCACGGCCGAATACTCACACCACCACAACAGCCGAATCCTCACACCGGTCACGCCCGACCAGGACATCTCACCAAGATCCTGTTACGAGCTCTAAGGCCCGATTTCCTCACCGCCACCTGACAGACGAACAGCAACACTAAAAAGACTTGAGGTGTTGTCAGGTTGCAGTCGAGCGGCCACCGAGGTCTCAACAGCTGCTCTCAGCTGATCGAGATTACCTAGGAGTCGGCTTCCCATCGAGCCAGTCTGCCCGTATCATATATTAAATGCGCGGAATCATACTTGCAGGTGGCGCGGGATCGCGACTGTGGCCCGCAACAATGGCGGTCTCGAAACAGCTCATCCCTGTCTTTGATAAGCCAATGATCTACTATCCGCTCTCCACGTTATTACTGTCCGGAGTGAGGGAGGTGTTGATCATCACCACTCCATCAGACCAGGGAAATTTCCAACAACTCCTCGGCGACGGACAACAGTTCGGAATTAGTATTGACTATGCTACTCAAGAGCGTCCTGACGGTCTGGCCCAGGCATTTCTGATCGGGGAGAAGTTCATAGGTGACGGGCCGGTGGCCCTGGCGCTTGGTGACAATATCTTCCACGGGGCCGACCTCATGCGTAGGCTGACAGACGCCGCGGCGGCGCCCTGCGGTGGACATATTTTTGCGTGTCCCGTGTCGAATCCTCGCGCGTACGCCGTTGTTGAATTTGACGGAGAGGGCGAGGTGGTTGCATTGACAGAAAAGCCCCATCACACCAAATCTCGCTATGCTGTTCCGGGTTTATATTTTTATGATAACCAAGTCATCGATATTGCCCGCTCGCTCACGCCGAGCCCGCGCGGCGAGCTGGAGATCACAGATGTGAATCTCGCCTACATGGAGCGCGGTGAACTTGAGGTCACGGTGCTCGATCGGGGCACTGCATGGCTGGACACAGGCACATTCAATTCGCTCGTCCATGCGTCAGAGTTTGTCCGGGTCATAGAAGAGCGCCAAGGCCTCAAGATCGGCTGTGTGGAAGAAGTGGTCTGGCGCCTCGGTCTGATCGATGATTCCCAACTGGCTCGCCTTGCTGAGCCGTTGGTCAGCAGTGGTTACGGAGACTACTTGCTGGGGCTGCTCGACGGTGGACGAGTGGAGAGCGCGTGAAAATAACGGAGCTCATGGTTCCCGGCGCCCTTCGAGTGGTCCCCCGCCAGCACACGGATGCGCGCGGCGCCTTCTTAGAGTGGTACCGACCCGACCTGCTTGCGGGCGTACTTGGCCATCGTATTCCGCCAATGGTTCAGGGTAACCTCTCGATGTCGGCGCGTGGGGTGGTACGAGGAATCCACTTCGCCGAAGTGCCGCGCGGGCAGGCGAAATACGTGACCTGTATGCAGGGCGCAGTGCTCGATGTTGTCGTCGACTTAAGGGTAGGTTCCCCCGCTTTCGGACGGTGGGAGGCCATAGAACTCGATGACGTCGAACGAGCTGCGGTCTATCTACCCGCAGGGCTCGGACACGGCTTCTGCGCGCTGACTGAGACCGCTACAGTCAGCTACCTGGTCTCTAACCCCTACGCGCCCGAGCGAGAGCATTCAGTGGACGCCTTCGATCCAGAACTGGGTATCGAGTGGCCAATCGAAGAGGCGCTGCAGTCGGAGCGCGACCGGGCGGCGCCATCGCTCGCTGGTTTGCTCGACCGAGGCCTACTGCCACGCTATGAAGATTGCCTTGAACTCATCAGATGAGAGTGACAAGTCCCAAGGACCGTGTCCTATGTGGTGAGTGGCCGTTGTCCTATCGATCATGGTGGGCGTGAGTTCGAGTGTGGTTGCCCGGCCGGGTGATCTTCTGAGGGTCTGGGCATGAAGGCAGAGCCTCCCGAACAGCTCGTGGGTGTCGAATCCATCCGAGCGTCAGGAGACCCTGGTGCCGCAGTCTTTCGTGCTGTCCGCCGCGTCGTCCAACTCGTCTTCCCGGTCGTGTGACTGCCTCGCCCACATGTACGGGAATGCGGGCGATCGTCCGGGCCGGGAGCCTCGGTATCCGTCGGACATGACGGACGCGGAATGGGCCGAGGTCCGTGCCGCTCTGCCGGTTCCGGGCTGGTTGGAGGGTCGGGGCGGGCAGTCGGAGGGTTATTGCCACCGGCAGATGGTCGACCAATACCGCTCAGTTAAGACGCCATTTCGTTTGGTGTGATCTTGCGGCAGTCTGGTGTGGTGACGACTGGGCTTGTGCAGCGGATGGTGCCGGACGGCTTGTGGGAGT
>NZ_JBIAQX010000034.1:0-26693 GCF_042889445.1 Streptomyces sp. NPDC002602 | reverse complement strand
CATCACGCCGCTTCTTCGGCCGCCGGTGGCTTCTTCATCTTCGGCCGGCCCCGCGTTGGAGCGCGGGACCGGCCGGGCCTGGCGGCCCAGATCGCATGGAGGTGCGACCCGTGAAGAACGTTACCCATGACGAGGCCCTGGCTGCTGACCTCGCTGAGATCTACGCGAACCAGCACGTCAGGGTGCTGGGCATCGTCGCCCGCACGCTCCGCCTGGAGGACCGGGCCGCGTACGCCGAGGACCTCGCCCAGGACGTGTGGCTGATGGTCTGGCAGTACCTGCTGCGCGGCAACGAGATCCGCAACGCGGCGGGGCTGCTGTCGGTGTTCGCCCGGCGCCGGGTCTACGCCCACTACCGCTCCGCGCGGGTCCGCCGGGAGATGGCGATGGACCCGCAGGACGGGCCGCTGGAGCGGCTGTGCGCTGAGCTCGCGGCGATCGGGACGGGGGCCGTGCGATGACGACGCCGACCCTCGCCCAGGTGATCGGCCCCCGCACCGAGGGCGCGATCTACGAGAACGTCGACGGGGCCTTCAAGGTCTTGGAGCTGGTGACGGACCCCGCGCGGGCCCGGGAGCTGCTGCACCGCCAGAGCGCCCGGTTCGCCGTCGTCGTCCGCGACACGCGGCGCGAGGACGGGCAGCCCTTCGCGGTCGGCTCGGTGTGGACGACGTCGGACCGGCTGCTGAAGGCCGGCGGGAACGACCGCTGCCCGATCTGCGAGTTCTGGCGCTGCCGGTGCACGGGATGAGGACGGCCCGGCGGGCGGTCCGCTTCCTGGCCCGTCTCGCGGCGGGCGACTGGCAGTGCAGCCAGTGCGGCAACTGGTTCTCCGGCCCGCCCTCGCAGACATGTCCGAGCTGCACCTGATCATTGGCCACCCGGGTCCGGAGCTGCTTCGGCCGCTCCGGACCCGCCCCCGCACCGCTTCGGATGGAGAGAGCATGACCACCACGATCGAGCCGCCCGCGAAGGTGCCGGCGCCCTACGAGCCCGACCCGGTCCCCACCTTCCGCGAGGCCGCTTCGGGCACTCGCCCGATCCCTTCGGCCACTCCGGCCGAGGCTTCGGGCACTTTGGAGGAGGACGCGCCGACCGGCACGCCGGACGTCAGCCGCAAGGTGAAGATTGCCCTGGGCATCGCCGCGGTCGTTGGCGGCTGCGTCATGGGCGCGATCGGCTTCTACCTCTCCTTCGGGAACCTCAGCAAGGCCGGGCACACGGTCTTCGGGTTCTCCGTGGACGACGGGAAGTTCTTCGCGATCGGCGTGGACGTCGCGATCGTCACCTGCCTGATCCTGGACCTGTTCATGGCGACGATCCGTACGTCGTGGCCCCTGCTGCGGTTCCTCGCGCACGTCATGACGGTGGCCAGCGTGTACTTCAACGCCGCCGCATTCGGCGCGATCAAGGACCACATCGACAAGGCCCTGTCCCACGGGCTGATGCCGGTCCTGTTCGTCATCGGGGTCGAGGCTGGGCGCCGCATCCTGGTCCACCAGGCCGCGCTCCCCGCCGACCACGACACCATCCCCGGCCACCGCTGGGTCCTGGCCGGGCGCACGACCTGGAGCATCTTCAAGGTGATGAAGATCTGGGACCTCCCGTACAGCGAGGTCGTCACCCGCCAGCGGGAGCGGGCCATCTTCGACGCCTGGACCGAGTACAAGGCGGAGATCGCCAAGGCCGGGCTGGAGGAGGGCAGCGAGGAAGCACTCGCCCGGCTCCCCAAGAAGCTCGCGCCGTACGGGCTGACCGTGGACGAGGCGCTGGCGCTGCCGGACCGGATGGCGCGCGAGGAGCTGCGCCGCCAGCAGGAGGCCGAGAAGCGGGGCCGCGACCTGGAGCTGGAGCGGGAGCGGGCCGAGCACCAGGCGGAGAAGGAGCGCCTGGCGCACCGCAAGGAGATGGCGAGCCTGACGGCCGACCTGAGCGCCACCGAGGGTGTCGCCGGGGCCCAGGCCCGCGGGGCGGTCGCGGAGGCGGAGGCGCGGGCCGACGCGCAAGCTCGGGCGGCGACCGCGCTGAGCGACGCGGTCGAGTCCGAGGAAGCGGCCGAAGCCAAGCGTCGAGCAGCCGAAGCGACGGCCCGAGCGGTCGAAGCCGACGCGCGAGCGGCCGAAGCCAACGCGGAGAAGATGGCCGCGCTGGCGAAGACGGAGACGGACAAGGCGAAGGCGCTCGAAGGGATTCACCGAGCGGCCGAAGCCGAAGCCGGAGCGGCCGAAGCGACGAAGCGAGCGGCCGAAGCCCGGTTCCAGACGGCCGCGATCACCCGCCGCGCGGTCGAGGCCGAAGACGCCGCGAACTTCACCCCGCGCCAGCGCCGGGTGCGGATCGTCGCCCGGATGATCCTGGCGAAGTCCCCGGAGGACGTCACGCTCGACGAGGTCGCCACGGCGATCGGCGTCACCTCCGGCAGCACCGCGTCGACCACCAAGGCCGACGCCATCGCGCTGATCGAGGCCGGGTACGACCCGGCCCGCGGCTTCGACCCGGAGGCCGCCTCGCGCACCGAGGCGTGACCCGCCCGCCGGCACCACCGATGAAGGCCAGCCCGAAGCAGACGGGCTGGCCTTCGTCGCGACTGCCGGAAGCAGTCACCACGACCAGGACGCGGATATCGCCCTGGTCACGACCACAACGGTAGGGGAGAAACACATGAGTTCCGCCGAGAAGTGGACTTCCGATCACCTCCTGTCGCCCGTGACCCGGGCCATCCACCTGGAGCAGCGCCGGGCGCAGCTCCTTCCGCTGGCCGACGACCTGCGGCGCCTGGCCCGCGAGATGGAGGCGGAGCTGAAGGAGATGGAGTCCATCGAGGGCGACTGGCCCGGTCAGGCCAAGCTCCGGGCCTGGCACGTCGGCAAGCCGCTGTTCAAGGCCGCCGACGACGTCGAGCAGGTGATCAGCGACCTGATCAGCTTCAACGCCCGGCTCCAGAAGTCGTACGAGGAGCTGCCGCAGAAGCGCGAGGCGAAGCGCCGGCGCAAGGAGCTGGCCAAGTCCGGGCAGCCCGAGGCGATCGAGTCGGCGCCCGCCAGCGGGGTCCCGACGCAGCGCGACGAGTTCGGTGACGTCTTCGACGGGCTGCGGAAGGGGGCCTGACGGTGGCTGCGCAGACCAAGGCCGAGCGTCAGGCGGCCAACCGCCGGGCGCACTTCGAGCAGCGCCAGGCCGAGCGGGCCGTACGCGGTCCGCGCGGCCTGGCCGAGTCGTGGATGGAGCGAGCCCGCGCGGTCGCCGCGACCCGCGAGAAGGCCGGGGATGAGGACGTGTGGAACGACCTCTCCCGGAGCATCGCGAACTGGGTCTCCCGCTACGAGCAGTGACCACCGGGTCAATCAATCCACCGGTCAATCCAGGCGGTGAGCGCCTCGCCCTCGCGTAATGCGGAGGCACGGGCACACGGGCGCACGGGCACGTGCGCGCGTACGCGAGGCGGTCACCGTCTGTCAACCCTCTTCCGGGAGAATTCGATGAGCAACGGCAACAACAACGGCGGCGGCGGCCAGGTGATCCCGATCCGTCCGGCGGGGACCGTGGCGCCCCCTCCACCGCCTCCTCCGCCACCGCCCCCGGCTGCGACGCCCTCGCCCCCGGCGGCGCCGCCCGTGTCCCCGGGCCCCGTTGCGGGTCCGGCTGCGGCACCCGCCCCGGCGGGGCTGGCTCACCCGGCGCTGGTCCTTCCCGCGCCGGCGGTCCCGCCGCCGCCCGTCCCCGCGGTGCCCGGCGCGGCTTCGCCGCAGGTTCCGGCCGCGCTCCAGTCCGGTGGCGTCGCCGGAGGGGTCAGGGGATCGGGCCGGGCCGCGATGGTCCTCGCCATCGGCACCGCGGTCGCGGCCCTGCGCGGCATGACCGGCTGGCTCGCCGACCGCCGCCAGCAGTTTCAGGACCTGGCCCCCGTACGGCAGGCGACCGCGAAGGCGAAGGCCGAGAAGGTCAAGAACCGTGCTGAGCACGAGGCCGCCCTGGCGCAGATCGGCGGCGACGCGGAGAAGGCCCGCGCCAAGGGTCGCCTCAAGTCGCTGACCGACGGCGGCTCGAAGGGCGGCGGCTCCAAGGGCGGTGGCGGCGGATCGTCGGGCGGCAGCAAGGGCGCCGGCGCCGGAGGCGGACGCGGCACGAAGTCCGGCTCCACGGGCAGCGGCTCCACCGGCCACGGCAAGGGCGGCCCGGGTAAGGGCGGGTCCGCCGGGAGCGGCAAGACGTCGACCGGCAGCGGGTCGACCGGCCTCGGGAAGCCGGGGTCGGGCGGCAAGACGTCGGCGGGCACCGGCTCGTCGGGGGCCGGCGGGAAGGGCAGCTCCGGAAAGAGCGGCCCGTCCGGGTCCACCGGGGGCGGCAAGGGCAAGGACGGCTCCGGCAAAGGACTCAAGAGCCCCAGCGGCGGCAAGTCGCCCAGCTCCAGCCCCTCCAGCCCGTCCATGGAGCGGGCCCGGGGCCGCCAGGAGCGGGCCGCGGCCCGGCAGGGCGCGAAGGCCCAGCGCAAGGCGGACCGGCAGTCGGCACGGCTGGAGACCCGGGCGAAGGACCAGGACGCCGACCGGGAGAGGCGCAACCGCAGCCGGGACAGCGGGCAGGCGGTGAAGGACAAGATCCGCAATCGCCGCCTCAAGGACCGGGCCAAGGCCAAGGACAAGGCCAGGAAGCAGCGGAAGGTCGAGGCCGAGGCCCGTACGACCCTCGGGCAGTCGCTGGCGGAAGGGGCCGGGAGGCGGCTGGAGAAGCGGCGCAAGAGCCTGGCCTCGCCGGTACTGACCCGGGCCAAGAAGAAGGCGTCGGCCGCCCCGGCCGGTCCCAAGGTCAGCCTGACGAAGGCTCCGAAGAAGCCATCGGCCGCTCCGGCCGGGCCCAAGGTCAGCCTGACGAAGGCCCCGAAGGCTCCTTCGACGGCCCCGCCGGCCACACCCCCGGCGCCGCCGAGGGTCAGCCTCAAGAAGCGCCCGAAGGTCAACCTCAGGAAGCCGACGGCTCCCACGTCGACACCGCCGACCGCGCCCCCGCCACCGCCGCGGCCTACGGCGCCGCCACGTCCGACAGCTCCGCCGCCGGGGCCGACGACCACCGTGCCGCCCCGGCCCACGAAACCGCCGAAGGTCGGGCGCAAGAAGAAGGCCAAGCAGCCGCCGCCCGGCCCGACCGGCTCGAGGCCCGGGTCGCGTTCCCGCAGCAACCGCAGCCAGCAGCCCCCGCCCCCGCAGGCCCCGCAGTCGGACGGTGCGTGGCTCAGGCCGCCGCCCGGGATGAACGCCACGTACTCCGTGACGCTCGACCGGCTCGACCAGGAGCCCAAGCCGAAGCCCAAGCCCAAGCCGAAGCTGAGGGAACTGGTCGGCGGCGACTGCTTCCCGGGGGGATCAGGAGGACCCGCAGCACCGCCCGCGCCGTCCGGCGGGGTGCCAGGACCACGGAAAGGGGCGCCGCCCATGGGATCGCCTGCACCCGTACGGGACACCCAGTTCACCGACTCCGACCTCACCGTCTACGACGTCATCGAGGCGGACGAGGACCAGGCCGAGGAGATCATGGCGGGCGCCGAGCACGCCCGGCTCGTCGCCGACCGGTGCGACCGCCTGGCTGGCGCGATCGAGGAGATGCGCGCCGAGCTGATCGCCAAGTCGGTGCCCGGCGTCTTCGTCGGCTGGTGCACCCGGCTGATCGAGCGGGCCGGGGTCGTGGAGTCCAAGGCGCAGGCGGTCGCCGGGGGTCTGCCCCGGGCCGCCGAGGCCATCGCCCACGCCGGGCAGCTCGCCGCCGCCTTCGACAAGCCGGCCGCCGACAAGGTCCGCGACATGGGCCACACCGCACCCGCCGACGCCTCGTACCACAAGGAGTAGCCATGGGAATGGATCTCGCACGAGTCGGCTCGAAGGTCGTCGAGCTGGTCTCCGACGGCATCACGTACACGGTCGCCACCGCCAAGCTGGGCATGGCCTCGCTCGCCATGTTCGCGCTGAGCGAGGCGGTGCGCGGCGCGTACAACTACGTCGAGGACTGCGCCCGGTCGGTGGACATGCTCGCCGACACGGCCAGCACCCTGTGGGTCGAGGGCGAGGTGGTCAACGCCCACCGCGACGCGGCCGGGGTGATGCGCGGCGTCCTGGCCGACGCGGAGTCGCTCGCGAACGAGGCCGCCGAGATGGCCGCCGACTTCAGGGCGGCCAAGGAGGGCCACGAGGCCGACTACGGGCCCGTGGCCGAGCTGATGGCGGGCAAGCCCACCGACCGCACGTACTACAGCAACCGCTGACCCTCTCCCCCGTACGGGGCGGCCGGAGCCTTCGTGGCCCGGCCGCCCCGCCCGTTTCTGGAGGTACTTCCCCATGCTCGCTCGCGTGCGTGCGACGGTCGGCCGAGCCGCCACCGTCGCCGGAGCCGTCGTCCTCACCGGGGGACTGGGCAACGACGCCGTCACCCTCCCCGGAACCCTCGCCGCCCTTGCCGCCGCCGGCGTCGGCCTGGCGGGGAGCTCCAAGGTCCTGCGCGCTCCCGCCTCGGTGCGCTGGACGGCCATCTCGATCTACGCCGCCCCGCATGCGGGCTGCGCGGCGCTGCTCGTCGGCGAGCGCCTGGCCCCCGACGGGCCGGTGTCCTTTTTCGTGCAGGCCGCGGCTGTGGCGCTGTGGACCGGAGCCACCTGGCTCCTGCGCCCGGGGCTCACGGCCCGTGAGTTCACCGACGAGGCCCTGGCCCAGGCGCTCGCCGAAGCCGAGAAGGTCGAGGAAGCGCCGGTCGAACCGGTGGCCCCCACCTACGACAGCCCGCAGGCCCGTTGGTGGGGCGAGCGGTTCGCCATCGAGGGCGGCGTCGCCCCCGGCACCGTGCTTCTGCAGCACCAGCAGGTGAGCGAGCAGTGCCTGGCGCTGGTCATCGGCGCCCAGAAGCGCGGGCAGCCCGTGCCCGACATCTCCAAGCCCGGCCTGTCCGCCGAGCTGGACCTCCCGGAGGACCTGATCGACATCGGCCCGGTGCCCGGCCGTGGCGCCGGCGTCCGCCTCCTGGTCCTCGGGCAGCGCCCGGTGGCCGAGGCCGGGGTGGGACCGGGCGACAGCGACGCGGAGGTGTGGGCGGAGATCGCCGCCAGCGCGATGCCGGGCGTCGAGCTGATCGAGGCCAACACGTACGAAGTCCACAAGGAGCTGACCTAATGCTCGATGTACGCGAGTACGTGCTGAAGACCCCGCCGGGCGGGGTCAAAAGGTACGACCACGAGGCGCTGTGCGACCTGCTGAAGGTCGAGGACTACAGCCGCGTCATCTTCGAGCAGGGTGTCGGCCGCGAGGCGATCGTCAGGGTCTACCCCTCGAACCCGCTGATGGGCGTCCGGCCGGTGAGCGTCGAGGACCTGGTGCTGGACAGGCGCGGGCGGATCACGCTCGGCACGTACTTCGACGGATCACCGCTCCGATTCAGGTTGTTCGACCCCAAGACCGGCAACGCCCAGCGCGGGGCCGTCTTCGGGACGACCGGCGCCGGGAAGTCCAGGCTCGTCCAGGCGATCCTGGTCGCCTGCAAGGCGTCCGGCATCGTCGTCCACCTCGCCGACCTCAAGCACGGCCAGTCGGTGCCCGAGGCCAAGGGCAACGTGGCCACCCGGGTCACCACGCAGTACGAGACGATCCTGATGCTGCGGGGCCTGGTCGCCGAGGCCGAGCGCCGTATGGACGCGTACGCGGAGCTGGGCCGCTCCGGCTTCGTCAAGGACGACCCGGACCCGCTGATGTACGGGATCGTCGACGAAGCGAACAGGTTGCTCGAAAAGGGCGCCCCGTTCCGCGAGGAAGCCGCCCTGCTCATCAAGGAACTGGGCAGGACGGGCCGGTCGGTGGGCGTCGGCATCATCATCGCCGCACAGGCCGGGCACCTGGACGAACTCGGGGGCAGCGACACCCTCCGAGGCATGCTCAAGGAAGGCGAAGTCATCCTGTTGCGCTGGTCCAGCGCCATGATGCAGCAGCTCGTCAGCGACGGCCTCCTCCCCCGCGGCGAGTCCCTCCAGCCGATCCCCAAGGTCGTCGGGCAGGTCCGCCGGATTCGCCGCTACAACGAGCAGCGGGCCGACGACGAGGACGACGTGAACTCGCAGGGGATGCTCTACCACCTCACCGGAATCCGCCCCACGAGCATGGCCCGCACCTACGTCGTCGGGAGCATCGAGCCGTGCAAGGGCTTCGACCCGGTGATCCTCGACCTGTACGGCGACCACGCCCCTCCCGGCGAGACGATCGACCTGGAGGCCCACATGACGGCGAAGGAGCGTCAGACGGCCGGTGGAGGCCCCGAGGAGGGCACCGTGGGAGCGGGCCCCGAGCCGGAGCCCGAGCCCGACACCGCCACGATGTCGACCGCCCAGCGCATCCTCGCGGTGCTGCCGGCGGACGGACTGGCCATCGTCGATCTCGTCGCCGCGCTCAACGCCGACCGCGGCCGCCAGGTCCGCCGCGGCTCCGTGCTCACCACCGTCAGCAGCATGCGCGCCAAGGGCCAGCTCGCCCGCCCCGACGGGACCCAGCTCATCGTCCCCATCCCCGCGGACTGACCCCGCACAGCAGCACACAGCAGACCCTGCGGGCATGCCAGCACGCCCGCAGGCCAGCACGTCAGCACGCTAGCCAGCCAGCACGCCGGGCCCGGGAGATTCCGCCTCCCGAGCCCGGCCCTTCCCCCGCAGTGCCACCGACGAAGGAGCACCCAGTGGACTACGACCGCAACGCCGCCCCGCTCAGCGCCGACGAGGCCGACGCCCGCGCCCGCCAGCTCATCACCGAGGCGTACGCGCCGCCGTACGAGGTGCCCACCTCGTACCGCGACGAGACCAAGCCGCCGGCCTACGGGCCGACCCCGCCGGTCGCCCAGCCCGGCCGCACGCCGATGTCCCAGCGCGCCACGGACGCCAGCGCCCTGATGCTCTCCGGCAGCGTCGCGGCCCTGTCCGTCGGCGGCGCCGCGTCGCTCGTGCTCTACACGCTCGGGCAGGTCGACCCGGTCACCCTCGCCATCGGCGCCACCGGACCCGTCGCCCTGGTCCTCGCCGCCGGATCGCTCCTGAAGGCCGTGGGCCGCGCCAAGGCGGCGACCGCGCCGAGGGAGGTCCACAACCACTACACCGGCTCGGTCCGCCAGGAGAGCACCACGGTCTCCAGCACCACCAAGGGCCTGTTCGCCAAGAACCGCAACGACGTCCGCTGACCCGGAAGGACACGCTCATGCCCAAGGACATCGACACCCGCCTGGACGCCGCCACCGCCACGGTGCTCGCGGAGATCAGCCGGACCGACGCCAAGTCCGGCGTCCTGCTCACCGCGTTCTCGCTGCCGCTGGCCGCGCTCGTGGCCGCCGTGCCCGGCAAGCCGTTACCGGGCCTGTCCGCCGTGTTCGTCGGCGCCGGCACCGTCGGCCTGGTCGCCGCCATGCTCGTCGTGCTGATCGTCGTACGGCCGCGCCTGACCGGACACCCCCGCGGCTCGTTCCTCTACTGGTCGCTGTGCACCACCGACGAGCTGCTCGCCGACCTCGATGCGCCGGCCGACCGCGCGGCCCACGTCGTCCTGCTCTCCCAGATCGCCCGCCGCAAGTACGCGGGCCTGCGCCTGGCGGGCGACATCACCGCCGTCGCCCTCGTGGCCCTGGCCGCCGCGCTCCTGACCGCCCTGATCTGACCGCCGCCGAACACGGAGACCGAGATGTCGTTACCGAACGAGCCCACCCAGTGGACCGTCACCCTCGCGCCCGCCGCACCGGCTTCGGCCGCGCCGTTCCTGCGGGCGCGGGCCCGGCGCTGGGCCCTCACCGCGGTCGCCCTGCTCGCCGCGTACTGGATCGGCACGGCCAACGCCGACGGCACCGCGGCCCGGCCGCCGGCGCCCGCGTACACGCAGCCCGCCACCGTGACCGTGGAGCCGCCGCGATGACCCGCAAGCACGCCATCAACGACGCCGAGGCGCACGTCGTCACCTCCCACGGCAGCGACTTCTTCGGCGAGGACCGGCACACGCTGAAGTCGCTGACGAGCCTGGCCGGGTACGCCGAGGGCTGCCTGCTGTACGACGAGCGCGGCCCGGTCGTGCTGCTGCTGTCCAACCCCGGCGAGGGCGGCACGATGACGCCCTCGCAGGCCGCCGAGGTCTCCGCGCTGCTGCTCAAGCTCGCGCGCCACCGCTTCGTGCGGGCGAAGGAGTCGGCCGTCGCCCACGCCCTGGCCGAGGCCGCCACCCGCGCCGCCGACTCCGGCGAACCGTGGGAGTGGCGGATCGAGGCCGCGTAGCACCGACGCGCACCACCACCGAGGCCCCCGGCCCGTCTCCTCCCGAGGCGGGCCGGGGGCCTTTCTGCGTTCCGGGGGGAGAGCAATGACGAGGGCTTCGCCCACGCCTGTTACGGGCCTTCGGCCCGGCGTCGCCCACGCCCGGTGGGACGCACCCGTACGTCGGCGGCCGGGCGGTAGATGGGGGCAGCAAGATAGTGCATACGGTTACCGTATGCGCCCGACGGCCGGTCAGCGGCTGTCGGTTGGTCCGGGGACGGACCGGGGGTTTTCGAGGGGGCGGCGTGCGCAAGCAGCGGGTGTTCGGCGAGACCAGGCGGCGCACGCGCCGCACCGACGAGCCGCGCGAGCACCGTGTCTCCCTGCGCCTCGGTGACGACGAGATGGCAGCCGTCCAGGCCGGTGCCACGCTCGCCCGGCTCACCCCGGCCGGGTACGCCGCGCGCACCGTCGTGGCGGTCGCCATGGGCACCCTGACGCCGATCCCGGCGACGACCCGCGACGAGCTGCGCGAGCTGCTGGAGGCGCGGACCGCGCTGACCCGGATCGGCAACAACCTCAACCAGCTCGCCCGTACGCGGAACGCCGGCGGCGACGTCACCGACGAGCAGCTGCACGCGGTGCTCGAGCGCGTCGAGGCGGCGGTCCGGCGGATGGACGAGGCGACCGTCGTGAACATGCGGCGGCGCCGTCGCCGTGACTGACCGCCGGTGGCCGCTGGTGGCCTTCGCCGGCCCCCAGGCCCCCGCTCCGGTCGGCATCGCCCGGCGCGGTCGGGCATCGTCGTGGTCGGCCGCCGTCCGCGCCGGACGACACCGCCCCCGTGGTCACGTCGGCTGAGCCCGGCCGCGGTCGACCGGTACGTCTTGCGCGCCGCCGGTACGTCACCGAGATGACGTACGGCGAGGAGGACCAGGAGCACGACGACGACGACGGACGCGCCGCCCCATAAGACGCGCTGCACCGACGGTCGCCCACACCTATGCATCACGGCCCGACGGCATCCCGCGTACGACCGACGCCCCGTCCTCGCGCACAGCCAGAACGGTCACAGCTCAGGCATTCCAGCAAGATCAATACGGGCACACCTCTTGCATTACCGGCCCTTGCTACAACGCACAGTACGAACCACACCTAGGCATTCTTCAATTCGTCGGCCACACCGACATGCCCCAGCGATCCGACGCACACCATGTGCATTGCCTTCCGCATCGCCCTGCGACGCGCGAAAGATCTTGAGCGGGGACCAAGGTATCGTCGCTCCGCGCCGACACGAGGGACCCCGTCGCGACCGGTCGCGAGGGTGCACACGCGCGCGTGCCGGAGGCGCGAGACTGCTCCCATGAGCACCGCACGACGACGACTCGGCACCGGCCCGAGCACCACCAGGACCACGCCCCCGGACGGACCCGGGCCGCGGCTTCTGCCCGCCGAACGCGTCGAGGCGGGGCAGCTCCTGGACGACGTCGAGCACCAGGCGGTGGCCGACCAGAAAGGCCGGCGGGTCCTCGGGCCGGGCATCGCGCGGGAGCCGAAGGGGTCCCCGGGGAAGTAGTCGGCGTGCTCCGGGCCCCTGTTCACCGGCTCCCACCTGCGCGGTTGTCGTGGGCGCGGCGACGTCGAACAGGACCTGAAACGGGACCTGAAAGGGGACTCGGTACGGGACCCGAAACGGGACTCCGAAGGGGACCCCAAACGGAACCCGGGGCCGAGCAAGTTGTCGCGTACGACGGTCGTAGCCCGTTCGCACGCGGAGCAAGTTGGTGCGGAAGGGTAGCTTCCCCGTTCCGCAGGGTCAGACCGAGGGCGGCCTGACATCTCTTGCAACTCCGTTCCGTCCGGACGAAACTCCGCCGGTCGCTCGGTTCAGCCGCGGCCCTTGCGGGCGTCCCTCTCGCGTCGGCGGCGCTCCGCCCGGCTGATGCCGGTCGGCTGCGCGGGGACCGGTGCGGGCGCGGCCTGGCCGTCACGGAGCTGTTCGGCGACGGTCGTGAACACGCTCGCGAGCGCCCGGCGGTCCTCCGCGCTGTGAGCGCCGGCGCGGACTTCGTCGAGCAGCACCCGCAGGTGCGAGTACCAGCCGTCGACCGTGCGGGGCGGGGAGGACTCGAACGCGCCGGGGAAGTCCTCGGTGGCCAGCCGCCGCAACTGCATCCTCAGTTCGGCCGCGCGGGGGTGCTCGCGGAGCTCCGGGGCGTCGGCGCGCAGGTAGGCCAGCATGGTGCGCCAGTCGTCGAACGACGTCGGGAAACGGAGGTCGGCCTGGCGCGGGTCGGGCCGCGCGGGCACCGGCTGGAGCACGGTCGGGCCCTTGCGGACGACCGTACGGACGCGGGTCTCGGTGCGCTCGATGACCTCGCGGACCGGCTCCGGCGCGGCCGTGTCGAGGCCCAGGGCCTTCTTCGCGTTCTCCCGCTCATGCCACCTCTTGCGGTGGTCATCGCAGCAGAACTTGGGCGGCCGGCCGACGCCGCCGTACCGCAGGACGACCGCGCACCACCCGCACGTGCGCTGCACCAAGCGGTCACGCACGCGCACGGTCTCGTACTTCGCGACGACGTCGCCGTGCTCCTGGTCGTCGTTCTCGTTCGGCTCGGGCGGCGTGCTGGTGGTCATCCCGGAACCCTACGGGCCCGCCCGGCACGGCCCGAAGTTCCGTCCCCACGAAACTCCCAGGGCCGGAAGTGCCAGAGGTGTATTGCACCCGAGGTGCTCCGAACCGGGGGCGAGCAAGTTATCCGTGAAGACACTCTTCGGGTTTCCGGCCGAGGGCGGCCGGAGTTCGAGGCGGGGTGTAAAACCACCTGTAAAACCAGGTGTGACTGGGGGTCCTCCAGTCCCCCGTCCCGACCTGCACGGACACTCTTCCATCTCCGAGACCACCCCCTCGCGTCGTCCCTAGGAGGGGGTGGTCTCGGAGTTTCCAGAGGTACAGGTCGGGACGGGGGACTGGAGGACGGGAGTGGTGGGTGGAGGAGTCGAAGGGAGTTCTGCAGGAGGGAGTGGGGAGTTCGGGCGGGGGTGGTGAGCGGAGTTGCAAGAGGTGTCACGCGGGGGAGTTCGGCGAAGGTGACGGAGGCGGGCGGTTCGGGGCCGGGCGGGAATGCATGAGGTGTGACCGGGTTGGCCGTGCAGCGGGCCGGGAGGTTGCCCTACAACCTGCTCTACAACTGGCCGTACAACTGGCTCTACAACTGGCCCTACGGCTTGCCGCACAACTTGCCCCCAGGCGTCTCGCAGGGCGCTTCGCAGAGCGCCCGCCAGGACACCCGGCAGGGCGCTTCCCAGCGCGTCTGGCAAGGCGCTTCGCCATCCGGCAGGACCCACCGCCCACCTGCGGGGTCAAGGGGGCCGGGGCCGCCGACTACTTCTGTACGGGACCCCCTGGAGTCCGACAGCCGTTCCCGACCCGGTGCCGACGTCGGCTTCGGCTTCCCCTGGTCGTGGTCGACGGGTACGCGTACCGGCCCCTCGACATCGAGGACCAGGAGGACGTCGAGCTACTCCGCCCCGGGCGCGGCCGGGGGATTCTCCGCGTACTGCGCGAGCGTCTGCTGGAGGCGGGCGGCGAGGTCCTGGAGGTGCGGGGTGAGGGCGCGTTCCATCGGCGTCTCCTCGCGGGCGCGCTGCCGGGCGTCCTCCTCGTCGAGCAGCTCGTCGAGCGACTTCGGGTTCGGGTCGAGGCGGTCGAGGAACCACGCCGACGCCCGCCAGTCGCCCGGCCGCCGGCGGATGCGTCGCTCGCTGCGGTGCTCGCCGGTGATGGGGTCGGTCCACGTCCGGTACGTCTCGGAGACGACGGCGCCGCGGGCTGCCTCCTCGATGTGGCCGGTGGCGCGGACGGCCGACGCGGCGCGGGCGCGGGTGACCCGGGCGTACAGCGCGGCGTGCGGGTCGGGGGAGTTCACGTCGAGGTGGCCGTGCTGCTTGTCCTCGACGACGTCCTCGCCGCGGCTCATCCAACGCAGGAAGGTGGAGCGGCCGACCCCGGCGGCGTCGGCGGCCTGCGTCATCGGCAGGCCCACGGCGGTCGCTCGGATGAGGAGGTCCATCACGGCCGGGGTGAGCAGCGAGGGCCGGCCCCGGCGGCGCGGGCGGCGGGCGGGGGACTTCGCGGAGTCGTTGGTGGTCGTCATGGGGGCGGACCGTACGGACCGGCGGCGCTACCGTCGCGTGCTTCGCGGGACTTGTGGGACCGCCCCATCGCGCGCGAGATAGCAGGCTCACGCGCTTGCGTCTCGGGCTCGGCGGCCGCCGGTCAATGGAGGGGGAAGAAGCCACCCCGGCGGGGCCACCGGGCGGCGGTGGAGGAAACCCGGCGGCCGGTGGCCTCTTCGTCCAGGCCGGGCCGGGGGCGGGTCCACCGCGCGGGCCCCGGCGGGGCGGGAAGTAGAGGGTGGGAGGAAGTGTCGAGCCGCGGGCGCCCTCCGGGCGCGGGTGGTGGAGCTGACCGCCGGCCCCGTGTCCCCCTGGGGGACGGCTGTCCCCGGCGGTGCGCCTCGTACGCCACACGGGTGACACCGCGCGGCCCGTCTACCTGCGGGAATCGCTGTGTGCCCGCGTGTGCCCCCGGGGCAGCTCCGGACGTCCGCTCACACGCGGAGGTCGGAGAACGCCCGGGAGCGCGCCGCCTGCAAGGCCGCGTCTCGATCTTCGACGGGTCCAAGCTCCTCGCGTTGCCGCCGACGGTGCCGGGAGTCCTCCGGGCAGCCGACCGCGTCGCAGACGATCCGCTGCTGGAGCAGGGACAGCCCGCCCTGGTACAGCGGCTCCATCGGCGGCACGAGCGCGACGGACTCGCCGGGCAGGTCGAGGGCGGCGAGCTTGCGCACCTGCTTCTCCTCCTCGGAGATCAGCCGCAGCACGATGTCGGTGAGCGCGATCGTGTCCCGGTGCCACCCCACCGCGTGCCCGGCGGCGTCGTGCCGGGCGGCGTCCAGCGAGACGTGGTCGTACCGGCCCTGGACCGGGCAGGCCCGGCAGACCCAGATGATGCCGGTGTCGAGCTGCATGTCGGCCTTGAGCGCGTCCCACGTGTCCATGGCCTGCCAACCGACGGGCCGGGGTCGAGGACACGGCCGCCTTCGGAACCACGGCCACCACCCCCTTGACCACCTGCCGGACAAGGGGGTGGTCAAGGGGGTGCCGCCATGGAATCGCTGGCGGGCGAGCGTGCTGGCACGCCAGCAGGCAGGCACGCCGACGCCGGTCCTCCCGTCGAGGCTCCCGCCGGCCGCGCCCGAGCGCCAGGGGTGCACGGCTCGGACCCGGGCCGCTCCCGCCGGGCGGGCGGGAATCTGCCGACCGGCCCGCAGCGCGGGCAGCGCCTCGGGGGGTGATCCATTCCGGACGGGGGGCGCAAACGGTCGTTTTAGCCCCCGCGAGCCGATCCAATCCAACAAGTCACCCAGAAGGGTGAAAATCGGGCCTAGAACGGTCTGCGATCCATTGGAATCCGTTCCGTACTTGCGCCCCCCCTTTTCGCCCCCCTAGAGTGGTGAACGGACGCCGACGCCATCCCGGCCCGGCCGAACCGAGGGGGAACCCATGGTCTTACCGCGCTACGTCCTCGCCCCGGCGCATCTCACCGGCGACGTCTTCGGCTGGCAGCTCCACCGCGGCGGCCTGTACCTGGACTGCCACGAGACCTTCGCGGAGAACTTCGACCGCGACGTCGAGGCGGCGATGGACTGGGCCGAGCAGATCGTCGGCACCCGGCAGGACTGGCGGCACACCCGCGACGGCGGCCGGGACGCGTGGATCGCCACCGACGACCGCGAGGTGGCCGGCACCGACGTGCTCCGCTCGATCGAGCCCGGCACGCTCGTGGTCGCCGTCGGCCCCGGCGCCTCGGGCAAGAGCACGTTCGCGGCCGAGGCCGGGATCGTCACCGTGGTCTGCCTCGACTCCCTGCGCGAGCAGATCGGAGGCGACGCGGGCGACCAGGCGCTCACCCCGGCCGCCGTCATCGAGCAGAACATCCTGCTGGAGAAGCACCTGAGCGAGGGGACGACCCTCTACCTCGACAGCACGAACGTCGAGGTGCGCGTCCGAGCCGAGCTGATCGAGCGGGCCCGCCGCCACGGCCGCCCGGTCGTCGCCCTGCGCTTCCTGCCGCACCTCGACACCTGCCGGTCCCGCAACGCCGAGCGGCCCGCCAACCGGCGGGTGCCCGACGACGTCCTCGCCTGGCAGCACTCCCTCGCGCTCGCGGCCACGCCCAAGGCCCTGCTCGCCGAGGGCTTCACCGCCGCCCACGACATCTTCACCCCGCTCTAGGAGCCCGCCGTGCCGCACCTGGACGACCACCGCACCGACCCGGTCCTCGTGGACAGCCCGCTGAGCCTGGACCAGATCCAGGCGGGCCTGGCCCACCACGAGGCCGCGCACGCGGTCGTCGCCGCCGTGCTCGACGTCCCGTGCACCCGCGTCCGCGTGATGCGGGTCGTACGGGAGGCCGGCGCCGGGTGGACCGGGGCGACCTCGTACGAGGACGCGCCGGTCTCCGCGTACGGCCTGGCCCTGATCGCCGCCGCCGGAGAGCACGGCGAGCTGCACCACCTCCAGGCCGCCGGGCTGCTGACCGAGGCCACCGCCCGCACCGCCTGCGCAGCCCACGACCGGGACACCGCGATCAGCGCCGCCGCCGAACTCGGCTTCACCATCACCGTGGACGGCCAGGCGCCCGCCGACCCCGACCAGGGGGCGACCTGGTCGGAGGTGAGCGAGGAGGCCCGCGACCTGGTCGCCGGGCAGTGGCCCGCCGTCAACGCCGTGGCCGCCGCGCTCCTGGCGGCCCCCAACTTCACCCTCACCGGCGACGAGGTCTCCGACATCATCGCCGCACACCTTCACTGACCCATCCCTACCGAGGAGATCCACATGAGCGACAACAACCCCGCCCGTCACCTGTCGGACGCCGCCGAGGGCATCCGCACCTTCAACCACGTCTCCGGCGCCGTCGGGCAGGACTGGACCTACCCCGGCCACGCCTACAGCGCCGTCGGCAACCTCTCGTACCTGGTCGGGATGCTGGAGCAGGCCGTCCAGCAGTCGACCCGGCCGGTGATGTACACCTACGAGCACGGCCGGGTCCGCATCGACAACGGCGGCGACGCCGACGCCAAGGTGGCCGAGCTGGTCGCCGCCCGGCGCGACGCCGAGGCCGCGGCCGCCGCGCTGACGTCCGCCGTACAGCGGATGCACAACGCGGTGTCGCCCATGGGCCTGGACACCACCGGCATCCCGGAGTTCGAGGACGACGGGGACGACGAGTGAGCGCCGACCGCCTGTACCTGCGGCACTCGACGGACAAGCAGACCGATGCCCGGCAGCGGCACGCCCTGGCGGCGCTGCTCGCCGCCGGCTCCCCGGCCTACGAGGACCCGGCGACCTCCAGCCGCGTCCTGTCGCTGTACCGCACCGGCTTCAAGAAGCTGCTCGACGAGGCGGCCGTCGGCGACACGATCCGGATCGCGGACGCGGCCCGCCTGTTCCGGTCGGTGGCGGACATCATCGCCCTGCGGCCGGTGCTGATCCGGCGCGGGCTGCACCTGCGGGTGGAGTCGGGGCTGCTGTCCGGGATCGATCTCGCCTCGGACGACCCGGGCACCAAGATGATGGTGAGCGTGCTCGCGGCCGTGCTGGAGTTCCAGCGCGACATGATCAGCGAGAACACCAAGGAAGGTGTCGCCGCGGCCGAGGCCGCCGGGAAGACGCTCGGGCGTCCGGCCGCGCTCGACGAGGGCGAGGTGGTCGAGCTGGTGGAGGCGTTCCGCGAGGGCGCCGCCGTGAAGGCCCTCGCCCGGCAGTACGACATCGCCCCGAAGACCGTGCGCCGAGTCCTCGATGCCGCCGGGGCCCGCGACGTGCCCGACGACCTGTCGTCGTTGCTCGACGGCGGCGACCAGGACGACGTCGCCGACGGCCAGGAGCAGGCGCCCGCCGATCCGGTCGCGGTGGTCGACGTGCCCGGCCTGGTCGCCGAGCATCTGGTCGACGTCGCCGACGACGCGGTCCGCCAGGCGCTCGCCGCCGGGCAGACGATCCGGCGCGGGCAGGGCTACTCGGTGCGGGTCACCGCCCCGGTCAGCGTGCACGCGGCGATGATCGAGCACTCCGCGACCGCCCTCATGCAGTCGCCCGCAGGCCGCAAAGCCCATCGCATCCACTCCGATCGCGTGACGTCCCTGCGGATCACGCCCTGAGTGTCGGTGCCGTTCGCTACAGTCGGGTCTGCGGTCACCGAGGTGACCGTGGGCCCGGCTCGTGGCCCGGTTCGTCTGGCCCAGACCGGACGAGCAACACCGAAGGTGCTCCGCGCCGAGCCACCCTCTCCACGCTACGCCTTCGCTGGTCTCGCTCTTGAGCGGCCGGTGAGTCTGGGATCACCGCGAGCCGCCAGAAAGAGCTTGAGATGCCGAAGGATCACGCGCGCAAGAAGGCCCTCGCCACCATCAAGGACCTGTACGACGTCAAGCACGCCGACGCCATCGCGCTCCTGGACCACCCCGACGCCGACGAGCGGGAGACCCTGGAGCGGTACCTGTCGGAGTACATGGACATCAACACGTACGCCGAGGCCGTCGCCTACCTCCGCCAGGAGCAGAACGACCCGCGCAACCAGATCATGTGCCGTGACTGCGGCTGGACGTACGGGATGGTGTGCCCCGAGTGCGCCAAGGGCTGCGGCTGCGAGTACGGATGCTCGGGCTGGCGGCACGAGGAGATGCGGGCCGCGACCGGCGACTACGACGAGGACGACGACCCATACGGCTGCCAGGAGTGCGGGGCCGGTGGCGGCGGCGACCCGTACGGCGAGTGCTGCTGCTACGAGGACGAGGACGAGGCGGCATGAGCACCGTGACCGACTTCGAGGCCGCCGTGCGGGCGGCGGGCCGGGGCCTGGCCCTGTTCCGTCTGCCCGCCGGCGGCCGGGTCCCCACGCCCGGCTGGCACGAGGAGGCGACGACCGACCCGGCCGCGCTCGTGCAGCTGCTCGCCGACGGCGCGAACATCGGCGTCGGGTGCCGGGCCTCGCGGGTCGTCGCCCTCGACCTCGACGTCCACCAGGCCGACGGCCCGGCCCTGAACGGCATCGAGACCCTGCGGACGCAGCTCGACATCCGGGGCCTGGCCGACTGGCCGGAGACGTTCACCGTGATGACCCCGCACCAGGGCCTGCACCTGTACTTCCGGGTGCCGGCGGACTGCGTCATCGGCAGCACCTCCGGCGGGCGCACCCGGCTCGGGCCCGGGATCGACGTGCGCGGGCCCGGCCGCCGCCGCGGCGGGTACCTCGTCGGTCCCGGCTCGATCGTCGGCGGCCTGCCGTACCTGATCGCCCGGGACGTGCCCGTGGCCCCGCTCCCCGACTGGATCGACGCTCTGCTCACCCCGCAGAAGGGATGACCCCATGACGACGTACGTCACCAAGGCCGTGTCCGGCCAGCTCCAGCCGCCCGCGCCGCTGGACCCGCAGGAGGTGCACCAGCTCGCCCGGCACGCCCTGGACGTGCTGATGCCCGCAGCCACCGGCCCCCGCGACCAGGCCGAGCCGCTCGGGGAGGCCGCCGGGCAGCTCGCCATCGCGCTGTGCGCGTTCGCCCGGCTGGTCGAGGCCGCCCCCGACGACCACCAGCTCTCCAACGGCGAGGACGTCGTGGAGCGGCTGCGCCGAGCCTCGCTCCACGTCCAGGAGCACATGGCCGCCGCGGTGCCGGCCGCCGAGCTGGAGGCCCGCACCACCGGACTGGTCGACAGCAACCTCGAGGAGGGCCTGCCGGTGGTCGGGTCCCTGTCGGCGGAGCTGCTGCTGGCGGGCGGCCGGTCCGCCACGGTCCGGCTCACGCACGAGAACGCGCACCAGGACGTCGAGCTGGAGGACGGCCGCACGGCCCGGCTCCCCGCCGCCCATCAGCTGATCCTGCGCGACGGGTTCCACGAGCTCGCGCGGCTTCTCGCCCCGCTGACCCAAGAGACGACCGCCCGGGTGTGAGACCAGGCCGTACGACGCGAGAGCCCCGCACCGGCCGGTGCGGGGCTCTTGTGCTGTTCAGCGCGGCGGGCCCGCGTGCTGGCGTGCCAGCATGCCAGCCCGCCAGCGTGTCAGCGTGTCGACTCGTCGAAGGCCGCGTCGGCTTCGGCGCGGTTCGCCTTCCGGGTCTGGAGCCAGGTGCGGACCGCCTGCTCCAGGCCCTGCCGGACCTCGATGCCCGCCATGATGCATTCCGCGCGGAACGACTTCTGCAGGTCGTCGGGGAGGTAGCTGGAGAACGACCGCCAGTCCGTCTCGCCGCTCTGCTTCCGCCGGCGGCGCAGATCGGCGCCGACGGTGACGCCCCCGGTGTTCGGGGTGAGCGGCGGCTCGGAGACGTCGTCGGGGGTCTCGAAATTGTGGCGGGGCATCAGGCGGCGGTCCTCTTCTCGTACGTGTCGGCGAGCAGCTCGAACCCGGCGACCGCCCCATGGAGCTGCGAGCCCTTGGCCTGCTCCAGCGGGACGTGGTCGTTCGAGGCGTTCGCCATGATCTCCCGGCGGTGGATGATCGGCTCCCACACCAGGTCCCCGAAGATGCGGCGGACGCTGGCGAGCTGCTGGCGCTGCCGCGGCTTCCCCTGCTCGTAGTCGTTGACGACGACCCCGTCGATCCGCAGGTCGTCCGCGTGCAGGGCGGCCCGCTTGTCGGCGATGAACTCCCGCACCCGGCGGGCGCCGAGGATGGCGTCGATCTCCGCGCGGGTCACCAGGAGCACGCCGTCCCCGGCCGCGAACGCCATCTGCGTCAGGTGGAACAGGCTCGGGGGGCAGTCGATGAGGACGTCGTCCAGGTCGTCGTCGGCGCCCTGGAGGGACTTGGCCAGGCGCAGGTGTGCGCCGGCGAGCCCGGCTTCCGCGTAGCGGTTCTCCAGCTCCAGCCAGGCCGGGGCCAGCCGCATCCGGGCGGCGTACTCGACGTCCCAGCGGACCGGCGTCCACACCTGGCCCATCGTGCCGACACGGTCGGCCTGGACCGCCTCGCTCACGGTGATCTGCGGCTGGTCCTCGTTGTAGGTCCAGCCCGCCCGCCGCGAGAGGTTGCCCTGCGGGTCGAAGTCGAGGAGCCCAACCCGCCGGCCCCGTTTCGCCAGCGCCGCGCCGAGCCGGAGCGTCACGTCGCTCTTGCCCACCCCGCCCCGGTTGTTGATCACGACCGTGCGCCTGGCCATGGCGTCGCCTCTGTCCGTACTCGTCGGGACCCCGTCAGCACGTCAGCTTGCCAGCGCGGCAGGCATGCTCGCGGGCCAACACGCCAACCCGCCCACGGGCCAGCGTGTCAGCCTGCGGGCACGCTGGCATGCCAGCACACCGGCAGCTCAGGCCGTCGTGCCCAGCAGGTCGTTCGTGGATGAAGAAGCCACGCCCCGCGGTCGACGCCAGACCGCGCGGGCAGTGCACTACCCGCGCGGGGTGGCTTCTTCCTCCCCGGAACCAGTAGTGCTCTATAGCAACAGAAACAACAGAGTTAAAAGAACTACCCGCACTACCCGTACTACCCGCATAACCGCAGGCCAGAGCGGTTGCGGGTAGTGATCAGATGGCAAGATCGCACTACCCGCAACTACCCGCACTACCCCGTGGCGGACAGTGCGGGTAGAGCGGGGGGCGACTACCCGTTGCGGGTAGAGGGTCAACGACTACCCGCAGGCCGCTGAGCTGGCACTTTGCGGGTAGTACGGGTAGTGCGGGCAGTGCGGGTAGTGGTTGCACCGCACTCCGCGCAGGACATACGACGAAGGCCCGCACGGAGTGTCCGTGCGGGCCTTGGTCGGTGCCGAGGAGTGGCTACTGCTCGGACGGGGGGCCTTCCACCCGCCAGTAGTTGATCTTCTGCCGGGCGTCGCGTCGGGCGAGGATGCGGTAGCCGCTGAAGAACCGTCCCTGCCGCGCCCGCAACCACTTCCCGAGCTGCTTCGAGTTCGGGATCTTGTCGCCGTTGGTCGGCATCACCTTGCTGAGCGAGGATGCGGCGCTCATCCCGGTAGCGGAGGCGAAGGCGAAGTCGACCAGGTTCTGGGACGTGTACTCCTTCGTGCCCAGCTCGTCGCGCCATACGGAGAGGAAGGCGGCCCACTCCATGGAGTCCTCGTCGGCGTCCTCCATCTGCTCTTCGCGGTCGTCCAGCCAACCGGGGAGGCACATCCAGTTGAGGATGCCGCCCAGGGTCCGGGGCCAGGCACCGAAGGACGCCATGTGGTGGCTGGACTTCGGCATCCCGGCCGACACCCAGCCGCAAAGCAGGGTGAGGAGCGCATGGAGGACTTCGGCGGTGTGGAGCTGGAGCCACTCGTTGAGGTCGCCGGCCGCGAAGGCGGCGGGGTCGCGGGTGTCGGGTCGGACCTCCGGGTTGAGGCGGACCCAGATGGTGCGCCGGGCCAGGTCGTCGCCGACGGTGAGGTTGTTGCCGTTGGCGACCCACAGCATGTTGTTCGGGATGTTCGCCATCTCGGACTTGCCGAGGACGCGGTCACCCCAGATCTGTGAGGTGATCAGCTCCGACATCACGGGGAAGCGCAGGGTGTGGCCGGAGGGCACGTTGTCGAAGACGGTGACGGGGTGGCCGGACTCCATCAGCACGGAGGTGATGACCTTCCGCTGCTCGCCGTTGTCGGAGCCCCAAGAGGCCGTCTTCAGCCCGAAGAGATCACCCATGATCCGCGAGAGCAGCGACTTGCCCGAGCCCGGGTTCGTCGCTGTGATGCACCACAGGGGGGTGGGGTCCGGGATCATCGAGCGGAGCAGGGGGATGAACAGGGAGCCGACGAACTGCGCGAGGTCGCTGGCGGCCATCCACGGGAAGTCACCCAGCATCCGGCCCACGATCAGCTCTTGGGCGTCGGAGATTTGCTCCTGGGTCGGGTTCTCGGGAACGTCCTTGATGCGGATGCGGGGCGAGTAGAACCAGCCGGTGGCCGGGTTGTAGCCCTCTCGGAGGTGCAGTCGACCGTCGGGGCTGAGCAGGGGAACGGAGGTGATCCCCTTGAGCGCGGGCAGCTTCCAGTTGTTGCGGGCCAGCACTACGGCCGCGACTCGCGTAGGCAGAAGCACCGGGGCGGGCCCGGTCTTCCGCATCTTGAAGACTTCGGCGTGCTCGTGCAGGGCGAGGGTCAGGCCGTCCTTCGAGATCTCCTCGATGAAGGGGCCGTCGTTCCCCTCGCCGATCCACACGGGCCGCCGGCCCCGCAGGTACACGTCCGCAATCGCGCCCGACTGGAGCGCCCGGGTCACCTCGGTGACCCCGGTCGGCTCGTCGGTGACGTCGATGACGACGCGCTCGCGAACCTCAGCCCGCGGCTGGGGTACGGCGGGAATGGTGTCGGTCGGGTGACCGTCGTCGGACGGGTGGCTCACGGGTGCTCCGTTCTTGGGAGCTGAGCCTGTTTCCGTCTCCTCTGCCTGGTCACCGTGTCGTACAGTGGTGACTAGCTAGGAAGGCGGGAGGGTCGAGAAACAGGCCCAGCTCGAAAGCTTCCAGAGTCGGCCCGGTTTAGGTGTGCAACCACCTGCCGGGCCACTCGCTTTTCTGATGTGGGTTGACCCTAGCTGAGCGTGTTTACGCAGCTCAGGCCATTTGTGTCGAGGGCACCGGGATGCCCGCTTCGGCGAAGCCACGATCGACGGCCCGCACGGCGTACGGCTCGGGGACCCCGACGGCGACGGCCGCCGCCACGATCTCCCCACCCAGAGCCTCCAGGCCGCACGGCCCGGGGCACTGCTGGTGGAGCGAGCCGAGGAACCGCGCGACGCCGAACGCTTGGCTCGCGGCGCCCTGCTCGCGGTGGCCGGTGACCATGGCGACGCCCTTGTCGAGGCCGGTCCGGACGTACCGCTCGGTGTGACGGCACCCGGCGGCGACCGCCCGAGTCCACGAGGCCCGAGGCATAGGCGAAGACGCGATCGCCCCCGCTGGCACCACGTAGCGGGGGAGGGTGGTTACCGTCTCGGGCAGCCGGATCATCCGGCCTTCGCCGGGCCCGAGCCAGCGGGCGTACGCCATGAGCGACTTGATGTCGACGCCGGGGCGCACGCCGTTGGCGGACTGCATCGTGCCCAGGTAGATCCAGTGCTGGCCCCGCGTCGTGACCACGGTCCGGGTGGCGGGCAGGGTCTCGCGGGCCCATGCCACCGCGTCGGCGTTGTCGAGGTCGACCACGGTCACTCCCGTGCCGCCCGGGTGGTAGCCGACAGCCCCGGCCCGCTGCCAGGCCGCCGCCCAGGCCGCCGACGTCACGACGTCGGCGGAGGTCGAGGCGGCGGCCCAGCCGTGGCACGGCCGCGGGCACGAGCAGGCGCCGGCTGACTTCATGTTGGGCCTGCCGCCGCACGAGTTCTTGGCGCACGCGGCGCAGTTCCCGAACGGACCCTTGCCCTCGCGGAGCGGCAGCACGGGCACGCCGAGCGCCACCAGCTCCAGGGCCTGCCGCAGGTGCTCGCCCGCTGAGGTGTCGTGACTCATGAAGTCCTCCTCGCCCATCCGGCCTGGTCAGATCAGTTCAGGGGGACGCCGTAGCGCAGCGTCCAGCCGGGGCCGAGGGTGTGCTTGGACACCTCGACGGTCCGGCCGTCCTCGGTGCGACCGACGTGGGTGATGGTCAGCAGCAGCGAGCCGGGCTCCACCCCGAGGGCGTCGGCCTGCTCGGTGCTGGCGGGCTCCTGGGTGACGTCCTCGACGACCTCCGCCTGAGCCAGCCCGGCGTCGGCCATCCGCGAGATGATCCCGCCCACGCCGGTGTCGAGCTGGGCCACGTCGGGCGCGGCCTCCGCGACGAAGGCCGGGATGTAGGTGTCGCAGAGCTGGACCAGACGGTCGCCGTCGAACATGCGACGACGCCTGATGACGACCTCCGCCTCGGTGTCGCCGAGGTAGGCGCGGATCTCGTCGGGAGCCGAGCCGCGAGCCACGTCGATCTCTGCGCGAGGGCTACCGCCGGCGCGCTTGGTCTCAGCCTCGAATGCCCCGTGGGCACCGTGCTCCGCCCGCTGCGTGTACCGGCTCCGGGCGTCCCGAATGATCGTCCCGTCGGTGCCGATGGTGTTGCTGGGCATGTCGCTCTCCTTCGTTGTGTGGGTGAGTGATCGGGCAGGACGTCAGTCGGCGTCCAGCTCCCAGGTGTACGAGAACCGCCAGATGTTCGCGGGCATGACGTGCACGGCGACTTCCACGACGCGGCCCTCCGCCGTCGAGGCGTGGTGGACCAGCTCGTACACCTGCCGGTCCTCCGGGATGCTCAGGGCCTCCGCCTCCTCCGAGGTCGGGAACCGAACCTCGATGGACTCGCGGATGCGGCGCTGAGCGAAGCCGAGGTCCGCCAGGCGGTTCTTGCTGCCGCCCTCGCCGGTGTCCTGCTGCTCGATCGGCGTCCCGCCAGCGATGTCGACGGGGAACCAGGAGGTCGCGAGCTGGACGACGAAGCCCTCGTCGGTGTCGGTGCTGTCTCGCCCGGCCTTCATGGCTCGCGTCCGGTAGATCGCCTTCGCGGAGTGGTGCAGGTCGAAGGCGTCGGCGACGTCGCGGGGCGGCCGAGCGCGGCCGATGTCGGTGGGGGTCCGCTTGTAGACCAGCCCGAGCCGGTTCAGTTCCGCCTCGAAGGCGCCGCGGGCGCCGCCCTCGGAACGTGCTGCGGGCTGGTAGCGCCCGGTTCCGTCACGAGTGATCTTGCCGATGAACGGGGTGACGAACGAGCCCTTCCCCTGCCGCGTGACGATCAGCCCGTCCCGCTCCAGCGACCGGAAGACGTCCCGGGCGGTCTGGAAGGCGATCCCCTCAGCGGCCTGCAGTTCGGACACGCTGGGCAGCTTGCCGCCGGGCGGGTACTTCCCGTTCTCGATCTTCGCCCGCAGATCAGCAGCAATCCGCTCGATCTTCCCCGGCTCCTTCTTGGCCACGGCCCCCCGCTCCTTTCGATTCGTCGGTGTCCCTCGTTGGCGGCCAAGCATGACATAGCTAGTTGAGTATCGGAAGCTGGGGCCGCGCACGGGTGTGTTGTAGGGGTGTTTCCGCAGGTCAGAAATCCAAACCGCTTGTACTCAGCTAGTTGTGTTGACACCCGCTGGCAGAGGTGGGTTAATCGACCCGCACGCCACTCAACTAGTTGGGCTGGCGGGTGGCGTCCTGGCCTCGTGTCCGGACGAAGGGTCCCGGGACAGATCGGGGCGAGGGGTCCGGGCACCGTGGCACGCCTGGGAGGTGGAGCACCTGCCTACGCCCATCGGCGATCCGGTGGAAAAGGTGCTTGCGCCCCGGGATTGCGTTTGGGATCTCGCCGGTTCGAGTCCGGCTCGGGGCACTGCGGCATCACGCCGCTTCTTCGGCCGCCGGTGGCTTCTTCATCTTCGGCCGGCCCCGCGTTGGAGCGCGGGACCGGCCGGGCCTGGCGGCCCAGATCGC
>NZ_JBIAQX010000033.1:0-29824 GCF_042889445.1 Streptomyces sp. NPDC002602 | reverse complement strand
AAGATCCTCCGCGACTGCCGCCTCAAAGGCGACGGCGTCCACCACGCCATGCTCGGCATCGCCCGACTGCACAACCTCGCCCTCGCCGGATAGACGAGAGGATCGCACCACGACTGAACCTGCCCACGGCGACTCAAAGATCATTTACGGGACAGCCCTTAGACCGCCCCGGGTGGATCGAGGACGTCGCCTACCTCGGCGACCACATACGACGCCCGGTTCGCAAACCTACCCTGCCGCCCCCTTGTCTCCACCGCGCGGTCCGCAGCCGTCCGCGACGAGGCCCACGAGGACCGCAGCGGCGCGGGGGCTTTATGCCGCTGGCTGTCCTGATTGCGCATGGCCGATCAGCGTCTCGCGCTATCCGTGTACCCGCCGCCGTCACAGTGGCGCGATGGATGCAGGACTTGCCGCCGTCCTAGGCGCCACCGTTGGAGCCCTTGGCACGGCAGTCACAGGAGTTGCCGCAGCCTCCTTCACTTAAGGAGGTAGCCGTTCGATTTGGAGGTTGAGTCCGCCGGGCGGCGGACGCGCCTCAGCCGCGGCCTGAGTTACAGCGCGGCCGGATTCTCTGCGGCCTTAGTCCGACGTGTTCTTGCTGGCGAGAAAGTCCACCAGCCTGGTTACTGCACCCGTCTGTCCGTTGAGGTTCGTGGTGGAACTGGTGGAGGTCTTGATCGGGTCGCCCGTGAGCGGGTCGTTGCCACCCTTTGCGTTGGCCTCTTGCAGGATGCCATGGCCAGAGGCGGGTTCCTCGTCAGCGAGGGCGGGGACGGCGGTGGCGAGCAGAGCCGCGCCAGCAAGCGCGGCGGCAGCGATGATCTTCATACGATGACCAACGAGGGATCCGGCAGCAGGACACCCGCGAACCTCCAGCCGCTGAGGCCAACAGCAGGCAGTAGACGGCTTCGCCGGGATTCCGCTCATCGGGGCGCCCCTCCCCGGCTTCACAGCTGCCTGCATCATGGCTTCTGGCGACGCGGCACGAACCATGTTCGATTTCTGTGACGCCTGAGTGCTGCCCAATCTCGGGTACAAGTGCTGTCGCTTCTCCGCTTCTCGGGCTCTGGCACAACTTCTGTGGGCCCATGGCAGTGGTCTTCGGCTTCCCGGATAACGATTCGTCCGCAGAGAACGGTGTCTCTACCCTGAGTCGCAGCGGGAGTGCGCGCATTCCCGCAGGTTGCGGTGCCGTGGCAGAGCGGCCCATTGCGATCGACGTGGGCGAGGTCCCTCCCACGGCGACTGACGGAGACGGAGCGGACCTGCTCCCATCTGTCCGCGGGTTCAAATCCCGTCGGCACTGCAGCCGGCCTGGACTTGGTCCAGCGCACGGACCTGGCCGCATCGCGCCAGGTCCACAGAAGTTGTGCCAGAGCCCGGGAACGGAAGGCAGCACGCCACAGGCGGCCGTGAGACGGCATGGGAGCCGCACTACGGACCACCTGGCGTAGCCAGCGCTTTTGTCCTTGGCCACCCGCCTCCCGAGGACGCCCAGACCGCCAGTGCGACGTCCCGACGTTGGGCGGTGCCTCCCGGCGTCATGAACAACGGCTCAGCATCGCCGACCTGGGTGACTCCCGAACTGCTGTCGAAACGCTGCTCCTCGACGTGAACGAAGCCAGGTCGGTGACGACACGCTCTGGGGCGTCAACCGCCGGAAGAAGGGCGCCTCGAACACGCTGGCCGCGCTCAGATCGGTCCGGGCCGCGCGACCGGACGGCGCCCCCATCTACGTCATCCTGGACAACCTGTCCGCCCACAAGGGCGAGACGATCCGCCGCTGGGCGAAGAAGAACCGCGTGGAGCTGTGCTTCACGCCGACATACGCATCCTGGGCCAACCCAATCGAGGCGCACTTCGGGCCGCTGCGGCAGTTCACCATCGCCAACTCCAACCACCGCAACCACACCGTGCAGACCCGGGCCCTGCACGCCCATCTGCGCTGGCGCAACGCGAATGCCCGTCACCCCGACGTGCTCGCAGCCCAGCGCCGCGAGCGCGCTCGCATCCGCAGCGAGAAGGGCATCCGTTGGGGCGGACGTTCCCTCGCCGATGCCGCTTGACCAGCCCGGCGACCTTGCCCGGCCGGGTCCTAGCAGTAGCCGTCCACCCTGGCGCCGGCTGGAGCGAGGTTGGGCCAGGGATGTCCTGCTCTGTCGGAGGCAGCGGACCCTAGGAGGTCAAGAATCGTGCACCCCGGGTAGCCCCGAAAACTCGCGTAGGTGCCCCGGTAGTAGCAGCTCCAGTAGCTCACGACCCGCCGTTGAGTGCGCGCGAAGAAGGCAGGGTTGTCCACGAGGAACTGCCCGTAAGCGAGGTGGCCGCAGGTGCCGGGCGTGGCGAGATCACGGAGCTCATCGCAGATGACGACCAGGATCTCCAAGACGTATTCGCCAACCAACCGCACGACGAAGGGGACGACCCATGGGTCCGTGGAACCAACGACCTTCTCCAGGTGGCGCTGCCTGACCATGCCGTCGCAGTGCCTTGAGTACAGGCAGTGCAGAAGCTGTTGTTGGCGCGACGAAAGCGACGCCACCCGGTCAGTGGGCGGCTCGTCGTGGTAGAGGCGCCCGGGGATCAAAACCTGCTGGCCCTCGACATCGACCGAGAACGAGGCATGCGGCTGGAGCCGAGAATCAGGCATCACCGCCAGAACTGCCTCGGCATCGCTTGCAAGCTCGGCTGGGAACGCCGTGATCAACGGATTGCTGCGGTCGGAAAGCGGCTGCACGAGCCGAGCATAGGCGGATGCCTCCGCCAGGTAGCTGGCATTAATGGCCCCACACCCGCCCAACCCGGCGAAGGTATGCGGTCAGAGCACTAGAGAGGCGCCGCCACCCCTCGGTTCGGTTCGGGCGGGGGCTCGTTGTTTCCCGCAGGAAACAACGAACCCAGGCGCGTGCAGGCAGGGGCGGCAATCGCCGATGCATCGCGTATCGACGGCGTCCTAGACGCCGGGAACGGTCCCGCCGGGCTGCGGCCATGCACTCGGGGTGCGTGCAGCCGTAGCCGGCGCACGAGGGACTGCCATGCCGGACCCGCGACCGTGCCGGCTTCCTGCGGCCCCGACCCGCAGGACCCGGACCGGCCGCCACAGTTGCGGGAAAAGGTATCGAATCCTTACCCCGCTGATTCTGCCTGCTCACTCGAGACCGGATGGCCACGGCGGGGTGCTGAGGATCCGGCGAGGTTCGGAGAGTGGCGAGCACCCGGCGGAAGCCGCCCGACGTGGTCTCCGGGGTGCGCACCGGAACGTGGCGGGTAGGGGTTGCCGATCGGCTCTGGACGCGGGCCACGGGGCCACGGTGTTCAAGCGCTACGGTGGAGGAGTTTGGGCGCGGCTGCCGTGACCTGGCGCGGGAGGTGGATGAGGCCGCCTTCTCGGCGCGGGCCCGGGCTTCCGCGGTTCCCCTGCTCCGATCCCGTTCCGTCTGCTCGCGAAGGCGTTGGGCCTCGGCCCGACCCTGCCAGCCCCAGCTCCGACCCCGGGGCGACCGTCGGGTGAAGCCTGCTTCGTCCTCGAAGCGGACGTAGCCCCCACAGGCCACCCGGACCCTTTACCTCCGCCCAGGTCACCACCTTCCACGCGGTCACGGCCCGCTCATCGCGTTCGGCCACCCGCCAGGCGGGGACCTGCGGACTGAAGCGCACCCGGTGCATCAACCGGGTGGCGCCGGAGACACTGTAAATGACGTGGAACTTCCGGCCGATCAAGGTGGCCACCCCCGACGCGGTCCACACCCGGTCCTCCACCCAGCCATGTGCGGCCGGACACTACCTCCAGGAACCCCGCCAGCTTCTCGAGGCACCGCGTCGACAGGCGACACCGTGACCCGCTCGGCCCCCGGGAGGCCAGAACCTCAACACCACCCCCCATTACCGTTTTCGTTACCCCCCAACGGGGCGCCCGACCTTCGGAGTTGGCATGACTTTCTCCCCCTGTCGATCGCATGTCTTGGGGGGTGGTGTCACCGGCTCCGGAGGCATCGACAGACCGCTGACTAGGGGCATGACCACCGGCCTTTCCGCAGGTCGGGAGGCTCTTCGTAATGTGGATGTGGCGATCGATGCCGCGGGATGGCCGGACGAAGCGGACGACCGGAGGAAGCGTGTGATCGACATCAGCGGCATCGGCGCCTTCCTCGACCTGGACGTCGGCAAGGGCGAACACCATGCCACCGCCGTCACCCCCGCCGGGAAGAAGGCCTTCGACAAACGGCTGCCCAACAGCGAACCGAAACTCAGCGAGGTCCCCGGAAAACTGCAGGCCAAGCACGGGACCGTGCTCGTTGTCGTCGACCAGCCGGCCTCCATCGGCGCTCTGCCACTGGCGGTGGCCCGGGACATGGACTGCCCGGTCGCCTACCTGCCCGGACTGACGATGCGGCGGATCGCCGACCTCTATCCCGGCGAGGCCAAGACCGATGCCCGCGACGCGTTCGTCATCGCCGACGCCGCCCGCGTCATGCCCCACACGCTCCGCTCGATCGACCTCGACGTGCTTCGCGAGGAGGTGGCAGCGGTCCTCGCACCGATGGGCATGCGCCTGTCGATGGAGAAGACGAGGATCAGCCACATCGACGAGGGCCTCGACTTCCTCGGATGGCGCATCCAGCGTCACCGCAAGCGAGTCACTGAGTCCTTTCCAACCTCCTAGTTGCGTTGGTGAGCGGCATGCACGCAGACATGCCGGCGGCCCAGGTGTTGGGCTGGCCCGAGGAGCCAACGCGGGTACCGGACGGCCCGGGATCAGGAGATCTTCGGGCGCCCGGCCGCCTTGGGTCGCCAGACATCGAGGTCCAGGGCCACCGTGAGGAAGTCACCCTCCACACGGACGACGAGGTCGGGGTACTCGATCCCCGCCGCGAAGCCCTCGGCACAGACGTCGTCGAGCAGGAAGAGGAAGTGCTCGATCACCACCGGCTCGTCCGTGAGGTTGCCATCAGGATCCACCTCGTTGTTCGCGCGGTCCGCCCCGATGCAGAGCATCGTCATGAACAGCTTGAGGTGGTCCGCCCCGAGGAGCGCATCGGCGCCTCGGACGACCATGACGAGCCCGACTCCGCCTGTGAGGGCGTCGCCGAGGTCGTCGAGACGGTCGACCAGGGCATCCCAGTTCCAGCCGAAAGAGCCGGGGTATCCGACCGCCCGGGCGAAAGCGTCACACACGGCCGCCCCGTCGACCAGGTCGCGGGCCTGCACTTCGTACACCCGGCCGCCTGCGGCACTAAGAGCCGCCGTCTGCTCCCTGAACTCAACCGCGTCGCGGGGCCCGAAGATGACCCAGGGCGTCTCCGGCTTGCTGACATCGAACGAGGTCACATCTGTCCCTTCCTGGCGAATTCGCCGGCAGACCACCTCTTGCAACCTGGCAGCGAAATTCACCTGTTCGGGGTCAAGGACTGTACGTAGCGATGAAGCTCCTGGTAGACGGGGTCTCGACCAAGATCACCCGTGTCCGCCAGGAGCTTCCGTGCTTGTCTACCCGTCGTCGATCGATCTGTCCAGCCGTAGCCTGCGACAGCTGACCGAGCAGCTCGCGGTTCGACGACGACAGATCGGGACTCGGTGGCGACGACTGCCCGCCGGTCGTCAGGCCCTGTTCGCCTTGGCCCATCTGCGGTGCGGCGATACCTATGCCCAGCTTGCCGCCGGTTCGCAATCGGCGTCGCGACCGTCTACCGGTACATACGCGAGGCCATCGAAGTTTTGGCCTCTCGGGCACCGACCCTGGCGGAGGTGATGGAGACGGTCCGGGCGAAGGCGTTCGTGATCCTGGACGGCACGCTGCTGCCGATCGACCGGATCGCCGCCGACACCCCGTACTACTCGGGCAAACATAAGCGGCACGGCATGAACGTGCAGGTCCTCACCGACCCATTCGGCCGACTGCTGTGGGCTTCTCCGGCCCTGCCCGGAGCCACCCATGACCTGACGGCCGCCCGAACCCACGGGATCGTCGATGCGCTCGCCGCCACGGGACTGAAGTGCTGGGCGGACAAGGCGTACCAAGGCGCTGGCCGGCACATCCGGGTCCCCTTTCGGGGCCGCCAACTCAGGCGTTGGAAGCAACGGCACAACAGCAGCCACGTCAAGATCCGCTGCGTCGGCGAACAGGCCATGGCCGTTCTGAAGGGCTGGCGCCTACTGCGGAAGCTTCGCCGCAGCACCAACCGGATCACCGACATCGTGAAAGCCATCCTCGTCCTTCACCACGCCTCAGCATGAGGTTGGAAAAGGCTCACTGATCGGCAGTACGTCTACACCTATCCGGCGAAGAAGTCCGTAGGGACCGTCGCCAGGAAGATCAAGACCGTCTGCCGGACAGACGTCAACCAGCCGCTGCCAGTCCTGTTGCGTCAGCTCAACTCGATGCTGCGAGGCTGGTGCGCCTACTTCCGGCCCGGCGTTTCAAGCGCCACGTTCCAGTTCCTGCGCCAGCTCGTCTGGGGGCAGGCTATTCGCCGGAGCAGGCGCAAACATCGCCGGATCACCTGGAAGGATCTCCGCCGACGCTACTGCAACGGCGGATGGTGGCCAACCACGGAGGACATCACCCTGTTCGACCGGCCAAGGTACGCACCACGCGCTACCGATACCGGGGAGCGGTGATTCCTTCGCCCTGGTCCACCAAGGGATAGCGAACCCAAGGCTGTCGAAGGGGACTTGTGGAGAGCCCGGTGCTCGGCGGGCACGCGGGGTTCGGGAGGCGGTTCGGGGAAACCCACCAGCAGCAATGCCGGCAGGGCGCCCCGAACCGACCTCACATCAACCAGGGCACACACCACACCCAAGCCCTCCTCTGCCTCGCGAGACGACGTCTTCTTCGCCATGCTCCGCAACGGCACCTTCTACGATCCCAACCCGCCCCATCAGCTAGACCAAACTCATAGAGACACCGCCCGTTCGTCGTCGACCCGTCCCCGGACGCCCGCTACATGCCCGACCGGAGGTACCGCACGATGCTCATCCTGGGCAGGATCGCATCGTTTAGTTGCGAGTGGCAGTCAGGACTGGCCATTTCAGCCCCCCGCGTTCACAGCTTGCGATTTTTTGGTTCCACCAATGGAGCAGATCGGATTCGCCGGACCTTGCTATTTGGTCCCTGCCTTCCCGCATGCTGTCAAGGAGGTCCGCGCTGCGGTCCTCGGCGAGAACATCAGAGAATCCGGCCGATTCAAGCTCTTCGACATACTCGGGGACTGTGAGCAGATGCCAGGAAGCAGATTGCTCACTGAAACCGAGACCATCCGTACCGAAGCCCTTGCAATAGTCTGTGATCAGGAGCCGACCGCCGCACCTTAGGGTGGCGTGCAGACGCTGCCAGACGTTCGGCTTGTCGGTACGCGGCAGGTACATCCCGCAATCGCGCATCCAGACCACATTGAAGGCTCCAGGTGCCAAGAGTTTCGACGTGCGGACATCACCGGTGACAAAATCCACCTGCCCCACACTCTCCGTTGACCCATGCCGTTCAAGACAGATACGGGTCATGTCCGGAGCAGCATCCAGTCCGGTGACAATCGCACCGTACCTACGGGCCAGGCGGATGGCGTCGCCGCCGAGCCCGCTGCCGACATCAAGTACTCGGACTCCCGGGCTCATTTCCATACAACCGGCAAGCCGTTCAAAGACGGCCTCACTTGCTGGTCCCTGATATCCCGGCCCGTAGATCTGCTCATACCGCAGCGCCACGCTTCGCGTGAAACGTTCGGCGGTCGCTCTGACTATGCGGCCATCCGGATACACAAGCGCCTCCTATGGAGTGACAGCCTGGGTAGAGACGAGGTGTCATCCGAGTATTACCCCACTTCGGCTCGTTCGGGTGCTGTGTTTGGCCCAGTTGTCACCAGTGCACCGGCAGTGACGGCATGCCGTAGAAAAGCCCATCCGAGAAACTCAGTTCGTCGCGCGGCACGGCCAGCTGCAGCCCCGGCAGCCGCTGGAACAGAGTGGCCAGGGCGATCTGTAGCTCGGCGCGGGCCAGCGATTGCCCAAGGCACTGGTGGACACCGAAGCCGAAGGCCAGGTGCCGGTGGGCGTCACGGTCGAGGTCGAGCTTCCCGACGGGCCGGTGGTCGGGGCCGCCGAACGTCTCCTCGTCCCGGTTCGCGGTAGAGATCAGCGCGATCACGCCCTCTCCGGCCTTGATCTCGACGCCGCCCAGCTCGACATCCTCCAGCGCCACCCGGGACAGTCCGCTGTGGACGATTGTCAGGTGGCGCAGCAACTCCTCCACGGCGCCGGGCAGCGCGGCTGGATCGGCGAGCCGGGCGACCTGCTCGGGCTGCTCGAGCAGCAGGGCGGTTGAGAGCGCGATCATGTTCGCGGTCGATTCGTGCCCGGCGACCAGCAGCAGGACGCCGGTCGCGGCGACCTCGCGAAGGGGGAGGTCTTCCCGGGCGGCGAGCCGGCTGAGGATGTCGCCCTGTGGCTGCTCCCGCTTGCGGGCGGCCAGCCCGCGCAGGTACTCCTGCAGCCCCTCCTGGGCAGCGGCGACTTCCTCCACCGGCCCGGTGTTGCTAAGCAGGGCCTGTCCGAGGGCCTGGAAGCGCTCCCGGTCCTCGTACGGGACGCCGAGCAGCAGGCAGATCACCAGGGAGGGGACGGGCAGCGCGAAGTCGGCGACGAGGTCGGCCTCGGTGCGGCCTGCGGTCATCCGCTCGAGCGTGTCGTCCACGATCTGCTGGATGTCGGGGCGCATCGCCTCGACTCGCTTGACCAGGAAGTCGCCGGTGATCATGCGGCGCAGCCGGGAGTGTTCTGGGTCGTCGAGCCGGAGGAAGCTGGGGTTGGCGGCGATCAGTTCCCTCCGGCCGGGTGGCAGCATGGGCAACCCTGGGTGACGGACGTCCGAACTGAAGCGGCGGTCGGACAGCACTGTGCGGACCTCGGCGTAGCCGGTGACCAGCCAGCAGGACTCGCCGTCGGGCAGGTCGGCCCGGGCGACACGGGTGGCGGCCGCATCGGTGTACGCGGGCGGTGGGTCGAACGGGCAGGCGCCCGCATGCAAGGACGGCAGAGGAACGACCGGGACATTAGGTGTGCTTGTCACGGTAAGTCTCCTTGCGTCGCGATTTCCCGATGTGGGCGGTGTGTCCGGAACTTCACCGACGGCTGGTTAAGCTGCGGGATCGTCGTCTTCGGTGATGAGGATCGCGCCGCTGGGGCAGAGCTCGGCGGCCAGTCTGAGGTCCGCGGACCTCTCGTTCCGGAAGGCGGTCCGGCGGAGTCTCACCAGGCCGTCCCGGTCGTCCTGCTCGAAATCGTCGGGGGCGTTCAGGACGCACATGCCGGAACTGCAACAGCGATCTCGGTCAACGCTCACCTGCATGGTCGGCCACCTCTCGAAAGCAAGGCCCCGCCTGCCCGGCGGGAAAACGTCTAACCAACCCTAACTATCATTATTAGCAGATTAGGCCCGGTCGGCAACGGTCAGTTGCGCAGGGAAGTAGCCGTCACGCCCGTGTGTCCACAATATCGTTGCGCTCTTCGGCGTTGCCTCTCCGAGTGAGAATGGCCTTAGCCATTGGCGTGAGCGTGTTGGGGCTGACGCGGACTCTGCGGAGGACCCGCCGAACTTCGAGGCGCGAAGGCTCGTTTCACGGGTGAGCGGAGTCGTGCGGTTGCCCGGTCGACGGACTTCTTTTTAATGGTGAGTTCATGGTCTCGGCGCCCTTCTTGACAGGTGTCGAGAAGGCCACCGACGCCCTGGCAGGCCTTTTCCGCGAGGGCGGGGATCTTCAGTCGCTCACAGATGGTGGCCAATCAGGCACCGTTGTCTGTTTCGCGGAATTCGCGCCAGACCCTTTCGTCCTCGGCCGTCAGTTCAGCCAGGCGCATGATAGCGAAGGGTATGAAATCCTGGACTGGTATCAGGCGACAACGGGCGTTCCCCAGCATGACCTCCCGGATACCCGCGTCCCATTCGAAGTCTCGTCCGACGGTGGGGAAATGAGTGTTGTTGTCGGCGCCCATGTCGACTACTTCGACCCAGGCATACTCGCCGGCGATCTCCATCGGGAATCGCCAGAGTCTGAACCGGGGCTGGGGGGTGAAATACTCAGCGTAGTGCAGGAAGACATTGCGGTTGTGTCCTACGCCGACGAGGAGAATGTACGCATGCAGGTCGTGGAGGCAACCAAGCGGGGAGTCCCGGCCGACGGCGAACCCGAGCGTCTGCCGGCTCGTCACCGCGTCGGCGTGAGCGCCCACGGCCGTGAACGATACGCAGGGATGCGAAGTGCGAACGCTTTCGGGCAAAGCGCGAACAGCCTCTGGAATGGCGCCCGTCTCGGACGGCATATTGGGATGGAACACAGGCCCGGTGGCGCGACGTTCGTGTGTCACGGGGTTGGAGAAGCCGACGAGGTGGGGGGCTCGGTAGGTGGGTGCCTGTTCGCCGACCCTGAGGGTATAGGTGGGAACGGTCAGGGTCCCGGACGGGCCGAGTGCGGTGCGCAGGCTGTCGACCACTGTGGTGGCGCCGCCTTCGACCCAGCCGAGGCTTGACAGGGAGGAGTGCATGATCAGTGTCATTCCTGCCTGGATGCCGAGTTCGTGCCAGCCTTCGGTCAGTTCTGTTGCGGTCAGCGGGGAGATTGAGGTGTTGGCCCAAGGGTCATTGGTTGGCGCTGCTGTCCCGGCAGGGTGGAGCGGAGGGCTGGTCGGGCGTGTGAGTTCTGGCATGGCTGTCTCCTTGGTGCGTGCTGGTGGGGGGACTGGAGTTTGCCGCACCTCGGTTCGGTTCGCTGGTTGGGCGCCTAGTCCCGGAATCCCCAGTCGGTGGGGTGCTTGGACCTCAGTCGGAGGGTGAAGCCGTTCGAGGTGGCATTCGAGGTGGGGGCTGGTTCGCATGAGATGTTGGTTGGGAGGCTGGTGGTGTCTGCGACGTCGACGGATTCGGTGTGGGGGTTCCAGATGAAGTGGATGGCGCCTGTCGCGGCGTACTGGCCGCTCTGTTCGTCGCGGACGCTGAATGCGGCGGTCATGGGCGGGCCGTCCTTTGGCATGGTTGCGATGAAGGCGGGAGCGGGGTTGCCTGAGCGAGTGGTGACTTTGCCGTACGCGAAGGACTCGATGGTCAGGCTGTAGCGCCCGTCCTCGGCACCGGTGTCATCGCGCAGGTACACCGTGATGATCTGTGCGGTGTTCTCGATCACCTTCAGGAGGGGGAGTCCCTCCGTGTCGGAGGTATCGGTTTCCCATACCTGGTGCCGGCCTGTTTCGTCGTAGGTGACTGCTTTCACCAGTGGTCCTATGCGCACGGATCTGATGGTGTCGCTGGTGGGCTTGGGCGCATCGCCGCAGGTGTCGAGTGCCAGGTTCATCCCATTTCCGGAGTATTGGCTTCCCGGGTGGAAGACTGCCTCGTCGTCGTTCATGCGTTGCCTCCTGATCGTGTGTGGTCCGGGTGCCTGGCGGCGGGCTTCTCGCCATGCTCGCCGGATTGCGGCGGCGGAACGGCGGACATCCGATTCCGTGGTGGCCCAGGAGGCGACGGACACCCTCATGGCCGTCTGTCCGTGCCATGTCGTCGTGGCCGGCCAGCAGGTGCCACTCGCCTGGACGGAGGCGACCGTCCGGCGTGTCACGTCGTCGCTGTCGTCGAAGCGCACCAGCACCTGGGCGAGGACGACTGTGTTGAGGACTTTGATGCCGGGTACCGCGGCGAGGAGCGTTGCGAAGAGTCTGGCCATGGCGCAGTGGTGATCCAGCAGGTCTGCCAAGCCGCTGCGTCCCAGGGTGCGCAGGGTGGCCCAGAGGGGGATCGCTCTGGCGCGTCGTGAGAATTCGGGTACCCAGTCGGATGGGTCTCGTGGTCCTGACCCGTCATGGGAGAGGTATCCGGCGGGGGTGTGTGTCATGGCGGCCTGGTGGGCGTGGCTGTCTGCCACGAATACGATTCCGCAGTCGTAGGGGACGTTGAGCCATTTGTGGGCGTCGGTGGCCCAGGAGTCCGCTGCTTCCAGGCCGTGCAGATGGTGGCGGAGGTTGGGGCTCGCTGCGGCCCAGAGACCGAATGCCCCGTCGACGTGTACCCAGGCGTCGGCTTCGGAGGCGATGTCGCAAATCTGCTCCAGTTGGTCGCAGGCGCCGGTGTTCACGTTTCCGGCCTGGGCACAGACGATCTTGGGACCGTGATGTGCTCGCAGGGCGTGCCGCAGTTCTGCCGGGTTCAGCCGCCCGTGTTCGTCCTCTGGCACGACTGTCATTGCCGCTGTGCCGAATCCCAGGTAGCGCAGCGCCAAGTCTATGGTGACGTGGCGTCCGGCCCCCACTGTCACGTGCACGGGGGGTGCTGCGTGGAGCCCATCTCGTTCAACGTCCCATCCGCGATCGGAGAGCAGGCGGTACCGTGCGGCGGCCAGGGCGGTGAAGTGGGCCATGGTGCAGCCGCTGGTGAATCCGACCGAGGTACCTCGGGGTAGATTGAGCAGGCCGACCAGCCATTCGGCCGCCAGAAGTTCGGCGACCGCGTTGAGCGGCCCCAGAGCGTACGCGCGGCCGTTGTTGTCCCAGGCACTGGTCAGCCAGTCGGCTGCGATTGCCACAGGCAGTGTTCCGCCTACGACCATTCCAAACCACCGCGGACCCGAACTCGCGACCGTTCCCTCTCGCCCCGCCCGGGCGAGAACATCGATCGCTTCCTCGGGAGTGCAGCCGGTCTCGGGCAGATGGAGCCCGAGCATCCCTGCCAGATCCTTGGCCGTCGCGGTCGCGTTCACGGGCCGCGTGTCCAGTCCCTCCAGGTATTGGATAGCCAGTGCCGCCGCCCGCATGAGAACCGCGCGGTATAGCTCCTGGCGTTCGGTGCCGGGCATCATGACGGTCCTCGGACAGAGGCGGTGACAGAGGTGGCGAAGGATGCGCTGACGATGTCGGCGACCGACTCGTACGACAGGCCCTCGGCGCGGACTGTTGGCTCGGCCGGACAGAGCCGGTGGTCTGCGGCGTATCGTCGGCGTCCGCCGCCGGTGACATGCAGCAGGACCGTCACATCACGCGCGATACGGCCCCGCGCCGCGGCCTGGCGCAGACAGGCCAGAGCCACACCGGCCGGCGCCTCGATGTCCACCCCTTCAAGGGTCCGGAAGAGATGCTGGGCGGCAGCCGTCTCGGCACTGTCGGCGGTCGCGAAATGACCGCCGCTGTCCCGCATGGCATCCCGGACGCCCCCGCGCACCGCGTAGGGGGGTGTGCGGGTGGTCAGTTCAGGTGCTGCCGCGCGGGCGATGGCGGCCCGTTCGGCCGGCCCGTCCTTGGTTGCCGCGGTCGCCGCCCCAGACTGCCAGGCGTCGAACATCGGGGCGAAGCACCGGTTCTGGCACAGCAGCATCCGCGGGCCGCCACGGCGCGAGCCGTTCCGTGCCTCGGGGAAACCGGCAGCCAGCAGACGCCCCGCTGCCTCATAGGCGCCGATCGCCCCGGCCCCGCTGCCAACCGCCTGAACGTAGTAGTCCGGTAGCCGGCCGATGGTTTCGGCTGCTGCCAGGAGCGCGGTGCCCAGGCCGTCGCGGTGCGCCACGTTGCGGACGCCGCCCTCCGCCTGGAAACCCGGCCTGCCAGCGATGACGCGTGCGAGGTCGATCGCGTCGCCGTAGTCACCGGCGACGGTCACCAGCCGTACGTACTCGGCTTGAGGGACGGGCCGCGCCAGCGCGGAGAGCGCGCTGTCCGGCACGACCAGCACGAGCGGCACCTGTCGCTGCGAGCAGGCTCTCAGGAACGCCACCCCGGTGTTTCCGGCCGACGCCACGACCAGGGTCGGGCTCCCTTCCGGCAGCCGGGCGAGAACCGCCGCCGCCTGCAAGTCTTTGAACGTGCAGGTCTCCAGCAAACCTCCCCGCTCAGGCCAGTAGCCACTGAAAGCCACCCACAGCCCGGCCAGACCCAACTCATGCCCCAGCCGTTCAGTACGGTAGGTGAAACCGGCCGCCGTCACCGGATCACCCCTGACCGCCGGCAGCCACGACCAGTACCGGAACAGACCGGGAGAAGGCCCGGGTGAGAAGCGCTGCTCCGCGTACTCAGTGCGCAGCAGGGAGGGCTGATGCGGTACGGGGCAGTCCAGAAGGAAACCGTCGTCTTCATAGACGGACCCACACTCCACACATCTCAAAAGGTACTGCCTGGACACAGGAGACCGCCCTCCACCGAATGAACGCCTACGGGAATCTTGCAGAACCCGCTTCTTGCGCAGGCCACTTCCCAGCCCTCGGGTGCTCGTCCAGGATCGCGACTCGCTCCATCAGCCGGTGCTGGGGAAAGTAGTCGTTGACCGCGTAGTGCTGGGTGGCCTGGTTGTCCCAGAGCGCGATGGAGTCGGCCTCCCATCGGAAGCGCACCTGGAATTCCGGAACGGCCGCCTGGTGAAACAGGAATCCGAGGAGAGCCTCACTCTCCCTCGCCCCCATGCCGGTGATGTGCGTGGTGAAGCCGGGGTTGACGAACAGAGTCCTGCGACCGGTTCGGGGATGGCACCGCACCACCGGATGCTCCACGGCCGGGTACTTCACCCGCAGTTCGGCGAGCTTGTCCGCTTCCATGCCCAGGCCGATGCTGGGTGCGAAGTCGTGGAAGGCGCTCAGTTCGTGGATGCGAAACTTCACCTCCGCCGGCAGCCCGTCGTAGGCGGCTCCCATGTCGGCGAAGCACGTGTCACCACCAGCCTCCGGAACCTCGACAGCACGCAGCACCGCGCCCAGAAGAGGCTTCTCGCGCCATGTTCCGTCGGCGTGCCAGACATTCTGCCCGCCAGGGGTCTGCGCACTTGCCTCGATGCGGCCCAGCTCCGGAACCTCATGAGGGAAGAATGGATTGACCTCCAGCTCGCCCCACCGGCGTGCGAAGTCGAGATGCTGACCAGCGGTGATGTGCTGGTCTCGGAAGAACAGGACCTTCCATTCCAGCAGAGCACGGTCCAACTCGGCAAACAGCGCTGGCCCGACCGGCTCACGCAAGTCGACCCCCGACACCTCGGCTCCAATCAGCCCCGTCACAGGCTCGATCCCGAACAACTCGTAAGGCCTCGACTGTTCCCCCTCAGGCAAACGACGCAAAGCCCTCGGCCCGGCCTGATGCCTGACAGTCAGATCGCCAACTGTCCCATGAATGTCCATCTTTCCCTCACCTGACTTTCAGAGCTTACGGATCCGCCTACTGAGGCGCGCCTCCCCGATATTCATCGGCACTGTCAATGGTGGGGAAGTACTCTCGATACATCCAGCTGACGCCTTCGACCTGCCACAGAGGATCGGCAGATTCCTTGAGTAAGTCGTCATACGTCGCCGCGAGCAAGTAGTAGACAGGGCCTCAGGAACGATGAAATCAATCGGTTGATCGAAGGTCATGACCGGACGGGGAGTTCGTAGCGCCTCCGGATACTGGTACCCAGAACGCTGATGTTCGCCCCGTAGATGTGTATGGAAATAACCTTGCCCGAGGTTGCGTTTCTGACGTGGTGGATGTCGCCTGGGGGGATCAGGTATGTGACGGTACCGGCCGGGATCGTTGCGATATCAAGCGGCGCAAGCATCGGGGTTGTCCGTCCGTTGACGGAATCGAGACGGTACCTCGTCTCTTCCTCGGCCCCCATGTATGTGCCCACGACGCACCATGAGACGTGGTCATGGATCGGTGTCTGCTGTCCCGGTAGCCACACCAGCGCCACAACCGAGAATCCACCGCCTGGTGCGGTATACAGCACATGCTGACGATAGGCCCGCACATCAGCTTCCATCTGACCACTGGTCAACAAGTCCGGATACCGGAGGAAACCCTCTAGCATCCCGGCGACCCGGCAGACCTCAGCGACGCCCGCATCAGCGGAATCCCGATCGGATTCAGGCATCACGCCCCCGACAGCTCCCACGAGTTCAGCGATACGCGGCGAGACGAACGAACCAGGCATAGCAGCCTCCCAGCCGCTGCGCCCCCTGACAGTGCAGCCACGAGGGAGCATTGATAAACTCCGCCTGCGCTGTACCTTCAGGAAAAGTGTGCGGCAATAGAAAATTTTATGGCGAGGCACGCCCGTGCGCCACCGCAGATTTCAAGCGGTGCGCCGCGAGTGAGTGGACGCTGAGTGAAGGACGAGAGGCATGACCTCCTTCCGGATGATCCGACGCCCCCGACGGCACCGGGCAGCTGCGAACACCCTGGCAGGCATGGCGTGAAGCGCTGCGGATCTGCCGGCACATCGCGACCAGCCTGTCCCTGACCGCGGGCCCTGGCGGCGGCGCTCGGGCGGGCGGCGAAAAGGCCGATCTTCCTCCGCCGGGCTGTCGGATGCCCCGTCAGGAACCGTAGGGGGGCTGGATCGAGGACGGGTGGACGAACGCGCGAAGCCCCTGACGGACACGGATGATCTTGATCGAGAGTCCGTCCACCTGAAGCTTCGTCGTTCCGTAGAGGCCACACCGCCATCACCCCAGCGCGCCGTCAGGTTGGAAAGGGCTCGGTGGGAGCGCGTGGGGGAAGGAAGGTGGCAGTGGCAGCGGCGGTCAGGAGGTAGAGGGTTGCGGCTGTGATGCCGGCAAGGTGGAGTCCGGCCATGAAGCGGTGCGGGTCGGTGGTGCTGCCGGCGAGTGTGCCGAAGAGGGCGATGCCGATGGCGGCGCCGGTCTGGCGGGCCGTGTTGTTGATGCCGATGGCGAGCCCGGCCTGGTTGTGGGGGACGGCGGCGATGGCGGTTGCGACCAGAGGGGTGGTCAGGAGTCCGAGGCCGGTGCCGAGAAGGACGAGTGCGGGCAGCAGCAGGACGTATCGGCTGTCGGCGTTGACCCGCGTGAGGAGCGCGGTGCCGGTGGCGCCGAGGATGAGGCCTGTGGTGGCGGGGATTCGGGGGCCGTAACGGGCGGTGATACGGCCGGTGAAGGGTGCCAGGAGGGTCAGCGGGAGGAACATCGGCAGGAGGGCGGCTCCCGCGGCGAGGGGCGTGCGGTGCTGGATTCCCTGCAGGTAGAGGGTGATGAGGAAGACGGTCCCGACGTGGACAAGGGCCATCGCGGCGGCGGCGGCGTTGGCGGTGGAGAAGCGGCGGTCGCGGAAGAGTTCGGGGGGCAGCGCCGGGTTCGGGTGGCGGCGTTCGGCCCGGCCGAAAGCCAAGCCGAACACAAGAGCCGCGGCGATGGCTGCCAGGGCCGGTGGTGAAACCGAGCCGTTGCGGCCGCCTTCGATCAGGGCCAGCATGAGGCTGGTCAGTGTCAGGGCGCCGAGCGCAGTGCCCTGGACGTCCAGGCGGGCTGCCGCAGTACCCCGGCCGGCAGGGACTTGGGTCAGGACCGGAACCAGGCTCGCGGCGATGATGGGCAGGTTGAGGAGGAACACCCACCGCCAGCCAGGGCCGGCCACGAGCAGCCCGCCGACGAGCGGGCCCAGGGGCAGAGCGAGCCCGCCGACGGCGACCCAGATTCCGATCGCCTTCGCCCGTTCACGCTCCTGCGGGTAGGCGAGGGTGATGACGGCGAGGGGGCCGGTGCCCAGGGCCGCCCCGCCGGTGCCCTGCACGGCTCGTCCGGCGATCAGCATGCCCGTATTCGGCGCGACGGCGCAGGCGACGGACCCGGCGGCAAAGAGCAGCAGCCCGGCAATGACCACACGACGGTGTCCGTATCGGTCGCCCAGGGTTCCCACCGCCAGGAGCAGGGCCGCGAACGGCACCAGATATCCCGCGACCACCCACTGCAGTCCGCTCACCGAGGCATGCAGATCCGCCCCGATTGCGGGCAGAGCCACGTTGACAGCGGTCGCATCGAGCTGAACCAGGAACAGGCCGACACACATCGTCACCAGGACGACGCCGCGCCGGTGCGGCATATCGATAGGGTGGGAACGAGCCTGCCAAGTCACAGCGGCCACCGTAGACCGCTTCCGAGCGTAGCGTCCTGTTCCTGCGATGGCGTCATGGATCATCTCGTTGCCCCTTTGGCGCGCATTTCGTTCGGCCCCGGCTTCACAGCAAGCCGGACCGCGACGGTCCCTGAGCCTTGCCCCGCTACCCTGATCGAGCGTCACCCTGATTACAGGGAGCTACTTGTCACTTCGCGGCAGCTTCGGGAGGACAGGGCCATCACGTCTGGGCCATGTCATCCGTAACAGCCTTGAGGCACGGCCGTGATGGCTGTGGGTCCGTGATGCTGCTTGGCAACGAAGAGGGCGGCCTCACCGGCTCTGAGGACTCTTTCCTCGCAGGCGCCGTCGCGGGAGCAGCAGCTCGGACCCTGTGCGCCGCACGGTCATGCCGTGGACCGCAACGGAGCGGACTGCTGCGGAAGGGTGACCGCGGCCCCGTTCCGCTGGGCGCGCTGGGCCCTGGCGCGGTGCAGGGCGGCGGTCTCGGTGGCGGCGAACTCGCGGCGCCGCTGCAGGACGGCGCTGTCGATCGGCGCCGGCTGTTCGTGTGCAGGCTCTTCCGGGTCGGGGAAGGCTCGTTGGCTGAGCTCGCGCAGCACGCGTGCCTGCCGGGCGACCGCCTGCGCGATGCCCGGATCAACTCGGCGCGGCGGCGCGGCCTTCTGATGGGCGGCCAGTGCGCGGCGGTAGCCCTCGCACGCCGTCGCCCTGGTCTTCGCCGGGCCGGTGGGCGCGGCCGGATCAGGGACGGGTGCGGCCCCGGGCGGCAGGATCCGCAGGGAGCTCACGACGCTGCGGCCCGCTGCCTTGTTGGCGGCCGCGATAATCCGAGGCTGTTCCAGGCGCACCCTCGTCGCCCACCCCGACGACTCCGGACACACGGTGAGCCGGCCGGAATCCGGGTCGAACGCCGCGGCGGTGACGCGCCCGGCGAGTTCGGGGGCGATGGCTGCCCACCGCTCGCGCAGGGAAGCGCCGGCGGCCGGGAGCGTCCAGGCCCGCTCGGTGATGAGCGCGCCGAGCGCGGCACCCAGGCCCATCGGCTCGCGCCCGTCACGCCGCACCGTCGTGACAACCCGCGGCTTGTTCTTCGGCTTCGGTCCGCTGCCGTTCTTCCGGGCCGCTTCCACCGCGGCCCGCAGCGCGACCCGGGCCAGGTCGACGCCGGACGTCCCGCCGGCGCTCATGCCTGCCCCCAGGTGTCAGCGTACGAACGGAAGGCCCCAGCACGGTACGAATGAACGTCCCCAGGTCGGTGGCTCGGATCGTGGCCGTGTGAGGATGTGTGCATGGGGACCCTCAGTGCTTCAGCCCGCTGGCAGCGCCTGATCGATGCGCTCGCCCTTCTCGGTGCGGACTCGGCCGATCAGCTAGTCTGGATCGACAAGTACCAGGTCGTGACCGACGAACTGGCCTTGGAGTTCGATGACGCCTTTCGGCTGATGGCTGGCTTTCAGCAGGAAGTGCCTCTGAATGAGGACGCCATGGGCAAGCTGCGACTGATCGACTCGGTCCTTGATGAAATGAGCGGGAGGGAAAACGCCGGGCGCTGGTCAAGGGAAGCGCTGGCGACAGACGCTGGATGGTGCCAGGTGCGGACCCTCGCCCGTGACCTGCTCGTCAGCATGCAGGGCGATTGGCACCTGCCACTTCCTGACATCGTGGTTGTGCGGTAGTGCCTCCGGGGTCGTTCAGGCGACGTCTGTGTCCCGCTCGATGGCCTTGAGGGGTTCTTGAGGCGGTAGCTGGGGCCGTTGATCGACATTACGTCGCAGTGGTGCAGGAGGCGGTCGAGGATGGCGGTGGCGAGGACCTCATCACCGAACACCTGCCCCCATTCGCTGAAGGTCTTGTTCGAGGTCAGGATGATCGAGCCCTTTTCATACCGCTTTTAGATGACCTGGAAGACCAGGTTCGCTTCTCCACGCTCGAGGATCTCGTAGCCCACTTCGTCGACGACGAGGACGCCCGGCCGCAGGTAGGTGCCGAGCTTGTTGGCCAGGCGGCCGGCGGCTTCGGCGGCTTTGAGGTTGCGGACCATGTCGTCGAGGCTGGTGAAGTAGACCGAGTAGCCAGCCCGGCAGGCCGCAACCGCCAGAGCGACAGCGATGTGCGTCTTGCCCACCCCGGGCGAGCCCAGGAGTGCGGCGTTCGCCTTGGCCTCGACGAACGAGAGGGTGGCCAGGTCCTTGACCTTGCGCGGGTCGAGATCGGGCTGGAACGAGAAGTCGTACTCATCGAGCGTCTTGTGGTGCGGCAGCCGGGAGAGCCGCAGACCCTGCCGGAACCGACGGTCGTCGCGGACGGCCAGTTCCTCGGAGAGGACCAGGTCGAGGAAGTCGAGATAGCCCAAGTTCGCCTCGTCCGCCCGGCGCGTGAACTCGTTGATAGTTTCCGCGAGGTGGGGCAGGCCGAGCTTGCCGGCCGTGGTGCGGATGCGGTTGCCGGTCAGCTCGCTCAAGACGGTTCCTTCGTCGCTCGATGGGTGGTGAAGGGGCGGGTCCCGGTCAGCTCGTCATATACCGACAACGGCCGGCGCCCGACCTCGATCCGTGTGGCCGCGGCCCGGTTCAGCAGAGCCTGCAACGGGCCGGCCTCCTCGCCCCGCGGCCGCTCTTGCCGCGGCTGGATGGGGATGTCGCCGGTGGTGGTCCGGCGGTTCTTTCCGGTGGGCAAGCCGTCCCAGTGCATCTCATCGACGACACGGGCACCGCGGCCGATCGCCCGGGGATGGGCGGCCAGCAGTGTGCTGCCATGGATGTCCGCGAGGGTGCCATGCAGCATGACCTGGGACTTCGTTGCCCGGACCCTGGTCGGCAGGGCGACGGTCCGACGGGCGAGCAGGACAAGCCGTTCCTTCAGAAGCCGCAGGGGGTGGTCTCTTGGGTGGGAGGGACGCGCGATCCTGACCGCAACCCTGGCACTGGTGCTCGGCTTCTTCCCGGGGTGCAAGCCCGAGCCGGATCCGCCCAAGCTGGAACTGTCGATGTGGACGTCGCACGGGAGCAGGACATCGCGGCGGACTGGAGCCTGGGCGACGAACCGCAACCGACAAGGAACGACTGGACCTCATCACTGCTCTCGATCAACTTGCGCAACCGGTCCGCGGTCGAGGTGCTGGTGACGGAGGCGAAGTTCGAGTTCAGCGCCGTCACGGACCTCGGCTGCCGCTACGGCGCCGGCGGCTCGGTCCTCAAAGCCCGCTACGACATCAAGGTCCCCGGCGACCGCACGCCCCCCTTCACGCTGACTCGGCCCATGAAGTTCGAGGTGCCGCCGCACGACAGCGAGCGCATCGGGTTCACCGTGGGACCCGAAACCCTCGTGGGCGCGGCCTTGCCGAAGGTCTACACGTTCACCGTCACGTCACCCTGTCCGCGGACGACAAGTCCAGCCTGACCAGCGAGCGCGTGGTCCTGATGAACCCTCAGCAGGTGAAATCAGTGCTTCAGGCCGCGGAGTCGGCCATGACCACGGGCGCAGGCGCTACGACGCCCGCTTGCGTGAGGGAGCAGGCCCGCAAGGCGCGCGAGCTCGTCCAGGGCGCCACCCTGGCCTCCCCCGAGCTGGTGAAGTACAGCGGAGAACCGAACAGGCCGGCCGGCCTGCCCGCTTCGCAATGAGACCGGCCGGTCGGTGATGTCCCCGACCACCGCGTCCATCCGGTGTCAGTGGGGGAGCGAACGATTGTCCCATGACGCACAGCCTCTTGCGCTGGACACAGGACGATCCTCTACCGCGAGCCGGAGCGGGATGGCGCGCATGCTCGCAGGCTGCGGTGCCGTGGCAGAGCGGCCCATTGCGATCGACGTGGGCGAGGTCCCGCTCACGGCGACTGACGGAGACGGGGCGGGCCTGCCCCCAACTGTCCGCGGGTTCAAATCCCGTCGGCACCGCAACCGACATGGCCTTGTCCAGCGCTTGCCCTCCCGTGTCGGTCCAGGTCCACAGAAGGTGAGCCAGACCCAGAACGGGTTCTGGCTCACCTTCTGTGGTGACGGCTCGACGATCGACTCACCGGGACCCCGAACGACCGGAACCAGCAGGTCAGTCATTGGTCCGACGAGCCACGCGCCTCGTCCACAGGGCAGATATGGAAGCGTCCCATGACACCTCGCACAGCCCCGTCGGCCCCGTCGGCCCCGGCACGCAAGAACAAGTCGCTCACCGCCGCCGGCCTGCCCATCCGCGTGCCGGTGATCCACGGGGTGAGGACCGCCTCGTACCTCGCCCGCACCGCGTCGGCGAACGCCGTCGAACTCCCGCTCCTGCTGGGCGCCCTCCACAACGGCTCCCCGCCGGCGCCGCCCAGGTCCACCCCGCCACCCACGAAGTTGCCCTCACCGCGGAGTCGCTGGGCCGTCTGGCTGCCCTGACCGGCCGCCGGGCGGACCGAATGCATCGCACGCTCCCGGGCCTGGCAGCCGAGCGGCTGCACACCGCCTCCGGCGCGGCAGTCCGAGCCAACCCTTGCCGCAGAACCCCAACCCCCGCTACCGACCTGCCCTCTGTGCCTTGGGGAAGGAGCCTGGTTGGTCGGGCCGGTCACCGAGATGGGACCGCATACGCGAAGCGGGATTGGTTCGACTACGTCGCCTGCCGCAAGCAAACCTGACACCGCGCTCAGCCCGCTGCAAAGCCGACCGAGGCTCGTTGCCCGCGCGCCTCGAAGCGTCCACTGGTCAGAAGGGATCGGTGAACGAGATCGGCTTTCCGGCGGCGTGGGCATATGCGATCTCCCTGCTCGTGGACTCGCCGATATACCCGCCTGGGTTGACGACCAGAACCCGGTCAGCCAGGTCGATCTTGCGCAGATGGAGGGCGTCCAGCGCGATCTTCTGCGCATTGGTGATCGGCTCGTCTGCCTCGCCGGGCGCGACGACGATGACACCTGCGAAGGTCAGGTCACGGTTCGCCGCACGCATCTCGTCCACGAACCGGGTAGAGCCGCAGATGCAGACAATCTCAGGTCGGTCGGACACGGCTCGGTCCTTCGGATCGAACGGGAAACCGTCAGTTGCACGTTGACATCACAGACGGGTTCACGAGCCAACAGTTTACGCAGCGAGCCGGACACCAGGTGGTCGATGTCGCAAGGTGCCGTCCCCACCGATGACGAGCCCGCCCCGGTGCCCTGCCGGCCGCCGGCTCGCGCCGCGCACTCGCCCTGACCAGCGACGAACGGGCCCGGCTACGTGCCGCCGCCCACCGCAAGGTCCTCAGCCCAGGCAACGCCGCCGAGCGCCTCGCGAAAGTGCCGGCCACGTTCTGGCAGCCCCGCCCCACCCCGGTGGCCACACTCCCTGGTCATCCCTGCACCGCGCCTGGTTCGGCTTCGCCGCCCGTGGGGCTTCAGGGTGAGGGCGTGTGTGGTGCCGGGCCGGGGGCCGGGCTCCGGGTGAGGCGCTGTGTGTGCGTGGTGGTGGGCATGGGCCTGGGCATGGGCCGGTCCGGCTCGGGGGCGGTTTCCCGCGCCAGGCCGTTGAAGGTGGCGAAGACCAGACGTTCGGTCTGGCATTCGACGCCTTGCCGGTCGTCGATGTGTACGAGACCGTCGATGAGCAGGACAGCCAGGCCGTGGATGGCGGCCCAGACCACGAATTCGGCGCCCGGACGGGCTCCCGCGGGCAGGTGGCCCGTGTCGGTCAGACGGTCGAGTTCGGTGGTGAGCACTTCGTGCGGGTGGGGTGAGATGGCGGACTGCGCCGTTGTGGCGCCGCCGCGGAAGACGAGCCGGGCGACGGCCGGGTCCTCGACGGCCCAGGTGACATAGGCGCGCCCGCATGCGGCGAGACGTTCGGGACCCTGCTCCGGCGCCGCGTCCATGGTGTCGCGCAGGCGATTCCCCAGCCGGGCCAGCACGACCTCGGACAGGGCGGATACGAGTGCGTCACGCGAGCCGAAGTGGTGGTAGGCGGCGCTGGGGCTGACACCGACCCGTGCCGATGCCTCACGCAGTGACCAGCCGTCGGCACCCCTCTCTCGTACGAGGGTCTCCGCCGCGTCGAGCAGCGCGCCGCGCAGGTCCCCGTGGTGATATCGCTCCTTTGCCATGCCTTCATCTTAGCGGTGTTCTGATTGAGTGTTACGCTCGGATCGAAATCTCAACACCGTTCAGATTGATCTGGAGTTGTGCCATGTGTCCCACCGACCCCACCCCTCTCGCCTCCGACGGCGCGCCGGATGTCCTGCACAGCCCCCCGCCCGTCATATCGGGATCTCCCGTCGAAGTGTCCGAGGGCGTTTTCGTCATCCCGGACCGCCGCGTCGAGTTGGTCCCCAACATCGGCATCGTCCTCGGGGAGAAGGCCGCGCTGGTCATCGACACCGGCATCGGCCCCCGCAACGGTGCACTGGTGCTGGAGCAGGCCCGGCGCCTGGCCGGCGACCGCCGCCTGTACCTGACCCTCACCCACTTCCATCCTGAGCACGGCTTCGGCGCGCAGGCGTTCAAGGGTGCCGCCACGATCGTCTACAACAGCGGCCAGCGCGCCGAACTGCGGCGCAAGGGAGCCGGCTACCTCGGCATGTTCAAGGGCCTGAGCCCCGCAGTCGCCGCCGAACTCGAAGGAGTCGAACTGGTCGACCCCGATCTGGTCTACGAGGGCGAGGCCGAGATCGACCTCGGAGGACGTACCGTGCTGCTGCGTGAGGTCGGTCCCGCGCACACCGGCTCCGACCAGATCGTCCTAGTGGACGGCCGGGTGCTGTTCGCCGGCGATCTCCTGGAGACCCGCATCTTCCCGATCGCGCCGTACTTCCCGCCCCACGACACCGACGTGGACGGCGAGGGCTGGATCGGCGTGCTCGACCAACTCGCCGCACTCGCCCCGCAGACCATCGTTCCCGGCCACGGCGAGGTCACCGACGCCTCGCTCATCCACGACGTCCGCGACTACCTCACCTACGTCCGCGACGAGGCCCTGCGGCTGCGCGAGCGCGGCGCCACCGCCGACGAGACGGCCGCCAGCATCGCCGAGAACGCCCGTACCCGCTGGCCTTCCTGGGAACGCCCCGAGTGGATCGACCTCGCCGCCCGCGCCTTCTACGACACCAACGCACCGGCCTGAACCCCGCCACCCGCCGTCATGACCACTCAGGCCCTGCCTCAGCGCCGAGTAACCCGGCACCACCATGACGACCCACCTGGCTCCGGAGCGGGCGCCCGGAAAACGCACGGAGAGATCCCGCGGCGACCGCGTACGTTCTGCCCACGCCTCAGGAGTTCCGGCCGGCACCTGCTGCCGGTGACGCCGACGAGCGAAGCCCGCTCCAACGACACGCCCGTGCGTCCGCGCGCACCGACGCGGACACAACCCATCCGGACTTCAGGCCACCCCACGAGGAAAGGCACCAGATTTCGTGTCCACTCCACTTGACCCCGGCCGGCCACTGGCCGAGGAGCGCGCCCCAGGCAATCGCCGGGAGCGCGACATCACGGCCTACGCGCGAGGATCTTCGACGTCCCCGAACAGGACGTCGCCCACTCCTGCCACCCGCGTCGAGAACCTCGATGCCGAGACGTACCCGTTCCTGCACGCCATCGTCGGCCAGGTCAGGGAGCACGACGACCGCGAGCAGTTCCTCACCGGCATCGCCGTCGTCCTCGACGGCCTCACCCACCTGCGTTGACCCGCCGCACCCAACCGGGTCCGCCAATTGATCATTCCTTGAAGGGAAACCTCTCATGCATGACGTCATAGTCGCGGGCGGCGGCCCGGTCGGCCTGTTACTGGCCGGCGAACTGGCCCTGGCCGGCTGCTCGGTCCTGGTCCTTGAACGAGACCAGGAAATCTCCTCACCGCTGAAGGCGCTCCCGCTCGGGATGCGGGGTCTGAACGCCGGCTCGGCCGAGACGTTCCACCGCCGCGGCCTGTTGGACGCGATGCTGGACGCCTCCGGCGTCGACGCCGAGGAGGTCGGCGCAGACCCCAACGCAGTCGAGGCACCCGCGCCCCGCGACGTGTCCCATTTCGCGGGCATGGGCCTGGACGCGACCGGCATCGACGCGCCCGCTCTGCCGCCCAGGCTGCCCAGCCCGGCGATGGAAGGGTTCATGACGAGCCTGGAAGCCGTCTCCACGGTGCTGGCCGAGCGGGCCGCCACGCTCGGAGTGAGAGTCATTCGGGGCGTTCCGGTCACCGCCGTGACACAGGACGACGACGGCGTCACCGCCGCCGCCGGCGGGCAGCAGTACCGGGGACGCTGGCTGGTGGGCTGCGACGGCGGACGCAGCGCCGTGCGTGAACTCGTCGGCTTCGACTTCGTCGGCACCGACCCGCTGTTCACCGGCTACGTCGCCAAGGTCACCTTCGCCGACCCCGAGCAACTGCCGTTCGGCTTCAACCTGACACCGAACGGCATGTACCTGCGTACGCCCTGGGGGTACCTGGGCATGAACGACTTCGACGGCGGTACCTTCGACCGCTCCCGGCCGCTGACCCGCGAGCACCTCCAGGCGGTCCTGCGCCGCATCTCCGACACCGATGTGACGCTGACCGGCGTCGAGCTGGCCTCCAGCTTCACCGACCGCGCGATGCAGGTCAGCAGCTACAGGATGGGCCGCGTGCTGCTCGCCGGTGACGCCGCGCACATCCACTCACCCCTCGGCGGTCCTGGCCTCAACCTCGGCATCGGCGACGCCGTCAACCTCGGCTGGAAGCTTGCCGCCACCGTCCACGGCACCGCACCCGAGGGCCTGCTCGACACCTACACCGACGAACGCCACCCCGTCGGCGCCGCCGTCCTCGACTGGTCCCGCGCCCAGGTCGCCACCATGAAGCCGGGCTCCCACGCCCCCGCCCTGCGCAAGCTCATCCTCGACCTGATGAACATCCCTGACGGCGTCACCCACGTGTACCGGCAGACCTCGGGGCTGTTCAACCGCTACGACCTGGGCAGCGAACAGCCGCTCGTCGGCTGCAGCGCCCCCGACTTCCGCTTCACCGACGGCACACGCCTCGGCGACCTGCTGCGCCGAGGCCAGGGCGTGCTCCTAGACTTCACCCTCGACCGCGTGCTTGAGACCGCGGCCAAGGGCTGGCAGGACCGGGTCCGCTACGCGGCTGGATCGGTGCACAACGACCTCGGACTCACCGCAGTGTTCGTCCGTCCGGACGGCATCGTGGCGTGGGCCGACCACCACGCCGACCCCGAAGCATTCCAGCAAGCCGCGACCCACTGGCTCGGCGACCCGCACAACTAGCTTGATCTTCAACCTCTGACGTCGAACGGTGCGTCGAACTCGGTCACTCGGTTCGGTAACCGTCGTACACGGAAGCGGCCTTCGTCTGGACCACGTGGTCCGACCAGGGAACACACACGTCCACGCGAAGGCCGTGCGGATGAGTCTGCTGCATCGTGATGCCCGGCGAGAACCGTTGGCGCAACTGTCACGCCTCCGGGGCGAGTTCTACTCCTGAAGCTTCCCCTTGATCGTGGACACCTGGAGCACGATCGGCAAGGCCGACGCTCTCGCCTCGCCGGAATCCGGGCGCAGCCGGCCTGAGCGCCCCGGCCGGCCCCCTGATGGACGACACCTCTGATTCGTCAGTAATTAGAGGTCCTGGATCTCTGATGGGCCCGGGGCGGCGTTGTCCAGCCCGGGGGCAGGACGTGTGTGGTCCGGTCGGTGCCGTGATGACCCCTACGACACCTCCGACCGTGCGAGGTCTTTGAAAAGACTGGTGGCGCTGGGCGCCGGCCGGTCCTTGCACGTTCTGCCCCCGCAGGCCCGTCGGGTTCGGGATCCTCGTGGGATGAGCTGCCGGACGGTGAGGCGTTTCTCCTCACGAGCTTCGCGCTCTGCACACGGCGCGCGCCCGTGTGGCCTTGCGGTGCCGCGCACGGCTGATGAGGTGGCGGGCCTTGGAGCCCTGGAATCAGTGCGCCGTGCGGCCCCGCGTGCTCGCCTTCGAGAACAGCACCGGAGAAGGGGCGGGATCCATGGACGTGTTCTGCGGGATCGACTGGGCGGAGGGACACCACGACGTCGCGCTCGTCGATGACACCGGCAGGCTGCTGGCCAAGTGCCGCTTGCGAGGCGGTCGATGACCTGGTGCGGGCCACCGAGGAGGCCTTTCGCTCGCATCCGGACGCGGTGATCATGCTGAGCTTCCCCGGGATCGGCCCCCAGGTCGGTGCCGGCATTCTGGGTGAGATCGGTGACGATCGGACCCGGTTCGCCACGGCTGGAGGGCTGAAGACGTAGGCCGGCTCGGCCCCGATCACCCGGGCCTCCGGCAAACGCCGCTACGTCGGACGCCGGTTCGTCAAGAACAACCGGCGCAACCACGTCGGCCACCTGTGGGCCTTCGCCTCCCTCAGCGGTTCAAGCGGCGCGGACTCCCACTACAGGCGCCGCCGGGCAGGAGGGGACTGGCACATGCAGGCCCTGCGGCACCTGTTCAACCGGATGCTCGGCCGGCTCCACCACCGTCTCCTGGCACGCGTCCCATTCGATGAAGAAATCGCCTTCCCCTCGGAGCCCCAGGCAGCAGCGACAGCTACGCCGTGAATAGGACGGCCCTGTCTCTCCGCTCTCGCCCGACGGGCGGCAAGATGCGCGCATGGCGAAGAACGAGGTAGAACTGCTGGCTCTCCTGCGCGAACTTGATGACCCCGAGCGGCTGGAACGGCTGCTGCACTACGACCGCGCGGCGACCGGCCTCAAGTTCGGCGGGCTGGTGCGCCGGCTCGAAGCAGACTTCGGTGCCTCGTGTGAGTCCGGGCGGGACACCCAGGACTCCAGCGAGTACGGGCCCTTCCACGTGCCCGCGGACGCGACGGTCTGCGGGACGCGGATCGTGGTCTGCGCAGACAATCCGGGGGGCCTTCCTCGGCACGGACGAGGCCCACGAGGAGGGGGCGCTGGACCTCGGCGACCTCGCCACCGTGGAACGGGCGCTGGCCGACCTCGGCTACGTGAGCGTCCCCGAAGAACTGCTGGAGAGCGACTACGACGGCCCAGCAGGCTGGAGCACTTCTCGGCGCAGCCCAGCTGGTGGACCCGGTTCTTCGGCACGGTCTGGTGATCCACCCGCCATACGGCCCTGAGCCGACCCCTGCGCGCCTGCTGGGGCCCAGGCGTCGGCGTACCCCCGAATGTGCTCACGCCGGTACAGGTGAAGGTGCTCAGTTGAGGTCAGTCGTGGACACGAGGAAGGATTTGACCGCGAGGTTGAAGAGTGCCGTGCTCTCGAGGTTGACCATATGGGCTGCCGAGGCGAACCGTTGGTGCCTGGCATCGGGAACGGTTTGGGCGATGGCCTGAGCGTTTGACGAGATGTCGCTGCTGTCGAGTTCTCCGTCGAGAACCAGGGTGGGCACGCCGATGGAGGCCAGCCGGTCCGCTGCACCGATTTCTCTCGGTATCCCCGCCCCGAGCCCGCGGGCGTGCCGCACGACGTTGGCGGACGCCGACGCATGCATCCGCTCGCGCAGTGTGTGGCTGACCTGGGACGGTTCACGGTACGGCCCGTCCACCCACATCCGGAGAAAGTGCTCCACGAACCGCTGCGCTCCGCTGTCCGGGTCGCCCATCGCGGCCATCTGCTGTGCGGTGTGGTGCGCGACGTAGGGGTCGGTGAAAGGCCGGCCGCTCAGCCCGGGCGAGGCAAGGACCAGGGCCGACACAGACTCCGGATGAGCCATCGCCGTGTCGACTGCGGTCCGCGCCCCGAGGGAAAGCCCTACGAGCGTGGCGCACGGGACATCGAGGTGGGCAAGCAGGGAGTGTAGGTCGTCATGGTTGGCGTAGTCCCCGGCCACGGTGGAGGAACGCCCGTGGCCGCGGGCGTCGTAGCGGATGACGCGGTACCCCAGGCTCACGAGCCACGAGAACTGCTCGTTCCACATGTTCAGGTCGAGCATGCCGCCGTGGAGCAGTACGACGGGGGGTCCTTCGCCGGCCGACTCGCAAAAGAGTTCGCCCGCCTCGACGGGTACGGTGGTGGCTGTGACC
>NZ_JBIAQX010000032.1:0-33457 GCF_042889445.1 Streptomyces sp. NPDC002602 | reverse complement strand
TCCACCACCGCACCATCGAGGCGGAGGCCTTCGCCGCCGGACTGCCACGGGTCGCGGCCCGACTCCACACCGTGGACCCGGAGCGGCATCCCGAGCGGGTGTGGGCGGGGTGGCTGTGCGGGGAACACGAGGGAGCCCACCGACAGTCGGTGCTGGCCGACTTCGGGCGCAGGGCCGGGCGCGCCGTACTCTCGAATTGTCGAGTCCTGGGTGAGGGCGTCGACATCCGGGCGACCGACTCGGTGGCCCTGATCGACCCGAAGGGATCGGCCGTGGACATCGTCCAGGCCATCGGCCGGGCGCTGCGGCAGAAGCCTGGACAGGGCAAGATGGCGACACTGATCGTTCCGGTGTTCTTGGCCGAGGACGAGAAGCCGGAGGACATGCTTACCTCGAACTCGTACCGCCCTTTGATCCGGGTTCTGGAAGGTCTTCGGGCGCACGATGAAAAGGCTGTGGAAATGCTGGCCATTCCACAGGAGAACCAGAAACACGTTGTCGACCCGTCGCTCCCGGTCGGCCCGCCTCCCGCCGAGGGCGAGCCGGATGACCGCCTGCTGCTCCGGTTCGCGACCCCCCGCGACCCCGCCCTGATCGCGAAATGGATCAGCTACACCGTCATCAACACCGAACGCCAGGACTGGAAGCGGGGCATCGAGGCCGCCTGGCGGTACCGGCAACGCGAGGGCGGTCTTGAGGTGCCGTACGAGCACACCGAGGGCGCGTACCCGCTCGGCCGGTGGCTCTCCGACCAGCGCCGTGTGTACCGGGCGGGGCAGATGACCGGCGAGCGGGCAGCCGAGCTGGAGGAGCTGGGGATCGTGTGGGACACCGCCGATGCCGGCTTCGCGGAGAACCTCGCCGCCGCGCGGGCCTACTTCGAGCTGCACGGGACTTTGGCGGCCCCGCGGCACGCGACCGCCCTGGACCGGGCGATCGGGCAGTGGCTCACGAACGTACGCAGGCCTGGTGGGCTCGGGAAGGACCCAGAACGCGCCGGTCGGCGGGCCCGGGAACTCGCGGCCATCGACCCGGACTGGAACCCGCGGGACGTGGGGTGGACGGTCGACTGGCAACGCCACTACACCTACCTCACACAACTCCTCACCGACGGCGCCCTACTCGACGACATCGTGCCCGGGGTGACCCTCCACGGCGACGACATCGGCCGCTGGCTCACCACCCAACAACGCGACTTCGACAAGCTGAACACCGAGCAGCGGCGCAGGCTCGGCGAGCTGGGCGTGAGGAAGGCCGTACGGGACCGGAAGACGGCCGCGAAAGCCGCCACGGCGTCCGGGCCGAGCAAGGGCAGTGGGGCGTTCCAGAAGGGGTTGGAGGCCTTGGCGCAGTACGTCGCGCGGGAGGGCCGACTGCCGGGACGCGGCGTCGTCCAGGTCCTGGCCGACGGGACCGAACACCGCACCGGAATCTGGATCTCCAACCAGAAACAACGCCGCGACAAACTCGACCCGGCACAACTCGCAGCCCTCGCCGAACTCGGCATCCACTGGGCACGGTGACCGGGGTGGGCGCCGTTCCGGAATTCTGGAACGGCGCCCACCCGGTTCAGGTACGCGGGTAGCCGTGGCCCGGCGCTGCCTGCCCGTCATCACCATCCGCTTCCCGGCATTTCTCGCCGGTCAGGCTGTGGGTCCGGTAGCCGCCTCGCGGGCGGCGTGCTGCTGGACTTCGTTCGAGGGCGCGACCAGCGGCCCGGCCGGAGGCGGGGCGGGCTGAGGCCGGTACACGGCGCCCCGGTACAAGGTGGCCACGCCCGCCGTGCCGGCCAGGACCGACAGGACGAAGTCCGCCTGCGCCAGACCGAGGTGGCCCGCCCGCCAGGCGGCCGCGAACAGGGTGGTGGTCAGCAGCAGGCCGTCGACCGCGATCCGGTCCCGGGCCGACAGCGCCCACCAGGCCGCCCGGACCCGGTCCGCGTATGCCCGGAGGCCCCGCCCGCGGCGTCCGGGTGTGGGAGCCGTCCCCGTCACCGGCTACGCCCCGCGCCCTTGGCCGGCGCGGCCTGCTGCCGGTGGGCGGGGATCGCGGCTTCCGCCGGGGCCTGCTGTCCGGGAGCCGCCGCGGCCGGGGTGGTGGCCGAGCGGGAACGGGCGGCCGTCGGGGAGACCCGGCCCCAAGACGCGGACGCGGCCGGCGCCGAGGGCGATCTCGTCAAAGAGTTGAGGGTCGCGTCCACGAGACGCCCGACCGTGGTGGAGGTGGGGCCCTCCCTCCAGGAGGTGTCCTCACCGAGGCGGGCCAGGTGCGCGCCGAGGAGTGCCGGGCCGCCCGCGTCGCGGATCTGGTTCATGCGGGCCGCGAGCAGCGGCCATGGGCGGGAGCCGACCAGGAGACCCACCTGCGTCTCGGGCAGCACGTCCTTGACGATGCCGACGATCGTGGCGTGCGCGAGCGGGTTGACGTCGAGCTGCTCCAAGGCCTTCGCGCGGTCGCCGAGGTCCAGGTCCCGGGGCACGGCCAGGCCCTCGGTCAACGGACCCCAGGAACGCCTCGCGTCCACGCTGGCGGGCGGCGCCCACGGGTCGGCGGCCTCCCGCACCGGGGCGACAGCGACGGCCGGAGCAGGAGCGGAAGCGGACGCGGCGGCCGGAGCAGGAGCGGGAACGGGGGCGGTGCCCGGAGCGGGGGCGGGAGCGGGGGCGGGTACGCGTCCCGCCGCGGGCGCGGCCCACGGGTCGCCGGAGCCGCCCATGCGCGAGCCCCGGGCCGGCGGCGCCACAACACCGGGAGCAGCAGAGGCAGGGGCAGGAGCGAGGGTGGGCGCCGGGGCGGGCGGCGCGGGTGCCTTGTTGGCGGCCGCGGTGGTGACGGCGGCGACGGCCTGGTCGACCCCGGCACCTGCGGCGTGGGCGTGGGCGTCGAGGAGGATCCGGGCGCCGTCGATGCCCTTGTCGTCGAGCCGGCCCATCGCGGCGGCGATGTCCGGCCAGGCCGGGCAGGCGAGGATCGCGTCGCGGACCAGGCCCTCGGGCATCGTCGCCTTCAGGAGGTCGGCCCACCGATCGGTACCCTCCGCCCTCGTCCGAGCCGCGTTCGCCACCACCGCCTGGTGCACTGCGGCGGTCATGCGGCCCATCTGCGGCAGGAACGTGCCGAGGTCGACACCGGCCTGCTGAAGCCCGACAAGCCGGCGCGCCAACTGCGGCCAGCCCGCACCCTGCATCAGCTCGGCCAGGATGTCCTCGCCCAGGACGCCGCGCAGTTGGTCGGCCGACCAGCCCGGGGCCATCGCCTCGGCGTCCTCGCCGAGTTCCTCCTCCCGGCCGGTGATCCGATTCTGGGTGGCGCGGCGGACCGCGTCGGTGACGGTCATCACCAGCCGGTAGGCCATCGCCGCGGTCTGCGCGGCCTCCCCGAGAGCTTCGGAGAACGGCTCGAGCCGGGACGGATACGACATCAGCGGGGCTCCCTCGGGATGGAGGCCAGCGCGTACGGGACGGGCCCGGCAGCCGGTTGATGAGCTCGGCTACGTGGAACTCGACCGCCGCGGCGCCGAGCTTCTCTTCCAGGTCCTGACCGAACGCGAGGAGAAGAACAGCGTCGCCATCGCCTCCAACGAGTCCTCCGGAGGCTGGACCAAGACGTTCACCGACCCCCGCCTCTGCGCGGCAATCATCGACCGCCTCACCTTCAACGGCACCATCATCGAGACCGGCACCGACTCCTACCGCCTCGCCGGCACCCGAGCCCGCGCCGAAGAATCGGCCAAGGTCGGCTGACATCTGACTGGGCGGTCTGAAGGGGCTGATGATCGACGAGGATCGTTGCCATGACCTTCGTGATCGAAGCCGCTCGTCCGGACGACTCCGCGTGGTTGGGGCCGCTGCTGCTGAGGGCTTGGCTGCAGACATACCCCAACCCAGAGGTGGGGATCGACGAGGGCTGGATCCGTGAGCATCGCAGCTCGTCAGTCACGGCGGAGGGCATCACCCAGTGGCGGGAGTTCATCGAGGCAGCGAACCAGCAACCAGACCTGCTGTTCTGCCGCGTTGTCCGGTCGGAATCCGAGATCGTCGGCGTTCTCTGCGGGCGCCGCGGCGAAGTGGTCACCCTCGGACCGATGTATTTGCTGAATCACGTCCAGGGCCAGAGACTCGGTGGCCGCATGATGACCGAGTTCTTCACCTGGGCCGGAGCCGCACCCATATGCCTGTGGGTCACTGACTACAACGAGAGCGCGGTCCGCTTCTACCAACGCCACGGATTCAAGATCACGGGCGAGCGAGAGCTTTGGCAAGGAAGGCTGCCAAACCTGCGCATGACCCGCGACGTCGCATCCAGCATCAGCCACAGCTGAGCTGCACAGAACCAGACCCGCGGTGGCAGCAACTGCCTCGATGGCCAGGTGCGGCAGAACCCACCACGGGATCTTTGGTGGGGCCAAAACAGACTCGACGGCCCGCCGCCGGTGGTCTTCCGCTTACGCGCGACGGCATCCCGGCGCTGGGGCCCTGCCGGACACCCACCGCCGGGGCACCCCGCCACCACCTGATATTCAGGCGCTTGGCCTCCCGGCCCGGTCTGCGGGCTCTGTTCAGAGCGTCCCGCCTTGAGCGCCCCGTTTGTGGCTACCTGGCGGAGAGCGGAACGCGCAACGTCGTGCCGGGGAACCCAACCGACCTGTCGGTGTCTTTTCTACCCGCCGAGGCGGGTGCCGGACGGGTCGGCGGGGATCCGCGAAGGCTTCGGCTGCGGTCTCCCTGTCCCGGCAGCCGCCCGGAAGGCCGGGGAGCGGCGCCCGGGGGCGACAGGGGGGCCGGGACGGTCGGGTCACGCGCGAAGCGGCGGAAGATCGACTTCCGGGCCGGCAGCCGCTCGGCAAGACTGGGAAAGGAAGATTCCCGGAGGGCTGGGGTACGCGATGGCGGAGGCCGAGGATGCGCTCGTCATCCGCGATGTCGTCGAGCGGTTGATGAAAGCGCACCCTCAGCTGGATATCGGCCTGGTGCGGGTATCGGTGGAGACGGCGTACGAGGAGCTCCGGTACGCGCGCGTGCGCACGTACCTGCCGATCCTGATGGAACGCCGGGCCAGGGACCTGCTGTCCCCCGACGAGCACACCGACCGGTAGTCCCCCTCTGACCACCGCGGAGTGGTAGCGCTTCGACGCGGGCCGGGAGGGCGCAGCGTCTCGGCCCTGCTTGTCGTACCGGGAACCGACGGACCGCGGCGATGACCACCCCGGGCACGACGAGCAGGGATGCCTCGGCACGTACGGCCGACTGCCTCCGGTCAGCTCTGGGCCGCCTGGCGGATCAGGTCGGCGACGGCGTCGGGCTGCGAGACGTAGACGGAGTGGCTGCCTGCGACCTCCACGGTCTGCGCGCCGATCCGCTGGGACATGGCGTGCTGGGCCGGGGGCGGGATCATGCGGTCCTCGGTGGCGATCAGGTACCAGGACGGCTTCGACTGCCAGGCCGGCTGGGAGACCGCACCACCCAGAGCGTCGACGCCCCAGGGCACCTGCGAGTCGGCCATGAACTCGGCCTGCGATCGGGGCAGGTCGCCTGCGAAGGACTCGGCGAACTTGTTCCGGTCCAGGAACAGGAAACCCTCGTTGGGCGGCAGGATCGGCGGAACGGGTGCGCCGGGGGGCGGGTCGGCGATCAGGGTGCTGACCGACTCGCCCTTGTCGGGAGCGAACGCGGCGATGTAGACGAGCTTGGTCACCTTCGGGTGGTTGCCCGCCTCCGTGATCACCACCCCGCCATAAGAGTGACCGACCAGGGTCACCGGGCCCTCCAGTGCGTCGATCACCTGCCGCGTGGCGGCCACGTCGCCTTCGAGGGAGAGCGTGGGGTTCTGCACGACGGCAACGCGGTAGCCGTCGGCATTGAGTGCGTTGTACACGCCCTGCCAGCCCGAGCCGTCCACGAACCCCCCGTGAACGAGCACGACGTCCGCGCGAGCTGCTTCGTCGGTCATCAAGTCCTCCGGTTCTCTGCGGGCCGGCACCTGCGCGGCCCGTGCGCAGAAGATGCGAGTACGGCCGATTTCGCCGCATATTTCATCTGATCACGAACACGTGCAACACTCCCGGACACCCGCCGCCACCCACGTGGGTCACGACTACGCCGCGGCGTCGGACGGCGGATCACACTCCCGGCGAGGCGGCGCCCCCTGGGGGCGATGCGGCCGAATCCGGAATGCCTGCCGAGGCCCCTCGGTCAGCAGGGCCGGTAGGACGAGATCTTGTCGTTGATCCACCCGGGGATCGTGGCCCACCACTCGCCGGGACCGATCCTGAACTCCAGACCGCCATAGTTCTTGTGCTCGTAGAAGCACTTGGAGAGGTTCGTGCTGTTGCCGATGGAGGAGGTGGTGTCCTTCGCCGACCCCGTCAGCTCCGCGACCTGCACCGGCGCACCCCCCGGATACACCGGGATCGAATAGTTGGGGTTGGTGTAGATGAAGACGCCGCTGAACGCGGCGGCGGGAGTGGCGGTCCCCACCACTCCCGCCATCGTGACCAGGGCACCTAAAACACCGGCCACCGCCAGGCGCCGCTTGCTCTCTCGCAGGAACGCCATGAACTCTTCCTTCCCTTCAGGAAAGGAGCCCGACCCTGGAGCGACGCAAGCCAGGCCGGATGAAAGCCGTACCGAGACGCCACGCAAGAACTTGCTGCAAACAGCCGAAGGATTTCACGAGGATGACGGACAGACAACACCCGCGCACAGAATGACAGTTCCCCATCCGGGCGCTCACTCCCGCATGCCATCGAGGGCGCCCACGAACACGGCCGGAACCACACGCGGGCGGACCGGCCCCGGCCGGGCGGCTTCATGGACAGCTACATGACACGCGCCGCCTCGACGGTCTCGGCGATCTCGAACAGCGGACGGGTCGCGGTGACGTCCAGAAGCCGCCTCAACTGAGCGGGCATGAGGCCGGCCAAGACCAGGCGGCCGCTGCGCAGAAGAAGCAGCATCACGTTGAGCATGGAGGGCGGGTTCACTGAAGACACCAGCGAAGCCACCAGGTAGCAACCGCGGGGTCACGGGGAGAAACTCGCAGTTCAAAAAGAGCACGCTTGCGTCCGACCACGCACTACACGGACAACCCGCCGTGCTGACGTTCGCATCTGTCGTACTGCAAGTGCAGTCGACGGAGGTCTTGCAGCGCAGCAACGGGGAATGGGTGCTGCACCCACTTCGCTCTGTAGCCGTCCTCTCCGTGGAGCCGGACCACCGATTGAGCAGCTTCCAAGACGACGTGCCCCAGGAGGCTAAGGGGCTGAGTGGAGGTCCACGAGAGTGTGCCTGCCTGGTCCGGCGCGTCGAAGCTCGTGGACATGTCCGGAAACCGGTAGATCGCGACGTGAACGTCTGAGCCTCTGCGGCGGAGAACCCACCTCACTTCGGCAGGCTCAAGATCAAAAGAGAACCGCTGAACGGAGGTGTGACCGTAAAGACCTGCGACACCGTGAAGCACGTCCGCAAGGGCGTCCGTGCAGTAGCTCACGAAGTCTTTCCGCTCCGATACACCATCCGCAATGTGACAGGTTGCCCAACCACTACCGCTGAGTTCCCAGTTGAACTCAAGCTGATCCATCCCGCCCCCTGCTAGTGGTCCACTCCCGGAGGCGGTACAGCGGCGTTGAGAGCTGCCCTCACCCTCCCTCCACGCTAGCCGCTGCACGCGTAGTTCAGAGAAGACACACCCCATATCATCTGGCGTCGCATCGGCACCCACGACATCCTCACCGCCCCCTGACGCGCAGGCCGGCCCGCCTGCTGGCGGCCTCGACAGGTCCGGATGGGGCCGCGCACCCGCCTCTGCCGATGAGTAGCCGGGAGAGACCAGCGGGGGCGGACCGACGTCCGACCCCGCTGTCATGGAGGAAAGAGCCTGGAGTCCTATTCGCGGATGAGTTGGGGTCTGTCACCGAGGGAGTGGCGTCTAGTAGGCCGATTCGGCAGCGGCCCCGACGGCAAGGACTTCTCCGAAGCTTGGGATCGCGAGGGCGGCGACCATCCCGATGAGTGCCGACATGGAGAAGGTGGCGTCACCGAGTACGGCAGCGGACAGCAGCAAGCCAGCAAGCACCGCACCGGCCCCCCACATGAAGATGCGCTGCCACCGTCCCGTCCTGCCTCCGTTGTTGGTCAGGGCGTAGGGGACGGTGGCAAGGGCTCCCAGGATTGCCAGGAGCACGCACAGCACGAACGCCGCGAACCCGTGCCAAGAGCGGTAGTGCTCCAGGGTGTACGTGAAGAGGCAGGCGAAGACAAAGGCTGACAACAGGGTCCCTACGATGCCCACAGGGCTGTTGACACTGTCGATCTCGTTCGATCGCCATGAGGGATTCGCGGGGACGCTCTTTGTCAGCGACGAGCCGGTGGCGATGTCGGAGCTGGATTCGGTCACGGAGGCTATGTTCCTTTCGAGTGGATACGTCAGTTGCCTGCGGTATCTGGAGCGTAGGTACGGTTCGTGAGGCAAAGGGGGCGCAGTGTGCGCACCACTCGATCGAGCGATCACGGTGCGCGGCTCGGTCACAGGGGGCGTAGCAGCTCGGTTTGCCCGGTGTGGAGCAACTCGTGGTAGGCAAGCTTCATTGCCCTGCCGTCGTCGGTGAGGATGTCCTGCCAGACGGTCCTGATGTGAGCGAGGTCGGGGTGCGGTTGCTCCGCGAGGGCCTCGGTCAGTTCCTCGTTCCACATCCTCAGAGTCGGTTTCGCGCGGAGCGTGGCCCCCGCGATCTGAGAGCGCCAGGTGACTGCATACGCCGCTGAGAGTGGTCAAGGTGGCCACGAAGGAGTCCAGCGTTGAATCGTCGAGCGCCCGGCTTTCCCTCAGCTGGTCCCCATACCGGGCACACTCTCGGCTGAACTGGCTGTAGCAGTCCATCACCTGCAGGCATGCCTTCTGACGCTCCTGCCGGGCCCATTGCTCAAGGGCACCTGTCGCTTGGAGTCGCCCCTGTGCCAATACCGCGGCGGCGTTCGTCTCGGCGCCGATCCGGGCGCCTCGTACTGCGGCGAGGCCGCCGACGAGAGCCCCACCGACCGCGCTGAGAAGCCCCACCCCGCCGGCGAGAATCGCCGCCCACCCCTGGTCCATGGCCAGAAATTGTCAGAACCAGCAGGCTTGGCGAGGCGTTACCCAGAACACCGTCCGAATCAGGACCCGTTGGTGGCGGCTTCTCGATGTCCGCCTGCTGCTGCAGGAGGGCGCCGGACCAGTCCACGCCCACGGTCCAGACTGCGAGAACGGCTGCCGTTGCGACCTCGACCAGCTCGGCGCTCGGGCAGAAGCGGACATGTCGCCGGTGGCACTACTGAGCGCCACCGAAATTCCGACAATGGGATTGCTCCAGCCGCCTAGTGTCCTGGCCATGGACTCTGAACGACTCAAGCTCTCTTCGCGCAAATGGATGATCGCGGCCTTCGCCGCGCTCGCCGAAGGCCCGACGTCTCACGACCTGGCGGTCCACCACGCCGGGATCGCTGCCGAGCATCTCCTCAAGTCATACCTGGCCAGCCTCCACCCGGCTCTCGTAGTGGAGGGCAAGGATTTCAACTCCTTGCTGCACGCGACGGGTCACGGGTCACACGCTTCGGTTCCCGCGGAGCAGGTCAAGACCATCGGCTTGGCCGAAGCCCATGCCCGAACGCAGAAGATCTTGCGGAAGAAGATGCCGGTCGATCAGCGGGCGCTTGGACCGCTAGCCAATGCTCGTAACGGCGTCGCACACAGTGGCATGTACGACCGGTCAGAGGTCAATGCCGTCTTCGCCACGTGTCTCCGGCTGATCGACCCCTTGCTCGTCGAGCTCAAGATCGACACTTCCTACTGGGGCCGCTACGAGTCCCTGCACGACCGGCTTCTCGAAGAGAACGTGGAAGCTGTCCGTGTCCGGCTGGAGAGCAAACTTGCTCGGGCCAAGGATGTCTTCTCTGAACGTTACGGCCACTTGCCCCAGAAGGAACGCGAGCTCGTCCTCGGCACGATTGCACGAGTCTCCCCTCCCGGCTACATCGAACACGACGAGCCCGCCACCTGCCCGGCATGCGACTCGCAGGGCTGGCTTAGTGGTGACACGCACGTTGACGAGGATGAGTGGGCGGTCATGTTCACCCCGTTCGTCTTCACCTGCCCAGCCTGCGACCTGCGTGTCGAGCACGAGGAACTTGAAGAGCTGGAGGGGCTTGCGGAGGAGGTCAAGCTGGATGAGCCACTAACCGACTTCTACGCGGACTGGGAGCCAAGTGAAGTCCGTGGATCTTCATGGGATGGAGGACCATTCCACAACTTCTGATAGCCGGGCATACCAACATCGAGGTCCCCGGGCAGCGGGACGGCGGCTGGTGAGCGCGCGGGGTCCGCGATGGCTGGGAGCTGGACTGGGCGGCGGCGAAGGCCGGCCGCTGGTCCAACCCGGACAACTGGACCCGCAAGAAGCCCTACGTGCTGGGGATCGGGTAGTCATCGGCTGGTCGCGTTGATGGTGGCGATGAGCACTGCGAGGGTTTCCCAACCTTCACGCCAAGCCTGGTCGAGCGCGTACGCGCCGTTGAGTCCGTGGTCTGCGAGGCGGAAGAAGTGGCCCTTGCCGGTCTTGGTTGCGAGCAGTTCGAGTGTCGGTAGGGGCCGGCAGGAAGGGAGGCCCGGGGCAACTCACTCGGCTGGGCGGACGTTTTCACCGAAAGAAACGATCACGAATCCGTCGGCTGCGCGACATGGGACGACGCAGCCCCGGTCGCCCACGTGACGCGGCCGGGCCCGGGTATCTTCAAGCCGAACTGCGGCCGTGACCGGATGGCCCATTGCCAGGTTGAACGATCATGACGGCCCCCACGCTGAGATCAGCTCTCACCCTCGACAGCATTGGTTCCAGTCTCATCATCTTCCTGGGGCTCATGGACTGGCATCCCTGACTCCGATGGCCCATCGTCAAGAGTGTGCTGGGTGGACGGAGTTCGGTAGAACCGGAAATGGAAGTCTTCCTCATCGTCCCCCTCATCATCGTCATCACAATGCGTGGACTGACCCAATGTAGGCTCATTGTTCCGACCATCAACTGCTAGGAGGAGTCTGGGATCTTTGGTTCTCTCAGCCAATGCAGCAAACACCGTCTTGGCATCGCTTTTCCGATCAGCCCTTTCAAGGGCACGGACCAGGGGAAGCATGTCCTTTAGACGCCTGTCGCGCCGAGCCGATTCGAGGACCCAATTCCCATCCTCTTCGGCGACCGAATCGATCACTTGGATGACATCATTTGCCGCACGAACCCGACCAACCGCCGCCAAGGCCTGATAGGCATCAGCATCATGCTGTGCCAGGCGTAAGAGGGAAACGATCTCCACGACTTGACGCGGATACCTCTTCTGTCCGACGGCGGTCAGAATCTGATAGGCATCTGTGGAACGCTCATCTGCGCGGAGCGCATCGATAAGCATGGGTATGTCTTCACATGGTCGCCGCTCGCCGGCATAGGTCAGTAGATGGTCAGCATGAGCGTCGTACCCAGCTGCGCGCAGGAGAGCCACAGTTTCCAGCATCTCGCCACAGGGCTGGGAGAGGGCCGCAGACGTCAGCGTCTCCCGAGCGTCACTGATCGTCGTGCCATTGCCCAGGCTCAGCACACGGACGATGCTGAGCACTTCACCCGGAGACGCCCACACAGAGTTGTCCGGCTCTGTCCAAGACAGTGGCGTGCGGCGGGGGAGCAACCGGACAAGAGAGTTGTCCGCCTCTTCTTCGCTGGCCGCACGGTTATCCGGTGAGTTGTCCAGTTTGATTTCATCGGCGAGACGGTCGAGTCGTCCGACGCTGTCATCCAGGTGCCGAGCCGCCTTAGCAAGGGCCTGGTCGATGTCGGCGGCATCGTTGTCTAGCGCCTCCTGCAAGCTCGACGGCGGGGTAGAGAGTGAGCTGGACTCGGTATCGGGATCCGGAATCCGGGCCCGAAGAAGGTCCAACTCTTCCGTGAGTACTCTGACCTGTTCTGCAGCATCTTCAGCTAGACGATCCGCCTTGTGACGTTCCGCCCGTGCGCGTTCTAGCTCGGACTCTGCAGTCGTCCGCTGCTCCTCGCTCTTGACCAACCGTGCACGTACCTGGTCGAGCGAGTGGTGGCCAGGCGCTGGGGAACTCCGAAGGCGGTCTCGTTCGCGCGCCAGGGCTGTAATGTCACGTTGCAGCTTGTCCACCATGGTCAACAAGAGCAGCACCATGTGGTTAGCGCTGTTTCGTTCCTTTTCAAGCTCTTGGACTCGTTCCAGAGCGCGCATGAGCTTGTCAGAAACCTCCAGAGACCTCTTCTGGACCACGACCAGTTCCGCGGTGAGTACGGCGCTTGCGTCCTGGTGCCTGTGCCCTTCGCTGTCTGAACCTGGGTTATCCAGGTCTCCTGCGCCCGCCCGTTTCTGTAAAGCGCGAACCTGGCCAAGCAGGCGGTCGCGGCCAGCGGCGTCGTTCGAGCAGATGTCCGCGATCGCCTCGACAAAGTCGATCTTCAACCCAATGCCGGCCAGCCTGTCGGACACCGTCGTACGGCTCGGCACTTTGCCGCTGGTGAAGTGTTCCGGCTTCAACTCCGCCAAGACGTCGTCGACTCGCTTGTCGGTCTCATCCAGCCACTCTCGCAGCAGCTGTGCCAGGCCGTTGGCTTCCGCAGTCCCACCTCGCGGCGCTCCCCACGGACGTGTCCGGCGCTGTCCTCCCTTTGGCAACTGTTCCCCCGATATGAAAGCGGACAACCAGGCGTTGTTCAGACCTGTACGGCCCCCCACCCGGACAACTGGACCCAACTATCCCAGCAGATGAAGTGTGAGGAGCACGCCCGACGTTGAAAGCGGGCGATCACACATCCACGGTCGCCAGCCAAGGCCGGCACCCCATCTGCACCGGAGTTCCACTGATGCTTGATCGGCTCGCCCACTCCATCGATCTTCTTGCGCAAGGTCTTCTCACCGAGCTGCCCGCGCAGCTCGTCACTGCGGCCGTTGCAGCTGCCGGCGCTGCCGCTCTGCGGACGTGGCGTCGCCGTCGTCCGGGCAAGCCGGACGACGGCGACGTCTGACACACAGATCCCACGCCCCCCGGGCGCCAGCGGCCTCCGAGTGATGGTCAGCGTGTGAATGACGTGGCTGTTCGCCACTCGTGTCAGCACCAGTGCGTCACGGCCTGTCAGACGACTTCGGGGGCTTCGTGGGGCCGCGGACGATGCGCCGGCGGCCGTTTCTGCTCCGATCACGAGTGAAGTGCTTCGCCGCATCCCGCTGGGCCAGATTGTCGCCCGTGCCCAAGCCGAACTTGCTGACCAGTCGTGGAAAGACGAGGGCGTGATCACTCTTGGGCTCGGGGGGCCTCCGCTCCGCCGCAGGTCTCGCCCCAGCGTCCGTACGAGCTCTGGAGAACGCCGGGGCACTCGCGCAGCCCGCGCAGCGCGGCTGGCCGCCGCTCGATGGAGAACTCCTTCACCGCTTGGCTCACGCCTATCTCCGTGAAGCCGTGAACGGTCCGGGGCTCCACCGGCGCCTGGCCGATCTGTCCGACCGTCCGGAGCCGACCATCAAGGACTGGATCAAAGCAGCCCGCGTGCGCGGCTGCCTCTCCCCTGCTGTCCCCGGGCGCCGCGCGGCTGGCCCGGGTCCTCTCTCCTTGGCCGCCCCGAGAGTGGACCGGGAGCGGACCGGGAGGACCGTCAGCATGAGCTCTACAACGCGCAGCGGGGGCTTGCCCAGGGTGACCTAAGGCTTGCCCACGGTGCCAGTGAGAGGCTTGCCCGGGGCGGAAGCGGGAGCGCCAACCGCGGGCCTTCTCGGCTATCTCGGCCTCCAGGCGATCGCGCTCGGCCTGGTCCGCGGCCGCGACCGTCTTGGTCTCGCACGGCTCGCACAGCCTCGGGTGCCACCGGTGGCCCGGAGCCAGGGAGAGGCGGGTTTTCTCCCATCGGTCGTTGTCGAACTTCGTCCCGCAGCCGGCACAGGCAGGGCGGGCGGCCTCGCGCTCGGCCCGCTTCTGCTCAGCCGCGCGGCGCAGCTGCTCCTAGTCCTCCTCCTGTTGTGCTCGCGCGTTCCGCTCGGCGGGCCAGGGCGGTGTCTCGGCGGGGGGTGCCGATCGCGTCGCGCAGGGGCTGCACGTGGGTGCGGCCGAAGCGGAGGAAGGCCGGTCCGTTGGGGCCGTACTCGCGCAGGTTGCGCAAGCCGGTCGCGATGATGGGGATCTTGCGGTCGTAACCGCTGTACCCGTCGGCCGGCTCACCCGCCCACAGCGGCCGGGTCAGCTCCTGGAGCCGTGGGACGGTGCGGTTGGGGTCGCGGGCGCCGATGTGGTTGAAGACGATCAGGACCGGCGGGTGCGGGGCCTCGCCGAACTCGGCGACGCGCGGCGAAGCTGTTGAAGTACTCCCGGTTCTTCAAGCGGCAGCTCAAGGACACCGACGGCAAGGACACGGACCAGGTCCACGGTGCACTTGTCCGCGTCCGACGGGAGCAGCCGGCCCCACTCCCAGTACCGGTGCCACTTCTGCACCAGGTCGTGGGCGTCCTCGCTGGCGCCGACGCCGCCAGGCAACAACCCGACGCGGCCCGTGCCGACGATGGACCGCCGAAGAACCTTTTAGCCGAAGCGCGGCAGTTATCACCGATAGAGCTGATTGACCTGGTGTATTACCTGATTGCCACGGATCCTCGTTCAGGACACCACGGCCGGCAGGTAAACGATCTCTCAGTATCCCCAGCTGGCGTAGATGGTGACGTTCCTGCCATCGTCCCTGGCTCCGACGCACACGTCACGCCAGTCGAGCAGCCAGCCGCTGGAGCGGCAACTCTCCTGCTGGAGGCCCAGTTCCCGGATGATCTCCGGACGGGACATTCCGTCCTCGCCAGTCACCGTCGCGGCGCGCCAGCAGCCGCCGGAACCGCAGCTGGTGCCTTCGTCAACCATGCTGATGCCTGGCGGCAATGAGGGGAGGGCCTTGGACGGCGGGGCGTCCGATCCTTCGCTGATCATCAGCGCGTACAGGAGGCCGACCACGAGAGTGAGGGCGAACTGCATCCCCAGAAAGCCGATCGCTCCGTTGCGGCGAGAGATCCATTGCGGGGGAGGAGAGTTCTCGTGCCGTCCTTCCAGTCCCGCGCCGCAGGCGATGAGCAGGGGCGCGAGAGCCGTGAACACGAGATGGGCGTCGGGTCTGGGGGCGTCGATCCAGCCATGTTGGACACTGATCAGCAGACTGGCTCCGGCGAGCAGCGTGCCGCCGATCGTGAAACCGACGGAGCGGGTGCGGGCGATCGTCATCCAGACGACAGCGGGCGCGACAGCGAAGAGTATCCCCAGGACGATCAGCATGTACTGGGGGACGTGCGGCCCAAAGCGCCTGGTTCCACACGGTCGGGGCTCGCCTCAGACCCGCAGGACCGTCGTTCAGGCCGTGATTGCGACGAAGTCGTCGTTGACGATGTCCTGTCGCAACACACCTGTCAGATGGCGATCCGTCTACCCGCCCGGGTGCCAGGTCGTTTGAGAAGACGGAGGACCGGAGTTCTCAAACGACCTAGCTTCCGCCGGACGGCGCAATCCTCGTCAGGCCGAAGGCCATCACCGCCCAGATCCGACGTACGGGGCACACATCGCTGATCAGCGCGCGACGCATTGAGAATCCGACAGCACGAACGAGAAGCAGTGAGAATCCGACAGGGGCAGTGCGACAGGACAGACGAAGTCTCACCTGTGCGCGCGTACGGCCTCGCCGGTGACAACATGCCTGCCTATGTGACAGCTATCGCGCTTCGCCTCAATCTGCTGGGTCAATCACGGAGCTGTAGTGGAGTACTAGGTGGAGTCCACTGAGCCTCCGCCAACTTGAAGGCGCAGGCCTAAGGGCTGGTGTGACCGGCTCTTGGTGTACTCACGCTGGTCGTGGGCGGGAGTCTGCGGAGTAGATCGTTTGTCAGCGGTTGACTTCGAGGTTCGTCAGGACGAGCAGGGCGCGCAGGAGGCGGGTGGCGCGGGCGGGGTCGGTGCGGAGTTTGGTGAGGGTCCGCCAGTTCTTGAGGTGGTCGAAGCCGTGCTCGACCGGTGCGCGTCCGGTGGCGGGGACCCGGTTGGCGGTCTTCTGGCCGGGGGGTGAGCTTGTGGGTGCGGGAGGCTGTGTGTGGGTGCGGGAGGCTGTGAAGCCGGTGACGATCACGGGGTCGTGGACGTCGTTGTCCAGGCCGCGGAAGCCGAGGTCGGCCAATGCCCCGAGGCAGGCGGCGCGCAGGTGGGCCAGGATGTGGTCGTGGCGGGCGGCGGTGTTGTCGTGGGTCCGGCCGGGCCGGGCGGCGGATATCCAGATCAGGCGGCCTCTCTCGTCGGTCAGCGCGAGGAAGTGAAGGCCGTGGCGGCGGTGTTTTCCGCAGTAGCTGCGCCGGTCCGCCTTTTCCGTGCGGCGCTGGGTGGGGATGAGGGTGCCGTCGATCAGGACGACCTCCCCGCCCCGCTTGGCGATCTTCTTCAGGACGCGGTCCAGGCGGGGGGCCTGCGTGGCGAGCAGGTTGATCAGTTCGTCGCGCCGGCGGCGGACCGTGGACTCGGACACGTCGTTGCCTCCGGCCATATCGGCCAGGCGCTGGTCGTGACGCAGCACGGCCAGGACGATCACCGCGATCTTCCCCGGCGGCAGAATCCGCCACCTGGACCGAATCGCCGTCAGATGGCAGCGCAGCAGGTCGGCGAGGTGGTCGACGGTGCGCGTGGACAGCGGCAGACGGCACTGGCAGACAAGCTGGAAGGTGTCCACGGCGCGTTCTTTGGTTTTCGTCACACAAATCCAACGACTGCCACGGACAACCCGGCTACGCCCGCACTACAGCCTTCCAGCGGTTCCTCCAGTTGACGAAGGACACCTCGTCCCGCATGACCACGCTGATCTTCTGCTGCCGAAACGCCTTGTCGCCCAGAAGCCTGTGAAGGAACTCGGCCATCCCGAGGGGGTGCAACTGCATCTCCGGGTGGGTGTGCCTCCCGCAGATCAGGACCGGCCATTGATCGGGGTCACCGTCCGTGGTCACCCAACAGTAGATGTCCGCCCCCGACGTGGTGGCCCACGCCACGATGGACGCCGGGTCCAGGTCGAAGTCGGCATCGTCGCGACACAGCTCCCATACCTCGCGGGCAACCTCCGTCTCGTCCTGCAAGCCTGGGCCCTCCCGGTAAGGCCACCCGTCGGCATGCGGTGCCGGCAGCAGGACGTTGATCGTCTCGTTGATCGCCCCCGACCCGTAGACCTCCATGAACCGGACGTAGTCCGTGGGGAACCGAGTCCCCCAGATCGCCTCGACCTCGCTCCAGTCGATCCGCTCGTCCACCCCGTGGGCCACCGGCATGAGTTCGGCAAGTGCCGCCATCGCGTTTCTCCCGCGCATGTCCCACCGTTCATCCAGCCACCGCACCGCGCGGCGTGTCGTATCCGAGGGCTCAACTTGCGTGAACCACACCTACCACGAATCTCCAGGGGCGCCGCCGCCGGTGTCCCGACAAGATCCTCAGGCGGCGGCACGCCTTGTCACAGGCAGGTGGTGAACCGGCCATCGGGCAGTTTCCGCAGCCATCTGCGGTCGGCCAGTCTGACCAGCTTGCCGCGCAGCGGTTCCAGCTTGGCCCGCACGCTGACGTCCACCTCCAGCATCTCGCCGATCTGCCGGGCCATGACCGGTCCGGCGGCCTGCTGCACGGCGGCGAGGATGCGCTGGTAGTCCGGCGGGAGCTTGGTCTCCTCCACATCCGGCGTGCGGTGCGGAATCAGCATCACCGCCCGGCCACCCACCTGCCCGGGCATCGGCGCGGCCGAGGCGCGTTCGCCGGCGAGCTGCTCGTTCACCGGCTCAAGGACACGTTCCGCGACAGCGAGTTCGTTTCGCTCGGCCCGCACCTCCACCAGCTGCTTGGCGAGCTGTTCTTCGAGTTCGTCGAGGTCTGCCCGCCGCGCGGTGATCCATTCCAGCAGCTCGGGATCCATGCACCGCATGGTAGAAGGCCGCCTGGCCACAGCGGGCAGAATCCGGCGAACCGACCACTCCGCCAGATGGTCTACTGCGCAGACTGCCGCCCACGACCAGCGTGAGCAACCCGACCACCGGTCACACCAGCCCTTTGACCTGCAACTTCAAGTTGGCAGAGGCTAACTCCGGGACGATGCCGTGCATCCATGCGGAGAGTGCGCGACATCGTCGGTGCGCACCACCGCATCGGGTGCGTGGCATCGGGTCCACTCAGTGGCCGGCCTCCCGGCCCCGGTGCGGTCCGGGCTCTGGCGTCCGGTGCGCCTGCTGATCGTCCCGGCGCACCGGACGCACCGGGCGCACCGGGTCGGCGTCGTCCTGTTCGGTGTAGCGGGTCGCGCGGGTGCGGGAGTCGCCGGCCGCCTTGGTGAACGCGTCCTGAAGGTGGCGCAGCCGCTCGGCAGTGAGGTCGAGGGCTTCGACGTCGGTGCGGGACTCCCGGAGGGCCCATAGCGCCGTCATGTCGATCGCCCCCGCGTCCGACCTCCGGCTCCTGGTCCTCGTCATCGTCATCGAGGTCGGCAGCCGCGGCCGCGAGCAGCTGCTCGGGCATCGCCGCCTGCTGGTGCGCGAGGACGTCGAACGCCCGGCCCCGCACGGCGGTGGCAGTGGCGGTGGTCCGCAGCTTGTCCCGCACCACCGCGCCGGCGAGGACAGCGCGCTCGTACTGCAGCGGGATACGGGGGATCTCCCACTCCCCCGAGTCCTGGCCCGATGCCCAGGGTTCGCCACCGGTTCGCCGGAAGCGCAGCAAGTGGGGCCGCAGTTCCTGGATGGGGGTCAGCGTCCTTGCGCGGTGAGTGTCTCGGGGCGGTGGTCGTCGCCGTGCCAGGTGGGCCAGCCGAGCAGTTGGGGTCGTTCGGTGACCCAATCGCGGGCGTCGGGGCCGATCTCGGCGTCGATGAGGTCCTCCAGCAGGGCGCGGTAGCGCTCGACGAGGTCGTGGTGGGCGGGGTCGGTGGCCAGGTTGTGCAGCTCGGCCGGGTCCTGCTCGCGGTCGTAGAGGACGACGTCGTTGTCGGCGAGCAGCGCGTCGGTGTCGGTGGGGCGGTTGGGGTTCAGTGGGGAGAAGTAGCGGCCGAAGGTGTAGCGCTCGTCAGAGTAGGCGCGCAGGAAGCCGCGTTTGTTCCAGTCGGGGCGCAGGTCCCCGGATGCGACGCGCTTCGTTGCCTCTGGGTCGGCGAACTCGAACCAGAATGAGGCGTCGAGCGTTGTGATCGACTCGACCGCGTTCAGGATCCCTTGCCGTACGGGGCGGCCGTGGAGCACGGGCATCAGCGAGTGGCCCTTGAGCGCAGGGTGGTGGGTGGCGGTTTCGGTCGCATCGATGCCGGCGATTTCCAGCAGGGTGGGTGCGATGTCGACGGATGAGGCGAGGGCATGGGTGCGTCCGCCGCCGGGTACGTCAGGGTGGGCGATCATCAGGGGGACGTGGAAGTTCTCGTCGTAGACGAGGTTCCCCTTCTGGCGTAGCCCGTGGGAGCCGGCCATCTCGCCGTGGTCGGAGGTGAAGACGACGACGGTGTGGTCAGCCTGGCCGGAGGCCTCCAGGGCGTCGAGGACGAACTCGACGCTGCGGTCCACATCACGGATGGCGTTGAGGTAGAAGTTCAGGCCGTCGTGCCAGTGCTCGTCGTTGGCGACCGGTCCGAAGATGGTGTCCAGCATCCGTGCGTACTCGGCGACCGCGGGTGCCGCGCCGGAGAGGTCGTCGTGGAGGCTGGCGGGGAGGTCGACGTCCCAGCGGCGCTGGTAGACGGGGATGTTCGCAGCCGCGCGGGTGACGACGGCGTGGGCAAGGCCGAAGGGCAGCTGGACCTGGGGGCGGCCGCCGTAGTCGAAGCTCATGATGTCGTGGGGGTTGACGAAGTTGACGGCCATGAACCAGGGCTGGTCCTCGCGGACGACCGGTGCGCGGTTGCGCAGCCAGCGCACGGCCTGGCCGGCGATGACGGGGTCGAGGTTGAGGCCGGCCCAGGCGCCACCGTCGATGTCGCCCCAGTCGTTGAACTCGCTGAAGCCGTAGGGCTCCAGGGCGTCCGTGGTCGGGCCGGGGTTCTCGGGTGTCACATAGCAGTTCGAGAGGTGCCACTTGCCCTGGTAGGTGGTGTGGTAGCCCGCCGCGCGGAGCATGGTGCCAAGGGTGCCCAGCGCGGGGTCGAGGGGGCGGATGTAGGGCATGTTGTCGTTGTCGTAGATCTCGGTGAGCGGCAGGTGCTGGCCCGTGTAGATCACCGACCGGGCGGAGCTGCACTGCGCCGAGGCGGTGTAGTAGCGCTCGAAAGTGGTGCCGCGGGCCGCGATCCGTTCCCGGGCCGGCAGTGAGTACCCCTCGGGACGGGGCAGGGAAGCACGCTCCTCGTCGGTGACGATCAGCAGGATGTTGGGGCGACCGGTCATGTCTTGCCCTTCGCTCGCCACGCGTCGACGGGGAGGTCGGACGGAGGTTGACCGCATCGCGCGCGCTGGTATGGACGTCGTCGAATCTAGGGCGGGGGGGTCGGTCGGAATCGTTGGGGACGCGGTCTACCACGGCCGGACGGGTGATCCGCATCGCCCGCAGGGGCCGAACAGGATCCCGCTCATGAAACCCAGGTACCGCTCGCGCAGTTGGTTGGTGACCGGTCCGACCGCTCGGCCACGGGCTCGAGTGCTGGGGAACGGGCTCGTCGTGTGGCGTCATTCGCCGCCACCCGTCGGGCCGGCGTGCACGTCGGGGGCGTCGTAGCGCACCTGGCGGTGTCGGGACGGAATCCTGTGGCCGTAGGCCAGCGGGGTGTGCGCGGCGGACGCGGGCAAGGGATAGCGGCGCGTGCTCCCAGTGGGCGGAGACGGTCAGGACGGCCCTGGGTTTGGGCAGGATCTGGGCGCAGCCCAGGAGCCGGCGCGCCCAGGGGCGGTCGTCGAGCAGTGGCGGGGTGTCGTGGCCGGCGTGGAGGGCGGGCAGGGTTTCGTCGGCCGGGTCCTGTCGCGCTGGGCGCGGGCTCGGTGCAGGGTGACGGCCAGGAAGTCGTCGCAAGCACCGGCCGGCATTGCGGGAGCGGGCGCCGTGCACACGATGAGTCTTCCGCGGGGCGGGACGGACCGGTGGGTGGGGTGCAGCGTCATTGCGGACAGGTGCCGGTGGGGTCGATGGTCTGGTTGACGCGGTGGCCAATGGCGCGCAGGGTCCGCTGCTGGGCCCGGGTGAGCGGGTCGAAGACGAGGCGGCGGACTTCCTCGACATGGCCGGGGGCGGTGGCGGTGACTTTCTCCCCGCCGGGATCCGTGAGGACGGCCAGGATGTAGCGGCCGTTGTCCGGGTCGGGGGTGCGGCGCACCCAGCCCTGCTTCTCCAGGCGCTTGACCACGTGGGACAGGCGCGAGAGCGAGCCGTTGGTGATGACCGCCAGGTCGCTCATGCGCATGGTGCGTTCGGTGGCCTCGGAAAGAGTGGCGAGGACCTGGTACTCGAAGTGGCTGATCTGGGCGTCGCGCTGCAACTGGGCGTCCAGAGCGTTCGACAGGTTGATCACCATGGCGGCCAGGGAGAGCCAGGTCTGCTTCTCCTCGGCGTTCAGCCAGCGGGGCTCATGCGTGTCCATGACCTCATCTTAACTTGATTCTTCAAGTCGAATCCAGCCCTTCACGCTTGACGTTTCAAGTGAGACGGGGCTAGCTTCGGACTTGAAGGTTCAAGTCGACGAATGGGGAATCCCCTGATGAACACCACCCTGTGGGTCATTTCCGGCGTGCTCGCGCTCATGTTTCTGGCGGCCGGACTGATGAAGATCAGCCAGCCGCGAGCCAAACTGGCCGCCTCCGGAATGGCCTGGACCGCGGACTTCTCCCCGGGGGCCGTCAAGACGGTCGGCGCCGTCGAGGTGCTCGGTGCCGTGGGGCTGATCGTCCCGGCCGCGCTCGGCGTCGCGCCGGCCCTGGCGGCCTGGGCCGCCTTCGGCCTTGCGGCGACCATGCTGGGCGCCACCGTGCTGCACCTGAGCCGCAAGGAGGCGGCCGCCCTCCCGGTCGCCCTGCTGCTGCTCGCCCTGACCGCCGTCGTGGCCTGGGGCCGCTTCGGCCCCTACGCCTTCTGAGCCCCACCCCCTCCCCCCAACGTGATCTCGTAGGAAAGGAATTCGAAATGATCCACCACCGCAACGTCCTGAAAGGCGCGGGCACCGCCGCCCTGGGCGCCCTCGCCCTCACCGTGGTAGCCACCGGAACCGGCCTGGCAGCCTCGGCCGCAAGTAGCCCGGAACCGCTCGGAGACCCGGCATCCACCTCGCAGAACGAGTCGCACTGGCCGAGCAACCTGACCCACCAGGAGCGCAAGAACCTCAAGACCTTCGACGACCTGGACTTCAACGCCTACTCCGGTCAGCAGTGGGACCGGATCGATGAAAGCCACGCGAAGAACATCCGCGTGCACTGGCCCGACGGCCACTACACGGACGGCCTCGAGCAGCACATCGCCGACATGAAGAACCAGTTCCTGTGGGCGCCGGACACCCGCATCACCGAGCACCCGAACCGCATCGCCAAGGACAACCTGACCTCCGTGACCGGCGTCATGCAGGGCACCTTCACCCGTCCCATGCCGGACGGCAAGGGCGGCTTCATCCAGCCGACCGGCAAGAAGTTCTCCATCAACATGGTCACGGTCGGCATCTGGAACAAGGCCGGAGTCATGGAAGAGGAGTTCCTCTTCTGGGACAACCAGACCTTCTACAAGCAGCTCGGCCTCGCCTGACCCGTTGCGTGGCCCGGCGATGCAGGAACCATCGGGCCACGCAAAAACGAAACCCCCTGCCCCGCCACCCACCGCAGCCGCGCCTGAGGCGGGAGGCCGGGCCCTGCCCCGTCTCCCCGACTGCCCGACTGCCCGACTGCCCGACTGCCCGAGCCATCCTCCGCCCCGGGAGGCGGGCCGGGCACGATCGCCACTCCGGACAGCCGGCCTCACCGACAGTGGGAGGCGAACTGAGCCCAGCCGCCTCTCCCCTGTAGCCGCGATCACTGCCCCGTGCCCGGTCGCGGCTACTCGTCGGGTGCCCGGTCTGCGTCGCCGTCTGTCACGGGAGTGCCAAGCCAACGCGGGAACGGGCCCGAAGCCGCTGTCATCTGGCCGAGGGCGATGCCCACGACGACCACGCAGCAGCCCCCGAGCATCCAGGAGAGCAGGGTGAAGACGTAGCCGAGGGATCCGAACTGGGCTGGCCGTTCGCCGAACCCGCGAGGGGCCAGGATACTGACGGTGACCTTCGTCAACACCGCTTCCGCGTCAGGTCAGGGCCGTGATTGTGCACCTACGACGTTCACGGGCACAACTTGCCGCCGGGGTTGTCGATGCAGTTCATGTACCAGTTGGTCCATGTGCCGTTGGAATTCCGCATACGGAACCAGGACTTGCCGTCCGCGCCGATGGCATCAATGGTGATGGGTGAGGTGCTGCGCTCCTGCCTGGGCTCGACGCCGATGCGGCTCTGGACCCATCCGCCCAGGGACACCCAGCCGTTCCAGGAGCCGTTGGGGCGGTGCCAGTTCGTCCACACGGCGTGGTCGGTTCCGACGACGAACTCCTGCACCGTCCCGTCGAAGAGGATCGTCTGTGAGACGCCGTACTCACAGACGTACGCACCTCCGTTCCCGTGGCATGTCGACGCCTGGGCCGGCGCGGTCGACACCGCAAGGCCGACCACGGCGGTGACCGCGACGAGGGTGGCCTGCAGTTTTTTCGCTCTGAACAAGGGATGCTCCCGAGGAGGGTGGAGGGCTGGCATGTACGGAATCGGGCGGGGGTGCCACCGATACAGGTCCCAGTGTCCGGTTCGCCGCTAACGTTCCGCTGACGTTTCTCTGCCGCCCCGCCGACCTGTCGCTCATAGCAGCGCTCAGTAGTCATCCCCGTCACCAACGTCAGCGCTTGGACGGTGTTTAGCCGATGACGTACCCGATCGGCATCACCGAGCACCACCGGCTACGACGTCGGCGATGATCCGCATGGGCCGTTGGATACTCGTTGGTGCGGTCAGGCAGTGGCTGCGAGCATGCACGCATGTTGTCGCTGAAAATGAACGACGCCGCGGTTCGACTGTTGGGAGTGCTTGCCGGGCTCACCGACGTCATACCGCCCGGAGGACTTGCACCGGGTCTGCGGGATCAGCTTGCCCCCGGGATCAGCCGCCGTGGAGAGGTGCTCACCTGGGCCGGCTCTGTTGGGAACTCCGATGACGCTCCCTCGTTCTTGAAGGATCTCACCGGCTGGGAGTGCTACAACAGTTCCTTCCACCTGGAGGATCTCGTCCCCGTTCATGTAGCTCTCGTCGATGGCGGTCCGCAGATCACGGAGGACGATCAGCGAATCCTGCTCCTCCATGGCATCGCATTCGCCTTGGAGTTCGGCCAGCTCGTCTACGGGCTTGAGCAACCCACCCCAGTGCGCTGCATCGTCGCTGCGAATGAGACCAATGCGACGTTCAGGTTCCACCAGATCCGGTCTGGCGAGTTCTGGAACTACCCCGAGCTCGACAGATACCAGCTGGAGAAGATGGTCGTGGTCGACTTCGAACCCGATCGGGCCTGAGGCGCACGCCTTCACCCGCACTCCACTGGTGCAGAGAAGATCGAGCGCGTAGGCACCGGACCCGATGTGCGCGGCCGGGGTGCCCTCGGCGGTCACCGGATGGAGGGGGTGCGCGCCGGTCCCGAGGTTGTAGAACTCGCGCTTGCCGACCAGGTCGGCAAGTATCGGCAAGCCCGGATATTCAGGTGCAGGGAATAGGAGGTTGTCTCACGTGGACAGGTTCCTGAGCTCCTTGCAGCAGGTCGGGGCGGTGACCAGAGCTGACCACGGCTCCGCCAGTCGTTGCGGACCGCGCGTACGGGATCTTGAGGCCATGAGCAGCCCATGGCAGGCTCGTGCCGCATGATCGATGATTTCGCGAAAGACAACCTGCACATGAGACTGCGGCGGGACCGTGAGGCGCTGCTCTGGAAGCTCGACGGCTTGTCCGAATACGACGCGCGCCGGCCTCTGACAGCGACCGGGACCAACCTCCTCGGCCTGGTCAAACACGTGGCCACGGTCGAGGCCAGGTACTTCGGTGAGGTCTTCGACCGCCCTTATCCGGAGCCGCTGTGCCGGTGGCAGGACGCCGACAACAGCGATCAATGGGCGGCCGAGAACGAGACACGCGATCAGATCGTCGGGTTCTACCGGCGCACGTGGGAACACTCGGACGCGACAATCAACGAGCTTGCCCTCGACGCCCCCGGCCACGTGCCCTGGTGGCCGGAGCCTTATGCCGACACGAACCTGTTCGCCATCATGGTCCATGTCCTCGGCGAGACCATCCGGCATGCCGGGCACGCCGACATCCTGCGCGAGGGCGTAGACGGCCGGACCGGGATGCGCGCCGAACACGAGCAGCCGATCGACGAGGAAGCCCGCGCAGCCTACTTCGCGAAGATCCAGCAAGCCGCCAGCACGGCCGCACCAACCAACGCTTAGGGGGCTATTCCACAACGTGATGTGATGGTCGAGCGGCATGGTGCCGGTCGTGAGTGGGTCATGATCGATTGTGCACCTCGGCTGCATAGGCGGTTCTGACGGCCCCGGCTGACCAGCGATCGGCAGCCGAGGGGCTGATCCCGAGGAGGCGTTGGAGAACGCCCGGGGGGATCTGTGCGCAGAGGTCGAGCAGGGCCGCGCTTCGTCCGGCTTCGGAGAAGAGTCCGATGTTTCGAAGGCGGCGGCCGAGTTGCTGGCTGGTCATCGGTCTTCCGGGCATCTGGAGCGACGGGAAGAGCCAGGGCGCGTTGTGCTCGTTCGATATCACCGTGCGTTCGTGGTCGCGTGCGAGGTCGACGAGCTGGAGGACCAGGCCGTCCATGGGCGGCTTGATCTTCGGCGGGAGTTTGTTGAGGCGGAGTGCGACGCCGTTCTCGTTGTGGATGACGTGGTCGACGGTCAGGCGGCAGGTCCTCGCTGGGAACTGGCCGTAGAGCAGGACCATCAGCCCGGCGACGCGGTCTCTGGTCTCGATGGAGTCGTCGTTCAGGAGCCGTCGGGCGGTAGCCCAGCGTTCGTCGGCGTCGAGTGGGCGGTGGTAGGTCCGCTGTGACTTGTTAGGGATGTTGATGTTGGTGGCGAGCTTGCTGCGGACCGCCCAGCGGACGAACGGTCGTGCGACGTAGGGGCCTTGGTTGTCTTCCGAGGTGAGCCAGAGGTCGATGAGGGGCTGTCGGCAGGTCGCCAGAGTCTCCTCCTGGCCCTTGATCCAAGTGAGGAAGGTAATGGCTTTGGCGATCTGGGTTCGGGCGATGTCGCTGGTGAAGGAGGAGATCGGTTTGCCGCGGGCTCGTCGTCGGATGCGAGCGATGCGGTCCCAGCGAGCGAACGTGGTGATCAGGCGGCGGTCCTCTGGATCTTCGATGGCAGCGGTCTTCTGCTCGATCCATCGCTCCAGCCGTGCCAGGTACTCGTCCCGGACCGGGAGAATGCCAGCGGAGACCAGGACGGCCCGGAAGTACTCGACGGCCAGGTCCCGATGCTGTCAAGGTCGTCGACTTCGGCGCCACCCCGGAAGGGGCGCCGGTCCTGACCGCGCTCCAGTCCTCGCCGGACCTGATGGGACGCAAGAAGGTCGGCCCCGTTGAGATCGACACCGGCCTACTCGTCGGCTCATGACGGCGCCTGGTGCTCTCGGCACCGCACCTGGAGCCGGGCACGGTGGACTGGAAGGCGTACACGTTCTGCGTGCTGGAGCAGCTGCACCGGATGCTGCGCAGCAAGCAGGTGTTCGCGAAGAACTCGTCGAAGTGGGGGGACCCGCGTGCGAAGCTGCTGGACGGCGAGGCGTGGGAGCAGGCTCGGCCTACTGTACTGGCCTCGCTCGGGCTGCCCGGCGAGGCCGGCGAGCACCTGGCCGGGCGGGCCGCGTTGCTGGACGGCACGTACCGCGAGGTCGCCGGGCGGCTGCCGGACAACGCGCAGATCGTCTTCGACGACGACGGCCGACTGCACTTCGCCGCGCTGGAGCCGGAGCCCGAACCGGCCTCCCTGCTGGACCTGCGGGCGGCGGTGAACGCGATGCTGCCCCGCGTGGACCTGCCCGAGGTGCCGCTGGAGGTGTTCTCCTGGACCGGCGCTGACCAGGCGTTCACCTCGGTCACCGGCGGCGAGGCCCGACTGAAGGATCTGCACGTCACGATCGCCGCGCTCCTGGTCGCGCACGGCTGAAACGTCGGCTACACCCCGGTCATCGGCGGGGTCGACGCGCTGAAGTACGGCGGCTGTCCCACGTCGACCAGACCTACCTGCGGCTCGCGACCTACCGGGCCGCGAACGCCACGCTCATCGAACACCATGCGTCCATCGACCTCGCGAGCGCGTGGGGCGGCGGCCTGGTCGCCTCGGTCGACGGGATGCGGTTCGTCGTCCCGGTCCCCTCGGTGTACGCGCGGCCGAACCCGAAGTACTTCGGCCGTCGAGGCGGGGCAACTTGGCTCAACATGATCAACGACCAGGCGGCGGGCCTGGGCGGGAAGGTCGTGGCCGGCACCCCGCGCGACTCCCTGTACGTGCTGGACGTCCTCTACGACCGCGACGGAGGCAAGCGCCCGGAGATGATCGTCACGGACACCGCCTCCTACAGCGACACTGTCTTCGGGCTGCTCACGCTCGCCGGATTCGCGTACGCGCCGCAGGTCGCGGACCTGCTGGATCAGAAGATGTGGCGCATCGACCGCACGGCCGACTACGGGGCCTTCCAGGACGCGGCCCGTGGCCGGGTCGGCCTCGCCCGCATCGAGCGGCACTGGGAGGACATCCTGCGGATCATCGGCTCCATCCACACCGGCGCCGTCCGCGCGTACGACGTGATCCGGATGCTGTCCCGCGACGGGCGTCCGACCCCGCTCGGCGACGCGATCGCGCACTACGGGCGGATCGCGAAGACCCTGCACATCCTGCGGCTCGCCGATGAGCCCGGCTACCGGCGGCAGATCAAGGTGCAGGCCGACCTTCAGGAAGGCCGCCACGCGCTCGCCCGGAAGATCTTCCACGGCCGCGCCGGGCAGCTCTACCAGCGCTACCAGGACGGCATGGAGGACCAGATCGGCGCCCTCGGCCTCGTCCTCAACGCCCTGGTCCTTTTCAACACCCGGTACATGGACGCCGCCGTCACCCAGCTCCGCGCCGCCGGCCACGAGGTCCGTGGCGAGGACGTCGCGCGCCTCTCCCCGTTCGTGCGGCACCACGTCACCATGCTGGGCCGGTACTCCTTCCAGCTCCCCGACCTGCCCGGCGGCCTGCGGCCCCTGCGGGACATGAATGCTGCCGCCGACGAGGAGTAGGTGCCGACGCGAGGTGATCGGGCGGAAAGTCGGACCGGGCCGTACGCGGTGACTCCGATCCATGGATTGCGAGTCCGGCTGCCCCCTTTGTGAGCAGCCCTGCCTCCTGTGACACCGGGTGTCAGCCGGCCCGCGTACGGTCTGCGCATGGCTACTCAGAAACCCCCCGGGCAATCGATACGTGACTTCGCGACCTGGCAGCCCGTGCTGAGTCTCTTGCGGGCCGCCAAGGCAGACAAGGCCGGTGCCGAGCCCATGCGCGTGGCGGGTCGCATCGGGCGAAGCGGTTGGAGTCTGGCCCTCCCGCACCCGGTGCCACCGCCCGGTCGAGCCCTCCAGACCGAGGACATACAGGACGAGCTCGACGCGGTGGAGCGGGTGCAGACCGCTATGACGGAGGTTGGTGTCGACGACGTCTCGTTCTCGGCGAAGATCGAACCGACCGGGACGACCGTGCTTCGTCTGCTCGGCTCCAGCCCGGCGGTGGAACCCGGGATCGGAAACCCTCATCCCGGTGCACTCATCCTGATCGAAAACTCCCTTCCCGAGCCTTGGTGCCGCCTCCCCGATCCGACGCACGAAGCGAGGCCGGCCTCCTCAGCGGACCCGGAGTTGCTGGAGCGGACGCTGCGGGAACGGCTACCCGACGCCATCGGCGCGACGGAGGACGAGATCGCCGCCGCCGAAGCACGCCTGGGCGTCTGCCTGCCAGAGGAACTCAAGGTGCTCTACCGGGTGACCCGGGCGCGCTGGGAGGACTGGGGCGACGACTACGAGACCGCAGATGGTGTCTTCGAAGCGGTGCGCTGCGAACTCTCCTCCGTGGACGACCTGTACATCGCCGAGGCCTCGACCCGCCACTGCCGCTGGGAGCACGCTGCCATGGAGGCGGTCGTCACGCGCCCCGACGCCGCGGTACAGGGCGTCGTCGGGTCACCCGGGTGGATCGTATTCGGCGAGAACGGCGGAGGAGACCAACTGGCGGTCGACCTGACGCCCGGCCCCCGCGGACACACCGGGCAGATCATCCTGCTCAGCCACGAGGAGAGCATCGGCGCCGAGTTGCTGGCCGACTCGCTCACCGGCTGGGTCCTGGACCGGGAGACGCACGAGCGCCGGCACCGCAGAGAGGAGCCACCGCTCGTGGCCCACGTCAACCACGCGAGCATCAAGAGCGTCAGGGAAGCCGCCCACCCCGGCCTGGAAGTCCTCTCGATCGGAGTGTGGGACGGCGCACCGTTCAGCCTCGCCCCGGTCATCGGGCTGCCCCGCCTGCGCACCCTCGCCGCGTATGCCGGAACGCTCGCCGACCCGCTGGAGATCGCCGAGCTCACCAGCCTGGAATTCCTGGAACTCGGCCCGCAGGATTGGCGCGTCCTTCTGGATGCCGGCGCCGTCCCCCGGAGCCTGTCGGCTGCGTCCATCAAGGCGTACGGCGACCAAGACCCCCTGCCCATCGTGGCCATCGCCAACGACATTCTGGCTCTCTGGGACCGGCCCCAGATCATCCAGACTGTCCTGGAAGGAAACCTCGAACCCCTTACATAGGGTCGCAAAGCCAGGCTTTTCACTCCTCTGGCTGAGGCGGTCGAGAACGTCCTTCGCTCCGAGGCGGCCGACAGCGGGATCACACGCCTGCGCTGGTACTACTTCTGCCCCGACCGTCCTCACCGAGGTCGGCGACCGGCTGGGCGTTCCCGTCCGAACCCACGGCCGCATCGTGTAGCACCCGCAGACAGTCGTCGCCCTCGACGAGCTGGGCTTTCGCTGGTGAGGGACACGCGCGTCGTGGCGGGTGCGTGCGCGAGCCGGCCGGCTGCGCCGCGCGGACGCGTCGGCTACAGATGGACGCGGGGTTCGTGGTGGCCGGCCCCTGGATGGTCGCCGTCCGATGGCGAGATCGACCCCGACCGGGAACTGGGTGAGGGGCTCGCCGTCCAGTAGTCCCGTGGTCATCCGATGGCCAACTCACCCCAGGGATTCACCTCTTAAGAGGTGAATCCCTGGGGTGAGTTGGCCATCGGGCGTACCAGTCCCGAGGCCGGGCATCGGCTCATTCCGGAAATCCGGCGCACTGTCGAGTGTTCAGGACCGAGAATCGGCGCCACGTACACCAGGAAGGCACCGCAGTGATGGACAACCTGATCTTCGAGGAGCCGATCGGCTCGGCAGCCGTCAGCCCTCGGGACAACAGCCTGCTGCTCGTCAAGGCCCTAGGCACCCACACGCTCCAGCTCACCCTGGACATCCACGTGCCGAAGGCGCCCGAGGCAGGCCGCGTACTGATTCTGGAGACCAGCCTCCAGGCCCCACACGGCAACGGCATGCCCATCGCCCTGGCCGCCTCGAATGCCACCCTCGCCTTCCGTTCTGACCAGCGCACGGATCACAAGTTCACCTATACGTTGACGAACGCCCAGCTCCGCGCGCTGGACGAGAACCGCTCGGGCGACCTGCGCCTGGAGATCGCAGTTCGCGCGGTACTCCCTCAGGCTGCCGCCGGCCTCTACCCCGGCAGCACGGACATCCGGCTCTACCTCACCGTTGCCGAGAGCACCTGGAAACGGCAGCTCGAAGGCCTCGGCCCCTCACTCGCCGTAGAGATGTCCGTGCCCTTCCCCGCAGCCGACGAGCCTCGCCGCGAAGCGGTCCAGTACCTGCTCAGCGCCCAGAGCCGGCTTCGCGGTACCCCGGACATCGACGGCGCTCTCCTCGACGTCCGCCGCACCTTGGAGTACATCAGGGAGAACAGCGGATGGCCCCAGCCCTCCTCCAGGAAGGAGTTCGAGCAGTACACAAAGGAGGAACGCTGGGCCGCGACGGGCAAGGCGTTGGAGAGGCAGGCCAGTGGCGCCCTGCACAAGGACGTCGTCACCAAGGAGTTCACCTACACCCGTGAAGAGGCGGAGACCATGATCGCTGCGACGGCCGCCCTGCTACGCCTGATCTGAACCCCCTTCCTGCACGCCGCGTACCGTGCGGCAAGGAAACGCGTTGTGGCCGGGCCAGCCCTCCCGTAAGCCCGGCGCACCGCCCCGTATCCACCGATCCGCCGCCCACCCCCGTCACCGTCGTCATGCCCGACGGGTAGACGCTCACGCATTCGGAGATGTCGCGCGGGTTATCTGGCCAGACTGACCATCCGCGGCCGGGGGCCCGGTGACCGTTCGGCCGCCGGGCACAGGGCTGTCAGCGTTGTGGTTTACGGGGCTTGGGCTGTTCCGGGCCGGCGCCGCGCCGCCTCAGGTGACCGGCCTGTTCGGTGCTACCGGCTGCGGGTTTCGTGGGGCGCTTGGCCGTGGTGGACCGGCTGCGGGCGGCCGATGCCGACACCCCAGGCCGCGCGGTCGGCTTGGGGCGGGCCAGAGCCTCCCCCAGCTTCCGCATGTCGGGGATGTTCACCTCTGCCGCCGATGAGGTCTCAGCGGACGGCGGAGTGCCGCCCCGGCCACCCCGAGGGGCGCTGTAGACGAAGGCGTCATCGCCCGTGTCGGTGGCGGCATCGGCCGGCGGGACCCACAGCGGCAGCTCTCCGGCAGGCTTGGCAGCGGGGGGGCCAACGGGAGCCGCGGCCGGGCGCACGTCCACGCCGGGCGATCCGCCCTGCCGCCCGACGTTCGCCGCGTCCTTCCCGCCGGTGACGTCGGCCTTCGCCGTGGTGCCCGGATTCGCTGGTGATGCCTGCGGGGCCACCGCCTGCGCTACAGGCTGCTTCGCCGGAGCCGGCTGACCGTACGCCGGATCCACCTGTACGGGCGTTGCGGGCGTAGCCGCGCGTTGTGCGGCGTGAGCGGCCTGCACGGCGACCACTGTGGCCCGGACCCGGTCCTGGAGCCGCTGAGTGTCGAGCAGCAGGTGCGCGAGCGGGTAGGCCATCAGTCGACGCTCAGCGTCGTCGACGTCGTCCGACAGACCCATCCCCCACCCATTGACCGCCGGCTCGACCTCCAGCACATGGGCATCCATCTGCTGGGACGTGTGGCGGTCGGCGACGGCCTGCGCCATGCGGGCCAGCCGTTCGTCCAGCGCCTGGAATTGGGGCAGTTGCGCATAGCCGGGGGTCAGCTCGCCGGCCGCGTCCGCGACCCGGCCGCGGTTCGCCAGGGCAGCGGCCCGCAATTCCTCGCGCAGCACCTCCGCCGCCGTCGCCGGGTCGGTCGTCGCGACAGGCATCGTGGCGCATCGCGTGCGCGAGCGCGGTCAGCACCCGCCCGTCCTCGGACGTAGTGGTGGACTTCAACTTCTCGGCCAGGTCGAACATCACCGACCGGTCCCGGCCGGGCTGCCCGTACAGCAGCACTTCCCAGAAGTTGCCGTGATGCGCGGAGACCTTCTCGATCTGCTCGTACTGCTCCGCGAACCCGCCGAAGCCTTCCACCGCCTTGGGGACCGTCCCCAGGCCGCTGGCCTGCACCAACTGGGCCTTCGCCAGGGCAAGCACGGCCGGGGAGACCTCTCCTCCCAGGCGCCGGACGACCTCCTCCACCGGCGCCGCCTCGTCCCGCCCGTCCAGGGCCTTCACTGCCTCGGCGGTCATCGTCGCGGCCTTCGCCAACGCCTCCTGGGCCGGGCCACCGTCGTCGAGGTTCTTGAGCACGGTGCGGTAGTTCCCGATCAAGGCCTCGACGATTTCCCGCTCGGCGAGCCGGATCTCCTCCAGCTCCTTCTTGTGCCTTCTTGATTTTCATGGCGACCCGCTTGCAGAACATCGTCGCCAGACCGCACCGCGCGCCGCCCCCGCGTCGTGGCCCGCGACGCGGCGAGCGGCACGGAACTCGCCGCCTGCCCGTTCTTCACCATCCACGACAACCTCGGCATCGAGGTCGTCTGCCGCTTCTCCCTGACGGCGGGCTGAGCGACAGGGCCCCCGCCCGGGAGCCCGTCCGCCGCGCCGTTCACCCCCACGGCATCGCCCGGGCGGACGAAAGCCGTTGTGAGGGAGTGCCGCCACCGATTCCGCGACAAACGCCATGGCTCGGTAAAGGTTCGCGGTTGTGCCGTGGTTTGGCTTTGCAGTCAGCAATGCGGGGTTGATAGACATGGAACACCAGTGCGGGCTGTGGTTGTTTGAGCGGCCTGCTGTGAGAGGGGTGACGGGG
>NZ_JBIAQX010000031.1:0-33652 GCF_042889445.1 Streptomyces sp. NPDC002602 | reverse complement strand
TTGTCGGCTCCGGTGGTGGGGTTTGTGTCGTCGGTGTCGGGTGGGTGGCATTCGGCGGGTTCGGTGGTGGATCCGGGGTATTGGGGTCGGGCGATTCGTGAGCCGGTTCGTTTTGGTGAGGCGGTGGCGACGGTGTCGGGGTTGGGTGCGGGGGTGGTGTGGGAGATCGGTTCGCATCCGCAGTTGACGTCGTTGGCGCGTGCTTCGTGGGGTGGGGAGCAGCCGGTGTGGTTGAGCACGTTGCGGCGGGATCGGGTGGATCAGGTCGAGGTGCATGGGTCGTTGGCGGCGTATGTGAACGCGACGTCGGGTGATCTCGACTGGTCGGGTGTGCATGCGGGGAAGGGGCAGCGGACGATCACCGTTCCCACCTACCCCTTCAACCGGCAGCGGTTCTGGATATCCGCCGGCCCGCACGACACGACGAACCCGCAGGACACGACGAACCCGCAGGACACGACGAACCCGCAGGACACGACGAACCCGCAGGACACGACGAACCCGCACGACACGACGAACACGAACATCGAGAACGAGACGAAGAGGCACTGGAACCATGGCTAGCGAATACGGACTGAAGCGACACTTCAACGGCGAGGCGGCACGCCTGATCGGCGGCAAGATCCGCACCGTCCACCCCGCGTTCGACGTGGAGGACTATGCGGCGGAGGTCGAGGCGCGCATTCCCGACAAGGAACTGAAGGACCGCGTCCTCGTCCTGGCCGAAGGGCTGCGCACCCGCCTCCCCGCGGAGTACCCCGATGCCCTTCCCCTCCTGCTGTCCGTCCTCGGCGACGAACTGGCCGAGGGAGAGGGCATGTTCAACACCAGCTGGTTCCTCATGCCGGTCGCCCGCTTCGTCGAGGAGTACGGCCTGGACCACCCCGGGGCGTCACTGGACGCCATCGAGGAGATCACCAAGCGACACACGGGTGAATACGCGATCCGACCGTACGTCGAACAGCACTACGCGCTGACCATGGAGCGCGTCGCGGGATGGGCCCGGAGTCCCAGCCACAACGTGCGGCGGCTGGCGACCGAGGGCATTCGCTCCCGGCTGCCCTGGGCCCGGACCCTGACCGTGTTCGTCAAGGACCCGCTGCCGGTCCTGGACATCCTCGAACCGCTGCGCAGCGACTCCTCCGAGTACGTGCGGAAGTCCGTCGCCAACAACCTCAACGACATCTCCAAGGACAGCCCCGACCTCGCGCTCGCGACGGCGCTCCGCTGGCTGGAGGAGAGCCCCACCCCCGAGACCAACTGGATCGTCAAGCACGGGCTGCGCACCCTCGTGAAGAAGGGCGACCAACAAGCCCTCGCCATCCTCGGGGCCACGGGCGGCGAGCACGTCAAGGTGCCCCGGCTGAGGATCACCCCCGGAGCGGTGACCGTCGGGGACACCCTCGTCATCGACTTCGACATCGAGAACACCGACGACCGTCCGCACAGCATCGCCGTCGACTACGTGGTGCACCACGTGCGCAAGAACGGTCGCAGCATCCCGAAGGTCTTCAAGCTGACCACCCTCGAACTCGGCGCCGGGGAACGGCGGTCCCTGGAGAAGACACACACCATCAAGGAGATCCAGACGCGCCGCTACTACACCGGCGAGCACACCGTCGACATCCAGGTGAACGGACTCGCCCTCGCCACCGGACGATTCGACCTCCACACATGAGTGGCGTCGGAACACACCTCAGCGCCGCCGATCCGCTCGTCTCCGACCACCGGATCGGCGGTGTTCCGGTCGTCCCCGCCGCCGCGCAGATCGACGCCGTACTGTCGGCCTGCGATGCCGCGCGACCCGACCACCGATGGTTGTTGGAGCAGGTCGCCTTCCGTACACCCCTGCTCGTGACGGGGGCCGGGGCCGACATCGAGGTCCGTACGGCGGGGGACGGCCGGTGCGCCGTCCACTCCCTGCCGCCCGGCGACAACGGCGTACCCGTCGAGCACAGCACCGCCCGGGCCACCGGCAGGCCGCTGCCGCCGCCCCGCTACGTCGACGTGTCGGCACTCCGGGCCGGCTGCACGGAGCAGGTGCCGTTGCCGGAGGTGGCGGCGTGGCGCGAGGCCAGCGGGATCGCGTACGGGCCGGCGTACCAGGCGATCCGTTCGGCGCACCGGGGCCCGGGCCGGATGCTGCTGATGCTCCGGGCCGCGGAGGACCCGGACGCGGCGACGGCGCCCCCGTTCGTGCCGCCGCCGCTGCTCGACAGCGTCTTCCAGGCGCTCGGCATGCTCGACGGCGGTGCGGCCGGGGCGTGCCTGCCCTGGTACATCGGCCGGCTGGAGGCCCGCCGCCGCATGTCCGGCACGGTGATCGCCCTGGTCGAACGGGACGAACCGGCCGCCGCCGAGAGCGGGGGAGGCGCCGTACGGGGTCGCGCCATGATCTGCAACCAGCAGGGGGAAGTCCTGCTGGAACTGGAACGCATCACCCTCAAGGCCACCCGACCGGCACCGTCCCCGGAGCCCGCGGCGGCTACCCCTGCCACAGCGGCCACTCCTGCCCCGGTTCGCCCCGCCACAGCCGCCCGGCGGGGCGAACCGGGGCAGGCACCCCCGTCGATCACCTCGATCGAGACCGTCGCCTGGCGGAGGACCGACCCGGCTCCGCGACACACGTCCGCGGCCGAGGGCCCCCTGCTGGTGGTCTCCGCCCACGCCCTCCGTCCCCCGGCGGGCCGGCACGTCCTGCACCTGACGCCGGAGCGGCTCTCCGCAGAGGGCTTGGAAACCCTGCCGGCGGACACCGTCCCACGGGACGTGGTGTACGTGGCGCCGCGCGGGCTCACCGACGAGACACAGGTGACGCAGGCCCTGCAGGAAGTCTTCGCGCTGGTGCGCCGGATCCTCGCCCGCCCGCCGACGCCCTCCCTGCTGATCGTCACCACCGCCGCCCACCAGGTGGCGACACAGGACACCGTCGACCCCTTCATGACCGCCCTGTGGGGTCTCGGCCGCACGCTGCGGGTCGAGCATCCCCGCAGCACGATCCGCCTGCTCGACCTCGATCCCGCCCTCGACCCCGGCGACCCCGGCGACCCCGGCGACCCCGGCGATCCCGCCGGTCCCGAGGGCGGCGGTGCCGACGTGCTGTGGGAGGCGCTCGGCCAGGACCGGCCGGAACTCGCCCGGCGCGGCGGCGCCTGGTACGCACCCTCCTTACGGCCGCACCCGCCGACGGGCGCCCCCGATGGGGCGCGCCACCGAGGCGGCCGCTTCCTGATCACAGGCGGCATGGGCGGCCTCGGGCTGAGCGTCGCCGAGTACCTCTCCGAAGCGGGCTGCGCCCATCTGACACTGGTGGGGCGGACCGTCCCGGACCGGGGAGAGGCCCGGGAGCGCCTCGACAGGCTGGCGGAACACTGCGACCTGAAGATCGTCACGGCGGACGTCCGCACGGTGCGGGAGGCACTGGCCGAAGCCCCGCGCTTCGACGGGGTGTTCCACGCCGCCGGGGTCCTGCGTGACGGTCTGGCACGCGGCCTGACGCCGGATCAGGTGGATGCCGTCCTCGGACCCAAGATCGGCGGCGCGCACGCACTCGCCGACCTGGTGTCAGGGTACGAACAGCCCGCGTTCGTCGCCCTGTTCTCCTCGGTCGCGGCGGTACGGGCGAACCTCGGCCAGAGCGCCTACGCCGCGGCCAACGCCTACCTGGACGGCTACGCCGCCCGCCAACGCGCCGAGGGCCGGCCCTGGTACAGCCTCGGCTGGGGCCTGTGGACCGTCGGCATGGGCGAGTCCATCGCCCCCAAGGCCGCCGCGCACGGCGTCCCCGCCCTCACCGCGGGCGACGGCATCGACCTCCTCCGTACGGCCCTGGGGGAACCACCCGCGCACTACGTCCTGTCCGCCGCCGCGAAAGCGAAGGATGCACCCATGCCTGCTGTGACGCCCGAAACCGGACTGTGGCCGTCGCTCACCCACGCGATCGGCAGGGTCCTGCTCGTCGACGACGTGGCCGCCGAGGACGACCTGCTGGAGCTGGGCCTCGACTCGATGATGGCGGTCGAGCTGGCCGCGACGCTGGCCGCCGACGGGCTCGACCTCGACCCGATGGTGTTCTTCGAACGCACCAACGTCGGCGCGCTGCACGCCCACCTCGAATCGCTCCCGCGCGGCCTTCCCGACCAGGCCCTCACGCCCACGCCCGTTCCCACGCCCGTTCCCACGTCCGTTCCCGCACCTGTTTCCGCCCCCTCGCCCACCCCCGCCCCGATCCGTGAGGTCCGCGCGGCGGCCCCCGCGGGAATGTCGCGCGGCGCAATACCTCCGCGGCCCCAGCCCCAGCCGCAGCCGCCCGCCGCGACGGGGCGGAGCGCCGGTGACTCCTTCGTCCCCGACTGGGACCGCTTCAGGGACGTGCCGTACGCCCCGCCCACCCCGGCGGCGACGCCGGCCCCCGTCCCGCCCCGGGCCGGCGGCCCGACCCCGACCCCGAACCCGACCCCGGCCCCGGTCGCCGCGGCCGTTGCCGACCCCGCCCCGGCGGCCGACCGCGTACCGCGCCGGACCCTGCCCGGCCGACTGGCCGACGCACCCCACGGCAGGTTCCTCGACCGCCGCATCGACGCCCTGTCGGGGGAGGACCGTCTGATCGTCGCCAAGGACGAGTACTTCTACGAGCCCGTGATCGAGGAGGCCAAGGGCTCCCGGATCAAGTTCGACGGCCGGTGGTTCCTGAACTTCGCCTCCTACAGTTACCTCGGACTCATCGGTCACGACTACATCGACGACCAGGTCCTGCGCGCCGTCGAGCGGCACGGCACCGGCGCGCACGGGGTGCGGCTGCTGGCGGGCACCCTGCACCTGCACCGGGAGCTGGAACTGGCGCTCGCCCGCTTCCTGGGCACGGAGGACGCCATCGTCTTCTCCAGCGGCTACATGGCGAACGTGGCGACGGTCGGCGCCCTCGTCGGCCCCGGTGACCTCGTCATCGGCGACGTCTACAACCACGCCAGCATCCTGGACGGCTACCGGCTGTCCGGCGCGTCGGTCATCACCTACGCCCACAACGACCTCGCCGACCTGGAACGGGCCCTGCGCAAGGTGGGCGACGCGGGCCGCCTGGTCGTCACCGACGCCGTGTTCAGCATGGACGGAGACGTGGCCGACCTGCCCGGCATCGTGGAACTGTGCGAGCGCCACGACGCCCCGCTGATGGTCGACGAGGCACACAGCCTGGGCGTCCTCGGTGACACCGGCCGCGGCATCACCGAGCACTTCGGCATCGATCCGGCGCGGGTCGACGTCAAGATGGGCACGCTCTCCAAGACGGTTCCCAGCGCGGGCGGTTATGTCGCGGGGTCCAGGGACCTGGTCTTCGCGCTGAAGAACAACGCCCGCGGCTGGATGTTCTCGGCCGCCGCGACCCCCGCCCAGGTGGCGGCGGCCAAGGCCGCGATCGAGGTGATGGCGGCCGCACCGTCCCTCACCCGGCAACTTCGGGCGAAGACGACCCGGTACCGCGAGCAGTTGCGCGCCCTGGGCTTCGACACCCTGGCCAGTGAGACACCAGTGGTGCCGATCATCTGCGCGACCGCGGACCAGGCCGGGGAGATGGCCCGGCTCTGTCAGCTCGACGGGCTCTTCGTACAGCCGATCGTCTACCCGGCCGTGCCGCGGACACTGCCCCGGCTGCGGACCATCGTCAACCTAAGCCACTCCGACGCCGACCTGGACGCGGCCCTCGTGACGCTGGAGAAGGCCGGCCGTGCCTGTGGGCTCATCCACTGAGCACCGACCGGGTGGAGCGCTCCACAGGACCGACAGGACACCACCGTGCGCCGATGGCCGCACGGCAACCAAGGGGGAATCGAACATGACCGATGTCGACACCACTGCGTTCTTCGGGGCCGTTCTGAAGACCATCGCCTCGACCCGCAACCACGGCACCGACCAGACGGAATTCGTGTCGGGCGTGGTGGAGCCCACCGCGCGGATCCGCGCGTTCGAGAAGGAGGTCGGTGACCGGCGGCTGACCTCCACCGAGGCCGGGGAGGTGCTCGGTCTGCTGGAGACCACGATGCGCGCCAAGCGCACGCCGGACGAGGAGCGCGCGTACTACTTCCAGTACATCGAGAAGGTCGCCGGCATCAGCCGGGCCTCGCTGGGCGTGTCCGGCTGGTGAACACCTCCCGCCTCGCGTGGTACAGCCACGAGATCTGTTTCTGGCACGACCCCGGCCCCGGATCGGGGTACGTGCCGGTCGGGCCGGGCGTCGAGCCGCTGCGCCAGTTCGCGGTCGACCCCGACCTCCGGCGTGCCGAGGGGCTGGTCAAGGCGTCCGGCGTGATGGACCGTTTCACCGGCCTCACCCCGACGCCCGCCTCCGACGAGGACCTGCTGCTCGTGCACGTACCCGAACACATCGAGCGGGTCGAGGCGGCCTCGGCGGCCGGCGCGGGCGACGCCGGCGTGTACGCCCACGTCAACTACCACAGCGCGCAGGCCGCGAGGCTCGCCGTCGGGGCCTGCGCGCAGGCCGCCACCGGCGTCATGGAGGGCCGGTTCGACCGGGCGTACTGCCTGGTGCGGCCACCCGGCCACCACGCCGAGCCGGACCGGGCCATGGCACTGTGCCTGTACAACAACCTGGCGGTGGCCGCCCGGGCCGCCCAGCGACACGGCGCGCGGCGCGTGCTGATCCTCGACTGGGACGTCCACCACGGCAACGGCATCCAACGGACCTTCTACGAGGACCCCGACGTGCTGTACGTGTCGGTGCACCAGGAGGGGCTCTTCCCGGCGGCTTCCGGTCTCGTGCTGGAGACCGGCGCGGGCGAGGGGGCGGGCACCACGCTCAACGTGCCGCTGCCCGCCGGCTCGGGTCACGGCGCCTACCTCGCCGTGACGGAACGGATCGTGACCCCGGCGGCCCGCGCCTTCGGCCCCGATCTGATCCTGGTGGCGGCGGGCGTCGACGCGAGCGGCCACGATCCGATGGGGCGGATGCTGTGCACCAGCCGCACCTTCCACGCCATGACGTCGGCGATGTGCCGGCTCGCGGACGAACTGACCGGCGGCAGGATCGTCTTCGCCCACGAGGGCGGCTACTCGGCGTGGTACCAGCCGATGCTGGTGTTGGGCACGGCCTGCGCGATCGCCGGCCTGCCGGCTCCCCAGGACCCGTTCCTGCACTCCCTGGAACACCTTCCCGGCCAGCGCCTCCAGCGTCACCAGGACCGGGTGATCACCCACCTGGAGGAGCACCACCCGCTGTTGGCCGGCTCGGCACCCGCGGCAGGTCGATCCGGTGCCTCCGGGCGGCCCGCGGTCGTGAACGGGGGGCCGTGATGAGCGGATGGTGGATGACGGTGGGCAGCGGTGCGCGACGGGTGGCCGGCGCCGGCCCGGGGCCCGGGCCGCGGGTCCGTCCGCGGTTCCGGATCGTGGCGCTCCCGCACGCCGGCGGGTGGCCGTCCGCCTTCCGTTCCTGGTGGCAGGTGTTGCCCGAGGACGTCGAGTGCGTCGTCGCCCAACTGCCGGGTCGAGGCGCGCGCATCAACGAGCCGCCGCTGACCCGCGTCAAGCCGCTGGTCGACGCCCTCGGTCGGGACCTCGCGGAGCTGGAACCGCTGCCGTACGCGGTCATAGGGCACAGCTTCGGCAGCGTGCTCGGATACGAACTCACCCGCTTCATGGAACAGAAGGGACTGCCTCCCGTCCGGCTGGCAGTGTCGGCGCGCCAGCCGCCCTGCTTTCCCGGCGAGCCGCCGTTCGCCCACCTCCGCGGCGACACGGAGCTGCTGGAGCACCTGACCGACATCGGAGGGATGTCCCCGGGGCTGATGGACCGCGCCGACCTGATGGGGCCGTCGCTCCGCGCGATCCGGGCCGACCTGGAGGCCATGGAGACCTACCGCCGGCCGCTGTCCGGTACCGGCGTCCCCATCCTGGCGCTCGGCGCGGTGGACGACCCGGTCGTCATCGACGACCGGATGCATCTGTGGGCGCTGGAGACCTCCGGCGACTTCGACCGACTGACCTTCACCGGCGGCCACTTCTACCTCTACACACCCGCCAACGCGGCGGCCATCGCCGCCCGTCTGGTGCCCCGCCCCGACGACCCCCGGTCGGATCCGCTCCTCCCACACCCCCTCGCCCGATGAGCGCGTCGGGCACCGATCAGCACCACCCCCGAAAGGAACCGAATGAGTACCACCGCCGACACCACCGAACAGGCCGGACCCCGTGAGTGGTTGGGCCTGGCCGTGCTGGCGCTGCCGACACTGCTGCTGTCCATCGATGTGAGTGTGCTGCACCTGGCCGTACCGCACATCAGTGAGGGCCTGAACCCCTCCGCCGCCCAGATGCTGTGGATCATCGACATCTACGGGTTCCTGATCGCCGGCTTCCTGGTGACCATGGGAACCCTGGGCGACCGCATCGGTCGCCGGAAGCTGCTCCTGATCGGTGCCGCCGCGTTCGGCGTGGCTTCGCTGGCCGCCGTCTTCGCCGACAACCCGGCCATGCTGATCGCGGCGCGGGCGGCGATGGGCATCGCCGGAGCCACCCTGATGCCCTCGACCCTCGCCCTGATCATCAACATGTTCCGCGACGGGCGCCAGCGCGGCGTGGCCATCGCCGTCTGGGTCACCATGTTCTCCGTGGGCATCGCGCTCGGCCCGGTGGTCGGCGGAGCCATGCTGGAGTACTTCTGGTGGGGTTCGGTCTTCCTGCTCGGCGTGCCCATCATGGGGTTGCTGCTGGTGGCCGGCCCGATCCTGCTGCCGGAGTACCGGGACGAGGACGCGGGGCGGCTCGACCTGACCAGCGTGGCGCTGTCGCTCGCCGCCATCCTCCCGATCATCTACGGACTGAAGGAGATCGCCAACGACGGGGTCGGCCCGGTCCCGATCCTGGCGCTCGTCGTGGGCCTGGTCGTCGGTGTCCTGTTCGTCCGTCGGCAGCGCACGCTGGCGAGCCCGCTGCTGGACCTCGAGCTGTTCGGGAACCGCACGTTCCGCACGGCGCTGATCACACTGCTGCTCAGCATGCTCGTGGCCGGTGGAACGTATCTGACGGTGACGCAGTACCTCCAACTGGTCGGCGGGCTCTCCCCGATGAAGGCCGGCCTGTACCTGCTGCCCGCGGCCTTCGCGCTGATCGTGACGGCCGTCGTGTCCCCGATGGCGGCGAGCAGGTTCCGTCCGGCGTACGTCGTCGCCGCCGGATTGGCCGTGTCGGGCATCGGCCACCTCATGCTGAGCCTGGCCGACAGTTCGTCGGGCGTCGCCCAGGTGGTGACGGGCTTCGCCTTCGTCTACGCCGGCGGCGGCCCGCTCATCGCCCTGGGTACGGACATCGTCGTCGGCTCGGCCCGGCCCGAGCAGGCCGGATCGGCCGCCGCCATCTCGGAGACCAGCACCGAACTCGGCATGGCGCTCGGCGTGGCCCTGCTGGGCAGCCTCGGGACCGCCGTGTACCGCAGCGGGGTGGAGATCCCCGCGGGGGTGCCGGAGGGCGCCGCTGACACGCTCGCCGGGGCGGTCGAGGCGGCGCGGCCCCTGTCCTCGGAGGTGGCTGCGGCCCTGCTCGACTCGGCGCGTGCGGCGTTCACCGACGGCATGAACATCATCGGCGGTATCGGGGTGTTCGTGGCGCTCGCCTCGGCCGTGCTGGTGGCCGCGGTCATCAAGCTCCCGGCCACGGGCGGTGATTCCGCCGATTCCGACGGTCCGGCCGACGGAGTCGTGAACGCCGCCGCCGTGGAGGGATAGCGCGTCCCGCCCGTGCCCGCCGGCGCGGGCGGACGCCGACGGAGTGTGGCCCCGTGTCGAGGACGCGGGGCCACACCGCTCACGCCCCGGGGACGGACCGGTCCTCGTAGCAGGCGGCGTGGGCGGCCGTGGGTGCGATGGGGGTGATGACATCGATCAGCACGCCGTCCGGAGCCGCCACGATGAAGTGCCGTTGACCGAACGCCTCGTCTCGCAGGGGGAGTTCCAGCTTCAGGCCGGCGCCCGTGACGAGTCGCGCGTACTCGGCGTCCACATCGGCCACCTCGAAGTTGAGGAGCAGGCCCCCGGCCGGCCGGCGGAAGGCTTCCGGTACCGTCTCGTGCCCCGCGGCGACCAGGGCGAGTTCGTGGTGCGGCGGCTCCGGCTGCCGCAGACTGACGTACCAGTCGCTCGTATAGGTCGTCTCGAACCCGAACAGGGTGCGGTAGAACGCCACGGACTCGGCGAGCCGCTCGGTGCAGAGCACGGGATAGAAGCCGGTCAGGGCGGAAGACGTCATCACAACACCGTTCTGAGGCGGGCATACGGTCATTTCCTCATAACGAGGCATGGCCCCGGGCGTCACGTCCGCCGTGTCGAAGGGAGGCGGACATGGCATCGATGGAACGTCCGGTGCGCGAAGCCCTGGTATGGGCGGTGCGGCGGGAACCCCCGTGGGGGGAAGAGGGCTCGCTCTCCCTGCTCGACGCGGGGGAGAGGGCCAGAGCGGATTCCTTCACCCACCGGCGCGACCGGTCGATGTACCTCGCGGCGCACGCCGGGCTGCGGCTGGTGTTGGGCGACCGGCTCGGGCTCCACCCCCGGGACCTCCGGTTCGGCCGGGACCCTTGCGCGCACTGCGGCGGGCGGCACGGCCGGCCGATCCTCCTGGGCGGCCCGGACGACCTGTACTTCTCCCTCTCCCACTGCGTGGGCGTCACGCTCGTCGGCGTCGCCGACGCGCCCGTCGGGGTCGACGCGGAACGACTGCCCGGCCGCCGGACGGTCGAGCTGTGCCTGGCACGGCTGCATCCGCGGGAGCGGGACGAGCTGCTCCGCACGCCCTGCGCGCAACGGCCCCTGAGCTTCTGCCGGTTGTGGACACGCAAGGAGGCCTACCTGAAGGCGCTGGGAACCGGGCTCAGCCGGGGACTGGACCGTGACTACCTGGGAGCCGGGCAAGCGGGGCGGCCTGCGGACTGGACCGTCGTCAATCTGCCCTGCGGCCCCCAGGGCGGCACCCATGCCGCGGCCCTGGCCGTTCCGGCGGGGGTGCGGGTACCCGTGGAACCGTGCGAACTGGACTGGTCGGCGTACGGGCATGTCCCCTGCGGCAGGCCCTCGTTGGGTCAGGAGAGCCGCGTTGACATTCCAACGGTATGTCATTAGGTTCAGTTCGCATACCGTTGGTACGTGAGCGGAGATGGCGTCCCATGCTGACCAGCTTCTGTCCGGTGATCTGCACCTCGCGGCCAGTGGAATCCCGCACCTTCTACCGCAGGCTGTTCGGCTTCACCGCCACCCACACGACCGAGTGGTACGCCGGCCTCGGTCGGCCCGGGCGACACCAGGAACTCGCCCTCGTCGACCACGGTCATCCCGCACTGCCCGAGGCGTACCGCACGCCGGTGCGCGCGGTGCGGATCACCCTGGCGGTGGACGACCGGGCAGGGGAGTGGGAACGGCTCGCCGCCCTCGGTGCGCGAAAATGCCCGGAGCGCGGGCACCTCGTCGTCAAGGACCCCAACGGGGTCTGGATCGACGTCGTCGCACCGAACTGACCGGTCACCGGCCGCGGGGGCCGCTCGTCGAAGGGGGAGACCGCGCCGTGCCCAGAAGAATCGATCCCGACGCGGCGGCCGCGATCATGCGTGCCGCCGGCCTCGAACCCCTGGAGCCCTATCCCGGGTCGAACTCGGCCTGGAAGTGCCGCTGTCTGAAGAGCGACCACACGGTCGCGCCCACCCTCGGCTCGGTGCGTTCCGGCCTCACCTCCGGGTGCCGCCGGTGCGGCCGGGCCGCCGCCGACGAGCGACGACTGGCCGCCGGTCGGGAACGGGCCGAGGCGGACATGCGCAGGGCGGGGTACGAGCCCCTGGACCCCTATCCGGGCGCGGGGGCACGATGGCGATGCCGCCACCTGGCCTGCGGGCGGGTCGTCCACCCACGACTGTTCACGATACGTACGGGCGGCGGCTGTCAGGTCTGTGCCGGGCGCGCACCGGTGGATCCGGTGATCGCCGAGGCGGACATGCGCGCGATCGACATGCGGCCGCTGGAACCCTATCCGGGCCGGGTGCGCGACCCGTGGAAGTGCCGGTGTCTGAGGTGCGGCCACATCGGAGCGCCGACCCTCAACAACATTCGCGGCGGGCAGGGCGGTTGCCGGAACTGTGCGAGGCGCGCCCGGTAGGCCGGCGTCGGGGGGGCGGCGCGACGGCCGGGCCGCATGGCTCCGGTCACGCCTGGCGTGCCTGCCCCGGCTCGCTTCGCGCGGAACCCGCCCGCGGCTCGCTTCGCGCGGAACCCACCGCGGCTCGCTTCGCGCGGAACCCACCGCGGCTCATCTCGCGCGGAGCGCCTCCAGCATCCGTGCCAGCGCCTGCCGCGTGTCCGTGAGGTCGGCGGATTCCTCCGACGCGGCCAGCCACAGCACCGCCTCGTTCATGGCGCCCGAGAGCAGATGCATCAGCGGCGCGACCGGCTGTGCGGGGATGGCGCCCTCGTGAATGAGGAGGGTGAGCGCCTCGGTCAGGTGGCGGCCCGAGGTGGCCTCGTTCATGGCCCGCCACTCCCTCCACCCGAGCACGGCCGGCCCGTCGACCAACATGATGCGCTGGAGCGCGGGGTCGGTGGAGGCGCTGATGAACGCCTGGCAGCCGAAAGCCAGTTGATCCCAGGCTTCCTCATGGGCATCCGCCGTCGCCGCGATGTGCGCGGCGACCTCCTGCTGTACCTGCTCCAACACGGCCCGGAACAGGTCGGCCTTGCTGTCGAAGTGGTGGTACAGCGCTCCCTTGGTCACGCCGGCGGCCCGGACGATCTCCGACAGACCCACGGAGGCATAACCCAAGGCGGAGAAGAGGCGTCGGCTCTCCCGCAGCAAGGTGTGCCGCGTCTGCTCCCGCTGCTGCGCCCGAACCCCGTTCGTCATCGTCACGACCCCCGTCTTCGGCCATTCGAAGCCACGTGCACACGGTACTTCGCCGCCGCGGGCGCGAGCGACCGGCGTGCGCCCTTGACCCTGTCCGCTCCGCGGGCACGCCCCGGGGCCGTCGGCGGGGCGGCTCGGTGGATCCGCCCCGCGCGCCGCGGGGCGGCCGAAAGTTGACACCCTCGACGTCCGCGAATTAGGTTCAGCATGCTTCATTACATGAACTATCAACCCTCTCAAGCATCCTCAGCTTCGGGCAGCACCACCCGAGGAAAGGCGCGGGGCATGAACCCAGCCCAGCACACGGCAGCCGTCGCCACGGAGAGCGCCGCGCTCGTCGCCACGGTCGCGGCGGCCGACCTCTCCACCCCGGTACCGACCTGCCCCGACTGGACTCTCGAGGACCTCACACGGCACGTCGGAAGCGTGCACCGCTGGTTCACCGAGCTGCTGCGCCGGCGCGTCCAGCAGCCGCCGGCCCGCCGTGAGGTGGACCTGCGCCTGCCCGAGCACCCCGACGCCCTCCCGGACTGGCTGGCCGCGAGCGCGGCGGAGGCCGCCGAGGTGTTCGCCGCCACCGACCCGGACGCACCGATGTGGGCCTGGGGAGTCGACCAGCACGCCCGGTTCTGGGTCCGCCGCATGCTCTTCGAGACCCTCGTCCACCGGGTCGACGCCGAACTCGCACTCGGCCTCTCACCGCACGTCGACCGCGCACTGGCAGTCGACGGCATCGACGAGTTCCTCACCAACCTGCCGTACGCCGCCCCCTTCGCACCACTGACGGCCCGATTGCGCGCCTCTGGCCGGACCATTCGCTTCAGCAGTACGGACGGTGACGGTGACGGTGACTGGCTGGTCGGCCTGCGCCCGGACGGCTTCGCCCTCCTCGCCGACCACGCCGAGCCCCGCACGGCGGACGCCACGGTCCGGGGATCCGCCGCCGATCTCCTGCTGCTCCTCTACGGGCGCCTGGACCATCGAAGCAACGCCTTCCACCTGCTCGGCGACGCCGACCTGCTCGCTCACTGGTTCGCCCACTCGGCCTTCTGAGATCAGGGCTCGGACCCCCGCGCGCCCCAGGCCTTCACCCGAACGCCGCCGCCGCGATCCCGCGCCACATCGCTCCGGCCGCGGACGCGCGGATCACCTCCTGGCCCGGCGGCGGGCCAGGAGCAGGCCGAGCACGATGCCCACGAGCAGCGTCACCGTGAGTACGCCCCAGAGGGGAATCGTGACCGTGGGGATCCACATCCTGACGGTGACGGACCCGGTGTTGGCCGCGATGAACCAGATCGCCAGGGCGGCCAGGACGATGAAGCCGAGGGTACGCAACCGCAGGTCCCGGCCCTTGACGGTCAGCGTGGACGGCTCGTGCGGCGTGCCGGCTTTCCGTGTCATGGCTCCAGTATCGGCCTGTATGTCCCATTGATCGACCGGACGCCGACGAGCGCGGGGCGGCGCGAACATCCGCCTGGCCCTATCGTGGGGATCACCTGGGGTGACCGGTGCTGAGGCGGGCTGGGCATGACGGATCCGGAGATCGACTACGCGGCGGTGTTCCAGACACTGCCCGGCATGGTGGCGCTGCTGGGCCCCGACCTGGTGTTCCTGGACGCGAACGAGGAGTTCCTGCGTACCGCCGGTCGCACCCGCGAGCAGGTGGTCGGCTGGTACCTGTTCGACGCGTTCCCCGACAACCCCAACGACCCCGGCGCCAGCGGCGTCCGCAACCTGCACGCCTCGCTCCGGCGGGTCCTTGCCACCGGTGAGCGCGACACGATGGCCCTGCAACGCTACGACGTGGAGTCCGCGGAGCGGCCCGGCGAGTGGCAGGAGCGCTACTGGAGCCCGGTCAACGCCCCGGTCCTCGGCTCCGACGGCCGGGTCGTCCTGATCGTGCACCGAGTGGCGGAGGTCACCGAGCTGATCGTGGCCCGGGGCGCCCCCGACGGCAGCCGGACCCGGGTCCTGGAAGCCGAGCTCTACACCCGCGCCCGCGAACTGCAGGAGGTCAACGATCGCCTGCGCCAGGCCCACAACCGGGAACGCGAGGTCGCCCTCGCCCTCCAGGAGGCGATGCTGCCCGCCCCCGGGGACATCGGCCACCACCGCGCCGCCGTCCGCTACCGGCCCGCCGTCGGGGCCCTCAACGTCTGCGGCGACTGGTACGACCTCGTGGACCTGCCCGGAGACCGCATCGCGGTGGCCGTCGGTGACGTCGTCGGCCACGGCCTGCACGCCGCCGGCGTCATGGGCCTGCTCCGCAGCGCCCTCAGCGCCGCCTCCCTCGTCGCCGACGGGCCCGCCCAGGCCCTGGAGGTCCTCGGGCTGTACGCCCGCTCCGTCCAGGGCGCCGAGAACACCACCGCCGTCGAGACCTACATCGACTGGGAGACCCACACCCTCGCCTACAGCAGTGCCGGGCACCTGCCGCCCGCCCTGCTCCACCTCCGCGGCGACGTCGAGTTCCTCGACCAGGCCACCGACCCCCCTCTCGGCGCCCGCCCGGAACACGTGCGACGTCCCCAGGCCGCCACCGGCTTCACCGAGGGCGACACCCTCGTCCTCTACACCGACGGACTCGTCGAACGCCGTCGTGAGGACATCGACGTCGGCCTCGCCCGCCTCACCCGGGCCCTCACCCGTCACCGGGGAAGCGACTCCGAAGCCCTCGCCGACGCCATCCTCCTCGACCTCCTGCCGCCCGGGGGCTCCACCGACGACACCGCCCTCCTCGTCGTCCGGCTCTGACCGCCGCACTGTCGAACAGCGGCGACGAGCCGCCCGGGATCCGAGGTCACGGCGCGGTCCCCATCGCGCGGCGCGGTCCCTACCAGGTGACGGGCAGCGACCGGAGGCCGCTGAAGAACTCCTTGGACCGCCACCGCAGTTCCCCCTCCGGCACGGCCGGCCGCAGACCCGGCAGGCGCGCCGTCACCCGCTCCAGGGCCGTCTGGAGTTCGAGGCGGGCCAGGTGGGCGCCCAGGCAGTAGTGGATCCCGTGGCCGAAGCTGATGTGCGGGGCGCCCGGTCGGTCGAGGACGATGCGGTCCGGGGACGGAAAGACGGCGGGGTCGTGATTCGCGGCAGCCTGGGAGACGACGACCGGCTCACCGGCACGGACCAGGACGCCGCCCAGTTCCACGTCCTCGCCGGCGTAGCGGGGCAGGGTGAGGCCGTTGAGCAGGGGGACGAGACGCAGGAGTTCCTCGACGGCGCGGGGGATCAGATCGGGCCGCTCGCGGACGGCCGCCAGCACGTCCGGGCCGCCGGCTCCGGCCTCCCCCGGGAGCAGCAGGACCGCGAAGAAGTTCGCGATCTGGTTCGTGGTGGTGACGAAGCCGCCGATGAGGATCTCGTTCAGCAGCCCCGTCAGTTCGTCCGTCGTCAGGACCCCGTCGTCGGCGGCCCGGGCCAGGACGCTGATCAGGTCGTCCGCGGGGGCACGGCGGCGTGTCTCGACCCAGTCGTCCATGCGGGCGAAGAATTCCTTGGCGTGCCGCTGTACGTCGTCGGGGGTCACACTGCCGGAACACACGGTGTCCGCCCAGGTGCGCACGCCCGGCCGGTCCTCCTCCGGTACCCCCGCGAGTTCGCAGATCAGGGTCATCGGCAGCGGGAAGGCGAGGTCCTCCACGAGGTCGGCGGGCGGGCCGGCCGCCACCATCCGGTCGAGCAGTCCGTCCACGACCCCGCGGACATGGTCGCGGAGCGGTTCGATGCGCCGGGCGGTGAACTCCTTGGCCAACAGCGCGCGCAACCGGGTGTGGCGTGGGGCGTCGAGGGCGATGAGGCCCCCGCCGGCCCGGGGCATGGGGCCGATGCGGGGCTGGTCGCGACGTACCGCCTCCGCGAGACTGAACCGGGGGTCCGACAGGACGGCACGCACGTCCTCGTAGCTGGTGGCGAGCCAGGCGTCGTCCCCGTACGGCAGTCGTACGCGGACGGGTGGCCGGTCGCGCAGCCGCCGGTATCCGTCGGGCAGGCCGAGCCCTTCGCTGGTCCAGAACGGGTACGCGAGGGGCTCGGGGGAGGTGCCCGGGGCGGGGAGGAAACGCGGGGGCGGGGGCACGGTCACGGAGTGCCTTTCTCAGCGGTGAGGGCCGACGGGGACGTCGACGTGGGTCGGCAGGGGCGCGCTGGTGTCGACGGAGGCGGTGAAGCCGATGCCGTCGTCCCGGCAGATGAACTGCATGACCTGGCGTCCGGCGGCGGCCGCACGGATCAGGCCGCCGGTGGTCGCCCACACCCCGGAGAGGTAGAAGTTCTCCAGGCCGGGCAGGACGGGCCCGTTCTTCTTGACGAGTTCCTCCATCGCCTCGCCGCTCTCCACGAAGGGCTGCCAACCGAGGAAGGTGCCCTCGAAGCTGCCGGTGTAGCGGATCTGGGTCAGGGGAGTACACGTGTCGTGCACCACGACGGAGTCCCTCAGCCCCGGATGGAGCTCGTCGAGGAAGTCGACGACGGCGTCCCTCGTCCGTCGCTTCGCGAGGGCGTAGGCCTTGCCGCGCCGGACCGGGAGGGTGTGGAGCTCCGTTCCCCTGCGGGCGCGGCTGAGCCGCTCCGGACCTTCGGCCAGCTCGCGCCAGGGCGCGGTGTCCGAGAAGTAGGTGGCGTAGATGACGCTGGTGTCCCGGGGCGACAGCTCGGGATAGAAACGGCTGCGGAACTGGACGTTGAGGCTGGGGTGCCGGATGCCGGTCAGCCGGGACGCCGTCGCCTCGTCCAGCAGGTGCGTGGTGGTGGGGTCGGCGTCCGGGAACGGGCGGCGCAGGCCGAGGAAGACGCTGGTGTAGCCGGGGAAGACCATGCCGGGCCGGTGCAGGGTCTCCCGGTACAGGGTGGCGTACTCGCCCTCCAGGTACCGGCCGTCGAGCAGGTCGAGGAGGGTCGTGGGGCCGTCGCAGGCCGAGACGACGATGTCGGCGTAGTGCTCCTGTCCGTCGGAGAGGCGCACGCCGACGGCCCGGTCGTCCTTGACCAGGATCTCCTCGACCATGGCGTTGTAGGTGATCTCGCCGCCGAGCCTCAGGTAGCGCTCCTCGATGGAGCGCGCCAGGCCCAACGAGCCGCCTTCGGGCACCCCGGCCGAACGGTGGGCCTGCGCGGCCATCTGGAAGTAGAACGGCAGGACGGGGAAGCCCGGGTGCTTCTCGTACAGGATGTAGTTGAAGGCGTCCCTCAGCAGCGGATCCTTGAAGCGGGTCGAGTACTCCGACATCAGCACGGACATCGACGTGCGGAAGAGGTTGAAGTAGGGGAGGAAACCGGCGAGCATCCGCCAGCGCTCCCGGCGGCTCATCAGCGCCACCGGTTTGAGGAAGGGGTACGTCGGCAGGCAGGCGATGAACTTGCGCAGACCGGAGCAGAAGGACCGGATGGCGCGGGCATCGGGCGGGGACAGGGACAGCAGGTGGCCTTCCAGCCGGTCGGGGTCGCAGTAGAAGTAGACCGTGCGGCCGTCCCTGCCCCGCACGGTGTTGAACACGTCGAAGTGGCGCATCTCCTTTCCCTGGAGGGCTCCCAGTTCGAGCCAGATCTGGTGCATCTCGTTGCCCGGGCCGTTGCCGAGCAGCCAACTGACGCAGGCGTCGAAGGTGAACTCGCCGCGCCCCCAACCGGTGCAGCAGCCCCCCGGGATCTCGTGCATCTCGAAGATCCGGGTGCGATAGCCGTTCATCCGGCCGTACGCGCCGGTGGAGAGACCGCCCAGACCCCCACCGATGATGATCATGCTCTTTCTGCGTGTCGTGGTCGTGGTCACCCGACCGTCACCTCACCCTGCGGGATTCGAGTTGGGGCAGCCGGCCGAGCCGGTCCGGATGCCAGGGGACCGTGCCGCCGCTCTCCCATGCGCGGAAGTCGATGCCGAGTTCCCTGCACAGGTACTGGGTGACGAACCGGCCGCTCGCGGCGGCGCGGATCAGGCTGCCGCCGCCGAACCACTGGCCCGCCATGGAGAAGCCGTCCAGGCCGGGCAGGCGCATCCGGTCCTTGTTGATGAGCCCCGTGATCACGTCGTCGGCCGGAGTGAAGGACTTCCAGCCGAGGATGCTGCCGCCCCGTACGCCGGTGTACCGCTCCGTGGTCGTCGGGGACGCCACGTCCACGACCTCGATGGCGTCGCCGATCCCCGGGTGGTGCCGTTCCAGGAAGCCGCGCACGAAGTCGGCCACCTCCTGCTTTCGGGCCCAGTACGCCTTGCGGTCGGAGGTCCGCAGCCGCTTCCAGGACTCGTAGTCGCTGAAGTAGGTGCAGTGGACGACGGACTTGCCCGGCGGGGCGAATCCGTCCGAGTAGCGCGAGCGCATCTGTACGACGAGGCTCTTCTGGAGGACGCCGGGCAGTGCCGCGCTGTCCTCGTCGGACAGCAGGTAGGTGGTGCTGTGCCGGGCGTCCGGGTCCAGTTCGCCGTCGAGCCCGACGAAGACCGACACCACGCCCGGATAGAGCATGTCCGGGCGGCTCGTCATCTCGGTGAACAGCCTGTCGATCCTCGGGCTCGAATAGCGACCGCCGAGCAGCCCCTCGATGGTCGTGACGCCGTCACAGGCCGAGACGACGTGATCGGCGAAGTGCCGCTCCCCGCCGCGTAGTTCCACCCCGATCGCGCGGTCGTTCTCCACCAGGACGCGCTCCACCCGGGCGCGGTAGTCGACGCGCCCGCCGAGCGCCGTGTAACGCTCCTCCACCGACCGGGCCAGACCCAGGGAACCGCCCTGCGGGAAACCGGCGTTGAGGTGGAAGGCGCTGGCCATGTTGAACAAGTACGGCAGCAGCGGGAACACTTCGTGGTCCTGGAAGAAGATGAACGGGAACGCCCGGCGCAACAGCGGATCCTCGAACCGGTCGCAGAACTTCTCCATGCGGGTCACCGCGGTGCGCCAGAGCAGTGCGAAGGACGGCAGGACGGCCCGCAGGGTGGCCAGCCTCTCGCCCGCGGACTGGAGCGGGGGCGGCGTCAGGAAGGGGTAGAGGTTGATGCGGGTGAAGCGCCGCAGGTCCCGGCAGAACGCGCGGATCGGACGGGCGTCGCGCGGGGAGAGCTCCAGGAGGTGCGCTTCGAGACGGTCGGGGTCGTTGTAGAAGGTGACCGAGCGGCCGCTCTCGTCGGTGACGGTGTTGAACATCTCGAAGTTGGCGATGGACTTGCCGTCGAGCGCGCCGAGTTCCCGCCACACCCGGCTGGCGTCGTTGCCGCGTCCCGTGCCGGTCAGCCACTCGATGCAGTAGTCGAAGACGTAGTCCTTGCGCGACCAGGCCGTACAGCAGCCGCCGGGCAGGACGTGCCGCTCGAAGATCCGGGTCTCGGCTCCGCTCATCTGCGCGTAGCAGCCGGTGGAGAGGCCGCCGATGCCCGCGCCGATGACGATCACCCGAGGCGCCTCTCCCGGCGCGCGGTCGCCTCCCGGGGCCCACGGGCCCCGGGCCTCCCACACGGGCCTGTCGTCACGCGCCATCGGGTTCCCTCTCCGTGGTGCCGTTCTCCGGGGAAGCGGGCCGCTTCCGGGGGGTGGTCGGGGTGTCGTCGGCGAGCGCGGAGCGCACCAGGGCCGCGTTGCGTTCGGCCGGCTTCTCGTCGAGCATCTCCGCGTGCAGGCCCGCGCCGCGGACCAGCCGGCTGAGGGTGGTGGAGGCGGTGTGCCAGCTGCCGAGCTGTCCGGCCGCGTAGAACGCCGCCTTCGCCTCGTCGGAGATCACGGTGACCGTCGCGTCGACCGCCCCGTGGTTCGGGGTGCGTCCGCAGTACTCCAGGTAGTCCCTGGCCTGTTCGAGGGTCTGCGCGGTGACGGTCTCGGAGTGGGTGTGGCGACGCAGGTGGTCCCGCAGTTCGCGCTCGAACGCCTCGGTGTGCTCGGCGGAGATGCCGTACTCCTCCTCGATGCGGTACGAGTCCACGATCACGACGTGCGCCACCTCGCGCCCCCGCTGTTCGAGCCGCTTGGCGACCTCGAAGGCGAGGTTGCCGCCCAGGGAGTAGCCGACGAGGCGGCAGGGCCCCTCGGGCTGCAGCGCCTCCACGAGGTCGGCGTAGCGGACGCTCTTGTCGCCGTCGACGTGGTTGAAGGCGATCAGCTCGTGCGACCGCAGGTGAGTGGCGAGGTGGCGGTAGACGAGGCCGTGACCGCCGGCCGGCGGGAAGCAGAAGACGAGGGGCCCCTCGCCCGTGTTGAAGGACAGGTGGGAGAGGCTCCCGGAGATCCGCCCGGTGACGATGTCCTCCACCGTGCGGGACATGCCGTGCAGGGTGGTCACCTTGAACAGCAGGCCGACCGGGATCGCGATGCCGAACTCCTTCTGGAGGCGGTGGATCAGCTCGATGAGGGTGATGGAGCTGCCGCCGGAATCGAAGAAGTCACTGCGCAGGCCGACGCGTTCGAGACCGATCACCGCCCTCCAGTGGGCCGCCACGCGCTCCTCGTAGAGCGTGACGGGCGGTTCGTGCTCCTCCTGCGCGACCCGGACCCGGGGTGCGGGCAGCGCCTCCGGATCCACCTTCCCGTTCGGCGTGAGGGGCAGGGCGTCCAGTGCCTCCAGATGGGCCGGGATGAGGTACGTGGGCAGATGCGCGGCGAGGTGGCGGCGCAGGGTGCGCGGGTCGGGATCGGCGCCGGCGGCGCGGACCACATAGGCGCAGAGCACCGGCTCGCCGCCGCGATCGGCGCGGACCACGGCGCAGGCCTCGGAGACCTCGGGAAGAGCCGTCAGCAGGGACTCGATCTCCCCCGGCTCGATGCGGTGGCCGCGCAACTTGATCTGGGCGTCGACACGGCCGAGCAGGTGGACGCGGCCCCGGGCGTCCCTGCGCGCCAGGTCCCCGGTGCGGTAGAGACGCTCGGGGACGGCGTCGGGGCCCCGGTCCAGCGTGAGGGTGACGAAGCGGCCGGCGGTCTGCTCCGGATCGCCGACGTAGCCCAGGGCCAGACCGGCCCCGCCGGCCCACAGCTCGCCGGTGACGCCGGCCGGTACGGGCTGCCGACGGGAGTCGAGGACGTGCAGCACGCAGTTGGGCAGCGGGGTGCCGATCGGGACCGTGCTGTTCGGGTCGAGGTCGTCGGTGGGGCCCTCGAAGCAGGAGCTGTCGACGGTGGCCTCGGTCAGGCCGTAGGAGTTGACGACCCGGGTGTCCGGGCCACAGAGGCCGCGCAGCCGCTCGTACTCCGCGACCTTCCACGTGTCGGAGCCGACGATCATCAGCCGCATGAAGTCCAGCCGATGACCGCCCTCCTCGCAGTGGGTCATCAGCGCGCGAACGACGGCGGGCACGAACTCGGCGCGGTCGACTCGCTCCGCGACCATCGCCTCGTGCAGCCGCGCCGTGTTGAGGAGCAGCTCGCGATCGGCGAGGACGAGCCGGCCGCCCCGGCACAGGGCACGGACCAGGTCGCCGGTGAAGACGTCGAAGGACACCCCGGCCATCTGCAGGTGGACGCCCGGGGCGGTCCCCAGCCCGTACTCCTCGCACCAGGCGGCGCTCAGGGCCGCGAGGGCGCCGTGGGACACCTCCACGGCCTTGGGCCGGCCCGTCGATCCGGAGGTGTGGACGACGTACGCCGGCGTGTCCGCGTCGACGGGCGCGTCGTCGGCGGGGTGGTCGGCTCCGAGGGCCAGGCCTTCGGGGTCCCGCGACATGACGTCGGTGAGGAACTCGGCGCCGGGTACGTCCAGCCGCTCGGCGCCCGCCGGATCGGTGAGGATCAGCCGCGCGGCCGCGTTGCCCGCCATGAAGGCGAGCCGTTCCGCGGGATGGTCGGGATCGAGGGGCAGGTAGGCGGCCCCGGCGCGCAGTACGGCCAGCAGCGCGACGATCAGCTCGGGCGACTTCGGCAGGCACACCGCGACGACCCCGCCGCCCGCCCCCCGGGCCCGCAGGCGTCCGGCCAGGACCCCGGAGGCCCGCTCCAACGCCCCGTAGGTCATGTGGCGCGCGGCCCCGCTCGGACCCGCGGCGGGGACCGTCACCGCGACCGCGTCCGGGGTGCGGGCGGCCACCCGCGCGAACAGACGGTGCACCGGTGGTTCCGGGGCCAGGACGGGCCCCCTCGTGGCCGGGCCGTGCAGGATCTCCTTCCGTTCGAGCCGGCCGAGCATGTCGAGTTCCGCCACGGGACGCTCGCCCGGGGCGCGGGTCAGGGCGTCGAGGAGATTGCGGTAGTGACCGGCCAGCCGGCGGGCGGTCTCGGGCCGGAACAGGTCGGTGTTGTACTTCAGGACACAGTGGAAGCGACGCTCGACCTCGTCCTCGTAAGCCGACAGCGTCAGGTCGAACTGACCTTCCTCCTCCGGCAGTTCGATGTAGTCGAGGTGGTAGCCGTACTGCTGCGAGGACACCTTGTGGGCGAGCAGGATGAACATCGCCTGGAAGACCGCCGAGCGGCCGGGGTCGTGCTGGAGGCCCAGCTTCTCGACCAACAGGACGAAGGGGTAGTCCTGGTGGTCGATCCCCCCGAGCACCGTCCTGCGGACCTGGGCCAGCAGGTCGGCGACGGTCGGATCACCACCCAGGTTCACGTACAGCGGCAGGGGGTTGACGAAGTAGCCGTACACGGACGACAAGTCCTCGTCCGTGCGCCCGGTCACCGGGCTGCCGACGACGACGTCGTCCTGACCGGAATGGCGGTGCAGCAGCAGGTGGTAGGCGCCCAGCAACACCATGAAGACGGTCACGTCGTGCTCGCGGGCCAGGGCGTGGACCCGGGCGCTGAGGTCCTCGTCGAGCACGAAGAACTCGGAGGCCCCGTTGTGGGTCTGCACGGGGGGCCGTGGCGCGTCGGTGTGGAGCGTGAGGGGCGGGACCTCGGCGGGCAGCGCGCCGCGCCAGTAGTCCAGCATCCGGTCGGCTTCGGGCGAGGCCAGGAACCGGTTCTGCCGGTTGAGGAAGTCGACGTACCGGCCCCGGACGGGCGGCAGGTCGACGACCCGGCCCGTGCGCATCCCTTCGTAGAGGGCGAGCAGTTCCTCGATGAAGGTGAAGGTGGAGATCGCGTCGGAGACGATGTGGTGGACCGCCTTCATCAGCACCCAGCGGTCCGGACCGCGCCGGAACAGCCGGAAGCGCATCAGACGGTCGTGCGCGAGATCGTACGGCCTGCGGTACTCCCCGACGATCAGCTCGCGGATCTCGTCCCAGTCCATGCCCTCGACGTCGAAGACCTCCGTGTCCGGCTCGACGGAGTCGGAGACGATCTGGAGCGGCCGGCCTTCCTCCATGACGAAGTTGGCCCGCAGCACCGGATGGCGGGCCACCAGTGCACGGACGGCGGCGGTCATCAGCTCGGGATCGATCTCCGTGCGGACCTCCACGGCGCCGCCGATGTTGTACGCGAAGCCGTCCGGATGGAGCTGCTTCAGGAACCACAGGGCCTTCTGGTTCTGGGTCAGGGGATGGCGGGAGGGGTCCTCGTGGACCTCCACCGCCGCCGAGGCGTCAGGAACCTCCGCCCGCGCGGCGAGTTCCCCGGTGGCCTCGTGGAGATGAGCCGTCAGTTCGCGCAGCGGGGCCCCGCTGAGGAGCGCCACGACCGGCAGCGCGACCCCCGTCGCCGCCTGGATCCTGGCCCGCAGCTCCATGGCGAGGAGCGAGTCGATGCCGTGCGCGGTGAGGCCGGCGTCCGGGTCGAGCTGATCGACGCTCATCCGCAGCACGGCCGACGCACAGCCGAGGAAGCGGTCCGCGACGAGCCGGGCGCGCTCCTCCTCGTCGACGGCGGCACGGAACCGGTCCAGGTAGTCGACCTGTTCGTCCGGCGCCCCGCCACCCGCGGCGGACAGGCCGGGGGCCGCGGCCTTCGCGGCCTCGGCGGCGAGACCCCTGACCAGCGGGGGCGGCGACGGATACCAGGCGAGGAACGTCTTCCAGTCGACGACGGTGGCGATCAGGAGCTGGGCGCGGTCCTGGCCGAGCACCCGCTCCAGGACGGCCATGCCCGCCGACGGCGAGAGCGAACTCATGCCCCGGACGGCACGGTAGTGCTCGACCAGGCTCAGCTCCTCGATCATGCCCGTCGCCCAGGGCCCCCAGTCCAGGCTGAGCGCGGGCAACCCCCGGGACCTGCGGTGGTGGGCCAACGCGTCGAGGAAGGCATTGCCCGCGGCGTAGTTCGACTGGCCCGCGGTGGTGAGCAGGGACGCCACCGAGGCGAAGAGGACGAAGTGGTCGAGCGGCTCGTCGCGCAGATGGTGGTGCAGGAGCCAGGCGCCCGCGACCTTCGGGTCGACGACGCGGTCGTACGCGTCCCGGTCCACGGCCCGGACCGGGGTGTCGCGCACGTGCCCGGCGAGGTGGAAGACGCCCCGCACCGGGGGAGCGTCCCGGTCCCGGTGTTCGGCCAGCCACCGCGTCAGGGCGTGCTCGTCGGAGATGTCGAGCGCGGCATGGACCGGGTGGGCGCCGAGTGCCTCCAACTCCTTGACGAAACGCACCGCGGAGCTCGCCGGCGAGCCCGGGTCGAGGGCGCGCCACGTGGCGCGGTCGGGGAGTTCCGTGCGGCCGACGAGGATCAGGTGCCGGGCACCCCGATGGACGAGGTAGCGGCACAGCAGCCTGCCCAACGCCCCGAACGCACCGGTGACGAGGTACGCGCCGTCCGGGCGCAGTCGGGGCGGGAAGGGGTGCGTGAGGCCCTCGGGGCGGGCGAGGCCGCTGACGAGGCGGCGGCCGTCGCGCAGGGCGACCTCGTCCTGCGGCAGGTCCGGGGTGGGCGGGGCGAGGATCTCGCGCAGCAGCGCCTCGGCGTCGGCCCGTACTCCGTCGGCCCGTACTCCGTCGGCCCGTACTCCGTCGGCCCGTACTCCGTCGTCCCGCACTTCGTCGGTCTGCGCCCCGTCGGCTGTCGCGGACCGCGGGACGGACTCGTCCGGGGTGCCCGCCGAGGGCAGCGGCAGGTCGATCAGCTTGCCGCGGTGCGCGGTCAGCTCCTGGTGGCGCAGCACACGGCCGATGCCCCAGACGGGCGCACCGAGGGGTTCCACCGGCTCACCGGCGACGGCCGCCTGGGCGCCCCGGGTGACCAGGTGCAGGGCGGCCGGTGCGGCCGACTGCCCCGGGTCGTCCAGAAGGGCCTGGGCCAGGGCGACCACGGAGTAGCCGCCCAGCGTGCTGTGCGCGTCGAGTCGTCCGCGATCACTGTCGTCCAAGGCGGGCAGATCCAGGTTCCACAGGTGGACGACGGTGTCGAGGGCCGGACCGTGGGCGGCGGTGAGGTCGGCGAGCAGTCTGCGGAGGTCGTCGGCGCTGCCCGGGACCACCCGCGAGTCCCGTCCGGCCGGGTCGAAGGAGTAGCCGTCGCCCGGACGTACCAGGTGGCAGTGCGAGCCGCCGGCGACGGCGAGGCCGGCGAGGTGGTCCGCCACCCCGCCGGGCCCGTCCGCCAACAGCAGCCACGTGCCGCGGGCCGGCGGGCTCGGGTCCGCGGCCGATGCTGTGTCCGCGCCGGGGTCGCCGGACGCCGGAGGTGCCTGCGTCCAGGTGAGTTCGGCGAGCCATCCGTCGATGGTGGGAACGCCCACCGTGGCCGACACCTGCTCCACGTCGGCGGCGCGGAAGCCGCGGACGTGCCCGAGCGGTTCGCCGTCCTCGGCGTAGAGGGCGATGTCCCCGACGAGCTCGTCCCGCCCCCGCCGTGTGACGGTGGCGTGCGCCCACAGCGGCCGGTCGCCGACCCGGGTCGTGCGCACCGCGTCGATGGTCAGCGGCAGGAGCATCCCGTCCCCGGACTCCGTCCCCGCGGACGGGAGTCCGGCCACGAGGAGGGTCTGGAAACAGGCGTCGAGCAGAACCGGGTGCACATGGTGGGCGGCGCCGTCGACACACGCGGGTGGCCGGATCAGGGCGAGGGCCTCGCCCGGTGTCCGCCAGACCTCCGCGATGCCCCGGAACGCGGGGCCGTAGTCGTACCCGAGGGCGCTCAACGTGTCGTAGCACGCGGTGGAGTCCAGGCGCAGGTCCGCCCGGGCCCGGACCGCCTCCCCGTCCAGCGGGGCGGTGCGAGCGGCCGGGACGCCGCCACGCACCACGCCACGCGCGTGAACGGCGGGGACCTCGCCACCGGTCGCCACGGTGAAGACCGAGGTCTGCGCGGAGAGCGACAACTGGACGGCGCGGGGCGCGTCGTCGGGCAGGAAGAGGGCCTTGCGCAGTTCGATGTCCCCCAACTCGGCGTCCGTGCCCCCGGTCAGGGCGCGCAGCGCCTGGTACGCCATCTCGACGTATCCGGCCGCGGGGAACAACGTCTTCCCCTGGATGCGGTGATCGGCGAGGTACGGCGTGCCCTCCACGTCGAGTGCCACCTCCCAGGCGGGCTCCGCGGTGGCCAGCCGCCGACCCAGCAGCGGATGGTCGACCCGGCCCAGCCTGACCTGCGCCACGGGCGCCGGCTCGGTCCAGTACCGGTCCCGCTTCCATGGATAGCGGGGCAGCGGGACCCGCCGCCCGCGCGGGTGGAGGGCCTCCCAGTCGACGGCACAGCCGAGGGCGTACAGCGCGGCCAGGGAGGTGGTGAAGCGCAGGGCCTCGCCCTCGGCACGGCGGATCGAGGGCAGGGTGGTCACGCTCTGGTGCGGCCCCCCGGTCACGGTCACGGGCGTGGCCGTGGACGCGGTCGCGGAAGTGAACGCGGTCGCGGGGTCGCTCCCACGGGCGGCGAAGCACTCCTTGATGGAATGCCCGAGCACCGGGTGGGGCCCGATCTCCAGAAAGGCGCGGTGCCCGTCGTCGAGCATGGCGTCGACGGCGGAGCGGAACCGGACGGTGTCACGGACGTTGTTCCACCAGTAGCCCGCGTCGAGTTCGGGCCCCTTCGCGCGCCCCTCCCGGCCGGTCAGGTAGAGGGGCAGCCGCGCGGGACGCGGTTCGATCCCGGCGAGCTCCGACAGCAGCTCGGCCCTGATCTCCTCCATCACGGCGCTGTGGTACGGGACCTGTACGTCCAGGAACCTGGCGAACACCCCGTCCGCACGGAGCGCTTCCGCGTACTCGGTGAGGGCCGCGTGCTCCCCGGCGAGGGTCAGTGCCCCGGGGCTGTTCACGGCGGCGACGGACAGACGGTCCCCGAAGGGCGCCGCTCGCCGTGACGCCTCGTCCTCGGACAGACCGACGGCGAGCATGGTGCCCGTGTTCGCGAGCCGGTGCTGCAAGCGGCTGCGGTGCAGGACGATCCGTACGGCGTCCCGCAGGCTGTAGACCCCGGCCTCGTGGAAAGCGGCGACTTCGCCGGTGCTGTGGCCGACCACCGCGCCGGGGTGAACCCCGTGGGCGTGCCAGAGGGCGGCGATGCCGACCTGGACGGCGAAGTTGGCGGGCTGGGCGAGCCAGGTCTGCGCCATCCGGGACACGTCCTCGGCGGCGTTCAGTTCGGCGGTCAGCGACCAGCCGGCCTGTGCGACGATCTCCCGATCCACGGCCTCGACGGCCTCCCGGTAGACGGGCGAGGTCTCGAACAGCTCGCGCCCCATGGCCCACCACTGCGGCCCCATGCCGGTGAAGACCCAGGCGGGCGAGGTCGGTTGCCCCTCACGATGCCTGCCGACCAGGACGCGGGGGTGCTCCTCGCCCCGGACGTACGCCGCCAGCGCCTCTTCCAGGTCGGGACGTGTCTCGTACACCACGGACAGTCGGGCGTCGTGATGCTGCCGGTGTCGGGCGAGGGAGCGGGCGAGGTCCGTGAGGGATACGGGAGCGTCCCCGGGGACCGCCGAGGGGGCGCCCGGAGCCGCCAGCTCCTCCCTGACGGCCTCGGCCAGCGCCGGCAGCACGGAGGCGTCGTGAGTGCTGAGCGGCAGTACGTGGAAAGGGAGTTCGGCGGCGGCCGAACGCTGCTCGGGGACGGGCGTCGGTGCGTCCTCGACGCCGGGTCGGGGTGCCGGGGGTGCCTCTTCGAGCAGTACGTGTGCGTTGGTGCCACCGAAGCCGAAGGAGTTGACGCCCGCGCGGGCCGGTCCCTCGTGAGGGGGCCAGGGAGTGACCCGGACCGGGATCTCGTAGGGCGCGGTGTCCAGGTCGATCGCCGGATTGATGCGTTCCAGATTGATGTGCGGAGGGATCAGCCGGTGTTCGAGACTGAGCGCGGTCTTGATGAGACCGGCGATCCCGGCGGCCGACTCGGTGTGCCCGATGTTCGTCTTGACGGAACCGACGTAGCACGCGGCGCCCGGCTCGCGTCCCACGGCGAGGGCCCTCGCCAGCGCGTTCGCCTCGACCGGGTCGCCCACCGGCGTGGAGGTGCCGTGGGCCTCCACGTACTGGAGACTGCCCGGGGTGATCCCGGCCCGGGCGCAGACCTGCTCGATCAGCGCGGTCTGGGCGTCGGCGCTGGGGACGGTGATGCCGTTGGTTCGCCCGTCCTGGTTGACACCGGTCTCCGTGATCACCGCGTGGATCGGGTCGCCGTCCCGGACCGCGTCCGCGAGGAGCTTGAGGACCACGATCCCCACGCCCTCGGCCCGGACGTAGCCGTCGGCCCCGGCGTCGAAGGTCCGGGAGCGGCCTTCGGGCGAGAGGAAGCCGCCCTTGGTCTCGGCGATGGTGTACTGGGGTGTCAGATGCAGCAGCGTGCCGCCTGCCAGGGCCAGCGAACTCTCGCCGCGCCGCAGGCTCTCGCACGCGAGGTGCACGGCCACGAGCGAGGAACTGCAGGCCGAGTCGATGGACAGGCTCGGGCCCCGGAAGTCGAAGCAGTGCGAGAGCCGGTTCGAGACCATCGTCATCATCGTGCCGGTCGCCGTGTGGGCTTCGAGGGTGTCGAACCGCAGGTCGGAGAACTGAAGGATCTTGTAGTCCAGGGTGAACGCCCCGACGAACACCCCCACGTTCCGCCCGGCCAGCTCGCCCGGCCTCTGCCCGCCGTCCTCCAGGGCCTCCCAGGCGACCTCCAGGAGCTTGCGCTGCTGGGGGTCCATCGCGTGCGCCTCGCGAGGGCTGATGCCGAAGAACGCCGGGTCGAACTCGTCGAAGCCGTCGATGTAGCCGCCGCGTCCGCCCACGAGCCGCCCGGGCTTCGCCTTGTCCCTGCTGCCCAGACCGACCGCGTCGTACCGGTCGGCCGGTGTCGGCGTGATGCAGTCCTTCCCTTCGACCAGATTGCGCCAGAAGGATCGGTGGTCGTTCGCTCCGCCGGGCAGGCGGCAGCCGATGCCGATGAGGGCGATCTTCTCGGGGGGCGCGGCGGGAGTGGGTGGCGGGGACGTACGGGCTTGTGCAGACATGAGCGTTCCTTGAGTCGCGAAAACGGGCGCACGAAGGGAGCGGCGCGCGCCGCACGGACGTGAGCAGGCAGGAAACAGACGTGAGCGGGTGGGAAACAGACGTGAGCAGGCAGGAAACAGGCGTGAGCGGGTGGGAAGCGGAGGGGAGCGGTGGAGCGGAGCGTGCGGAGACGTGCGGGGAGCGGAGACCGGTCACCCGGCGGAGCGGCGCCAGGGGTGGGCGAGCGTGGTGAGAATGCGAGCGGTGGCCGGGAAGGCGCGGGGATCGGGCAGTCCGACCGCCGCCGGCTCACGGCCGGGACGCCAGGTGAAGGTGCCGAAGAGCCTGTCCCACACGGACAGGTCGGAGCCGTAGTGACCGGCCTCGGCCAGGTCGGTGCTGTGGTGCAGTCGGTGCTGCTCGGGGCCGACCAGGACATGGTTGAAGGGGCCGAGTCGCACCCGGATGTTGGCGTGGACGAAGTACCCCTGTGCCACGACGAAGAGCCCCACCCCGAAGACCGCGCGCTCGGAGAACCCCACCAGCGCGAGGGCCAGTTGGACGAACCCCTGCGAGATGACCACGTCGGCCACGTGGTTCACACCGTTGTTGGCGACGTTGACCTTGCCCGGCACATGGTGCACGCCGTGCAGCCGCCACAACCACGCGTAGGTGTGCCCGGCCCGGTGCACCCCGTAGCTCGCGAGGGAGCCGAGCAGGAGGGCCGGCGGGATCTCGGCCCACAGGGGAAGCAACGGGTACGAGGTCGCCACCGCGCCGACGGCCAGGAGCACCAGATTCTGCCCGAGTGCCCCTCCGATGGCGGTGAGGACGTAGTACACGCCGTAGTACCCCCACTCCCGTCGGTCCGGCCGCCACGAGGGGTTGTAGGGGATCAGGAACTCCAACACCACGAGAAGGCCGAGAACCGCGAACTGGAAGAGGAAGGTGGCCATGCCCGGTTCCCATCCGCGCCACTCGGTGAGGGCGAAGACGCCGACGGCGGCGAGCAGCAGGACTGGCTGGGCGGCCACCGCCAGTACATCGCGCGCCGTTGACCGGGGCATGGCACTCCCTCATCGAGGTGGTGACGGGATGGGTCGAGAGATCACTCCCGACATGACGAAGGCCGAGGAGGCAATCACAGTATGTAGCTTCAAAACTACACACTGCAACCACTTCTTCCCCGGCGCGCGGTGTCGCGAGCGCCGGTTCCGTGATCCGCGCACCCCCGGGGGCTCGCAACCGGATCTCTCTTCAACCCCGCATATTTCACGCCGCGTTGACGTAGGTGTCAGATGAATCGATTCGGCATTTCCGGTGCGGTCCCGCCGCCCGTCATCCGTCACCTGCCACCACACCCACGCACCTCGGGCATCACGCTGCGCAGCGCCTCGCGCGCGCCTCCCGATCGACACCGGACGCGCCGGCGGCGTCCGGGCGGCGAACCGCGAGCCGTCCCGCAGCCGGTCGATTGACGTTCGTCGTCACGGCCGCCCGGTAATGTGAGGTACACGGTCGGCGGGTACTCAGTCGGCCGGACGGGTCGGACAGACCGGAAGGGGGCGAAGTGCGCGCGGCGCGGACCTTGGCGACGCTGGACGAGGTCGAGCTCGGTGACCATGTCTGCTGGTTCATGCAGCCTTCCGCGACGTTGCTCTCGGACGCCCGGGCCTATGTGGCCGACGGAGCCCTGTACGGCGACAAGGTCCTGGTCATCGGCCCCACCGACATCCCGCGCACCGCGAAGCCCCTGCCTTCCGCCGCGGTGATCCTCGATTTCCCGAGCACGGCGGATTCCGAGTCGATCCTGGCCGCGGTCCGTCGTGAGGTCCGTACCGCCACGAACCAGGGATTCCGCTCGGTGCGCGTCCTCACCGAGCGCCTGCCCGTGTCGGCGCCCGACGGCGCCGAGGAGCTGCTGGCGCAGGAACTGCGACTCGACGAGTTCGCCGCGGAGAGCGGCGCCATCGTGGTCTGCGCCTTCAGGCCATCGTTGTGGGACGCGTCCGCGTTGGAGCGGGTGGCATGCGTGCATCCGCACGAGAGGGGCACGCGCGCACAACGTCCGACCTTCCGGATGTTCAGTACGGGCGCCGACGGGTGGAGCGTGGACGGAGTGATCGACTCGGATTGCGCGGCAACGTTCAACGCCGCGGTGCGGGCCGCTGTACGGAACAGGCCGAAGATCAGGCTTCGCTTCGACGCGCTCGAAATGATCGACGCCGCCGGGATGCACGCGCTCGTGGACGCCGCCCGCCACCTTCCGGACCGCCGTATCCTCGTGGAAGGCGCCAACGAGACCGTGCGTCTGTGCTGGGAACTCGCGGGCTACGCGGCCCCCGGAGTGCCGGTGGTGATGGCCGCATGAGCACGACCCACCCCCCGAAGCCGTCCGACCACGACGGCGACCCGTTCCACCACGAGCTGTACCCCTATCGCGGAGACGCGCAGTTCCTGACCGGGACGCTGGGCTTCATCCACGAGGCGCTCGAGGGCGGTGAGGCGGTGGTCGTCGCCGTCCCCTCGGACAAGGCGTCACTCCTGCGCGGTGAACTCGCCGACGAGCCCGCCGTCACCTTCGTGGACACCACGACCGCCGGACCGAATCCCGGCCGGCTCGTCGCCGCCTGGACGGCCTGGATGAGGGAGCGGGGCGAGGGTGACCGGCCGGTGCGAGGCATCGGTGAGACCGCGTGGCGCCAGGCGCGCAACGCGGCCCACCTCTCGGAGCTGCGCCACCACGAATGGCTCCTGAACCGGGCCTTCGCGCGCAGCTCCACCTGGTCGATGCTGTGTCCCTACGATGCCGCGGACGAGGACGAGGAAGCCCTGCGATCCCTGTCCCGCTGTCACCCGCTGATCCGCCGGGACGGGCAGTACGTGCGCAACGACGGTTACCTCACCGGTGAGGAGTACCCCTTCGAGGTCCTGGCCGACCCGTGCGATCCGTTCCAGGAGCTGAGCTACGCGCACGGTGACCTGGCCGCGATCCGCTCGAAGGTGTCCCGGTGCGCGTCCGACGCGGGCGTCCCGCCGGACCGGCTGCCGAAGCTGGCCGTCGCCGTCACGGAGATCGCGACGAACAGCATCCGCCACGGCGGGGGCAACGGAACCCTGCGCACCTGGGCCCAGGACTCGACGTTCCTCTGCGAGTTCCGCGACTCCGGCTACATCCCCGACGTGATGGCCGGCCGCACCCGTCCCGAACCGGAACAGATCGGCGGCCGCGGCCTCTGGCTCGCCCAGCAACTGTGCGACCTCGTCGAGATCCGCTCCACCCGCGAACAGGGCACTACGGTCCGCCTCCACATGGACGTACCGCGCTAGTGCTGTGGCCGGGAAGGTTCACCGTGTCACGGCGCCCGGCACGGCACCTCGCCGCGTTGTCGGACCGCCCGAGTACGTCCAGTACAAGTGGCAATCCTCCGCCTTGCGATGCACCGCACCGGGCACCGCGACCCGGCAAACCATTCCGGTCACAGCACTAGCCTTCGTTCTCACCGCCGGACAGGCCGGTGATGCGCCCGCCTTCACGCACGTGATGGCCCGCCTGCGCGTCCCACGCCGCCGTGGGCGGCC
>NZ_JBIAQX010000030.1:0-53317 GCF_042889445.1 Streptomyces sp. NPDC002602 | reverse complement strand
GCACCCGGGAGCTCACCATCCGGCAGAAGCAGCTCGACTCGGCGGCCAAAGAGCGAGCCGGACGCCGCGGCGCCCCGTCCACGCCTCCCCCGGCCCTAAGCACTCGGTTCCCGGTCTCCGGTTCGACTTCGAACCACCGGCGACCCGCGGCGTGGTCGGGCAACCGTCCAGCTGCACTTGGTCGTCCTTCGGAGCATGGCCCAGCCGACTCCCGCACCCCTGCCAACTCCACCCGGCTGGCCGCACTGCGGTTACGGCGGCACCCCACAGAACCCGGTCGGATGCCCTGGCATTCGCGTGCCCGGCCACACCGAATGTCTCGCCCACGTAATCGACGCCGACCGTAACGCCTAACTGACCAGCCAGCGCCCTGCGCCCGCTGCGCGACCCGGACGCGCCGGATCTGGACGAGGACGACGACGGGGGCGAGCCGGACTAGTGGTTCTGCTCGATTGTTCGACGGGAAATAGATCGGCTGCGGGCGCGTCACCCCCTGAGGGACGTTCGACGTCGATCAGTAGGGTTCGTCCTATGGACTTCCCTCGTATCGATGCCGGCCAGCTCGACCAGTGGTGTTCGCACCACCTCGGATCGAGGATTGTGGCCGAGCGCTTCCGGAGCGGTCGGCTTTCGGTCGTGATCGGTGCCGTGCTCGCCGATGGCCGAGAGGTCGTCATCAAGGTTCGGAAGCCGGCTGCCCGTCTCGAAGGCTGCTTCGCCGTACAGAGTCTGCTGAACGCTTCTGGGTATCCGGCTCCTGCGCCGATCCTCGCACCCACTCCGCTCGGGGGGTGGACTGCCAGCGTCGAAGCACTGGTCGAGGGAGGGGATGAACTCCCGTCTTCGGGGCGGGCTCCGTGGCCGTTCGCGTCGGCTCTCGAAGCGCTCGTGCGCACCGCCCGTCCGTTGGCCGCCGATGTTGACCTCCAACCGAAGCCGTCGTGGAACCGCTGGGACCATGACGAGCCCGGGGCGTGGGCGACCGCCGAGGACGTCGAGCAGCCCTTTCACTTGGTAGCGGGTCCGGACTGGCTCGAACGGGCCGGCCGGGCTGCGCGCGAACGGATCGCTTGTTGGCAGGCACCGAAGGTCATTGGCCACGGCGACTGGTTCCGGGAAAACTTCCGCTGGCGCGGTGAAGAGCTCCACGTCGCGTACGACTGGGACAGCGCAATCGTGGAGACAGAGGCGGTGATCGTGGGTATCGCCGCAGCCTATGTGGCCCCGTCCGTCGAGGAGTCGGCGGCGTTCCTCGCGGCGTACCAGGAGGTGGCCGACCGGCGGTTCGAACGGGATGAGCTTGAAACAAGCTGGGCAACCAGCCTTTGGCTGCGGGGGTGGAAGTCCAAGCGGCAGGTGGTGACCGGCGAGCCGATACGGTCGCTGTCCGAGAACGAGGCGATCCGGCTGTCCGTGCTCGCCGGGCTCTGAGCGCCACGCCTAATGACTTGTTACGCAGCCGCGGATGGGTGATTCGCGAGCGAAGTTGCCCTTTGGCTCGGCTCGTGAGTTGTGCCGGCGGATGTAGGCGTTGATGGCGGTGTTCTGCTCGTCGCGGCTGCGGTGGTCGGTGCCGTTCAGGGCGAAGTGGCGAAGCGCCGCGAACTCGGACTCGATCCAGTTCAGCCATGAGCCGTAGGTGGGAAGGAAGACCAACTCGACCTTGTTCGCCGCCGCCCAGGCCCGAACGTTCGGGTGTTTGTGCGGGGAGGATTTGTCCAGCACGACATGGAGCCTGCCGCTGAACAGGTGGACCCCGTCGTTGCGGACGCCCCAGATGTCGGGAATCTTGTCGCCGGAGGAATCCTCCGAACCCAGGAGCATGGGCCAGTCCGCGCGACCCCCGGCCTTGGTACTGGTGGGCTCGCGTATTCAACTGTCGCGGGTTCCCTTGGGAGCCCAGTCCGCTGGTGACCGGCTGTGGTCGCCTGCTGCGTATCGGCTCCAGGTCCCGCCGCTCTCTCTGAGGAGGCGGCTGGTGGTCTTGTCGTGGTAGCCGAGGGCGTCCGCGACGACGGGGGCGGGAAGTTCGAGGAGTTGTTGTCGGATGGCGGCGCCGCGGGCGGCTGCGACCGGGATGCCGATCTCGCCCAGGAGTGAGGACATGTGGTCGGGACGGGCAGGCCGTCCGGCCCGGCGGCCGGGGAAGAGCCAGCGGGATGCCTGGTTGGTGGCGGTGTTCATGTTGTCTCGGTCCGCGATGTGTGCCAGCAGCAGGGCCGCGACCGGCGCGGGGACGGGGGACGCGGGCTCCCCGAGTCGCAGAAGAGTGGTCTCTCCGTCGTGGAGCACGTCGTCGATCGTCAGTTGGACGATCCGGGTCAGGGGTTGCGCGTAGAGGAGGACGATGACGCCGGCGACGCGAAGGCGCATCGGGGTGTCTGTGTCGGTCAGCAGCTGGCCGAGTGCGGCCAGCCGCTGGTCCTCGCTCAGCGCGGGTCGTCTGGAGATCTTCATGGTGGGGATGGACAGGGAGCGTGGACAACGGCCGCTCTGTCTGGCCCAGTTGAGGAAGGCCCTCAGGCAGGTGCGGCCGTGTTCGGTGTTCTCGGCGAACCAGGCGTCGATGTCGAGCTGGCCGCAGGATGAGAGGGATCTGTCCCGGGTGCTGAGCCACCGAAGGAAGGTCGTCGCGTGCTTGATCTGCTCGGCTGCGAAGCGGCGGACGCTCGGCGTGATGTGACTCCGATCGGCCCGCTCTCGTAAGTGGGGAAGGACGTGCCAGGTCGCGAAGAGCTTGATCGTCTTGACGTGCTCGGGATCGGCGATGTCGGCCAGGTGGCCGGGCAGCCATCGCTGGAAGGAGCAGATGTACTTGTCGACGGCGGGCAGGACTCCGCTGGCCATCAGGAGTTCTTCCAGATGAGCCGCTGCCCGCCAGGGCTGCAGTTCGTGGAAGGCGTCGTGGATCAGGGGGATCTCGCCGAGGCCGAGCCGCCGCAGCATCTGGGAGGCGTTTCCCGGCTGGCTGCGGCGCATCTCCAGCCAGGCCAGGCCGCTTCTGGGCTTGTCCATCGACACCAGCAGGTCGAGCAGGGGCGTCAGCGCGGGGCGGACGCGGCCCGTTCCGTCGTCCAGGAGGGCGGTCAGCCGGTCGGTGAGGGTGCAGCGTTCGCAGAGCCGGCCGCCGAGGAGTTTGCCCTCGAAGCCGCAGCGCGAGCAGTCGAAGGTCTGGGAGAAGCCGGCGCAGGTCGTGCAGATCGCGGAGCCGTTGACGGGGTGAAGTCCGGGGAGGGCCCGGTCCTGGCCGCATCCGGGGCAGGTGCCTCGTGTTCGCACCGCGCGGTCCGAGCAGGTCCGGCAGACGTATCCGTCCGGCCAGGTGCCGGCCTTGTGTCTGCGCTGGCCGCAGCGGCAGCACTCGGCCATGTACCAGCGTTCGTACTGCTCGTCGGTGGCGTAGGGGTGGCTCATGCGTCGGGCAGGATGCGGGCCGCGCGGGGCCGGAGCGTCGCGACGTTCGCGGGCGGGGTGGGCAGGTCCCCGGTGGCGGTCTTGCGGACACCGGCGTTCTCAGCGGTGGTGGTCACCAGGTCGGCCGGGGTGCAGGACAGGATGTCGCAGAGCGCGGACAGGACCTGCAGTGACAGCCGCTCGGGTGTCCCGGAGACCAGGCGGTGGACCTGGGAGGCGGACAGGTCGATAGCGCGTTCGCGCAGCAGCGGCACCAGCTCGGTCGCGGTGAAGATGCGGCGCTGGGCCATCAGTTCACGTAGCCGCCAGGTGTAGCCGACCTTGCGCTTCATGCCTGCTTCCCGTTCTGGGCCTGGAGGGCAGCGGCGACGGTGGCGTCCAGGTGGCGGCGCAGGGTGCGGGTGCGGAAGTCCGAGGAGACGCAGGTGTAGATGGACGTGGTGCTGGCGTGCTCGTGGCCGACCTGTTCCTGGACGAAGCGGGGGTCCCAGCCGTCCTCGATGAGGTGGGTGACGTAGGACCTTCGGAAGGAGTGGTAGTCGAGCCCGTCGTCCAGGCCCAGGGCCTTGCGGTAGGCGATGAAGCGGGAGTTGATGCGCTGGCAGCCGATCCGCAGTCCGCGTTCGGAGGGCCAGGCTGCCGGGTTGCCGTCGGTGCCGAGCAGCGGGCGGACCTCGGTGAACCACTCGTCCAGGACGTCGGGGGTCCAGCCGAACACGGTCAGCACGCCGCGGCGTTTGGGCGGTGAGCCCTTCTTGGCCTTGCCGAACCGGACCTGGCAGCGGCCGAACTCGCCGTACTCGGCGCCGTGCGGGTTGCGGCCGAAGTCGGCGGCGTCGAGCATCCGCGTCTCGTTGCGCCGCAGCCCGTAGGCGTAGGCGGTCTTGAACAGGGTGGCGTCGCGGAACGCCGGCAGCCAGCCCTTGCGGCCGAAGGCCCGGATCCGGGCGACCTCGTCGTCGCAGTGCTCGAAGAACGCGTGCAGCTCGGCTTTGGTGAACGCCCGCTTCTTCGCGTCGGCCTCGTTGTCCTGGACGTGCACCGCGGTGTTCCACTCGTGAACGACCTGGACCGGGTGGGTGCCGAACCGCTCCTCGCACGTGGCCGCCCAGTCGTAGAGCGGGTCGGTGACGAAGTGGCAGAACGCCCGGACCGCCTCCGAGTAGGAGCGGATCGTGGAACGGCGCAGATCCCGCAGCGATCGCAGGTCGCCGAGCCACTCGTCGACCATCGCCGGCGTCCAGAGCCACGGGTAGGTGTTCACGTACGCGGCGAAGGCCTTGACCGTGTTCTCCCTGCCCTCCACCGTCGTCCGGGCCAGATTCCGCGCGAGCTGCTGGTTGGCGAACCCGGTCAGCATCGCGGTGAAGATCTGTTCCTCCGGCCGCAGCAGCGCGACTCCGTCCACCAGGTGCCGCCGTGCCTCACCTGGGATCGACCCGTTGAACCCCACCGGTCCACCACCCTCCGTCACTCGCATCACACGCGAGAAAACCGCATCTGATGCGAGTCGGCGGACAAACCCCAGGTCAGTCAGCCGGACGAGTGACACCAGCTGGCGTCGCCCTCACGTCCGTCGCTACCGTCGCCACCAGCAGGCCGGGCCAAATTCCGTGGTCAGCATGCTGGTTGGCACCGCAGCCCAGGACGATTCGCGAATCGTCGCGAGTTCGCATCAGATGCAATTGGCGGCGCTTGGTACAGCGGTACAGCGGTTAACGCCAAGCCGGTGATCATGGGATCGGTGCAGGTCGTGGGCGGGACTACCGCAGCTCGGCGTTCGGGTGGGGCTGGGCCTGGAGCCGTTCGCGGAGGTCGATCTCTTCGGGGGTGAGCGAGTCCTCGGGCCGGCGGATGCGTACGGGCTTGGGCCGCAGCGGCAGGCCGTCGTCAGCCGCGGCTTCCTCGGCTTCCGCGAGCGCCCGGTACAGCGAGGCGACCGACGAAGACTTGCCCGCGTTCTTCCCGACCTTGATGGTCAACTTCTTTGCGATCTCGGGGACGGGGACGCCCTTGTCCTTGAGCGCGACGGCGAAGGTGAGCATGTCGTCGTCGATGACCTTCGGGCGTCCGCCGTGGTTGCCCTTGGACGCGGCGATGACCTGGCCTTCGAGGGTCTTCTCCCGGATGTAGTTGCGCTCGATCTGCCCGGCCACGGCGAGGACGGCGAAGAACATGGCGCCCATACTGCCCTTGGGGAGGACCGGACCGGCCAGTAGCGGCTGTACTACGAACTGGTGGGCGCGGTCGAACTGGACGCCGACGGCCCATTGTTCGAAGCACTGCCAGTGCCCGGCGTACCCGCGGGCGGTAGCAGCGGGGATGCCCTTGGCCATCGCGGCGCGGGCGGCGGCGGACAACTCCCGGCGGGGCTCGGCCACGACGGTCGTCTCGGCAACCTTGGTCGGGACGAGGGTGCCGCTGAGTCTGGCCGCGGTACGCCGGGAGATCGACCGGCTGATCCGGGCGACCCGGGAATGGGCGGCGGCCGCCGACGAGTACACCCGTGACCTTGCTCAGGAACTCGCGGCCGCCCTCATCCTGGATGCCACTCTGGCTCGGTTGTCCGTCGGCGACCCGGACGCCGAGCGCATCTTCCTTCCGGGCCGACGATGACGCCGGCGACAGGTCAGCAGCGGGACCGGTCCCTGGTGGCTTCGCATGGAAGCCCGCCTGGGATGCTGGCTGCATGGATGCTGACGATCTGACTCCGGTTCACCTCGACAAGGTGATCGACGGGTTGGCGATGAACCCAGCCCTGCCAGCTTCTATGGTCCGGCGACTATTCGCATGGCGGCGGGGCATGGGGAAGGTGGCGAAGCGTCCGGACCTTACCGAGGACATGATCGCCGAGATCGTCGCGATCGACGACCACTGGCTCCTGCACAGCCTGGCGCTCAACGACCGGCTGCCGGACCGGTTCCGCATCCGACTGGCCGCCCATCGGGACGGGGCGGTGCGGGCCGCACTCGTTGTCCACGCCGCGACCGCACCGAGGGAGGTGCTGGAACAGCTCGTCAACGACCCCGATCCACGGGTCCGTGAGTACCTGGCTCAGGGCCAACACACACCGTCCGACCTCCGGTCCCGCCTTTCCGCCGACCCCGACTCCGCGATCCGCGCCGCGCTGGCGAAGCACTGGCCACAAGCACCGGAGGCGGTTCGCCGCATCCTGTTGACCGATCCCGAGGCCAAGGTCCGGGCTGCGGCGTGTTCGACGTACTACGCGCGCCTGCCGCATCCGATACCGCCCTCGGACCTACTCCCGGCGCTGTTGGCTGACCCCGTGACTCGGGCGGGCGCGGTCATTCACGCCGTTCTCGACGCGGACACCCTCCAGCGGCTCGCCACAGATCCGGACAGCGAGGTTCGCGCTGAGCTCGCCCGGCATCCCGACCTGCCGCCGTTGGCCCGCGAGGCCCTTGCGGTCGATCCGGCCTTGGACGTCCGGGTGAAGGTCTTCGCTCGGCCTGACACGCCCGAGGACGTGCGGGCACAGATCCACGCCTCGGTCCACGAACTGTCGCACTCGGCGGCTGATCCGGGCCCCGCCGCGGACGACGAAACGTTCCTGCACTGGTTCCAGAACAAGTTCGCATCCACGGAACTGCGGATCCTGCGGCTGCCCTGGGTGACGGCCGATCCACTGCCGCACATCGACTCGCCCTACGTCAGCTTCCGAGTCTCCGCAGCCGCCAGCAAGGCCCTTCCCGCCAGCGCGGTGGCGCGACTGCTCGACGACGATGAGGAGATGGTCCGCCTCACCATGGCGCACACCGCCCCGCACCTGGTCGATCTCGCGACCGCCGAGAGCATCGAACGCCGCTACCGGCCCCGGCGGGACAAGTTCACGTTCTGGTGGGACACGGAGGAGGTCCTGACGTTCCCGCCGACATCCCTGCGCCGCTTCGCCACCGCCCCTGAGCCCCGGCTCCGGTCCTTCGCACCCCGCGATCCAGACCTGCCCCCGGAACTCGCCGAGAAGCTGGCCGCCGACTCCGAAGACCGCGTCCGCTGCGCGGTCGCGCCCCACCGCAACCTCCCGCTCCAAGCCCTGCTGCGTCTCCTTGCTGACTCCTCGGAGCGCGTTGCAGAAGCCGCCGGCGCCTCCTCGTTCCTTCCGGGCGAGCACATGGAGTGGCTACTGAACCGGGCGGGTCTGTAGCCGCCGACTCGCCCAGGCCTCCCGCGGCTCCCATTACGCTGCCCATCAGGCCGATCGCGGCCGGCCCGTTGCCGGACTCCCTGGCCCAGACGGGCACGAGCACCGCGACGAACGCCGCGTCCAGCAGGTTGGTGATCCCCACCATGGCGATGACGGTGAGCAGCAGCGGCTCGCCGCGCAGGAAGGTGAAGCCCTCGCCGAACCGCCGCCAGTAGCCCGGTTCCGTCTTCCCGGCCGCCGAGGGGGTTTCCTCGGCCTTGTGCCCCATGCCGCGAGGCAGCGCGAGTTTGATGATCACCGATCCGAGGGCGAAGCAGCCCGCGTTGACGGCGAGCGCGGTCAGGGGGCCGAGCAGCGCCACCAGGGATCCGCCGATCGCCAGGCCGATGGTAGAGGCGAGCCGCTCGATCACACCGGCCAGACCGGTGGCCCGCTCCAGCGGCACCCGGCCGCGCTCGGCCGCCTCCGGGACCATCACCTCGTTGGCCAGGTCGCCGGGTCCCCGGGCCGCGCCGATCAGCGCGACCAGAACCGGCAGAAGGGGAAAGGAGAGCAAGTCCAAAGCGCGGAGCAGGGGAACCGCGGCGGCGGCGGTCGCGCTGGCCAGATCGGTGGTCCAGGAAACAGCGCGCGGGCCGATCCGGCCCACCAGCGGTCCGGTGAACACCTTGACCACCACGTAGGGAGTCATCTCGCAGAAGGCGACCAGTCCGGTCTGGGTGGCGCTGCCGGTTGTGACGAGGACGAACCAGGGCAGTGCACAACGGAAATCCGCGTGCCGGTCAGCGACACGGCCATGGCCCCCAGCACCCCGCCCAGCGGCCGTAAGGACCTCTTGCCGGGTATGCCGCCGGCCTCCGAGGCGTCGTCGGTCATGACGTCGGGCTTCCTTCCTCTTCCTGAGGGCCGGAAGGGAGCGACGACACGGCGGGCGCATCCAGTTCGGGCAGGATCTTCGTGATCACGGCGACCCGTTCGGCTCCCTCGGGGGCACTTGCCGCAGTCTCCGGCGCGTCTCGCCGGTAGCGCGCGATGACTTCCGTCAACTCCCGGTACAGGGCGGCGGCTTCCTCGGGCGTGAGCCGCAAGGCCCAGTCGCTCATGTCGAAGGTGTTCCGCCATGCGCGGGGCATCGTCTGAAGCTCGTTCAGGGTCTGCTGCGTGCGCAGGGTGTAGATGGCGGCGACGGACTGCTGGTAGGCCAGTGCGGCCTCGGGCTCCCGCTCGGCCGGCTCCGGATCGTTGAACCAGGTAGTCCGGTGCACCGACCGCCACCAGCGCTCTCGCGCGTTGCAGCCTCGTGGGATACGCACGCGTGTCCACCAAGGGGCAGTTGCTCGACCGGCAGATCCACGCACTCAACACAGCAGGCTGCATCCGGATCTTCTCCGACAAGAAGTCCGGCAGGAACGCCGAACGCGAGGAACTGTGGAAGGCCCTCGACTACCTGCGCGAGGGCGACACCCTCGTCGTCCCGTCGCTGGACCGGCTCGGCCGTTCCATCCAGGACCTCATCGCGATCGTGTCCGGCCTGCGCAAGCGTGTGGTCGGTTTCACCTCGCTGCACGAGGCGCTCGACACGACCACGCCCGGCGGACGCCTGGTCTTCCACGTGTTCGCGGCGCTGGCGGAGTTCATCCGCGAACTCATCGTGCAGGGCACCAACGAGGGCCTGGGCGCCGCCCGCGCCCGCGGCGCCCGACTCGGCCGCCCGCCGGCGATGACGGAGGAGCAGGTACGTCACGCCCGCGACCTGCTCGCCCGCCCGGAGAACACCGTCACCTCGATCGCGAAGCTCCTCGGCGTCTCCAGGAACACGATCTACAACTACGTGCCCGAACTGAAGGGCGGTCGCCTCGCACTCGCCGAGGCAACGAGCACCCCGGAACTGCCCCAACCCACCAGGTCCGAGGACTGATCACCGCCGTTTGCGGCTGGTGACAGCATTCTTACCGGCGCCCCTGCTTCAAGCCGTCCCCTGAGGCCATCGCTGAGGCACCAGCCTGCTCGCGCCCGGCAACAGCAGGCGCTGAAGCCGGCCAGGCGCCCCGTCCCCGAGTCACTTGGGTGCCTGCGGCTACCGGAGCACGACCGTGACGCCGCACCGTTCGAGGAGCCGCACGATCTCCTCGAAGTAGGAGAGCCGGCCCTCCGGATCCTCCACAACGTCCGCCAGTGCGCGGCGTGCGACTTCGGAGTCGTGCCAGGTCAAGGTGAAGGGCGGGGCCACTCCGAATCCACCGCACAGGCAGTCCTTGAAGGCGTTCCACTCCCGACCGAAGTAGCGGCCAGGCCCGAGCAGGGCCTCGGCGATCGCGCAGTGCAGCCCGGGGACGTCCGTGACGAACCGGCCGTCGAGGTGGTACTCGCCGCCGGAGCGGTCCGGTCTGGGCGCGGGCGCCCGCCAGGCACGGGTGGCCAGGTCCAACCACGCTGCCCTGCCCTGCGAGTCGTGCGGAGCCCACATGTTGGGCTCCGCAGGCGGGCCCTGATACCACTCCGCCCAGATCGGGCGGGCCGCCAACGATGGCCGATCGTCTCCACCATCGGTGAGGGTGATGTCGACGAGCGTGCCTCCGAGCACGGACGGTCGCACTCCAGTGATGGCCAGGCCCACGGTGCGGGAGGCCATCACGGCACCATGGCCGATCCAGCATCAGGAGGTGGGCCCAGTCCCGCTCCGACCGACGAGGGCGCCGCAGCGCCGCGAGCAGGGGCTCCGCAGGCTCGCAGCCGATCAGCTCCATCGGTACGGGGGCCGGGTCCACTCGCGCCTTGAACAGGCCGTCCACGCCAGAGCAGCGGCCTGCGCTTGCCGCAGCGGTGGTCGTTCCGGCGAAGAGCTCGAAGCGTGGTGTCGCAGGCAGCTCGAAGAAGCTCTCATCGTTCCTGACGCCGGCGCCGAGCACGATGTCGTACCGCGTCGGGTCGCCGGGGTGGGGCTGATGAGCCACCACGACCGCATCGACGAGAGTCCACCACTGAACGGGCTTCTCGTCGTCCCAGACCTCGACGCACACGTCGCCCAGACTCCGGAGCGAGACATCGGGCTCGGCCAGAACCTCGCTCAGGAAACCGTCGGGGCGGCATCCACGGAGGGTGAGTACCTCCCGTGACGGCAGGACGGGGTCGACGAACAACCCTTCAACACCCGCGCACCTCCCCCAGAGCTGTTCCACGCCGTCTTCGTCCTCCTGAACCAGGAGGTACTTCACCGGAAAGCCCCGGCCCCACCTGGCGTGATCTGCGACGCGCACCCAACCCCCGAACATGCGAGCAACCTTCGCACCCACGATACGGACCCGCCTGGCCCGGGAGGACGGAGGACGGCTACTCGCCCTCAATCACCTCTCGTCGACGGCGCTCAGATCGCGCAGGGGCCGCAGGCCACCGGGCAGCTCCGGTAGTTGGAAGGAGTACCGGCCGAGCATGTTGACGTGGTGCCGCACGAATGGGGAGAGGCGGGCCACGTCTCGGTCGCGGACATCGAAGCCGTCGGCGCGGAGCCGAGCGACAGCAGCGTCCATGTAGCGGGTGTTGAAGAGCACCAAGGCCGGGCGTCAGCTCCATGCGGGAATCTCTCAGAACTGTCGCAACTGTTCATTCATGAGAATCGCCGAGCGTCACACCTGTTGCCAGGAGTTGCGAACGGACCGCTCGGCACCCCCCACGATGCGGTCGTCGGCAGGGACCACCAAGGCTGTCGCCCAGATCGCCACGACGGCCTTCACTGACGGGCAGTGGATCACCACGGGCTCAGGGTTCGCGTATTGCGGTCGCTTACCCCGCTCCGGCGCACGCCTGCGCCTCGGCCAGGTAGCGCGCCACCGGGCCCAGGGTCAGCATTCCGCCGGCGGCGCCTGCGTGTTCGGCACGGGCATCGCGCAGGGCAGCCGCAGCGTGCGCGGCGATTCCGCGCTCGCCGAGGCGTACGGCGGCGCGGGCGGTCAGGCACCACATGGCCTCCTGCATGTGGTCACGCGGTGGTTCGGGCATCGCGGCGAGGGTGGCACGGGCTTCCTCGACCCGGTCCTGGGCGAGCAGCACGAGGGGTCGCGTCCACGGCCTGTACGGGCCCCAGTCGAGGTGCGGGTCGGTGGGCGCGGGCCGGTCGTGCAGCAGGCGCAGTCCCAGTAGGGCGAGCGGGAACAGGCCGCGGTGCAGCCCCGGCATTCCGGCCGTCCGGAGGGTGTCCTCGGCAGCGCGGTAGTGCGCTGCCGCCGTGGCGGCGGTCGGTCCGCCGGGTTCGGTGCTGCCGGCGGCCGTGGCCCGGGCCCTGAACCACCCGGTGAGGACGGAGACGAGGGGCGCCTCGGTGGTGGCGGCGAGCTGGTCGGCTGCGTTGGCGTGCGAGGTCGCGGAGTCGAGGTCGCCGAGAGCCGAGGCGGATTGCAGGCGGACGAGTCGGCCGAGTACGGCGAAGTTCGGCAGCTCGTGCCGGGTGGCCAGGTCGAGGATCTCGGCGCCGGTCCTGTCCCGTGCCGCCGCGAGCCCGGGGCTGCTGAAGGACTGCAGGAACACCCCATTGAGGGCGAAGGCCAGCAGGGCGGGATCGGACAGGTGCCGTGCCAGTGCCTCGGCCTGACGCGCCGCCCGCTGCGCGTGCTTCAGCTCGGTCCCGGACAGATCGGCGCTGCGGCTCTCGACGGCGATCGTGGCCAGGAGGCGGGCGCGCAGGTCGGCGGGGCCGTCCGGGCCGAGCGCGGTGAGCGTGCGCTCGGCAGCCGCGACGACGGTGCGGGACTGCTCGGGGTCGTCGGCCCGGCTCCAGATGGCGGGCACGTCGTAGGCGCCGATGATCCGGGCGGTCAGGCAGAGGTCTCCTGTGCGTTCCGCCGCCTGGATGGCGGCGAGGCGGTCGCGCCGAGAGTGGACGAGGGCATCGCCGCCCGCCAGTGCGAGGGTGCGGGCCAGATCCACGGTGGTGCGCGGGCCGAGCCGGATGCCGGGACCGCTCCACGCGGTACGTGTTCCTTCGGGGCGCGCGGACCCGTTGAGGATGTCCGTCTCCAGGCGTTGGAGGTCGGCACCGGGGTCGAGTCCGAGTTGGTCAACGAGCATCGTGCGGGCGCGGCGGAGGGTGGCAAGCGCGTCGGCCTGGCGGCCCGCGCGGTAGAGCGCGCGGGCAAGGAGCTCCCAGGCCGGCTCGCGCCACGGGTGTTCGGCGACATGGGCACCCAGTTCGGCGACGAGATCGGCCCCTTCCCCGCAGTCGAGGAGGATGCGGGCGCGCAGTTCCACCCCCTCCAACCTCAGTTCCTCCAGCCGGGTCCGCTCGCGCTGCGCCCATGCGGAGCCGGTCACATCGGCGTAGGCGGGTCCTCGCCAGGCCGCGAGTGTCGCGCCGAGGTCGTTCACCACGGCGGCGTTGCGGCGGGCTCGGGCCAGAGTGTCCTGGAACTGATGGACGTCCACGTCCTCGCGCGGCAGGCGCAGCGCGTAGCCGGGACCTTCGGTGACGATGACGCGCGGCGGATTGCGGGGCGGTCGGTCGGGTTCGAGGGCGCGGCGCAGCGCGGCGACGAAGGTACGCAAAGCGCCAAGGGCGCGGGCAGGCGGATCGGTCCACAGGTCATGGACGAGGGTGTCGGTGGTGACCATCCGTCCCTCGGCGGCGACGAGCCGGGCGAGTACCTCACGATGGCGGGGTCCGCCCAGGTCAACCGGACTGCCGTCGTCGTGGAGGGCCCGCACCACACCGAGCACGTCGATTCGCATGCCCCCATCCTCCGTGCCGGAGGCCGGCTGCGCCCAACCGTACTGATCGGCTGCTGATCGCCGTCGCCCAAGCTGATCCGGTCAAGTCCCCGACCCGAAAGGGTGGTCCTTCATGACGCTCACCATTCCCGGCTTCGATCACATCCGCCTACCCGGTGCGGACGGTGTGGAGCTGGCTGCGGCTGTCGGCGGCAGCGGCAGCCCGGTCGTGCTGTTGCACGGTTTTCCCCAGACCCACCTGATGTGGCGACACGTAGCCGAGCGGCTCGCCGACGAGCACACGGTGATCTGTCCTGACCTGCGGGGCTACGGCGCCAGCGACAAGCCGGCGGCCAACGACCCCGATGTGTACGCCAAGCGCACCATGGCCGCCGACGCCGTGACTCTGGCGGCGGCGCTCGGCCACGAGCGCTTTGCCCTCGTCGGTCACGACCGAGGCGCCCTCGTCGCCTTCCGGGCGGGGTTGGACCACCCCGAGACCATCACGCACCTGGGCATCCTCGACATCGTGCCGACGCTCGACATGTGGAACGTCCTGCGCGGTGCCTCGGCGGCGGTCGGCTACCACCTCTTCCTGATGGCGCAGCCGCCGGGCCTGCCGGAGGCGATGATCGCAGGCAGCGCGGACGCGTTCTTCGGCTCGTTCCTCGACGCCTGGGCCAACGACCCGACCGCCATACCGGAGGATGTGCGTGCCGAGTACCTGCGGGCGAGCGCCGCGGCGGTGACGTCGATCGTCGCGGACTACCGGGCCTCGGCGGACATCGACGTCACGCACGACCAAGCGGACCTGGACGCCGGGTCGCAGTTGGCCATGCCCGTGACGGTCGTCCAGCAGGACTGGGGCGCGCAGCTCGGCTACGACGCTGCCGCGGTGTGGAAGGCGTGGGCGCCGGACCTGGACCACCGGCTGACCCGCGCCGGGCACTTCATGGCCGAGGAGGCACCCGACGAGATCGCGGCCGCGATCCGGGGCCTGCTGGCCCGCTGAGCCTCCTGTTCCCGACTCGCCGGCTGGGCCACGGTCGGTCGGCGAGCGCCAGGTTTTCGGCAATGGACCGGTTCCGGGCTCTGCGAGAGACCAGGATCAGCTCCAGTCCCGGGTGCCGCCGCACCCCCCTGGTCATGCCCATATGTCCATTGCCGCGATGGCCGGCACGCCGGACATGGAGGAGGGAGAGAAGGAGAAGGCCGCAGCGGTGATCGCGACGGTACTCACGATGTCGACAGCGTTCTGCGCGCGGGGAGGTTGATCTCCTCGGGGGTGAGCGGGTCCTCGGGCCGGCGGATGCGTACGGGCTTGGGCCGCAGCGGCAGACCGTCGTCGGCCGTGGCCGGCGGTTCAACCCGTGAGGGTGTTGAGCCAGCCGATCAGCAGACGGTTGATCTCCTCGGGGCGTTCCTGCTGGATCCAGTGGCCGCAGCCCTCTACGAGGTAGGAGGTGGTCAGGCCGGGGAGGGTGGCGGGGAAGGCGTCGATGGCGTCGGACATCCAGGTGGTGGAGGCGTCCAGGGCGCCGCCGATGAACAGGGATGGCTGCTTGATCGGAGCTCCGCGGTGGGGGGCGAGGTCCTCCCAGTCGCGGTCCACGTTGCGGTAGCGGTTGAGGGCGCCCGTCAGACCCGTGCGCTCGAACTCTCCGGCGTAGACGTCGAGGTCGTCCTCGGTCAGCCAGGCCGGGAGGATGCCGGCGGGAAAGCGGTCACGCAGCAGGCCGCCGCGGGCGACGAAGTGCGGGTCGGGTTCGCCCTGGGCGGGCATGGTGTCGGCGGACAGGGCGGCGTAGAAGCCCGCGAGCCAGCCCCGCACGTCAGGCTCGATCTCCATCTCGGCGCGGCCGGGCTCCTGGAAGTAGGAGACGTAGAACTCCTGCTCCGGTCCGCCGATCTGGCCGAAGACGTCGGTGGGGCGGGGGCCGCCGGGCGGCGCGTACGGGACGCTCAGCAGGCCGACGGCCCGGAAGGTTCCGGGGTGGAGCAGGGCGGAGGTGGCGGCGATGTTGGAGCCCCAGTCGTGGCCGACGACCACCGCGTTCTCCTCGCCGAGGGCGTGCACGAGGGCGACGTTGTCCTCCACCAGGTCCACCAGCCGGTATGCGTCGGTCGCGGCGGGTTTGGAGGAGCGGCCGTAGCCGCGCACGTCGATCGCCACCGCCCGGTAGCCGGCCGCGGCGAGGGCCGGGAGCTGGCGGCGCCAGGAATACCAGGACTCGGGGAAGCCGTGCACGAGCAGGACCAGCGGGCCGGTGCCCTGCTCGACCAGGTGCAGGCGCCCGGCAGGGGTCTCGACGGTGCGGTGGCGGAGTGCGGCGGACGGCTCGGGCTGCATGGGGTCTTCTCTCGGTTCGCGGGTGGACGCAGGTACGCATCGATCATGCGGCGCAGCGACCGTCCACCGCGATTGCCCTTGCCACTCTGGCAAACTTGCAGGACAGGACGGTGGGAGCGGCACGTCCGGAAAGGGGGCAGAGCGGGTGGCAGGCGACGACGTGGCCGACACGCTGGCGGCGATGGGCCCCCGGCTGCGGGCCGCGCGCGAACACCGCGGCTCCACGCTCACCGGCGTCAGCTGCGCGACCGGCATCTCCCCGAGCACGCTGTCGCGGATCGAGACCGGCCGACGCAAGCCCACCCTGGAAGTGGCGCTGCAGTTGGCGAAGGAGTACGGCGTCTCCCTGGACGAGCTGGCCGGCACCGCTCCCGCCGTCGAGCCCCGCACCTCCGCGCTCCAGCGTTCCGGCGACGACAAGGCGGTGCTGCCGCTGACCCGGTACGTCGGGGGCCTGCACGCCCACAAACACGTCCTACCCGCCGTCCAAGAACCGCCCGCGCGGCCCCGGCAGGTCTCCCACGACGGCTGGGAATGGCTGTGCGTCCTGTACGGGCGGCTGTGGCTCGCACTCGGCGACCAGGACCTGGTCCTGAGTGCCGGGGACGTCGCCGAGTTCGACACCCGCAATCTCCATGGGGTCGCGAACGCCGGCCCCGGCGGCCCGGTCGAGTATCTGATCATGTTCGGGCCGCAGGGAGAGCGCCTGCGACCGCGCACCCCGCCCGCCCCCGGCCTCAGTGCCCGGTAGCGAGCACGGGTCCGAGTAGTTGCGCCACAGGATGCAGCGCTGAGATTGATCATGGCCGTGGGGTGGGAGTTCTCCGTGCCCCTCTGTCCTCAACACGGGTCGTCCTGGTGCCGCATCCCGTCGTCCGCAGGTAGACGCGGGCGAAACGGGCCGCCGGCTGAATGAGCCGTACCGGGTGGGCGACCGGATCGCGTAGCCGTCACACGGCCGGTGCCGCCGAACCCGCCCGTTCGCGTTCCCGCCACGCCTCCGTTCGCTCCCTGGAGCGGTACGCACGCCCCGGCGTCGACTCCGTCGCCCGGCACGTCGCCGAGCGCGACCCGGCCGCCCGCCGCCGCAAGTGAGCCCTCAAGAGTTGACCTCGCGGCTATTCGCTCTCCTGGTGTCCGAACCAGGACTTCCGGCCATCACAACGCGAGTGTCGCGGGCCGCGGGTCGACTGATTCCGTCGGGCGCCTCGTCTTGCCCGCACCCCTCAGCCATGTGAACGAGAAGAGGCAAGCTGCGGCCATGACAACGGCCGCGCCGACGGCGGCGAAGCTCATCCCGTGTGTGAAGGCGTCGCGCGCGGCCGCCAGTACGGCATCGGCCTTCTCGTCGGGCAGTTGGGACGCGGCGGCCGTCGCGCCGCCCAGCGTTTCCCGCACGGCTTCGGCCCGCGGCACGGCAGAGGGCAGCGCGCCGGCCATGTCCCGGCTGTAGACCGCTGCCCCGATGGATCCCAGGATGGCCATGCCCAACGCTCCGCCGAGCTCCTGGCCCGACTCCAGCACGGCCGCGGCTGATCCCGCGCGCTCCGGCGGGGCCGCGCCGAGGGCGAGTTCGTTGGCGAGGGTCATAGCGGCGACCAGTCCGCCCGCGTACAGGGAGACGCCTGCGAGGGTGAACCAGAGTGCCGAGTCGGTGTGCACCTGGGTCACCCAGAGGAACCCGCAGCCAGAGAGGAGGAAGCCTCCTCCCATGACGTACGCACGGTCCATGCGCTGCGCGAGCGCAGCTCCAGCCGGGGCCATGATGGCCACTCCGGCGGCCGGCACCAGGCCCCACAGTGCGGCGTTGAACGGGCTCAGGCCGAGGACGGACTGCAGGTACTGGGTGAGGAAGACGGCCATCCCGACGGTGGCGAACATCGCGAGGAGATTGGCGAACACCGGGCCGCCGAAGGTACGCCGGCCGAGCAGGCCGAGGTCGATCATCGGATGCGCGAGGTGCTTCTGGCGGCGGACGAAGACGAAGCCGAGCACGAGCCCCACGCCGATGGCGAGGGCCGGCAGCGGCTCGTACCCGTGCCGGGCCCATTCCTTGATGCCGTAGATGACCAGGAGCACAGCACCGAGGGACAACACCGCGCTCAGCAGGTCGAAGCGCTCGCGCTTCGCCGACTTGAACTCAGGCACCAGGAACGGCACCAGCACGACCAGCAGCACCATCGCGGGCAGGTTGATCAGGAAGACCGCACCCCACCAGAAGTGCTCCAGCAGCAGACCGCTGACCACGGGCCCCAGCGAAATGCCCGTCGTCATGACGCCGGTCCACAGGGTCACCGCCTTGCCGCGCTGCTTCTCGTCGTGGAAGAGGTTGCGAATCAGGGCGAGAGTCGAGGGCATCAAGGCGGCGCCGCCGAGACCCAGCAGAGCGCGTACGGCGATGAGCAGTTCAGCCGTGTGCGCGTACGCGGCGGCGACCGAGGCCGCTCCGAAGAGCACCGCTCCCGCGAGCACCAATGCGCGCCGGCCGATCCGGTCGCCGAGCGCACCCATCGTGATGAGGAGCCCGGCGAGGACGAAGCCGTACATGTCGAGGATCCACAACTGCTGCGTCGCGCTGGGCTCCAGGTCCTGACTGACGTAGGGAATCGCGAAGTACAGGACCGAGACGTCCATCGAGACCAGGAGCAGAGGCAGCATCAGGACGCCCAGGGCGGTCCATTCCTTGCGCCCCGCGCGGGGGCCGGGTGTGTTCTCCATGGACGGCAGGGAACCGGGAGCCGGCGTACGCCGCAAACAGATACCTAGTGCACTCCGCCGTGTCTCGGTCTCCAGCAGCCTGAATGCCCTGTAAGTGCACTAGTACAGTGCAGTCATGGCCATGGAACCGCCCTACCTCCGCATCGCCGGCGACATCCGTCGGCGAATCGCCTCGGGTGAGCTCGCACCCGGCGACCGCATCCCTTCCACCCGGCACATCACCCAGGAGTGGGGCGTCGCCATGGCGACCGCGACGAAGGCGCTCTCCACCCTGAACCGGGAGGGTCTGGTGCAGGCCGTGCCCGGCGTCGGCACCGTGGTCGCCGAGTCAGGACGAGAACGGTCCCCGGCTCCGCACCAGGGACTTACCCGGGATCGGATCATCCGCACCGCGATCGCTCTCGTCGACGCCGAAGGGCTCGCCGCGCTCTCCATGCGCCGAGTCGCAACCGAGTTCGGGGTTTCCACCATGGCGCTCTACCGCCACGTCCCGAGCAAGGGCGAGCTCGTACGGCTGATGTCGGAGACCGTGTTCAACGGAGAACCGCCGGGGTCGCGACCGCCCGGCTGGCGCGCACAACTGGAACGGGAGGCCCGCTGGCTGTGGGCCCTGTACCAGCGCCATCCCTGGCTGGCACGGGCCATGGCCGCCCTCACCCGGCCGATGGCCTCACCCCACGCGATGCGGTACACCGAGCGGGTCCTCAGCGCCCTGACCGGCCTGGGGCTGACACCGACCCAGATCCTCCACGTCCACCTCGCGCTCCTCGGGTACTCTCAGGGGGTCGCGGCGGCCGTCGAGCTGGAGTCGCAAGCACGACAGGACACCGGCATGACTCCGGAGGAGTGGATGGCCTCCAACGAACCGCGGATGGAGACGATCCAGACCGCCGGGTCCTATCCGATCCTGTCCACTCTCTTCGACCAGGAGGACTCCGGCCTCGAACTCGACGCCCTCTTCGAGTTCGGGCTCGCACGGATGCTGGACGGAGTCGAATCACTCATCGAGCAATCTGGGGCCAGGGCTGCTGGGGCTCACACTTGGCGGCCGAGCTGAGAAGCTGGCCGTCAAACTTCTGACAGCAACACCGGTTTCCTGGTCCGTTCCTACTCGGCCCCCCACCCCGCCCGCCGAGTCTGGGTGAAGCGGGGCGTCCACGGCAGGTGATCGAGAGCACCTGCGCCGGCCATGCCCGCCGTCCTACGCAAGTCCCCCGGTTCCCACGGCCCCGGCTTCCTCCCCAAGGGTTCCAGGGCCGGGACGCGACCGGCTCTCGCGTCCCGCCTGGTCCACGACTACGCTCGTTGGGCCAGGTGGGACGCCCTTGAACCCCCTCCGTGCCTCGGCCACGTCCTCACCGCCCACCACCGCCCGGCAGTGACGCGGCGCGTCGATCTCCACCCGTACCTCCACCCGTGGGTCCAGGTGTGAACGGGCGCGCGACAGCAGTCTTGAGGGCATGACCACAACCGACTGGATCACCGACATCGCCCTGGTACTCATCGTCTTCCGGCAGTTGCGGGAAGGCCGTCTGGGCCCCAAGTCCTACCTTCTCCCGCTGGGCATCGTGGCCTTCGTGGCCTCCCAGTACCTGACGACCGTCCCCACCGCGGGCAATGACCTCGTGCTGATCGGCGCGCTGGTCGCGGCCGGCGCGGCGCTCGGCATCGCGGGCGGTGTGTACACCCGGATCCGCAGTATGGACGGACACCTCTTCATCAAGGCGGGTGTCGTCTCGGCGGCCTTGTGGGTGCTCGGCATGGGCGCACGCATGGGGTTCCAGGTCTGGGTCGACCACGGCGGTGGCGACGACGTGGCACGGTTCAGCGCCACCCATGACATCACCACCGCCGATGCCTGGGTTGCGGCCTTCGTGCTGATGGCGCTCACCGAGGTGGTCACACGGCTGGCCACGATCTTCGTACGGAGCCGCCGGGCGACTCGGGAGCAGGAGCTGCCCGTGGGTGCGCGTGCTCGCGAGGCCGTGCTCGATCGCGCCGCCTGACGGTGGGCTATGGTCGCGGCGTGTCCGCATCTGTCAGTGCCGCCGGCCGGGGGCCGGCCCCGGACTCGGGGCCCGGCCCCCGGGTCGCGCCCCGCCAGGATCCACGGCTGCATGGGGCCGTCACCCTGGCGGTGATCGTCAGCGCGGTCGTGACGGTCCGCCCGCTGGGATTCGACGGTCGCGGCCTGGTCGTGGCCGCGCTGATCGCGGTGAACGCGGTGGCACTGATGGCACGCCACCTTTCCGAGACCAGGCTCCCGCCCCGCGCCGCCCTCGTCTGGCTGACGCTCGGGGTGGTGGCGGCCGCCGCTTTGATCGGCACCGCCCGAACCGGCTCCGGCTACCTGTTCGCGTACTTCCTCGTCGGCCACATCGGCTACCGGCTCCCCCTCGGGCAGGCCCTCTCGCTCGCGGCTCTGGCCGGCCTGCTCTGCAGCGGCGTCCTGTTCTTCCGTCTCGGCCCCGGACACGAACTGCTGCCCTGGGCCGTGGGCCTTACCGTCGCAGTCCCGGTCGTGGCCGGAATCCTGAGCCGCAGCAGGCAGCGCGCCGTGGAGGCGATGATCTCGTCCGCCGAATCCGCCGAGCGGGCCGCCCGCGCCGAGGCCCGTACCTCCGTACTCATCGAGCGCGCCCGCATAGCCCGGGACGTCCACGATGTGTTGGCGCACTCGTTGGCCGGCATCAACATGCAGTTGGAGTTGGCCGACGCCCTGCTCGACACCGGTGACCTGGAGAAGGTCCGTGAGGCGAACAGCAAGGCACACAGCCTGGTCAGGGAGAGCCTCAAACAGGCCCAGTGGACCGTACACGCGCTGCGCGAGGACTCCCTTCCGCTACTCGAGAGCCTGACCGCGATGGTCGAGTCCTCCGGTCACCGGGACGCCCTCACCGTCACCGGAACCGTCCGTGAACTGCCGGCCCAGGTCACCCAGAACCTGCTGCGCATCGCGCAGGAGGCCCTGACCAACGCGGCCAGGCACGCGCCGGGATCCGACGCCCGGGTGGAACTGACGTTCCAGGCCGGATCCACGACGCTGAGGATCCGTAACGGACCCACGACGGCGACCGGCGAGGCGGGCGCGGACGTGGGCACGGACGTGGGCAGCGGGATGGGGCTGATCGGAATGCGCGAACGCGTGGCGCTGCTGGGTGGCACCATTACCGCGGGCCCGGTCACGGAAGGGCACGATCGAGGCGGCTGGCAAGTGGAGGCGGTGATCCCGGTATGAGTGGACCGACCGAGAGCGAGCAGCACCTGAAGGTGATCGTCGCCGACGACCAGGCCGCCGTCCGTGAGCCCCTGGCCGCGGTGCTCGGCATGGCGGAGGGCATCGAGGTCGTCGCCGCCGCAGCCGATGGCACGGAGGTGCTGGCAGCAGTCGCCACAGCGGCAGCAGCGGTGGACGTCGTCCTGATGGACCTGCGCATGCCGGTGATGGACGGCATCGAGACGACCCGCCGACTGAGCGAGGAGCACCCGCAGATCGCCGTCGTGGTGCTGACCACCTTCGCCGACGACGATTCGATCCTGGCCGCGCTGGGCGCCGGCGCTCGCGGCTACCTGACGAAGAACGCGGGACGGCAGGACATCATCCGCGCCATCCGCGCCGCCGCCGCGGGCCAGGCCGTGCTCGACCGGGAGGTCCAGGACCGGCTCCTTGCCACCGCCCGCGCGCGGCCAACGGCCACAGCGCAGCCTTCGCCACTGCCGCAGGACCTCACCTCACGCGAGCGTGAGGTCCTCACCCTCATCGGCCAGGGACTGCCGAACCGGGCGATCGCCGAGAAGCTCTTCATCAGCGAGGCGACGGTCAAGACGCACATCAACAACCTGTTTGCCAAAGCGGACATCCGGGACCGCGCCGACGCGGTACGCCGGGCGATCGCGGCGGGCCTGGCCTGACCCCGACCGAGGAATCACGGCACCGGCCATGGGTAGGGGTGGGCATTGCCATCGGCTGCAAATGCTGCCTGATCACCAGCGGCACGACCCTCGCCTTCCGAACCCGAGACCACATGAACACGCTCCCCAGGTTCACCGCCACGTGGCTCACAGGGGGCCGGCCGTCGCCCTCGAACCGGCGTTGCCCTCCAACGCGTTGGAGGGCTTTCACCTGATATGCCGGACTCACTGGAAGTGCTTCAAAACGGCAGCTGAGCCAGGTATCGTCCCTGCTCAGCAAGCCTGCTCCCCGCACGCGCGGGGATGACCCCGGTGGTCCGCGAGACCATCGACTCGTTCCACTCTGCTCCCCGCACGCGCGGGGATGACCCCCACGCCGAGGCCGACCTCCTCGACAGGTACGCCTGCTCCCCGCACGCGCGGGGATGACCCCGGGTCGATGCGCTCCCGCGATCTGCTGGCTACCTGCTCCCCGCACGCGCGGGGATGACCCCTCGGGGTTGGAGACGTAGCCGACGTGGGCCAGGCTGCTCCCCGCACGCGCGGGGATGACCCCTACCTGTCCACGGTCACGGAGTCCGTCGACCCCTGCTCCCCGCACGCGCGGGGATGACCCCCACTTCCAGAACTCGCCGAGGTCTTCCGTTGTCTGCTCCCCGCACGCGCGGGGATGACCCCGTTTCCCCAGTTCACCCGGGGTCTGACAGAAGCTGCTCCCCGCACGCGCGGGGATGACCCCTCCAGGCCCGGCGCAGAGCTCGTCCCTGCTTCCCGCACGCGCGGGGATGACCCCATCGCGCACCCGCCGATGGAGGAATGGACGATCTGCTCCCCGCACGCGCGGGGATGACCCCCTCGCCGCCGTCACGCACGACACCCTCGGCGACTGCTCCCCGCACGCGCGGGGATGACCCCTACCTGTGGCAGCCGTCCATTCAGGCCGGCGCCTGCTCCCCGCACGCGCGGGGATGACCCCGTGGCGCCGACCTTCCCGACGCCCCCGCAACTACCTGGCCTTTCTCGGGCTCGCCGCACCCATCTGCTGCCACAAACGGCTCGTCCGCCTCACCCCATAGGACGCAGCCTTATGCGGCGCTGGAACGAGGCGGCCGGTGCCTGGCAGTGGCCTGAGCGATCAGTACCGCGGCGCGCTCCACCTCGGCGGCCGTGGTGGTGCGGCCGATGCCCAGGCGCAGGGTGCGGCGGGCCTGGGTGCGGGTGAGGCCGATGGCGGTGAGGACATGGGAGGGTTCGCCGGTGCCGGTGTTGCACGCGGATCCGGTTGCGGCGGCGATGTCCGGGAGGTGGTCAAGGACGTCTGCGGCTTCGACGTTCGGGAGGGTGAGGCTTAGGGAGCCGGGGGTCCGGCGGCTGGGGTGCCCGTTGACGGTGGCGCCCGGGATCGCGTCGAGGAGCCTGTCCTGGAGGCGGTCGCGCAGGGCGCGGATCTGGGTGAGGGCAGGGGCGGTGTCGCTGGTGATCAGGTGGGCGGCAGCACCGAGGCCGACGATGGCGGGAACGTTGAGGGTGCCGGCTCGTAATCCGCGTTCCTGGCCGCCCCCGGTCTGTTGGGCGGTGAGGAGGGTTCCGCCGCGGACGTAGAGGGCGCCGATGCCCTTGGGTCCGTAGAGCTTGTGGGCGGAGAGGGAGGCGAGGTCGACGCCGAGTTCGTCGGCGTCGAGGAGGCCGTATCCGGCGCTCTGTGCGGCGTCGGTGTGCAGGAGGATCCCTCGGTGGGCGGTGAGCTGGGAGATGACGGCGATCCGTTGCAGGGTGCCGATCTCGTTGTTGGCGTGCATGACAGAGACGAGGACGGTGTTCGGGGTGAGGGCGGCGGCGATGTCCCCGGGATGGACTCGTCCGTGCTCGTCGACGGCGACGCGGGTGGAGGTGTAGCCGTGGTGATCGACGAGGCGTTGGACGGCGGCGAGGACGGCCTTGTGCTCGATCGCGCTGGTGACGATGTGGCCGCCGCAGGGGCGTTTGGCGAGGGCGCCGCCGACGATGGCGAGGTGGTTGGCCTCGGTGGCGCCGGAGGTGAAGATGACCTCGACGGCGTTCTTGGCGCCGATGAGGTCGGCGACCTGCCGGCGGGCGGTGGCGACGGCCTTGGCCGCTGCCCGGCCGTAGGCGTGGGCGCTGTTGGGGTTGCCGTACTCGGTGGTGAGGTACGGCAGCATCTCCGCCAGGACGCGGGGGTCGAGTGGGGTGGTGGCCTGGTGGTCGAGGTAGATCGGTCGGTTGGTCACGCTGTCTCCTTCTTGGCCCGGGCGGCGGCCGGCGCGGCTGCGGAGTACTTGCGTTCGCCGTCGACGAGGTCCCAGTAGACGGTGCGAGGCTCGCCGAAGACGGAGAATGCGGTGGCCAGACACCGCCAGTTCCGATTCGGCTGGGCCCGGGTGAGGACGAAGGCGTCCTCGAACAGCTTGGCGGCGCGCCGCATCAGGGCCGGGCGCGGGTCCTGGGGGCCGAACAGCTGCAGATAACCGTGTTCGCGGAGCCATGTTTCGGCGTGCTCGGGCTGAGGGTCTCCGGCGAGTTGTCCGCCGTCGGCCAGGGTCTGAGCCGCGAGGCGCTCCAGACGGCGGCGCCGGCGTGCTTCCTCCCCACCGGGGCAGTGGTCGCCGCTGAACTGCCACTCGTTCCAGCGGGGGGTGGTGTAGTGATCCCAGTCGACGTCGTCGAGCTGGGCGGTGACCTGGGGCGGCAGTTCACCGCGGGTGAGGTCGGCGACGTCGTAGCCGGGGCCGAGCGCTTCGAGGGTGAAGGTCCCCCGGACGCCGGGGCCCGGGCGGTCCATGCGGATCATGACGGTGAGTCTGTTGGTGAAGCGGTTGGTGGGGCCGGCCAGGATGACCGCGCGCCCGTCGGCCAGCAGGGGCTGCGCGCGGTGCGCGATCTCGCCGATGGGGAAGGTGTTGCCGCCGCGGTAGTAGGCCTTCTTCTCGACGCCGCCGTCGGAGCGGATCATCAGCCTGTCGGTGCCGAGCGCGGTGGCGAGGGCGTGGGCGGAGGTGCGTATCTCGGCCGGGCTCTGGCCGGGCCGTAACAGGGCCGCGTTCAGGGTGGGGAGGCCGAGCGAGTGGAACAGTGCCATGGTCTGCCACTTCGGCCAGCGCCGGTCCCTGGCGGCCGCCACGAGTTCCTCGGCGCTCTGCGTGTGCAGCGGGCGGGGCAAGGGAATCGCCATGATGCTCCCCCTCGTCGTCAGGCGGTTGCGGTGGCCCGGATGGCAGAGGTCAGCGTGTCGTAGGTCTGGTGCCGGTTCTCGGTGAAGGGGTGGTCGCGCCAGTCGTACCGCTCGCCGATGCCAAGCTGGTCGGCGACGACGCGGCGGACGAACTGGCGTGCGAACCGGCCGTCGGCGGGCCAGTAGTGGTGCTCGCCTGGGCGCGGGGAGAGGTACAGGTACGAGGTCTCGGCGGCCGCGGGCAGGTCGACGAGCGAGGAGAGGCGCCGGCCCGGGCCACCGACCTTTTCGTACGCGGCCAGGATGGCGTCCGGGTCCGGTACGGGGATGAGGTGGAGGTGAGCGTGGCTGCAGCAGGAGGCGCCGAGCTCGCAGTCCCGCGGTCCGTGCTCGGCGACGATGGTGGGCCCGTAGTGGGCCTGGATCAGGGTGCGCATCGACTCCAGGCCGGCGGCGACCTTCGGGAGGTCGTCGGACGGGACGTCGGCGGCGGCGTCGAGGTGCTCCAGCGGCATGTAGAGGGAGTAGCCGGGGGTGAGGCAGCCGACGGTGGGCAGGAGGGCCCAGCGGTCGATCGTCTCGGTGATGATGCGGGTCTTGGGCTCGCGCGTGGTGAACTCGGTGCAGAACTGGCAGTCGTCCATGTCAGTCACCCTTTGTTCGGGTCGACGAGTTCGTCGGCGTAGCGGCTTCGCAGGTTTGCGGGACGGCCGTAGAACGGGTGGGCGGTCGCGGCGGGGCCGCCGCCGCGGAGTTGGAGTACGAGGCGGGCCAGCGGCATGCCGTGATGCAGGCGCAGGGTGGCCGGGCTGTGGTTGACGAGCTCCAGGGTCAGATGGCCGGCCCAGCCCGGCAGGACGAACGGGCTGGTGACGTGGATGGCCAGGCCGACTCGGGCCAGATGGCTCAGACCGCCGATCATCCCCACGACGTCCGGGCCCAGGGAGACCGGCTCGGAGGCCGGCGCCAGGATCATTTGCCCCGGCGCCAGGTCGTACGTCGTCCAGTCGGCGATCTGCGGGCCGTACAGGGTGTCGATGCCGGCCTGGTCGGCCAGGTCGACGACGGCGTCCGGCGCGACGATGGGTTGGATCGGACCGCCGAGCTTCAAGAGCAGGCCGTCCCCGCGCAGTTCCCCGTCCCACGTCACGGCGCCGCTGTTGATGTGGTCCTTGATGGACGCGGCTGAGAGCATGACTCACCCCCGGAATTCAGGCATCGGTGTGGTGACCGCCGCCATGTCCGAAGGCGACTGAGGAAATGTTCCCGTGGGTAGCTCGCCATGTCTCCATGTCCACCCGAACATTTCAAGGTTTTCCTGGCGTGAAATGCGGTGAAGTCCACTACTCCTGGCCGCTGGGACAGTGCAAGCTGGTGGGGTGGTGCCCAGGGGAGGGGAAGCACATGCCGCCGTTGCCATCCGGCCCGCTCAAAGTGCCTGGTCCCGAAGGGTTCCGGGGCGATCTGCTCGCTTGTTCCCCGGATTTGCTGGACCTGACGTGGGACCAGATGCGCACGCTCGTCGTCGTCCACGAGGAGGGCACCGCCCTCGCGGCGGCCCGGCTGTTGGGCCGGGAGCAGTCGAGCGTGCAGAAGCAGCTCGACATCCTCAACCGGAACTTCCAGGCGCTGACCGGTGAGCTGGTGGTGGTCAAGCAGGGCCGCGGCCGCGATCTGCTGTTCACCCCCACCGGGCTGGAGGTCGTGGACCGGATCCGGTCCACGTTCTCCGACTGGCTCCAGGGCATCGCGAACTCCCGCCGCCGGCTCGGCTCCACCCTGACCGTGGGCACCACCGAGTTCACACTTCCCTTTCTGGCCCGGGTGTGGGAGCGGGTGGAGCGGGAACTGATGGCGCGGGAGGTGGAACTCAAGATCGTTCACGTCCGCACGCGCGACTTCCGCCAGCGCCTGGACTCCAATCAGGTGGACCTGTTGTGCGGGGGCCTGGCCGCACCGGTCGGGGACAGCCTGCTCGCCCCCGAGTACGACTTCCTGGAGTGGCACCGCGAAGGCCTCGCCCTCCTGACGAACCTGTCCGTCCGCGAGCTGCCCGCCCGGCGGGTCGGCGTCGAGCGGCTGCGAAGCCTGCCGCTGGTCATCCCCTCCCGCGGGGTGATCGCCGACTTCGTCGAGCGCTGGTACGGAACGGACTTCCGCACCCACCTCCAGGTCGTCGCGGAGATCGACGACATCTACTACGGGCTGGCCCTGCTGCGCTCCGAGATGACCCGCGGCTGCATGCTCTGCGCCCGCTCCATAGGCGAGGCCGCCGTCGCGGGCCGGCTGCCAGGCGGCGAGGGGTTCCGCCTGGTCGAGTTCGCCGACGACTTCGACCCCATGCTCCAACTCGTCTCGGGCGTCTTCGCCCGCAAGGGCGAGCGGGACACCTACGACGCCTCACACCCCTTGAACGTGCTCTGGGAGGCCTTCCGCGAGGAAGCCGCCCCCGGCCGGCCGATCCCGCTGTGACCATCCCGTCCGCCGAAGGGCACTTCTGATGCTGCTGGCCTCGATCAACCTCAACAAGCGGCTCGGCGCGGACGGCGCACGGGCCCGGTTCGCCGCCTGGCTCCGCGGGCACGATGTCGCGGTCATCGTCGCGCAGGAGCCGTACAAGCCCGCCGACCGGCATCCGCCGCTCCTGCCCGGGTACGTCTTCGCGGGCGGGGACGGCCACCTCGCCACCTGGGTCCGCGAGGACATCGCCACCCCGGCCGTATCCGCGCCGACAAGCTGGGCGCAGCGCGTGGAGCTGGGCTGGCTCACCATCCTGCAGGTTCACCTCGACGCCTACACCAGCGCGGCGCGCACCACCCAACTCGGCGAGCTCGCGGCGCTGGCCGCCGCCGAGGGCGGGCGTCCGTTGCTGATCTGCGGGGACTTCAACCTCGCGCCGCGGTCGCAGGACGGCCTGTACGACGGGGAGATCAGCGGCTTCACCGCGGGCACCGAGCGCAAGGCGCTGCACCACCTGCTCCAGGCCGCGTGTCTCGTCGACACCACCGGCACGGACGAGGAGGCGGACTTCACGTTCGAGCGGCTCTTCACCGGCAAGCTCAGCCGCTTCCGGTGTGATCTCGCCCTGCTGAGCGACCACCTGGCCGCCTGGGTCCCGGTCGCGGCCCGACACGAAGTCCGAACGGGGCCGGAGGCATTCACCGACCACTCCGCGATCCTGCTCAACCTGCCGATCACCCCGGAGGTCGCGGAGCCGGACGACGTCCTGTTCGCGATCAGCGACCTGACGGGCAAGCGGCCGGCGGCCGCGGGCGCACGCTCGTACCAGCCGCACAAGACCGCGATGAGCCGCCAGGCGGCCTCACCGGCGGCCCGTGCGGTCACCGGGCACCTGACGGGCCCGCTCGGCATCCGTACGGTCCTCGATCACGGGTGCGGTCGAGGGGCCGACGTCGCCCACTACCGGGCCGCCGGGCTGGATGCCGACGGGTACGACCCGCACGAGGGGTTCGGCTGGCCCCGCCCGGAGCGGGAGGGCTACGACCTGGTGACCCAGATGTTCGTCCTCAACGTGCTGCCCGACCCGGGAGCGCGGATCCGCGCGCTGCAGGACGCGGCCGCGTTCGTCCGCCCTGGCGGGCGCGTCGTGGTCGTCACCCGCTCCCCCGAGGAGATCACGAAAGCCGCTGCCGGCGGCAGTTGGACGGCCCATCATGACGGCTACTGGTCGAGCGAGGGGAAGGGGACCTTCCAGCGCGGCATCAGCGCGGCGGAGACCACCGCGCTCGCCCGGCACGCCGGCCTCGCCCCCGCGGTGGGGGCGGCCGGGCTACCCCTGCCCGGGGTGAGTCACATCGTGCTGGTCAAGCCCGAGCTGTAGGGGTGTTGCGGGAACGGCACCGCAGGTCAGCGGTTGCCGGTCCAGACGATGCGCTCCGCGAAGCCGCCCCGCTGCTCGGCCTTGGACGCCCGGATCTTCTCCAGTTGGGCAGGGTCGACGCCGAGGTCCGCCGCGAGGGCGAAGGCTACTTCGAGGACGTCCGCGAGCTCCTCGGGGGCGTCGGTCTCGTCCGCCTCCATGTACTCCGCCACCTCCTCGGCCAGCTTCGCGCGGAGCCGCTCTCGGTACTCCGTCGGATCGGCCACGTAGACCTCCGGCTCGGCTCCGTCCGCGCGGATGATCTGAGGAATCCGGTCCCGTACCAGCTTGCCCGTGGTGAGCACGTACTCTCCTGCACCAGTTCGTCCTTGGCCGGTCACGCGACCGGCCCCGTGTTGTCCGAGCGTAGAGTTGGCGCCTCATCGGGCGCCATCAGAACCAGGAATCCCACCCGAAGTGGTCAGTCCTTCAGATCCGCGTGAGCGCTCGTGAGGAGCGTCCTTCTCTGGGCTGAGGACCCTGCGCACGAGGCCACCGTTGTGACGCGGCTGAAGAAGTCCGAATACGGGGCGGCCGTTGCAGAGTACATTTCCAGCGGCAGATGTGCCGATATCCCGGGGTTCAAGAAGCCTGACGGTCTCCTTTTCCAGGTAAAGCAGAAAGATATGATGCCGGCTGTGCACCGGGCGATGGAGCATGCCGCGGAGTTCCAGTCCAAGGGGCTGCAGGGAATCGAGTTCGAGGTTGAGCTTCCCGGCCCCAAACCTTGAGGAGTTTGCCGACCATGCTGATGCGCGCGCCCAAAGAGAGCGGCTCGTGGTCCTGGAATCTGGAGGACGTCGAAGAGCCCGGTCTGGAGTTCGCGCTCATGACCGCGGCGCGCATGAGTGCGGTGCTGGAGAAGCACGCCTTGCTGGTGCCGGCCTCACTCGAGTGGGACTGGTTCCAGACCGGCAGGGGCGGCCTCGGTGTTCACAGCCGCCTGAACCTCGCCAGGCGTTCGCTCGACGAGCCGGCACTGCCCGACGCGCTCCGCGCCTGTCGACCGACCGGTCATCCGCAGGCAGAGATCGGTGGAATCCTCGTACTGGGCTCGGGCACTTGGTTCGACGCGGACGGAGAACGACACAGGGAGTACCGTCTCGTGGAACTCATGGTGGCTCCCTACGAGACGGACCTCTGGATTGAACTGTCCGTACATCACGATATTTGGGGTCAGTGCGATTTCCGGGGCGAGCCCCACCCTGCCACCCATGCCAACAACGCACCGCGGCTCGCCTCGGCCCTGCAGGAGCTTGACCAGGTGCTCGCAGTCGCGGCGGAGCCCGGCGAGCCGACGTACTACGGCCAAGCCGAGGGCTACGGGTTGAGCGCCCCGGACATCATCGACGGGCGGGGACCGGACCTCACTGATACGACGTGGGGGTAGGCGAGCGGCGGATCGCGGCGTAGAAGCCGTCGGAGGAAAGTCACTTCGACGGCTCCTTGTTCAGCCTCGGACCGGTTGGAGGCGGCGGAGACCGAAATCAGGATGTCGGAGCGCATGATCGTCAACGGAATGAGGGCTCTCTTCCGCCTGGCTGAGGTCTCGGAGGTGGGAGTGAGGTGGGAGTGGTGAAGCGCTCGAAGTCGTCGCCCACCGCCGGCACGGTGGTGGGCTCGTGCAGAGGAGGGCACCCCGGAGCTTCAGGCCGACGGGCTGACCATCTCATCCGAGATCCGCTCCCGGCTCTCTCCGCTGGTCCATGAACACATCAAACATCCATCTCCATGGCCGGTACCCCGATCGTCCGCTCCCACGGCGACGGCTCGCTGTCTCGGTGCCGGACCCTGGACAGGGCTGCGGAAGACTCCACGGCCGCCCCTTCCGGACCACGTCCGTACCCTGCCCCGCAGAACTGTCACCAGCTTCCCGAAGACGCGCGGGTTCAGCCCGGCGAACGGGGCTGTCCAGGACGGTTCCGACGCTGTGATCACACCAGCCATCACAGGATCATTTCACCCGTGACCGGCAACTGCGTGGTAGCCGTCAACCAATCCCGGTGACTACCGAGGCCAAAGACAGGAGCAACGCGCCCAGCGCCCCCGCAGAGCCGTAAAGCCTCACCTCACGCCGGCCATCGTGACGGCGGACATAGCGCGTGGCGGCGGCGGCAAAGACCAGGCCACCGGCAATGAACCACGGCCCCCACAGGTAGAGGTACCAGCGGGTCAACCCGACCAGATCAGGCGCCACAGCGCGCGCCTCAGCCTCAACCAGCACTCCGTGGATCACGAACTGACATCCATGCCAGACGAGCAGCACTGTCGCGCCGCCGCCACAGAGCACCATCAATCGACCGGTCCACTTGCCGCGACGGCGCGTCAAACCGATACCGACCAGCGCTCCGAAGAGCTTCAGGAAACCGGTCACCCACAAGACTGCCAGGAACCACGTCACCCGGTCATGAGCAAGCTTCACCAGCGGCGGAGCCACCGTCGCCTGGATACCGAAGGTGCCTCCCAACGCCCAGACGAAGCTGGGTACCGCGAACAGGAACCCCCATGCCGCAACGGTGAACCCGGGCCACCTGCCCAGATGGAGGCCGAGCGCCCAGCTCAGGGGCGGACGGACTGTATCGCCGAAAGAATGCTTGATCGTCACAACGCCAGCGTCACTGAACCTCTACGACAGGGCGTCGTCCTGGCGAACGATCACGCTCCCCCGCGCGGGGGAGCCACCTTTGATCGCGCTGGCGACTGACGGGCAGCAACGACTCGCATTCGAGCAGCAGTTCGCGCAACACGGCGGGATCCGGCCGCGCCTTCCCGGCGTGGAGAAGGACCCAGTCGCGCCGGCTGCACGGGTGCGGACTGTTCTCCGGGCTCTTCCCCACGAGGATGCAGGCCGCCCAGGGCTGACGGACTGTGATGCCGGGGATCCAGTCGCCCTCGGACAGAGTCAGGGCGCTCATGCGGCCCGCCCCCACAGGGGACGTACCCGGAAGGCCGGCCCTGCGGCCGTCGTCCAGGGTGACCGGCGTGTGCAGCATCCGGACCAGCTGCTCCAGGCGTTGCGCGCGGCGGCCGGCGGTCAGCTGAAGAACGACGGCGAACTCGTCGCCTCCGAGGCGGCCGATCGCGGCGCGGGGGCCCGCCCAGGCGGTGAGCCGGGCGCTGATCGACGCGAGGACGGCGTCGCCCGCCGTGTGGCCCATGCCGTCGTTGATCTGCTTGAAGTGGTTTTCCCGGACTAAGAGTTCGGTCACGGTCGCTGTTTCTGACCCGCTCCTGCCGCATAAAGCCCTTGTGAACGGAGGCCGCTCTCGGGAGCATGAGGGCATGACTATGTCCCGAAGCGGCGATGCCCCGTAGGCGTCCGGCAGCCGTCCGAGCTGCTGTAGTCAAACGACCTGGCCACGGATCGCCCGAAGTGCAGGGCCTGTCGCGTTCCGCATCCGAGGCGGTCGCCAGGCTGGAGTCGCGCGCCTTCGGTGCCGGCGCTGTGGCGCGAGCGTTCTCCATCTGGAAGCGATCCGTTCAGGGCCCGGAGCGCTTCCTGCGATTCCGCGATGACGACTGCGGTGTTATGGAGTGCTGCCGCACTCACCTTGCTGCGCGAGACGTTCTGGACTCTGCCGTGAGACAGCTCCCTGCCCCGGCTGCGCGCGAGTTGCGCAAACTCGTTGCCCCATACGACGAGATATTCGAGTCGCGGTCGGTCGTTGACCCTGGAGTACCGGCTTCGGGCCTGTGGTGGCACCGCAGGTTCGTCCCCTAGACCGGGGTGCTGTGCGCGTCCGACCAGGGAGTTCTTTTGGACTATGTGGTTCGACGTCGCGGACACCATGATGGATCCCTCCATGAGAGTGGGTGCGAGGTGCGGCATGCTGTGGAAGGTGGGCCGCACCTCGCGGGTTCGGCGATCGCCATGACGGTCTGATCTGGGGGATGCCGAGCTCCGTGATCGAGGTCTGGCTTCGCTCGCGAGTCCCGTCCACGAGCTCGGGATCCACCGTGCCGTCCGGCCCGACGAACACCGGGTCGCCGGGCCGAAGGCCGATCCGGGCCACCGCCGCCGGCAGGTCCTGAACCCTGAGGACGCCCTCCACGAGAAGGACGCCCCACCGGTCCGGGTCCGGGACCCACACCACTTGTCACTTGGTCAACCGAAGCCTCCCCTGACGCTTGAACTCAACGAATCATCAGGGAAGTCGCGTCCACGATCGTGGTGAGGCCGCGGGCGAGGCGGGCGTCCAGGAGGAGGTTTTGGATCTCCACGGCGACGGGGGTGGCGGACTGGTCGGTTTCGGAGTCGGTGGCCAGGCGTCGGTAGAGGTCCAGGGAGACGCGTGTCAGGTGTCGGGGTAGCGGGCGGCGAAGGTGGACTTGCCGGAGCCCGGCGGGCCGACCATCACGCAGACGGCGCCGGCGGGGAGGTCCAGCGGATTCATCTCGGGTCCTTACGATCGGTGGGACGGTGCCTGGCCGCGAATACTGTCGACCCGAGCCGCGTGCGCGGCGAGCCGGCCGACGATGTCGCGGAGGTGGTCGGCTGCTGGTCCTGCGACGCTTTCGCGTCGTATGAGGCCGGCTGCGAAGGTCCGTGACGTGTCCGCGAGTTCGACAGCGGTCTCGGCGAGCACGCTCAGCGACTCCTCCGATTCCGGCCCTGGCGCCGGGTTGCGGTCGGGCCGGTTCACAGAGTGCCTCCGTCCTGGGGGTCCCCGGACGCGAGCCGGTACGGGCGGAGGGTCCAGCGCACCGGCTCGCCGGCCGTGTCCTGGCAGCCGGGGCAGTGGTCGCCGAGGGGGCTGTCGAGGAATGCTGACCCTGGGCCCGGTGGCGCGCTACCTGGCCGAGGCGCAGGCATGCGCCGGAGCGGGGTAGGCGACCGCAGTCCGCGAGCCCGGGGCGGGAGGCAACGGCGCTGCCCCGGCTCGAGGCCGCGTCAGCGGCAGGCCGGAGAGGGCACGGAGGGTGGCGGTGCAGGGACTCGGTCGTTCAGCGGCTTCGGTCGACGCGGTCGACGAAGTCGCCGACCGCGGTGGCGAAGGCGGCGGGCGCCTCCTGCGCGACGAAATGCCCGACGTCCGGGATCGCGACCGCGGTGACGTCGCCGGCGACCTGGCGCATCGTCCGCTCGGTGAAGGGGGCGTTGATGCCGTCGACGGCGAGCACGGGAACGGTCAGCGGCCGCGACTCGGCCAGTGCCCGCATCCGGTCGCCGCCGGTCAGGGAGGAACGGTAGAGCCCCTCGGTGCCGCGCCAGCCGCCCGGCCGCGCGTAGGTGCGGGCGAACTCGTCGAGGTCGGCCTCGGTGACCGCGCCCGGCACCGTCGTCATCACCGAGACGGCCCAGTCGAGCATCACTCGCTCGCGGCCGGCCAGGAACAGCTCCGGAATTCCCGGGGCGGCCAGGAATCCCACGTGCCAGGAGCCGCCGTTCCTCACGTCGGCCAGCGTCTCCCAGCCGTACCCCGGAAGGGTGGTCTCGACGCCGGTGAAGCTGAGGACGTCGTCGGGGTGCGTGGCCGCGAACGCGAAGACCGGCCCGCCGCTGATGTCCTGGCAGGTCACGTGTACGGGACCGACGCCGAGGTGGGCGACCAGCCGGTGCAGGTCCTCCGCCATGGTGGCCACGTCGTGGTCGCCGTCGGCGATGCCGGAGTCGCCGAAGCCGCGCAGGTCGACGGCGAACACCCGGTGGGTGGCGGCGAGCAGCGGGATGACCTCGTGGAAGGCCCACCAGGACTCCGGCCACCCGTGCACCAGCAGGATCGGGGAGCCGGTGTCGCCCGCCGAGACGTAGTGCAACGTGGTGCCGTTGACCTCGGCGGTGTGGTGCGTGACGCCCGCCACTGCGGGCGAGGCGGTCACGAAAGAGCTGGTCATGCGATGACCCCCAAGATAGACAACCAGGTTGACTCCAGTGTTGGTCAACCTGGTTGTCCAGTCAAGGGAAGATCTAGACTGTGGTCATGTCCTCACGATCCGGCGCCGATCTCGCCCTGCTGCTCCTGGGCAGCTATCGCAATCTGGTGGACGAAGTGGTCCGGGAGCTGGCGACCCGGGGATACCCCGACGCCCGGCCGTCGCACGAGTACGCGATCCGGGCCATCCGAGCCGGAGCCGACAGCGCCTCGGACCTGGCCCGCAGACTCGCCATCACCAAGCAGGCCGCGGCGAAGACGATCGCCGCGCTCGTCGAACGCGGGTACGTCACCACCGAGACCGACCCCGCCGACATCCGCCGCAAGAACATCCGGATCACCGATCACGGGATCGGGCTGATCACCGAGAGCACGGCGATCTTCGACGAGGTGCGGGCCCGCTGGGAAGTGCGTCTGGGCACCGCCGAACTCGCCGAGCTGGAAACGCAGCTCGCCCAGTTCGTCGGCGACTCGCCCATCAACCTCGACGCTCCGGGCTGGGCGGCGGGACAGGAACTGCGCTAGCGGTCAGCCGAGGGTCGTGATCGGCCGGCCGGCGCCGCTTTCGGCGCCGCTTTCGGCGCCGCTTTCGTGGCCGCCTTCGGGGCCGCCGGAGACATCGGCGGGGCCGAGGAATTCGCGTGTGTACAACCGTTTCACGCCACCGGGATGCCGGCCCACCTGCTCAAGCTCGAGCCGGCCATGCGGACGGTGGACTGTCACTCCCCGTGGCGCAGAACCCTTGACGGCCGGTCGGCTGGGAGCCGCTCTCATGACTGGCCGGGCCCGTCGAGGCGTTCCGTGGGACCGGCGAAGGAGAGGAAAAGAGTCCGCGTGGTGAGCAGCCAGGCATCGTTCACCTTGTGGAACGTGTCTTCGTAGTGACCCACCTGAACCGGGGGCCGCGGCGGTACGAGGCCCCCGCTGTAGCCGTCGACACGGTACGTGGTGAAGTAGGTGGTGGCGGCGGCGGTGTCCGCAGAGGTCACGGTGACCAGGATGTTGGTGCATATACGGCGTGACAGCCGATCTGCGGGCCGGTTGCCGAAGTAGGTGCGCAGGGCGTCGTGACCCGCGATGCGGCGGTCGCCGGCGGGCCATTCCCAGGTGCCGTCCTGCGTGAAGAGGTCCGCCACCGAGCCCGGGTCCCCGAGGTCGAGCCGGTGGACGAACTCGATGACCAGCCGCTCACAAGCCCGCTCTGCGAGCAGGCGTTCCATCGAGTCAAGAGTTTCAGCATTCATGATCGACTCATATCAGGTCGTCCCTGGTTGCGACAGCCCCACCCGAACTCGGAGCCGGTTCCGGTCTCATCGGGATGCGCAAACCACTGACCGCTGCTCGTCGAGGACCGGCTCGAGGCTCGACGGCTTCGGGGTGCGCTTGGGCCTTCTCGTGCTCGGCGAGCGCCCGGTAGATGTGAGAGGCGATTCGTTTACACGTCGAGTGAGGCCAGTGCCCGGCGAGTGACGTCGGCCGGGGCCGCGGCGATGACGTCATTGAGTGCGTCCATGGAGGTCTGAAGGTCGCTGATGACCCGAGCGATTCGGTCGCGCTCCTGGTGGAGGTCGGCGAGCAAGTCCGAGCAGGTGGGGACGAGTCGGTCGCCGGTGTCCCGCAGGCAAGGCAGGACCGTGGTGATCGTCGAGGTGCCCAGGCCCGCGGCCAGCAGGCTGCGGATGCGGCGGACGACGGCAACGTCCTCTTCGACGTATTCCCGGTAACCGCTGGGGCGCCGCTGCGGATGGAGCAGGCCCTGTTCCTCGTAGTAGCGCAGCAGGTGCACGGCCACGCCGGTCCGCCGAGACAGCTCACCGATGCGCACATGGACCCCCTGATGGTCGCGCGGGCTTTGCCCGTTCGACTTGACTCTCATACCGATGTGAGACTTTAGCGTCTGCGGCATGAAGGTGAACAAGGGTTTCGCGACGCTCGCCGCGTTGTGCGCGAGCGTCTTTGTCGTGGGTACCTCGGAGTACCTGATCGCCGGGCTGTTGCCCCAGGTCGGCGCTGATCTGGACGTCTCTGTGGGCACCGCCGGACAAGCGGTGACCGCATACGCGCTCGGAGTCGTGATCGGAGGGCCGCTCATGGCCCTGCTGACCTCGCGCCTGCCGCGCAAGGGGCTCGCCATCGGCCTGATGCTGCTGTTCGCGTCGGGCAGCGCGATCAGCGCCGTGGCGCCGTCGTTCGGCCTGCTCCTGGTGGGCCGCGTGGTCTCCTCGCTCAGTCACGCCGCGTTCCTGGCCCTCGCGCTGGTGACGGCGACCCGGGTGGTCCCAGCCGAGAAAACGGGCTCGGCCATTGCCACCGTCGCCTCCGGATTCACCGTGGCCACGCTCCTCGGAGTACCCCTGGGGGCACTGCTCGGGCAGGGCGCCGGATGGCGGGCTCCGTTCACCGTGCTGACCGTTCTGTCCCTGGTGGGCGCCATGCTGCTTGCCGCCGTACTGCCCCGGCAGGAGGCACCGTCCACGCGACTGCGCGACGAGATACGCGTAGTGGCACGTCGGCCGGTCATGCTCGCCATCGCCACAACCGCAGTGGGCTTCTCCGGCGTCGCCACGGTGTTCACCTACATCGCCCCGCTGCTGACCCGTGTCTCCGGCTTCTCCGCCACGGCGGTCTCCGGTCTGCTGCTCGCCTACGGCGCGGGCAGTTTCCTCGGCAACCTCACCGCCGGAAAGCTGACCGACAAGTCGATGGGCGCCACCGTACGCGGGGTCTTCGGCGGGCTGGCCGGGACGCTCTTGCTCGTCCCGTTCGCCGTGGTGTGGCAGCCCACCGCGGTGGCCGCGGTCCTGGTACTCGGCCTGCTTGCCACCGCGACCATCGCCCCGCTGCAGGGACTGATCCTGCACCACGCGGGCGCTGCCCCCAATGTGGCGGTCGCCGTAAACGTGGGCGCCTTCAACCTCGGGGCCGCAGCCGGCTCGGTCATCGGCGGCGCGATCGCCGCCGCCGGCGCTCTGCGGTGGACCGGCCTGGCGGGCGCGGTGCTGAGCCTGATCGGATTGGCCCTCACTCATCTCGTCCTGCCTCGGACACGGACGTCGGCGAAGGATGCCGAACACGAAGCTCCGATCGCCGCCTGATTCCCGTCCACTCACCTCGTAAAGGAGGTCGCCATGCGAGCGATCCGAATCGCTCGCCACGGCGGGCCCGAAGTCCTGTCCGTCCGTGAGGTCCCCCAGCCCGCTCCAGGAGCCGGCGAAGTACTGATCCGTACCGTCGCCAGCAGTCTGAACCCGGTGGACTGGAAAACCCGCGCAGGGGAGATCGGGCCTGAACTCCCCGCCACCCTGGGATGGGATCCGGCCGGAGTCGTCACCGCCGCCAACCGTCGCTGTCGTTCAGCGGTGCCCGGCCCGGGTCGGCTCCTGTGCAAGCGTGGCGGGTGGACCTCACCGTCCACCCGCAACCGTCACCCGAACACGTTTCTGCCGCAATTGCCGTGCGCGGTACCGAGGATCTGCGAAGCCTGCTTTCCGGTGAGTTCAAGCTCCTGTTTGGTCTTCTTGACCTGGTCGACGAGGGCCTGGCCACCGGCGGCGCAGAGCGCGTTGCCATGAGCAACGAGTACGTCATCGCTGATGCGGTCCAGATCCGGGTGGTTCTCCCGGATCGTCTTGAGGTAGAACGACGGCACTGTCAGCCCGCGCACTTCAGCCGGGGCCGTCGACGGGCTTCCGGACGGGGCGGCCGAGGCGGGCACGGACGCGGCGGCCGGTGTCGCCGAGGCGCTCGGTCCACGGTCACCGGACGGGCCGCATGCCGAGGCGCCGAAAGCGGTGAACGCAAGACAGACGACGAGCAGGGGCAGACGCTTGTGCATGAATCTCCTGGTACATAGGTGAACCGAGAGATTCTCCCCCATGCCCAGCGTGCCCCACGACTGCATTTCCTCGGGCGGGATAGCGGGGCTTCACCACTGACTGATCATGACTCGATACGCGCGCACTGGGGTCCGCCAGCTGCTCTCGTGATGCGAGCTGACCTGAGCACAGACTTAGACGGGTGACACATCTACCGGTTCGCTGAGCCGGGACCTCCGGTACCAGCTCAAGTCGGTGGGAGCCGGCGGAGAGTCGGCGGGGAGGCGCGGTAGGGGGAAGGACTGCTCTCGGACCGCGGCCTGTCTCGCTGATCCGCGCACAACTTGTGTGCACGAGACCGGCACTTGGTGGCAAGGTGACGCCATGGATCAAGCGGAGGTGTTGCTAATCGCGGGGCGTGCCGGCGTCGGCAAGACGACGGTGGGGTGGGAGGTCTCAGCGCGTCTGCGCGCTGCGATGGTTGCCCACTGCGTCATCGAAGGCGACTTCATGGGGCAGGCCCACCCTGCTCCGGAAGGGGACCCCCGCCGCACGAAGATCGCCGAGCGCAACCTGACGGCGCTGTGGTCGAACTACGCCGAGCTCGGGTACCGCCGCTTGATCTACACGCACACGGTGAGCGTTCTGGCCGAGAACGAGGGCATGTTCCAGCGCGCCCTGGGTGCCAACGCCAAGATCATCCGAGTCGTGCTCACCGCCTCGGATGCCACCGCCCTTGAGCGGCTGACCGGTCGGGAACGGGGCTCGGAGCTGGAGCAGGAGCTGGCGAGCAGCGCCCGTAAGGCGCGGATCTTGGATGAGCAGACGCCCCCGGAGACGCTGCGAGTGGTGACCGACGGACGTTCCGTGCTCGACATAGCGCGTGAGGTGGTGGGTGCTACAGGCTGGCTGCCGAACACTTCTGGTTAGGCTTCCTCGCCGCTCAGTGTCGGGTCCCGATGAGGGTGTATGGCATGGCATGGCAGTGAGCTGGAGTGCAGCCGGGTAGCCGGGTAGCCGGGTAGCCGGGTAGCCGCCAGCGAGCTTGTCCGTTTGCAGGGCCAGGCCGCGCCACTACGGCGGTGACTCGGCCCAACCCTCCGGCCCGATCTCCCGCCACTCGACGAGTTCGGGGTCGGTGAGGTCAAGGTCCTCAGCGTTCTCCAGCCCAGCCGCCTTCAGGAACACTCCGATGTCGGACGGCCTGTGGGCCACGCCGATTGCGACGTCGTCGTAGCGGACATGCCGCCACCCGTTCTCGTCGGGTGGATAGATGACCGGGCGTCTGTGCATGACCTCAGCCTGAACGCGGCCTGGTCGGTCCGCACCCGGAGGTGATCCAGACGGCCTCGGGACGAGAGGCCGAATCTCGGGTGGGCCGGTCAGCTTTGCGGAAGAGCCGGCTGTCACCGGGGAGTCTTCATCCCCGCCGATGTGGGGACCGGTGGACCCGCTCGTATAGATCTCGGGCCGTGCAGGCCCGTCCCCGCAGAGCAGGGGGCACTCAAAGCACTGGATCAGCCCATATCTGGGCTTCGGTGTCGCGGCGCGGCATCTTTGCACTGTGGCCGTTGAGTCCGAGAACTTCACCTCACCGCCTCAGCCTGGTACTTAGGGGGGCGTCGGCCACATGCTGCCGTCGGGACGAGCAGCAGACGGCCGACCTGCACGCACGAAGTTGGCGTACTCGTCTTGGACGATGCCTTCGACTTTTGTCCGCGGACAAAAGTCGGCACGTCGGATCAGCGTGTCAAAACAAGGCCGCAGCTTAGGCGCGGGCCTGGCCGAGGTCGCTGGACAGAGTCTCCACCAGCGTCTCCGGGGCGGTGGCGGTCAGGGATCCATGGACTTCAGTCCGCGCAATGCGCAGAACCTTGTGCTGCGCGGAGCTGGCTACGGTGGGCAGCATTCAGAGGCCGAGATCGGCTGGCCCGGCCGTGGCGCCAATGCGGACCACACCGCCCCCCAGCCCCCGCCGGTTCCCCTTCGGCCTGGAGACGTCGAAGCCACGCCGAACAGGTCGAGCTGTGCGAACGGCCCCAGGCCAGGCCCCACCCGATTGCCGAGCTGCGGTAGGCGCTTCCGACCGCTATGCCCCAAGGGCGCTGAAGGTCGGTTCATTCCCGCGGGTGCGGGGAGCAGCCGGCGAGGCACTGCCGGTAGATGTAATCGGGTTCATTCCCGCAGGTGCGAGGAGCAGCCAAGGCTCAGAGCAGAGGACCGGGCTATCTCGGGCTCATCCCCGCGGGTGCGGGGAGCAGGCAATGACCTTGCGGTTGGCATACAGCGCGCCGGGTTCATCCCCGCCGGTGCGGGGAGCAGGCTTGCTGAGCTGGCACGATATCCGGCTCAGCTGCCGTTTTGAAGCACTTCCATTGAGTCCGACATATCGAGGAATTCGATGGCGGGTGTGAAACGCAGGGCACGAGACCACCTCGACGACGAGTGCTTCGCCCCGAGCTGTTGTGGCCCGTTGTGGCCCGCGAGCTGGCATCCGTCGCCGAGCTCAGCCGCCTGTGGCCCATGGTGGCTGCCTGGGCGCTCTCCCGCACGAATGCCGCTCGGGCATGTGAGGCTCTACGCTCCGGCGGCTCGGCCGCATTGGCTGCCGGGTGGCCAACTGAGGCATTCTCCCGTGCGTGGGGGCTTCCGTTGGTACGTTTCCTCTGAGTGCTGCCTCGTATGCCGAACAGCCTCACCTGCTCCCTGCCTCAAAGGGATGACCCCCGTGCGTGCGCAGCGCGCCGTTGCTCCCCGCTCTCCGCGGGGATGATTTACGAACGAGAATCTCGTCCGGCGTTGAACCGCAACCGTGCATGTGCAGCACGACGAAACCGAGCAACGCGCTTGAACGAGAAGTGACTTGAGCATGAAGCGGCTGCGATAAGGTCAGTGCCTGACGGCTACTCAGGAACGCCTGGCGCGTCGTCAGGCCTGCGCGTCGCGCAGGCCGAGCCCGCCTGGTTCCTAGGCCAAGTGGCGGGCTCGACCTCTACCCGCAGAAGGGATTCGCGAGTGTCTGGAAGCTTAGTCCCAAGGTTCTCCCCGGTCACCAACGGGCAGCAGTCACAGTCGTGGCTGCTGCCCGTACTCGTTGCCGGACTCACGGGAGGTGCCGGTTCGCAACTGCCGGTGGACGCGTGTGGATCCGTGTCACCGTCCTCGTCGTCGTGCTGGTTCTCGTAGTCCGCGAGTCACTCACACGAGTGGTCTCGGCGGAACCGGGCTCATGCCGCGGTTGATGCCCTGATCATGGGCGGGCTCACCCGCACGAGTGAGCGAGGGGAGCCCGCCTTTCCGCTGGAACAAGGTTCCAGCCGAAGTGGCGGAGCTGCGAAGACCTGCGGTCCTGGGGGGATCGAGATGCAACACGAAGAACCGCATTGGAGTGCCGGACTGACACCTGCCGCGCGCGCGGTGTGGGCCAAGTACGACAAAGATGCGTCGAAGTGGCTCCAGTTGTGGCGTCACATGGCCGACTCCGCCGCCATGGCGGGGCGCCTCTGGGACGAGTGGGCCCCGCACAACGTGAGAAGGCTTGTTGCCGACAGTCTCCCGGGCGGGGATGACGATGCCAGGTCGCTGATCGTGTGGTTGGCGGCCATCCACGACATCGGCAAGGCGACGCCGGCATTCGCCTGCCAGGTCGAGGACCTGGCGAAGGGAATGGATTCGGCGGGGCTGGAGATGCCGACCCAGAAGCAGTTCGGGGACGCACGCAAGCGTGCACCCCACGGCTTGGCCGGGCAGGTCATCGTCGAGGAGTGGCTGGAGCAGCAGGGGTGGTCTCCGCGCGCGGCGATGGCCTTCGCCACGCCTGTGGGGGGCCATCACGGTGTGCTCCCCGGGCACGAGCAGTTCTCATACCTGCACCAGCACACCGAGTTGCTACGGACACCCGGACGCAGCGAACAACGGTGGGGTGAGGTTCAGACGGAGCTGCTGGAAGCCTGCGCTGCGGCCTATGGAGTTCAGAGCCGACTGCCGCACTGGCGTACGGTCAAGCTGCCTCAGCCCGTCCAGGTCGTGTTGTCGGCCCTGGTGATCCTCGCGGACTGGATCGCGAGCAATTCGGATCTCTTCCTCCTCACTCCGGAGGAGCAGCCTCGCGACGAGGCGACACGCATCGAATCCGCTTGGCGCGGTATCGAGCTTCCGCGCCCTTGGTCCCCGGCGACCGTGGCGGACGGTGCTCAGGGCCTGTTCGAAGCGCGCTTCGCGCTCTCCGAGATCCGCCCTCTGCAGGAGGAGGCGGTCCGTCTGGCACGTGAGACCCCGACTCCCGGGCTGATGATCGTCGAGGCGCCGATGGGGGAGGGCAAGACGGAGGCCGCGCTCGCCGTGGCGGAGATCTTCGCTGCCCGTACAGGTGCCGGCGGGTGCTTCGTCGCATTGCCGACCCGAGCCACCGCGAACGCGATGTACAGCCGCTTGCGCAGCTGGCTGGCACGATTGCCGGGCGAGGGAACCCACACCGTGTCCCTGGCTCACTCCAAAGCCTTCCTCCAGGATGACTTCGCGCGCGACCTGCGTGCGGGGTCCCGCACGATCGCCGCTGTCGACCTTGACGGGATGACTGATTCGGTCCGATCCGTGCGAGACGACCGGTGCGCTGCCGCGTCGGAGTTGGTTGCGCATCAGTGGCTGAGGGGCCGGAAGAAGGGCATGCTGGCGCCCTTCGTCGTCGGCACGATCGATCAGCTGCTCTACGCGGGCCTCAAGAGCAGGCATCTGGTGCTGAGGCATCTCGCCCTCGCGGGCAAGGTGGTCGTGATCGACGAGGTCCACGCCTACGACGCCTACATGAACGAGTACCTTGAGCGCGTCCTGTCGTGGCTCGGCCATTACAAGGTGCCGGTCGTCATGTTGTCGGCAACGCTCCCTGTGTCCCGGCGCAAAGCCCTGGCCCTGGCGTATGCCGAGACGGCTGCCGGGCGAGACGACCTGCTGGAGAGTGACCGCTATCCGTTGATCAGCGTGATCGCGGAAGGCCAGGACACCACGGTCAGCACCCCGCCTGCGGCCGCCGATCGGCGCAGCACGATCAAACTGGAGCAGCTGGACGACGGACTGGGCCCCCTGGCGGACCGGCTGGAGAGCGAACTTGCCGGAGGCGGCTGCGCGCTGGTGATCCGTAACACCGTGGACCGTGTTCTGGCGGCGGCGGAGGTGTTGCGCGAACGCTTCGAACCGGAATCGGTGACGGTGGTCCACTCCCGCTTCATCGACCTCGATCGTGCTCGCAACGACGATGAACTGGTTGCCACGTTCGGCCCTTCCGGAAAGCGTCCGGTGGACCGGCACATCGTCGTGGCGAGCCAGGTGGCAGAAGCCTCACTGGACATCGACTTCGATCTTCTGGTGACGGACCTCGCTCCGGTGGACCTGATGCTTCAGCGCATGGGACGTCTGCATCGACACCGTCGTGGAGACGGGCAACGTGAGCGCCCGGAGGGCCTGCGCGAACCCAAGTGCCTGGTCACCGGCGTCGATTGGGAAGCAGAGCCGCCGGCCCCCGAGTCGGGATCGGCAGCCGTGTACGGGGGACATGTGCTGCTGCGCTCCCTGGCTGTGCTGCGGCCCCACTGGGCCGGTCGGCCCGTGGTCCTGCCCGATGAGATCAGCACGCTGGTGCAGAGTGCGTACGGGAACGAGGTGCCCTCCGTGCCGGCCTGCTGGGAGGAGGCCATGGAGAGAGCGCGTGCCGAACACGAGCAGAGCATGGCGAAGCAGCGTCGGCAGGCGCAATCGTTCCGAATCGACGACGTCCGCAAGAACGGACGTTCCCTCATCGGCTGGATTGACGCCGGTGTCGGTGACGCGGAGGACACCCGGGCCGGTCGCGCCCAGGTCAGGGACAGTGACGAGTCCTTGGAAGTCCTCGTCATCCAGCGACGTGGCGACGGTACGTACGCCACTCTTCCCGAACTGGACCGCGACATGGGAGGGCTGGACCTTCCGATCGACGCCGTCCCACCTCCCCGCGCGGCCAGAGCCGCCCTGGCGAGTGCGTTGCGACTGCCCTACCACTTCAGCAAACCCTGGCTCATCGATCGCGTGATCGCCGAACTGGAGCAGTTCTATCCCGAGGCGTGGCAGGTCAAGGAGAGTCACATGCTGGCCGGGGAGCTGTTCCTCGTGCTCGATGAGGATTGTCAGACCCGCCTGGCAGGCTTCGAGGTTCGGTACAGCAGAACCGACGGCCTGGAGGTCACTCCTGCCGGCACCAAGGAAGTGAAGTTGGTGAAAGGCGTGCCCAATTTCGATCTCGTCTCTCGTCCGTGGTTGCCCGTCCAGTTATGTGACGGATCAGCGGCGGAACTCTCCTTGAAGGAGGTATTCGCCCGCGCGCCCGACATCCGCCGGCTCGTGGGCGACGTTCCCACCCAGGAGTTCGCGCTGATGCGTCTCCTGTTGGCCATCCTCCACGATGCGGTGGACGGCCCCGAGGACATCGACGCCTGGCAGGAACTGAACGAGAGTCCGCAGCCGCTCGCCGCTGTCGGACCGTACCTCGACCGACATCGCGAGCGATTCGATCTCCTCCACCCCACGCAGCCTTTCTTTCAGGTGGCGGGCCTGCGGACCCAGAAGGACGAGGTGGCTTCCCTCAATAGGATCGTGGCCGACGTTCCGAACGGGGATCCCTTCTTCACGATGCGCCAGCCAGGGGTTGAGCGACTCTCTTTCCCCGAGGCTGCCCGGTGGCTCGTCCACACCCACGCCTTCGACACGTCCGGGATCAAGTCCGGCGCCGTGGGGGACCCTCGGGTCAAGGGCGGGAAGGGCTATCCGCAGGGTGTCGGATGGTCGGGAAACCTCGGGGGGGTGTTCGCGGAGGGAGACGATCTCCAGCAGACACTGCTTCTCAACCTCGTCGCCACCGATACACCCGGGCTCATCATGGACAAGGACGACCGTCCCGCGTGGCGGCGCGAGCAGTGTGGCCCGGATGTGCAGAGCGATCTGCTCTCCAGGCCCTCCGGCCTCCGGGACCTGTACACATGGCAGTCCCGTCGTGTTCGCCTCCACCATGACGGCGAGGCCGTCCACGGTGTGGTGCTCGCCTATGGCGATCCCCTCCCCGCATCGAACGCCCACCAGTTCGAACCGATGAGCGGTTGGCGCCGCAGCATTCCGCAGGAGAAGAAGCTCGGCTTGGCAACGGTCTATATGCCTCGCCAGCACGACCCCACTCGTTCTGCCTGGCGTAGCCTCGCCTCTCTCCTTGCTTCCAACACGGAGGATCAGACGGTCCAACGCGACGGACCCTCCCCGTACCTCCGAGCCGGGGTACTGAAGTGGATCGCCGAACTCACCCATGTAAGAGCCCTGCCCCGAAACCTGCTGATTCGCCCCCGTCTGATCGGCGCGGTCTACGGCACGCAGCAGTCGGTCATCGATGAGGTCGTCGACGACGGCTTCGAGATGTCGGTGGTCTTGCTGCACGAGCGCGATGAGAGGTACGCCAAGGAAGCCATCAGGGCAGTCGAGGACAGCACCAAAGCGGTTTATGCCCTGGGTGACCTTGCCGCCGACCTGGCCAAGGCTGCTCGAAGGCTCACCGACGCTCCGCGTGACACGGCGCGCGACCTGGGATTCGGCCTGCTCGACGGGCCATACCGGCAGTGGCTGGCCGAACTCGGCAACTCGGAAGAACCCGCCGATGCCCACGCCGGCTGGCAGCGGACCGCCTACTGGATCCTCCGTGACGCCGCGAGAACACTCCTCGGAGATGCCAACGAGACCAGTTGGCTCGACAACGCCGGCTCCGCACGAGCCTTTGATGCACGGCTCAACAAAGCGCTCGGAGAGCGTGACACCGCCTCAATCGACACCGACGGACCCAGGCAAAACCCAGACCTGGGCAAGGAGGCAGTCCAATGACCGAGAGCGCGCCGCAGATTCCAGCGCCTGCCCCGCCCCCGGAACAGCCACCGATGCGAAGCACGGTGAAGACGAAGGAATTGGGACCTCTGGGCCAGGCGGTCGCCCAGCGGATCCGGGTCCTTCAACACGACTACCAACATGACAACTCCCAGGCCGTTCAGGCTCTCGCGCGTCTGCGCAGGGGCGTCGGTCGCCAGGCCACCGAGATGCCGGACCTTTGGGGCCTGGTGGGCATGGAGCAGTTCTACGCAGCCCAGGCCTACCGCATGGACGAGGCAGAGGCTCTGCGTGCCGAACGCGCCGCGCATGTCGCCGTGACCCTGTGGGCCCTGCACCAACAGTCCAACCGTACGAAGCGGATGCATGTGTCGGGGGGCGCCTCCCTGGGGGCAGCCGCGCGACGCCTCATGCCAGGCAACGACTCCGACGAGTCGATTCGCAAGCGGCTGACGCGCGCGGGGACCGCGACGTCGTTCGACGTGCTGGCCCAGCGATTGCGCGAGCTGGTGGTACTCCTGCGCACGGCCGAGATCCCCCTCGACTACGGCCTGCTCGCCGAGCAGCTCCACCAGTGGCAGAGGCCCGGTGGCGCGAGTCTGGTCCGTCAGGCATGGGGCCGGACTTTCCACGCGTTCCGTCCCGCGACCGACTCCGGTCGGCCGCCGGGAGAAATGGCCGACGAGGCCGCAGCCGAAGCCGACACGAATCAGACGAAGGACGAGACATGAGCCGCACCATCATCGACGTACACATCCTGCAGACCGTCCCCCCGAGCAACATCAACAGGGACGACACGGGCGCTCCCAAGAGCGCCGTCTACGGAGGCGTTCGCCGCTCCAGGGTGTCCAGCCAGGCGTGGAAGAAGGCAACCCGCAAGGCGTTCGAGGAACTGCTGGACCCGGCTGAACTCGGGGTGCGCACGAAGAAGGTGGTGGACACCCTCACCGAGCGCATCATCGCGCGAGAAGAGTCGCTGAGGGCAGTGAAGGCGGAACAGGTATGGCCGATGGCGGCCGAGCTGATTCACGCAGCCACCGGTGCCAAGATCGAAACGCCCACGCGCAAGACTCCCGCGAAGGGAAACAAGGCGGGCGCCACTGAGGACGTCGTCGAGCCCCAGGCCCCGCAGTCCTCCTACCTGCTCTTCCTCAGCGCTCGCCAGCTCGACGCGCTCGCGGAGCTGGCCATCGAGGGCATCGCCAAGAAGGCGGAACCCAAGGTCTTCCTGAAGGAATCCGATGTCAAGGCTCGGGCGAAGAAGGCAGCCGCGACCCGGCACTCCGTCGACATCGCACTCTTCGGCCGGATGGTCGCCGACACCACCGACATCAACGTCGATGCCGCTGCTCAGGTCGCCCATGCTCTCAGCGTGCACCCCGTGGATCTGGAGACGGACTACTTCACCGCCGTCGATGATCAGAACAGCGATGCCGAATCCGGCGCGGGAATGATCGGCACCGTCGACTTCAACTCTGCCACCCTCTATCGCTATGCGGCCGTGGACGTTGATCTGCTCGCCAAGAACCTGGACGCCGGTCTCGCCGACGAAGAACGTTCCGGGGAGCCTGTCCGTCGCGCGGTGGAAGCCTTCATCGAAGGCTTCGCCCTCTCCATGCCCACCGGCAAGCTCAACACCTTCGGCAACAACACCCTCCCGGACGCCGTCGTCGTCAAACTGCGCTCGGCCCGCCCCATCAGCTTCGTCGGCGCCTTCGAGAACCCGATCGCTCAAGGCGACAGCAGCGAAGGTCACGTCAGGGCGGCCTGCCAAGCCCTGGCAGAGCACATCCCGGCCGTCGAAGGCGCCTTCGGTGCGCCCGCCGACCACACATGGATCGTGCGCGTCGGCAAGCAGACCGAGGAGCTCGCCTCCCTCGGCGAGCAGGTCAACCTGCGAGAGCTCGTCACCAAGGTCGGCGAGGTCGTTGCGGACCGTCTGGGGAAGCGTGGATGAGCGTCCTGGCCCTACGCCTGGCCGGACCCCTTCAATCGTGGGGTTCATCGGCCCGGTTCGCCCGCCGCACCACTGAGACGGCCCCCACGAAGAGCGGTGTCCTCGGCATGCTCGCCGCCGCGCTCGGCCGGGACCGCAGTGCCGACCTGTCAGACCTTGCCGCGCTCGCGTTCGCCGTACGGATCGACCAGGCGGGCACCCGCCTGCGCGACTTCCAGACCGCGCATCACGCGGACACGGACAAGCCCATGCCGGTCTCGGAGCGCTTCTACCTGGCCGACGCCGTCTTCGTCGCCGCGGTCGCAGGCGACGACAACCTGATCAGCGCCCTGGATGCGGCCCTACGGGCGCCCGTCTACCTCCCTTACCTGGGCCGGCGATCGTGCCCTCCGCAGGGGCCCGTCGACCTTGGGATCAGGGACGGGGACGACCCGGCAGCCGCGCTGCGGGACGAGCCGTGGCACGCTGCGGCGTGGCACCAGAAGAAGCACCGGAAGAAGGAGTCGGTCTCGCTGCCGGCTCTTGCCGAAGCCGTGGCCGGAGGGCCACGTGGAGGCACGGTTCGAGATCAACCTCTCAGCTTCGACCCGTCCCACCGCCACTACGCCCTGCGCAACGTCGTATCGATCCTGATCGACGTGCCGAACCCCCACCATCGACCCGACAAGCACGGGGAACCCGCGTCTCGACGTCCTCCGGTGCCTGTTCCTCGCCATTCGCCCGAAGCTCTTCTCGCTCCGCTGCCACCGCAGTTCCCGCTGGACGGCCACTGATGTACCTGACCCGCTTCCGCATCAACACCGCGCGTCTCGGCGCCCGTAACCTGCTCTCCTCTCCCCAGCACATGCACGCCGCAGTGATGTCGTCGTTTGCCGGCGCACTGCCCAGTGACGACAACACCCCACGCATTCTGTGGCGCGTCGATCGCAACTCCCGGGCCGAGGCGCTTCTCTTCATCGTCAGCGAGGAGCGCCCCGACCTCACTCACCTGGTCGAACAAGCCGGGTGGCCCACCACGGCCTCCTGGCAGACGTACGACTACAAGAGCTTCCTCGATGGACTCACCACCGGCAGCGTCTGGGACTTCCGCCTCACGGCGAACCCGGTCCACCACATGCGGCGCACACCCGAGGAAGCCCGCAAGCGCACCGCTCACCGAACCCCCCGCCATCAGATGGGATGGCTGCTCGACCGCCAGGAGCTCGCCGGCTTCAAGGTTCTGGAGACGCCGGCGGACAAGCGCCGACTGGCACAGGGCGATGAGCACCAACTGACGGTCCGCAACGAGCAGCGACACCGATTCGGCAAGACCGAAGCGGCGACGGGCCAAGCCAACCGGGTACCACTGGTGACGGTCACTTTCGACGGCCGTCTGGAAGTCACCGACCCCATGGCCTTACGCCGCACCCTCACGCTGGGGCTCGGCAAGGCGAAAGCCTACGGTTGCGGCCTGATCACCCTCGCCCGAGGCGGTGGCCGATGACGACCGTCGCCCAACGTCGAGCTTCGTCCCCCCGCGAACTGACGCGTGTCGCCGAGCGGATCTCCTTCATCTACCTGGAGCGGTGCATCGTCCACCGCGACGCCAACGCCATCACCGCCGAGGATGCCGACGGCACCACCCACATTCCGTCCGCCACCATCGGCACACTGCTCCTCGGTCCGGGAACGCGCATCACCCACCAAGCCATGGCAGTCCTCGCCGATAGCGGCGCCGCGGTTGCCTGGGTCGGCGAGCACGGGGTCCGCTACTACGCGGGCGGCCGAGCGCTCAACCGATCCTCGGCCCTCGTGGAGGCGCAGGCCACACGCTGGGCCAACCGCCGCACGCGGCTGGACGTCGCCCGCGCGATGTACCGACTCCGGTTCCCCGACGAAGATCCGTCCGGCCTCACCCGACAGGAGCTCCTGGGGCGCGAGGGACGCCGCCTCAAGGAGTGCTACCGCCTGCAAGCCGACCGCACCGGCGTTCCCTGGAACGGGCGCCACTACGTTCCGGGGGACTTCACCGCGGGCGACGCCCCCAACCAGGCCGTCACCGCCGCCGCGCAGTGCATGTACGGCGTGGCTCACGCGGTTGTGGCCGCGATGGGCTGCGCCACCGGACTCGGGTTCGTCCACTCGGGACACGAACTGTCCTTCGTACTGGACGTGGCCGACCTGTACAAGACGGAGATCGGCATCCCCGTCGCGTTCGATGTGGCTGCCGAGAGCGATCAGGACGTCGGCTCGCGCACCCGCCGCGCCCTGCGCGACGCGATCAACAAGACCGGCCTGCTCGACCGCTGCGTGGACGACATCAAACTGCTGCTGCTCCCTGACGGGCCTGCCGCCGGACCCGACGGAGAGGACCGCGTAACGCTCCAGTCGGACCGTGACGTCGCCGTACCCGCCGGCCGCAACTACTCGGACGAGGCGACCTGGTGACGATCATCGTCCTTACTCAGTGCCCGATCGGCCTTCGGGGCTTTCTGACCCGGTGGCTCCTCGAAATCTCACCTGGAGTCTTCATCGGAGGCCCGTCAGCGCGCGTCAGGGCAGCGCTGTGGGACGAGGTGAAGCAATACGCAGGCATTGGACGGGGTCTTCTGGCGTACAGCACCAACAACGAGCAGGGATTCGCCTTCGAGACCCACGACCACAAGTGGCAGCCCATCGACCGTGAGGGCGTCACCCTGATCCACCGCCCCAGCACTCCGGTTGCGCCCAAGTCTCCGACGACGGCCGGGTGGAGCAACGCATCCAAGCGGCGCCGCTTCGGAAACCGTTGAAGTCGGATTCATCACTAATGCCGGAATCTCTACAAGTGCTGAAAAACAGGCCTGCGCGAATATAAAGCTGCAGGTCACGGAGCCTGCTCCCCGCACCCGCGGGGATGACCCCAGCAGGACGATCAGAAGCAGCCCGAAGAGCATCTGCTCCCCGCACCCGCGGGGATGACCCCCAGGCCTTTTCCTGGCACGCCCGGCATCAGGCCTGCTCCCCGCACCCGCGGGGATGACCCCATCGTCTTCGACCGTCAGCTCGTATTGGGCATCTGCTCCCCGCACCCGCGGGGATGACCCCACCTCGCCGAAGTCCGGCGCGAGGCGGCGGACCTGCTCCCCGCACCCGCGGGGATGACCCCGCCCCCGTCGAGGAAGGACAACCCCTGTGAGCCTGCTCCCCGCACCCGCGGGGATGACCCCTGGCCCCGACTCCTCCTCGAGGCGTCCATGCGCTGCTCCCCGCACCCGCGGGGATGACCCCGGTCGGGTCAGTGTGCGGAAGGCCGCGCCCATCTGCTCCCCGCACCCGCGGGGATGACCCTCCGGTCAACGGGCACGTCCCGCCAAAGACCCTCTGCTCCCCGCACCCGCGGGGATGACCCCTTTTCGACGTACAAGTTCGTGCCGTACACGAACTGCTCCCCGCACCCGCGGGGATGACCCCTTCCCCCCGACGACGGCTTTGAGGCCGTCCCGCTGCTCCCCGCACCCGCGGGGATGACCCCGACTGCGACAGTGGTAGTGCCACCTCCTCCCGCTGCTCCCCGCACCCGCGGGGATGACCCCTGGAGGTTGCAGGCAGCGTCGTTGGGCCCCTGCTGCTCCCCGCACCCGCGGGGATGACCCCACGATGAAGAGCGCGCACGTCGCGGACGCGCGCTGCTCCCCGCACCCGCGGGGATGCCCCCCCCGGATGACCACGGCCAGGCAGGACCGCCTGCGCTCCGCTGCTCCCCGCACCCGCGGGGATGACCCCCACCCATAGGTGGGCATCGCGAGGGCCACGACCTGCTCCCCGCACCCGCGGGGATGACCCCTCGCGTGTCAGGCTGACACGTCCGATGTAGCCCTGCTCCCCGCACCCGCGGGGATGACCCCCCGTCAAGTAGACGCGGATGTTCTCCCAGGTCCTGCTCCCCGCACCCGCGGGGATGACCCCTGCGCGGTGCAGGTGTCCGGATCGGGGGTGGACTGCTCCCCGCACCCGCGGGGATGACCCCTGCGCGGTGCAGGTGTCCGGATCGGGGGTGGACTGCTCCCCGCACCCGCGGGGATGACCCCGGACCCGATCAGTTGGCCGTCACGGGAAGCACATCGAGACGCTCCTGCGAGAGAGTGATGCAGCCTGTGGCTTCTCCTCAGGGGCTGAACGCCAAGGCCTTCACGTACGAACACCCCCGGGGCAACCTTCCGCGCGAGCAAACGGCGGAGTGACTTGCGTCATACCGATCTGACGGAGGAGGAGGCGCTTCCTCCTCGGCTCGGGCGCAGGGGCCGGCCCGCCAGAAGGAACCGCCCCGATGTCAGATCTCTACAGCAACCCCGACCCTGACTTCGCCGTCGCCACCCTCGGGAGGGCGTTGCGCGAGCTGCTCACCACGCTCAACTCGGCGGCACCCGAGCACGACGCCTACGGCGGCGAACACGCCTCCTGGCGGCTCATGCTCCGGCCCGCCGCCGATGACCAGGAC
>NZ_JBIAQX010000029.1:46182-57320 GCF_042889445.1 Streptomyces sp. NPDC002602 | reverse complement strand
CCTGGCACGCACTCTCGCCGCACCGGGCGAAAGCCCAAGTACGTCCAGTACGCGGGCTTCCGCCCGGCACGCCGAGAGCACGCACCAGACGCCGCCAGGCCGCCCTTCGGGCGACGACGCCACTTTGACGACAGGCCCTAGGGGGCGGTCCACTTCTGGTTGGGGGTTCCGCCGCAGGTCCAGATCTGGAGGCGGGTGCCGTTGGCGGGGTTGTTGCCCGTGACGTCGAGGCACTTGTTCGCCTGTGGGTTGACGATGTCGCGGGCGGCGGGGAGGGCCCAGCGTTGGGCGGGGGTGCCGTTGCAGTCGTAGAGCTGGACGGGGGCGCCGTCGGCGGTGGAGCCGCCGGTCACGTCGAGGCATTTGCCGAGGGCGCGCAGGGTGCCGTCGGCGGCGACGGTCCATTGCTGCGCGGGGGTGCCGTTGCAGTCGTGGAGTTGGACGGGGGTGCCGTTGGCGGGGTTGGCGCCCGCCACGTCGACGCACTTGCCGGCGAGGCCGGTGACGGGGCCGGTGCGGCCGGTTCCGCTGTCGGAGGTGGTGACGCGGACGTGGTCGACGACGAGTTGTCGCGGGAAGGTGGTGCCGGCGTCGGGGTCGCCGGGCCAGTAGCCGCCGACGGCGAGGTTGAGGATCAGGAAGAAGGGCTTGTTGAAGGCCCAGGCGCGGCCGCCGAGGTCGGCGGGGGTACGGCGCTGGTAGACGGTGCCGTCGACGGACCAGGTGACGGAGTCGGGGGCCCAGTCGACGGCGAAGGTGTGGAAGGCGTCGGCGAAGGCCTGGCCGCCGGGGAGGGTGTAGGCGGCGCCGATGCCGCCGGAGCCGGAGTAGCCGGGGCCGTGGAGGGTGCCGTGGACGGTGGAGGGTTCGAAGCCGACGTTCTCCATGACGTCGATCTCGCCGGAGGCGGGCCAGCCGACCTGGCCGATGTCGTCGCCGAGCATCCAGAAGGCGGGCCACATGCCTTGGCCGCGCGGGACCTTGAGCCGGGCTTCGACGTGTCCGTACGTCTGGGTGAAGCGGCCGGCGGTGTTGAGGCGGGCCGAGGTGTACTCGCAGCGTCCGTACCAGCAGGAGTGGTTGGCGGGGTTCTCGCGGCGGGCGGTGATGACGAGGTGGCCTTGGCCGTCGAGGGCGGCGTTGGCGTTGCCGGCGGTGTAGTACTGCCGTTCGTGGTTGTTGACGTTGTCGCCGGTCTCGGTCTGCCATTTGGCCGGGTCGGGGGCGGTTCCGGCGGGGCCGTCGAAGGTGTCGGAGAATCCGGCGGCCGCGGCGGTGACCGCGGCGGTTGCGGCGGACGCGGGTGCGGACATGGGTGCGGGTGCGGACACGGGTGCGGGTGCGGGGGCTTCGCCGGCGGCGGTGGAGGGGGCGGTGACGGCGCTCCAGCACAGGAGGGCGAGGGCGCATGACGCGGTGGCGCGCAGGGATGTGGCGCGTGGGGGCACGGGATCACTTCACTTCTCGTGGGGGCGGTGGGGGGGAGAGGAAGGTCATGCGCATGACAAGACCTCCCACGGAGGGGCGTGGGACGGCCGTGCGCTGCTTAGTTCAAGTCTTGATTGAAGTCGCGCGGGTCCTGGTGCGTCAAGACGCGCGCGCCGACCCGGCGGTGCGTCGGTCACCGGATCGCAACCTGGCGGGGGTGTTGCACATTGTTACCCGTGGGTCAGAATCTACGCGCGTTGTTCACGCCTCAAAGGGGAGATGGCATGGCGTTCGACCGTAGGACTTTCATCGGCAGCACGGCGGCGACGGGTGCGGCCGTGGCGTTGGCGGGGGCCACGAGCTCCCCGGCCGCCGCCGCCCAGCAGGAGTCGAAGGGGGCCGGTCCGCGGACCTACTCCTTCACGGTGATGGGTACGACCGACCTGCACGGAAACGTTTTCAACTGGGACTACTTCACGGACAAGGAGTTCGACGACAAGGCGCACAACGACGTCGGTCTGGCGAAGATCTCGACGCTGGTGAACCGGGTGCGGGCGCAGAAGGGTCGGCGCAACACGCTGCTGATCGACGCCGGTGACACGATCCAGGGCACCCAGCTTTCGTACTACTACGCGAAGGTCGACCCGATCACGGCGCGTCGCGGTCCGGTGCACCCGATGGCTCAGGCGATGAACGCGATCGGCTACGACGCGGCGGCGCTGGGCAACCACGAGTTCAACTACGGGATCCCGGTGCTGCGCAAGTTCGAGGAGCAGTGCGACTTCCCGTTGTTGGGGGCGAACGCGCTGGACGCGAAGACGCTGCGGCCGGCGTTCCCGCCGTACAGCATCCACCGGTTGCGGACCCCCTGTGGGCGGGACGTGAAGGTGGCGGTGCTGGGGCTGACGAACCCGGGCATCGCGATCTGGGACAAGGCCAACGTGCAGGGGAAGATGACGTTCCCGGGGCTGGAGGAGCAGGCGGCGAAGTACGTGCCGAAGCTGCGGTCGATGGGCGCGGACGTGGTGATCGTGTCGGCGCACTCGGGTTCGAGCGGTACGTCCAGTTACGGGGACCAGTTGCCGCACATCGAGAACGCGGCGGGTCTGGTGGCCGAGCAGGTGCCCGGGATCGACGCGATCCTGGTGGGTCACGCGCACACGGAGATCCCGGAGTACCGGGTGAAGAACAAGGCGACCGGCAAGGACGTGGTGCTGTCGGAGCCGTTGAAGTGGGGTCAGCGGCTGACGCTGTTCGACTTCGAGCTGACGTGGGCGAAGGGCTGCTGGTCGGTGGCGAAGGTGTCGGCGCAGGTGCTGAACTCGAACGAGGTGGCGGAGGACCCGAAGATCGTCCGGCTGCTGTCGGACGAGCACCGCAAGGTCGTCGGTTACGTGAACCAGGTGATCGGGACGTCGACGCAGGCGATGTCCTCGGCGGACGGCCCGGTCAAGGACGTGCCGATCATCGACCTGATCAACCACGTGCAGGCGGAGACGGTGAAGGCCGCGCTGGTGGGCGGCGAGTGGGCGGCGCTGCCGGTGCTGTCGCAGGCCTCGTGCTTCTCGCGGACGGCGGCGATCCCGGCCGGGCAGGTCACGATCAAGGACGCGGCGGGGCTGTACCCGTTCGAGAACACGCTGGAGGCGCGGCTGCTGACGGGCGCGCAGGTGAAGGACTACCTGGAGTACTCGGCGCGGTACTACGTGCGGACGGCTCCGGGGGCGCCGGTGGATCCGGCGAAGCTGACGAACTCGGAGAGCATCCCGGACTACAACTACGACGCGGTGTACGGGCTGACGTACGACGTGGACATCGCGCAGCCCGTGGGGTCGCGGATCACGGGGTTGTCCTTCCAGGGGAAGGCGGTGGATCCGGCGGCCCGGTTCGTGCTGGCGGTGAACAACTACCGGGCCTCGGGTGGCGGCAACTTCCCGCACGTCCCGCAGGCCAGGCAGTTGTGGGCCAACTCGGACGAGATCCGCAACGTGATCATCCAGTGGGTGAAGGCGAAGGGGACGGTGGATCCGGCGCAGTTCGCCTCGGTGGACTGGCGGCTGACGCGGGCCGGGGTGCCGGTCTTCTAGTCGGGGGTCCGTGAGGTCCGGGCCCTGTCGTCGACGGGCCTACGGGTGTTCGACCAGTGGGAGCAGTTCGCCCGCGGGATGGGGGCGGGTGTGCTCCCGCTGGTCGAGGCCGAAGGTGGTGAAGGCGGTGCGGGCGGGCTGGGGGTAGGGGTTCTTGCCGGTGAGGGTGTTGAGGATGCCGGCGCTGCGCCAGGCGGCGAGGCCGAGGTCGGGGGCTCCGACGCCGTGGGTGTGGCGTTCGCCGTTCTGGACGAAGACGCTGCCGGTGACGGCGGGGTCGAGGATCATGCGGTGGTGTTCGTCGATGCGGGGGCGGCCGGAGGAGTCCTTGCGCAGGTAGGGGTCGAGTCCTGCGAGGAGGCTGGTGAGGGGCCGTTCGCGGTAGCCGGTGGCGAGGACGACGGCGTCGGTGGTGAGGCGGGAGCGGACGCCTTGTTGGGTGTGTTCGAGGTGGAGTTCCACTTTGGTGGTCGCTACTCGGCCGGCGGTGCGGACGCTGACTCCGGGGGTGAGGACGGCGTCGGGCCAGCCTCCGTGGAGGGTGCGTCGGTAGAGCTCTTCGTGGATGGCGGCGATGGTGGCGGCGTCGATGCCCTTGTGGAGTTGCCATTGGGCGGGGACGAGCCGGTCGCGGACCGGTTCGGGGAGGGCGTGGAAGTAGCGGGTGTAGTCGGGGGTGAAGTGTTCCAGGCCGAGCTTGGAGTACTCCATGGGGGCGAAGGCGTCGGTGCGGGCGAGCCAGGTGAGGCCTTCACGGCCGGCGGGGCGGGCGCGGAGCAGGTCGAGGAAGACCTCGGCGCCGGACTGCCCGGAGCCGATGACGGTGACGTGTGCGGCGGCCAGGACGCGTTCGCGGTTGTCGAGGTACTCGGACGAGTGGATGACGGGGACGGTGGGGGCCTCGGCGAGGGGGCGCAGGGGTTCGGGTACGTAGGGGGCGGTGCCGATGCCGAGGACGAGGTTGCGGGTGTGGGCGCGGCCGAGGGCCTCGGCTTCGCCGTCGGTGTCGAGTTGGGTGAAGTCGACTTCGAAGAGGTCGCGTTGGGGGTTCCAGCGGACGGCGTCGACCTGGTGGCCGAAGTGGAGTCCGGGGAGGCGTTCGGCGACCCAGCGGCAGTAGGCGTCGTATTCGGAGCGCTGGATGTGGAGTTGCTCGGCGAAGTAGAAGGGGAAGAGCCGTTCCTTGTGCCTGAGGTGGTTGAGGAAGCTCCAGGGGCTGGCGGGGTCGACGAGGGTGACGAGGTCGGCGAGGAAGGGGACTTGGAGGGTGGCGCCGTCGATGAGGAGGCCGGGGTGCCAGCGGAAGTCCCTGCGCTGGTCGTAGAAGGCGGTGGCGAGTTCGCCGACGCCTTGTCTGGGGAGGCCGTCGGCGAGTGCGGCGAGGGACAGGTTGAAGGGACCGATGCCGATTCCGACGAGGTCGTGGGGGGTGTCGAGGTGCGCGGTCATCGGTGGGTGCTGCCTTCCAGGAGGGTGACGAGGGTGTCCAGGTCCCCCGCCGTGGTGTGGGGGTTGAGCAGGGTGGCCTTGAGCCAGAGGCGGCCGTCGGCGGTGGCGCGGCCGAGTACGGCGGTGCCGTCGAGGAGGAGGGTGCGGCGCAGGCCCGCGAGCTGCACGTCGTCCATGGGGGTGGGGCGGAAGAGGACGGTGCTGATGGTGGGGTGGGCGTGGAGTTCGAAGCCGGGGTGTGCTTCGAGGAGTTCGGCGAGGTGGTGGGCGGCGGCGCAGGTCCGGTCGATGAGGTCGGCGAGGCCGTCGCGGCCGAGGGAGCGCAGGGTGACGGCGATCTTGAGGATGTCGGGGCGGCGGGTGGTGCGCAGGGAGCGGCCGAGGAGGTCGGGCAGGCCGGCTTCGGTGTCGTCGGTGGCGTTGAGGTAGTCGGCCTGGTGGTCGAGGGGGGCCAGCAGGCGGCTGTCGGGGACGGCGAGGAGGCCTGCGGCGACGGGCTGCCAGCCGAGTTTGTGCAGGTCGAGGGTGATGGACTGGGCGCGGGAGAGCCCGGTGAGTTTGTGGCGGTGGTGGGGGCTCAGCCGTAGGAGGCCGCCGTACGCGGCGTCGACGTGGAGGTCGGCGCCGTGCTGTCGGCAGAGGTCGGCGAGGGGTTCCAGGGGGTCGATGAGTCCCGCGTCGGTGGTGCCGGCGGTGGCGGTGACGAGGACGGGGCCGTCGGCGCGGCCGAGGGCTTCGGCGAGGCGGGCGGGGTCGAGGACGCCGGCGGGGGTGGGGACGGTGACGGTGGGGGGCAGGCCGAGGAGCCAGGCGGAGCGGGGGACGGAGTGGTGGGCGCCCGCTCCGTGGATGACGGTGAGGCGGGGGCCGTGGCGTTCGCGGGCGAGGAGCAGGGCGAGTTGGTTGGCTTCGGTGCCGCCGGTGGTGACGAGGGCGTCGGGGTGGGGGGTGTCGTAGTACTCGGCGGCGAGGGCGCGGGTGAGGAGCGCTTCGAGGGTGGAGGCGGCGGGGGCCTGGTCCCAGGAGTCCATGGAGGGGTTGAGGGCCGCGGCGGCGAGGTCGGCGGCGACCGCGACGGCGAGGGGCGGGCAGTGCAGGTGGGCGGCGCAGAGCGGGTCGGCGGGGTCGGCGGCGCCCGCGGCGAGGGTGTGGACGAGGGTGCGCAGGGCTTCGTGGTCGCCGGCGCCGCGGGTGGGGAGTACGTCGCCCAGTGCGGCGGTGACGCGGGCGGTGACGGCGGCGGGGCCGCCGGCGGGGAGGGGGCCGGCGCGTTCGGTGGCGCCGTCGTGCAGGGCGTCGAGGACGGTGTCGAGGAGGGGCCGCAGGGCGTCGGCGCCGCCGAGGCCTCCGGCGAGCGGGGGCGGCGGTGGCGGGGTGCCGGGCGGCGGGGTCATCCGGTGTCCTTAGCGCAGGCGGGCGGGAACGGCCTGGTCGTTCCCGCCCAGCACAACGATCAGACCCGAATGGGGTAACCGCCGGGGTTTGTCCGCCCGTCCGGTCTCGGCCGGGTGTTCGGTCCGGCCCGCCCCGGGACGTTCCCGTGTGCGGGCCGGTGGCCGGTGGTCAGCCGTTGCCGCGGATGCGCAGGGCGCGGGCGAGGTCGTCGAGCTGGTCGACGAGTTGGCGGCGCAGCAGCGGGATGATGTCGGTGTCGTCCAGGCAGGCGCGGCCGGCGCGGAGGTTGGCCTCGTCGACGGCGTGCGAGGGGAAGGCCCATCGGCCGGCGGCCTGTCCGATGGCGGGTCCGCGGCGGGCGCCGAGGGCGACGGCCTCGGGGTAGTAGCGCGGGACGTAGTCCTGTACGAGTTCGGCCTGTTCGGGCTGCCAGAAGCCGGAGGCGGTGGCCTTGAAGAGGTAATTGGACAGGGAGTCGTCGTGGAACATGCGTTGCCAGGCGGCGGCCTTGGCCTCGGGGGTGGGGAGCGCGGCGCGGCAGCGGGCGGCGCCTTCTTCCCCAGTGGCGCTGGGGTCGTCGGCGAGGGCGGTGTCGATGTCGGCTTCGGTGACGGCGCCGAGGACGGCGAGTCGGGCGAGGATGCGCCAGCGCAGTTCGGGGTCGAGTTCGGGTCCGCCGGGGACGGTGCCGTCGGCGAGCCAGCCGGCGAGGGTGTCGGGCTGGGTGGCGCTGTCGATGTGGACGCGGACGGCGGCGAGGCGCAGGCCGGGGTCGGAGCCGTCCTCGGTGCGGCGCATCAGGGCGCGGGCGATGGTGGTGAGGGTGTTGAGGGCGGCGGTGCGGCGGCCGGGGGCGACGTAGTGGGCGGCGACGCGGTTGCGGGCGAAGCCGAGGACGCCCTGGACGATCGCGAGGTCGTTCTCCTCGGGGAGGTGGGCGTGCGCGGTCTCCAGGTAGGACTCGGGTTCCAGTTCGCCGTCGCGGACCATGTCGCGCAGGGAGTTCCAGACGACGGCGCGGGTGAGCGGGCCGGGGATGCGGGACAGGCCGCGCAGGGCGGTTTCCTCGGAGACGGCGTCGAAGCGGATCTTGACGTATCCGAGGTCCTGGTCGTTGAGGAGGATCAGGTCGGGTCGCCGGCCGCTCGCGGAGACAACTTCGGTGCTGGGGACGTCCAGGTCGAGGTGTTCGCGCAGTTCCAGGTCGCCGGTGGGGTCGCGGTCGTAGAGGCCGACGGCGAGGTGGTGGGGGCGGCTGCCGTGGTGGTCGACGGTGAGGGTCCAGCCGGCGTCGCCGTCCTCGACGCGCGGGGTGAGGGTGTCGACGCCGGTGGTGCGCAGCCAGGTGTCGGCCCAGGTGTGGACGTCGCGTTCGGTGTGGGCGGCGAGGGAGTCCACGAAGTCGGCGAGGGAGGCGTTGGCGAACTTGTGGCGCGCGAAGTGGGTGTTGATGCCGGCGAGGAAGTCCTTCTCGCCGAGCCAGGCGACGAGTTGGCGCAGGGCCGAGGCGCCCTTGGCGTAGGAGATGCCGTCGAAGTTGAGGAGGGCGGAGGCGGTGTCGGGGACGTCCTCGGGGGCGGGGGCGACGGGGTGGGTGGAGGGGCGTTGGTCGGCTTCGTAGCCCCAGGGCTTGCGCTCCATGCCGAACTCGGTCCAGGTCTGGGTGTAGCCGGTGGCTTCGACGAGGGTCTGGTAGCCCATGTACTCGGCGAAGGACTCGTTGAGCCAGATGTCGTCGAACCAGCGGAGGGTGACGAGGTCGCCGAACCACATGTGGGCCATCTCGTGGGCGATGACCATGGCGCGGCCCTGGCGTTCGGTGTCGGTGACGGCCGAGCGGAAGATGAACTCGTCGCGGAAGGTGACCAGGCCGGGGTTCTCCATGGCGCCGGCGTTGAACTCGGGGACGAACGCCTGGTCGTAGGAGTCGAACGGGTAGGGCTCGGCGAACTTCTCGTGGTAGCGGTCGAAGCAGGCGGTGGTGACGGAGAGGATCTCGTCGGCGTCGGCGTCGAGGTGGGGTGCGAGGGACTGCCGGCAGTGGAGGGCGAAGGGCAGGCCGGCGTGGTCGGTGCGGACGGTGTGCCAGGGGCCGCCGGCGATCGCGGCGAGGTAGGTGGAGATCGCGGGGGTGGGGGCGGAGGTCCAGGTGCCGGCGCCGTCCTCGGGCCGGTCGGCGCCGCGGGTGGTGATCCCGTTGGCGAGGACGGTCCAGTGGGAGGGGGCGGTGACGGTGAAGGCGAAGACGGCCTTCAGGTCGGGTTGGTCGAAGGCGGCGAAGACCCGCTGGACGTCGTCCAGGAACATCTGGGAGTAGACGTACGTCTCGCCGTCCGCGGGGTCGGTGAAGCGGTGCAGGCCCTCGCCGGTGCGGGAGTAGTTCATGCGGGCGTCGACGCGCAGCTCGTGGGGGCCGGGGGTGAGCCCGGTGAGCGGCAGGCGGTTGTCGGTGAGGCCGGCGGGGTCGAGGGGCCGGCCGTCGAGCTCGACGGAGCGCAGTTCGTCCGGTTTCAGCTCGACGAAGGTGTCACCGGTGGCGCGGGCCGTGAACCGGATGACGGTGGTGGAGGTGAAGGTCTCGTCACCGGTGGTGAGGTCGAGGGTGACGTCGTAGTGGTGGACGTCGAGGAGCCGGGCTCGGAGCTGCGCTTCGTTGCGCGTCAATGCGGACATGGGGCCCATGCTGCCTGATGGGTCGGGCGGGCCCCCAGGGGCCTATTCCTCGCCGGCTGCGATCGTCTCGTGGTGGCGGATGACCTCGGCGATGATGAAGTTGAGGAGTTTCTCCGCGAAGGCCGGGTCGAGTTTGGCGTTCTCGGCGAGCTGGCGCAGGCGGGCGATCTGGCTGGCCTCGCGGCCGGGGTCGGCGGGGGGCAGTTGGTGGCGGGCCTTGAGGTGGCCGACCTGCTGGGTGCACTTGAAGCGCTCGGCGAGCATGTGGACCACGGCCGCGTCGATGTTGTCGATGCTGTCGCGCAGGCGGGACAGTTCGGCGGTGACGTTCTCGTGGGCCTCGTCGGTGTCGCTGTGGTTCATGGTTCCCGAGAATACGTGGCGGACGCGACGGGTTCCTCGGCACCTCGGCCGGTGAGACGGCCGGCGGGGTCGGGGCGGGTCCCGGCGGGCACGGCGGGGGCCGAAAGGGCCGGCCTACGGTGCCTGGAGGGGCAGGGTGGCGGTGACGAGCCAGCCGCCCGTCGGGGCGGGGCCTGCGGTGAGGGAGCCGCCGAGGGCCTCGGCGCGTTCGGTCATGCCGGCGAGGCCGTAGCCGCCGCCCCGGGCGTTCTCGGAGAGTCGGGCGGGCCGGCCGCCGTCGTCCTCGACGCGTACTTCGAGGCCGGCGGGGACGGTGCGCAGGGCGATGTGGACGGCGGTGGCCGTCGCCGCGTGTTTGCCGATGTTGGTGAGGGCTTCGAGGACGATGCGGTGCGCGGTGGCGGCGACGTCCGCGGGCAGCCGGGCCTCCAGGCCTTCCTCGACGCGGAGGGTGACGGGCGGGCCGGTGACGGCGAAGCGTTCGGTGAGGGCGCGCAGGTCGGCGAGGCCGGCGACGGGGGTGGTTCCGGCGGCGGTGTCTCCTCCGGCGGCGGCCTCGTCCTCGCGGAGGATCTTGACGAGGCGGCGCATGGAGCCGAGGGCCTCGTCGCCGGCGGTCTCGATGCGGCCGAGGATCTCGGCGGCGCGGTCGGCGGTGACTCCGGTGAAGCGGGCGGCGCGGGCCTCGACGACGATGCCGGTGACGTGGTGGGCGACGAGGTCGTGGAGTTCGCGGGCGAGTTCCAGGCGTTCGGCGGTGCGGACGGCGCGGAGTTCGCGGACGCGTTGGACGGACTGGAGGCGCAGGAGCAGGGAGTACGCGCCGACGACGACGGCGAGGACGGAGAAGAGCAGGGTGAACCGGCCGGGGTCGGTGTCGCGCACGGGTACGGCCATGCAGCCGAGGCCGAGGAGGGGGCCGAGGACGGCGGCGGTGCGGGCGGGGGCGCGGAGCAGGACCTGGGAGAGCAGGACGAGCAGGGCGATGGCCTCGCCGGCGCCCCAGACGACGAGGGGGTGGTTGCCGAAGATCAGCAGGAGGGTGACGGTCCAGGTGGTGGCGGCGGCGAACCAGGCGCGGGCGAGCAGGGGGATGCGGGGCCAGGGCGCGGCGCTGAGGCAGACGAGGATCCCGGACACCCACACGGCGGCGTGCGGGGCGCTGGGCTGACGGGCCAGGACGATGCCCTCGAAGGTGACGAGGCCGAGCAGGACCACCGCGAGCGCGACGGGGAGCAGCCGGGCGGCGCGGGGGTGGCGGCGGGTCCAGGAGGCGAGGGGACTCATCGCGGCGGACGCGACCGGTCGGGCCCGGGCCGGGGGGCGGTTCCCCGTCCGGAGGCGGGGGCGGTACGGGGGCCGGTCCGGGTGGCGGGGCCGGTACGGGAGGCGGGGGCGGTACGGAGGCCGGTCCGGGAGGCGGGGCCGGTACGGGAGGCGGGGCCGGTACGGAGGCCGGTCCGGGAGGCGGGGCCGGTACGGGAGGCGGGGGCGGTGCGGGCGACGGCGGCGGGGCGGGGGCGCGGCCGGGCCGCGCCCCCGGACGGAGCCCGGCGGGGGCGGCTCGCACCGGACCGGCAGGCCGGGGGCGACATGGCTCGGGGGCCCGGGGTCACGCCGCGCCGAGGGCCGGGGCGGGGCCCGGGGCTCACGCCGGGCCGACAGGCCGGGGGCACCACGGCCCGGCGGCCGGGGCTCACGCCGCGCCGGGGGCCCGGTCGGGGCCCGGGCCGGCGGCCAGGG
>NZ_JBIAQX010000029.1:0-46082 GCF_042889445.1 Streptomyces sp. NPDC002602 | reverse complement strand
CTCGTACCGCACTCCGGCCCGGGAAGCACACCGCGCCAGCGGCCGGGGCTCACACGACGCCGGCGCCCGGCACTCACACCACGCCGGCGGCCGGGACGGGCCACGCCGGACCGGCAGGCCGGGGGCACCACGGCCCGGCGGCCGGGGCTCGTGCCGCGCCGGGGGCCGGGGCTCGTACCGCACTCCGGCCCGGGAAGCACACCGCGCCAGCGGCCGGGGCTCACACGACGCCGGCGCCCGGCACTCACACCACGCCGGCGGCCGGGTCGGGGCCCGGGCCGGCGGCCAGGGCTCGTGCTGTGCCGGCGCCCAGGGCTCGCACCGCGCCCCGGCCCGGTATGCGCACCCCGCCGGGGGCCCCGGCTCACGCCGCGCCGGCGGCCAGGCCGCTTTCCCAGGCCCAGGCGGCGATCTCGACGCGGTTGCGGGCGTCGAGTTTGGTCTGGACGTTGGCCAGGTGGGTCTTGACGGTGGACAGTGAGACGAAGAGTTCACCGGCGATCTCGGCGTTGGTCTGGCCGCGGGCGAGGCAGCGCACCACGTCGACCTCGCGTTCGGTGAGGGGTTCCGAGGGGCGGCGGGCGGCTCGGGCGGGCGGGGCGTGGGCCATTTCGCGGAGCAGCCGCACGGTGATGGCGGGCGAGACCAGGGAGTCGCCGACGGCTGCCGCGCGGACCGCTTCAACCAGCATGGCCGGGCTCGCGTCCTTCAGGAGGAAGCCGGACGCTCCGCCGCGGAGCGCCGCGTGGACGTATTCGTCGAGGTCGAAGGTGGTGACGATGACGATGCGCGGGGTGTCCTGGCCGGCGAGGCGTCGGGTGACTTCGAGGCCGTCGAGCCGGGGCATGCGGATGTCGAGGAGCAGGACGTCGGGTCGGTGGGCGGCGACGGCCGCGAGGGCCTCCTCGCCGTCGACGACGTCCGCGACGACCTCGATGTCCGGTTGGCTTTCGAGGATCATCCGGAAGCCGGTCCTGACCATCTCCTGGTCGTCCGCGATGACCACTCTGATCGTCATGCGTTGCCTGCCCCACTGTCGCCCGCTGCCGATGGTGTCGTCCCGGAGGGATTCGTTCCATGGGACCGGTGCGCGTGGCGTCCCGCAACCGCTCGGCGGGCCGTCGGGAGGGTGCCGCGGGACCGGCACGACGGTGTGCCGGTCCCGCGATGGTTCGTTCGACGTTACGTGCGCGTGGGGTGGGGCGCCTCGTCCTTCCGGCCGTTTCCCCGCCGCGCGGTTCGGCCGGAAGGACGAGGGTGGGTCAGAGGGTCGCCGCGGCGTTCTTGATGGCGGTGGCGAAGGTGGAGACCTCGGTGTAGACGCCGGGGTAGTTCGGGCGGGCGCAGCCCTCGCCCCAACTGACGATGCCGACCTGGATCCAGGCGTTGGCGGCGTCGCGGCGGAACATGGGGCCGCCGGAGTCGCCCTGACAGGTGTCGACGCCGCCCTGGGGCAGGCCGGCGCAGATCTCCTCGCCGGGGACGAGGTCGCTGCCGTAGGCGTTCTGGCAGGAGGCGTCGGAGACGAAGGGGACGGTGGCCTTCATGAGGTACCGCTGCTGGCCGCCGCCCTCGCGGGTGGCGCCCCAGCCGGCGACGGTGAAGGTGCCGTTGTCGTAGGTCTTGGTCTCGGCGATCTTGAGGGTGGGCAGGTTGATGGGCTTGGCGAGTTTGATGAGGGCCCAGTCCTTGCCCTGCCCGTTGTAGCCGGGGGCCTGGAGCACCTTGGTGGACTTGACCTTGACGGCACTGGAGCTGTTGAGGTCGACGACGCCGGCGGTGGCGGTGATGGAGGTGTTGTTGCCGGAGCCGTTCACGCAGTGGGCGGCGGTGAGGACGATCTGCTGGGTGTACAGGGCGCCGCCGCAGCCCATGGAGAGGCGGACCATGAACGGGAACTCGCCCTGGGCGGCGCGGGTTCCGCCGACGACGGGCGCCTGGGAGGCGGTGGCGGAGCCGGGCTGGAGGCTGACGGCGGCCAGGGCGACGGCGCCGACGGCGAGGGCGCGCTTGAGGGTCGTGGCAAGGGTGGACACAGTCGACACACTGCCTTTCGTGGGGGGTTGGGCCGTGCGCGTCATCGGGTGAATGACGAGTCCATGACACATCCCGCGTATGGCCGCCATCAAGAACGCGTTTTCGGACAACTTTCGGCGTGGGGGCCCGCATGACGCAGAACCACGGGCGCGGCAGCCCGGTCGAGCACGGTTTTCCGCACGTGGACACGGTTCACCGCGCCCTGACGGCCCTCTTCCGCCGCCTGTCGTACGACGGGATCCGCGCCTACGACGCCGGCCTCCCCGCCGCCGACGCGGCCTTCTCCCCCGAGGACGACCCCCACCTCGGGGCGCAGCGCGTGGCCCGCGCCGTGGTGCGCGCGCTGCGGCTGCCCGACGCCCGGCTGGTGATCGGCTACCGGGCGATGACGGAGGCGGCCACCGTGGAACTCGGCCCGGGCCCCGAGTACTTCGTCGAGGTCAACGAGCGCTTCCGCACCCACCGCCGGGACCTCGGCGCGGCGCTCGCCCACGAGACCGCCCATGTCCTGCTGCACCGCCTGGACCTGCGGTTTCCCACCACCGAGGAGAACGAGATCCTCACCGACACCACCGCCGCCTACCTGGGCGCGGGCTGGCTGCTCCTCGACGCCTACCGCGAGGACGAGTTGACGCACCAGAAGCTCGGCTACCTCACCCCGGAGGAGTTCGGCTACGTCCTCGCCAAGCGCGGCGAGCTGACCGGCGAGGACCTCTCCACCCGGTTCACCAGCCCCCGGGCGTACGAGGCGTACGCGCGCGGTCGCGCCCTCGCGGCCCGGGACCACCGCCGCGCCCCGCTGGCGGCCGCCTCCTGGCCGGAACGCCTGCGGTACGCGCGCGACCGCCGGACCGGATCCGCCGCGCCGGGCGCCTCGTACCGCTTCGAGCGGCACGCGGAAGGGCAGCGGGTGAGCTTCCCGTGCCCGCTCTGCCGGCAGTGGCTTCGACTGCCGGTCGGCGGGCCCGTCCGGGCCCGCTGCGGGCTGTGCCGCACGGTCCTGGAGTGCGACACGTGAACCGGCGCCGGCGCTCCCGCATCCGGCCCGGAACCCCGCGCCGGCGGTCTCGGATCAGGTTGCGGACAACATCATGGGCCGCATGCGGTTCAGCGGGTGGATGTAGCGGGTAGTCATACTCCATCGCACGAGAGAAGCTCCGGATCCGACCCCTCGCCAGGGGGCCGGGCCCGGAGCTTCTTTCTCTGTGCGCGAACCCTGCCGACCAGCGGGTCCGCGTCTACGGCTGTGCGCCTACAGGGCCCCGACGAAGGCGGCGAAGGCGGCGCGGCCGACGGTGAAGACGGGGCCGTCGGGGTCCTTGGAGTCCCGCACGGCGACCATGCAGGGCTGGGGGGCGACCTCTACGCAGTCGCCGCCGGTGTTGCCGCTGTAACTGGACTTACGCCACCGCGCGTGGGTCAAGTCCTGGCTGGTGCCCATAACGTTCCTCCATTACGCGGACGATCAACGCCGCCGAGCACTCCACAGAGAGAGCCGCGGCCTGCAAGTGAGCGTAACGAAGAGCTGCTTCTTTGACCGTGTCGGGGTTGGCCGTCATGTGCCCCGAGATGAGGTCCTCCGTATAGACGAGGTCCGGGTCGTTGTCGAACCTCAAGGTATTGAACGACCCAATCAATCCTGCGTGTTCACCAGCTTCCACGGGGAGTACCTGGACCCTCACCCAACGGTTTCCACGGAAACTCAACAAATGAGCTAGTTGGCTACGCATGATTTCTCGGTCACCGATTGGCCGGTGCAACACAGCCTCGTCCAGCACCACCCAGACCATGGGCGGCTGCTCCTTGCCGAGGACCCGATGCCGCTCCATGCGGGCACCCAACAACTCTTCGAGGTTGTCAGGCAGACCTGTCGCCAGTACCGCCCGCGCGTACTCCTCGGTCTGGAGGAGCCCGTACACCAACTGCGACTGGTACGTGGAGATGTACGCCGCCTTGGCCTCCATGTCGGCGTACGCCTGGAACCACGTCGGCAACTGGCTCCTCAGCACCAGCCCCACCAGCCGGGAGAACACCCCGCCCGTCACGAGCGCCGCGTCCGCCCGCTCCGAGAACGCGCGGGTGGGTACCTTCCTCGCCGTCTCGATCTGTCCGACCAGGGAGCCCGCGCAGAAGATGATGTCTCCGAGCTGCCCCTGCGTCAGCCCGGCGTCCTCCCTGAGGCGGCGCAGTTCGGAGCCGTAGTAGTCCAGCGGCGATGCGCTGGGATCGAGGTTGCGGATGTTGACCACGGGCGGTCACCCCCATGCTCGCGGCGCCGTACGGCGTTCGGTCGGGTCCAGTCCGTGGCCGAGCGTAACCACGCCCGCACGCGGAGGTGGCCGGAATCCCCGACTCCCCTCCCTTCGAGGGAAGTCGAGGGAAGCCGAAGGGAGGGGAGCTGGTCCTGCCGCCCGGACTACCGCGCCCCGTACACCGGCTGCGGTGTCTCCGCCGCCGCCAAGAGCTTCGTCGCCGCCTCCCCCGCCTCCGCCGGGGTCCAGCGCCCGCCGCGCTCCGCCGTCGGGCCCGGCCGCCAGCCCTCCATGACCGTGATCCGGCCGCCCTCGGCCTCGAAGACCCGGCCGCTCACCCCGGCCGAGGCGTCGGAGCCCAGCCACACCACCAGCGGGGACACGTTCTCCGGGGCCATCGCGTCGAACTCCCCGGCCGCCAGCGCCGCCATGGTCCGGGCGAAGGTCTCCTCCGTCATCCGGGTCCGGGCCGCCGGGGCGATGGCGTTGACCTGGACCCCGTACCGGCCCATCTCCTCCGCCGCGACCAGGGTCAGGCCGAGGATCCCGGCCTTGGCCGCGCTGTAGTTGCCCTGCCCCACCGATCCGAGCAGTCCCGCGCCCGAGGAGGTGTTGACCACCCGCGCCGCGACGGGCCGGCCCGCCTTCGCCTGCGCCCGCCAGTGCGCGGCGGCGTGCTTGAGCGGCAGGAAGTGCCCCTTCAGGTGCACCCGCATCACCGCGTCCCAGTCGTCCTCGTCCAGGTTGACCAGCATCCGGTCCCGCAGGAAACCGGCGTTGTTGACGAGGGTGTCCAGCCGCCCGAAGCAGGCGACGGCGTCCGCGACCAGCGAGGCCGCGCCCCGCGCGGTGGCGATGTCCCCGCCGTGCGCCAGTGCCTCCCCGCCCAGCGCGCGGATCTCCTCGACGACCCGGGCCGCCGGACCGTCCGGGCCGGGCAGCCCGTCGAGGCCGACCCCCAGGTCGTTGACGACGACCTTCGCCCCTTCCGCCGCGAAGGCCAGCGCGTGGGCGCGGCCCAGCCCCCGCCCCGCGCCCGTCACGATGACCACACGACCTTCGGCAAGTCCCATGTCAGTCCTCCTTGTTGACAGTCGCCGCGTCCAGGAAGGCCGGGCGTTCGCCGCCTCCGTGCACGAGCAGGCTCGCGCCGCTCACGTATCCGGCCCGGTCGCCGGCGAGGAACACCGCCGCCTCGCCCACGTCGCCCGGCTCGGCCAGTCGCCCCAGCGGCACGGTCGCGCCGACGGCGGCGATCCCGGCCTCGTCCCCGTAGTGCAGGTGGGACAGTTCGGTGCGCACCATGCCGAGGATCAGCGAGTTGACCCGTACCTCGGGCGCCCATTCCACGGCCATCGACCGGGCCAGGTTCTCCAGTCCCGCCTTGGCCGCGCCGTAGGCGGCCGTGCCGGGTGAGGGGCGGGTGCCGCTGACGCTGCCGATCATCACGACCGAGCCGTGCGCGTCCCGCAGCCACGGGTACGCCGCCAGTGAGGCGGTCAGGGGGGCCACCAGGTTCAGTTCGACGACCCGTGCGTGCCGTTCGGCGTCGCCCTCCCCCAGCAGCCGGTACGGGGTGCCGCCCGCGTTGTTCACCAGGCAGTCGAGGCGCCCGTACCGGTGCGCCGCCGCCGCGAAGAACTCCGTCACGGCGGCCGGGTCACGCAGGTCGAGCGGCGTGAACGCGGCCGTGCGGCCCGCCGAGGTCACCGGTTCGTCCGGTGGGCGGCGGGCGCAGACGAGGACCTGCGCGCCGGCCGCGAGGAACGATCGCGCGATGCCGGCGCCGACGCCCCGGGTCCCGCCGGTGACGACGACGACCCTCCCGTTGAGCTCCATCGGCTGCTACCTTCCTCACCTAACAAATGTTTGGTGGAAAGGTAGCTGATCCGCTCATGGGTGTCTCCACCTCCGGGCCCGACAAGGGCATCGCACTCGTCACAGTCGACTTCCCTCCCGTCAACGCACTGCCCGTACAGGGCTGGTACGAGCTGGCCGACGCCCTGCGCGCCGCCGGCCGCGACCCCGACGTCCGGTGCGTCGTCCTCGCCGCCGAGGGCCGGGGCTTCAACGCGGGCGTGGACATCAAGGAGATGCAGCGCGACACCGGCCACGACGCCCTCATCGGCGCCAATCGGGGCTGCTACGAGGCGTTCGCCGCCGTGTACGACTGCGAGGTCCCCGTCGTCGCCGCCGTGAACGGCTTCTGCCTGGGCGGCGGGATAGGCCTGGTCGGCAACGCCGACGCGATCGTCGCCTCCGACGACGCCGTCTTCGGCCTGCCGGAACTGGACCGGGGCGCGCTCGGCGCGGCCACCCACCTGGCCCGCCTCGTCCCCCAGCACCTGATGCGCACCCTGTACTACACCTCGCGGACCGTCGGCGCCGCCGAACTGCACGCGCACGGTTCGGTGTGGAAGGTGGTCCCGCCCGCCGGACTGCGGGCGGCGGCGCTGGAACTCGCCGCCGAGATCGCCCGCAAGGACGGCCTGCTGATCCGGCTGGCCAAGGCCGCCATCAACGGCATCGACCCCGTGGACGTGCGGCGCAGCTACCGCTTCGAGCAGGGCTTCACCTTCGAGGCAAACCTCGGCGGGGTCGCCGACCGGGTCCGCGACACCTTCGGAAAGGCGGACGAGGCATGAGCGGCACGTCGGCGTCGGACAAGGTGATGTCCCCCGAGGAGGTGGTCGGCCGGCTGCGCAGCGGCATGACCGTCGGCATCGGCGGCTGGGGGTCGCGGCGCAAGCCCATGGCCCTGGTGCGGGCACTGCTCCGAAGCGAGATCACCGATCTCACCGTGGTCTCGTACGGCGGCCCCGACGTCGGCCTGCTGGCCGCCGCGGGCCGGATCCGCCGGCTCGTCACCCCCTTCGTCACCCTCGACTCGATCCCGCTGGAGCCGCACTACCGGGCCGCCCGCGAGCGGGGCGCCTTCGCCCTCACCGAGCTCGACGAGGCCATGTTCATGTGGGGGCTGCACGCCGCCGCCAACCGGCTGCCCTTCCTGCCCGTCCGCGCCGGCCTCGGCTCCGACGTCATGCGGGTCAACCCGAACCTGCGGACCGTCACCTCCCCCTACGAGGACGGCGAGGAGTTCGTCGCCGTCCCCGCGCTGCGCATGGACGCCGCGCTCGTACACCTCAACCGCGCCGACCGCCTCGGCAACGCCCAGTACCTGGGCCCCGACCCGTACTTCGACGACCTGTTCTGCGAGGCCGCGGACACCGCGTACGTCTCCTGCGAGCGGCTCGTCGAGACCGCCGAGCTGTCCAAGGCGGGCCCGCCGCAGTCCCTGCTGGTCAGCCGGCACTCCGTCACCGGTGTGGTGGAGACGCCGAACGGCGCGCACTTCACCTCCTGCGTGCCCGACCACGACCGCGACGAGCGCTTCCAGAAGCTGTACGCGAGCACCCCCTGGCCCGAGTTCGCCGCCCGGTTCCTGTCCGGCGCGAGCGAGCACGACTACCAGTCCGCCGTGCGGACCTGGCACGAGGAGCAGCAGTGAGCACAGAGCCGGAGCCGGCCGCCACCGCGGGCGTCAGTCGCGCCGAGTACTGCGTGATCGCCTGCGCCGAGGCCTGGCGGGGCGACGGCGAGGTGCTCGCCTCGCCGATGGGTCTGATCCCGTCCTTCGGGGCCCGTCTCGCGAAGCGGACCTTCTCCCCCGACCTGCTGCTGACCGACGGCGAGGCCACGCTGGTCGGGCTCGACGGGACGCCCGAGGGCTGGCTGCCGTACCGCCGTCACCTCACGATGGTCACCGGCGGCCGGCGGCACGTGATGATGGGCGCGAGCCAGATCGACCGGTACGGCAACCAGAACATCTCCTGCATCGGGGAGTGGGAGCAGCCGACGCGCCAGCTCCTCGGGGTGCGCGGGGCGCCCGTCAACTCCCTCAACAATCCGGTGAGTTACTGGATCCCGAAGCATTCCCGCCGGGTGTTCGTGGAGCGGGTCGACATGGTCTGCGGTGTCGGCTACGACCGCGCGGAGGCGGCCGGGGCGACCCGCTTCCACCGCCTGCCGCGCGTGGTCAGTGATCTCGGGGTCTTCGACTTCACCGGCCCGGACCATGCCATGCGCCTGGTGTCCGTGCATCCGGGCGTGGGCGTCGAGCAGGTCCGGGAGGCCACCGGCTTCGAGCTGACGATCGCCGACGAGGTCCCGTACACCCGGGAGCCGACGCCGGAGGAACTGCGGCTGATCCGCGAGGTCGTCGACCCCGAGGGGCTGCGCGACCGGGAAGTGCGGGCCTGACGGATGGAGACGGCATTCACCAGGCTGGTCGGGGTCCGCCATCCGATCGTGCAGACGGGCATGGGCTGGGTGGCCGGGCCCCGACTGGTGTCGGCGGCGGCGAACGCGGGGGCGCTGGGGATCCTGGCCTCGGCGACGATGACGACGGAGCAGTTGCGTGCGGCGATCCACGAGGTGAAGTCGCGTACGGACGCCCCGTTCGGGGTCAATCTGCGCGCGGACGCCGGGGACGCGGCCGAGCGGGTCCGGCTGATCGTCGACGAGGGGGTGCGGGTCGCCTCGTTCGCCCTCGCCCCGTCGAAGGAGCTGATCGCCCGCCTCAAGGACGCGGGCGTGGTCGTCGTCCCCTCGATCGGGGCCCGGCGGCACGCCGAGAAGGTCGCCGCCTGGGGCGCCGACGCGGTGATCGTGCAGGGCGGCGAGGGCGGCGGGCACACCGGCGACGTGGCCACGACGGTGCTGCTGCCGCAGGTGGTGGACGCGGTGGACATCCCGGTGATCGCGGCGGGCGGGTTCCACGACGGGCGCGGGCTGGTCGCCGCGCTGTCGTACGGGGCGGCTGGCATCGCCATGGGCACCCGCTTCCTGTTGACCTCGGACTCCACCGTCCCGGACGCCGTCAAGGCCGAGTACCTGAAGGCCACGGTCAAGGACGTCACCGTCACCACCGCCGTCGACGGGCTGCCGCACCGGATGCTCCGCAGCGAGCTGGTCGTCTCCCTGGAGCGGGCGGGCCGCGCGCGGGCCCTCGCCAAGGCGGTGCGGCACGCGGCCGGCTTCCGGAAGCTGTCGGGGCTGTCCTGGTCGCGGATGGTGCGTGACGGCCTGGCGATGAAACACGGCAAGGACCTGTCCTGGAGCCAGGTCCTGCTCGCCGCGAACACCCCCATGCTCCTCAAGGCGTCCATGGTCGAGGGCCGTACGGACCTCGGCGTCATGGCATCGGGCCAGGTCGCGGGCGTGATCGAGGACCTTCCGTCGTGTGCGGAACTCGTCGCCCGGGTCATGGCCGAGGCGCACACCGTGCTGGACCGACTGCACGACCTCAACCCCCCGCACCCCCCGCACCCCCCGCATCCGCTCGGCGCCCTGCCGCCGGCAGGGTGATCCCCCTTCTCCGTCACAGGAGTCGCCCCAGATGAGCCGTGCCCGAATCCGCCTGGCGACCGCGGTGCTCGCCGCCGTCCTCGCCGCCGGGACCCTCCCCGCCGCCGCGTACGCCGCGCCGCCGCCCGCCGCGGCCACCGGTACCGCCGCGACCACCGTTTCCGCCGCTGCCTCCGAGCGGTTCCGCCCGTCGGCGGAAACGATCCGTCAGATCCCCCTCCAGGGCGCGGTCAACGTCCGCGACCTGGGCGGGTACCGCACCTGGACCGGTGGGCAGGTCCGTCAGGGGCTGGTCTACCGTTCCGACGCGCTCGGCAAGTTGACCGCCGCGGACCTCACCACCGTCTCCGGGCTCGGCCTGCGCAAGGTCGTCGACTTCCGCATCCCGATGGAGGTCCAGTACGACGGCGCCGACAAGCTGCCCGCCGGACTCCTCCCCACCGCCCGTCCCGTCAGCGACCTGGGCCTGTACGCGACCCTGGTCGGCGCGATCGCCAGCGGGGACCCCGCCACGCAGGAGCAGATGCTCGGCGGCGGTCGCGCCGAGGCCTACATGCGCGACATCTACCGCACGTTCGTGACGAGCCCCGAGAACCGGGCGCAGTTCGCGACCACCCTGCGGGAGATCGCCGACGGCGGGCAGGGCCCGCTGCTGTACCACTGCACCTCGGGCAAGGACCGTACGGGCTGGATGAGTTACGTGCTGCTGCGCGCCCTCGCCGTGCCCGAGGACACCGCCGAACGCGACTACCTCGCCTCGAACACCTTCCGCGCGGCGTACGACGCCCAGGTGCGGGCCGGCCTCAAGCAGTCGGGCCGGATGCAGAACCCGGACCTGCTGATCCCGCTCCAGGAGGTCCGGCCGGACTACCTGGCCGCCGCGACCGCCCGCATGGAGGCGGACTACGGCGGCTTCTACGGCTACCTCACGGACGGCCTCGGCCTGGACCTGCGGACCCTCGCCAAGCTCCAAGCCCGGATGGTCCGCTAGGCCGGCTCTTCGGATCCTGCCGGGGCCCGAAACGCCGGTACGCCGGGCGGCGCGTGTTCCGCGCCGCCCGGCGTACCGGTGTGGTGTGTTCGTGGGGCGAAGGGTCGGGCTGGGGGTCAGGAACCCGCGCGCCCGGCCGCCGGACGGCCGCCGCCGGAGCGACGACGCGCGGCGGGGGCGCCGCCGGTGCGGGCACCGCCCTGGCCGCCGCCCTGACCGCGGGAGCCCGCCGGGGCGCCCTGGCCGCGTGCGCCGGACTGGCCGGTGCCGCCCTGGCCGCCGGCGGAACGGGCCCGACGCGAACGGTCGCCGCCGCCCGCGGTGGTCGGGGCCGCGGCGCCGCCCTGGCCGCCGCCGGAACGACGACGCGCGCCGCCCGCGGTGGAGCCGCCGCCGGAGCGGCCGGCGCTGCGCGGCTTCGGCGGGGTGGGCTGCGGCACGTCCAGCACCACGGGGACGCCCGAGGGCTCCTTGGCGCCGGTCAGGCGGGACAGTTCCGCGTCGGAGGACTTGATCTGCGCGGTGCGCGGGGAGATCCCGGCGTCCGACATCAGACGGGTCATGTCGCGCTTCTGGTCGGGCAGGACCAGGGTGACGACGCTGCCGGACTCGCCGGCGCGGGCGGTGCGGCCACCGCGGTGCAGGTAGTCCTTGTGGTCGGTGGGCGGGTCCACGTTGACGACGAGGTCGAGGTCGTCGATGTGGATGCCGCGGGCGGCCACGTTGGTGGCGACCAGCGCGGTGACCTCGCCCGTCTTGAACCAGTCCAGGGTCCGGTTGCGCTGCGGCTGCGAGCGGCCGCCGTGCAGGCCGGAGGCGCGGACGCCGTCCGCGAGGAGCTTCTTGACCATGCGGTCGACCCCGCGCTTGGTGTCGACGAACATGATCACCCGGCCGTCGCGTGCGGCTATGCGCGTGGCCACGGCCTTCTTGTCGGTCTCGTCCATGACGTACAGGACGTGGTGCTCCATCGTGCTGACCGCGCCGGCGGACGGGTCGACGGAGAAGGCGACCGGGTCGTGCAGGAACATCTTGACGAGCTTGTCGATGTTCTTGTCGAGCGTCGCGGAGAACAGCATGGTCTGGCCGTCGGCCTCGACCTGCTTGAGCAGCGCGGTGACCTGCGGCATGAAGCCCATGTCGGTCATCTGGTCGGCCTCGTCGAGGACCGTGATGGAGACCTGCGAGAGGTCGGCGTCACCGCGGTCGATGAGGTCCTTCAGCCGGCCGGGGGTGGCGACGAGCACCTCGGAGCCGCGGCGCAGCGCGCCGGACTGCCGGTTGATCGACATGCCGCCGACGACGGTCGCGATGCGCAGGTTGACGGCCGTGGCGTAGGGGGCCAGGGCGTCGGTGACCTGCTGCGCGAGTTCGCGGGTCGGGACGAGGACCAGCGCGAGCGGCTGCTTCGGCTGCGCGCGGCGACCGGCGGTACGGGCCAGCAGCGCCAGGCCGAAGGCGAGGGTCTTGCCGGAGCCGGTACGGCCGCGGCCGAGCAGGTCACGGCCGGCGAGCGAGTTCGGCAGCGTGGCGGCCTGGATCGGGAAGGGGTCGGTGACGCCCTGGGCGGCGAGGGTCTTCAGCAGCGCCTCGGGCATGCCCATGTCCTCGAACGCGGCGACCGGCGGCAGGGCCGGGGTCAGCGGTTCGGGCATGGTGAATTCTTGGGGCCTGGCCACGGGGGCGGACTTCTGCCGTCCCGCGCCAGCCTTCGGACGTCCCTGAGCCGCACCTCGACCCCGGGTGGGGCGGCGGCTGGGTCGTGCGGAGCTGGAGCTGGTCATGCGAGAAAGCCCTCCTGAAACCGGCAGGTAAAACAAACAGTCGAAACAGCAGACAAGCCGGGGCCCGCACCTTCACGGTGCGGACCCCGGCGTGCTGATTACGTCAGTTGGCGGGGAGGATGTTCTCCGCCTGGGGGCCCTTCTGGCCCTGGGTGACGTCGAAGGACACGCGCTGGCCCTCCTGGAGCTCACGGAAGCCCTGGGTGGCGATGTTCGAGTAGTGGGCGAAGACGTCCGGGCCGCCACCGTCCTGCTCGATGAAGCCGAAGCCCTTTTCCGAGTTGAACCACTTCACGGTGCCAAGTGCCATTTGAATCTCCTGAATAGGCGGCAAGGGCCCCATCCGGAGATCCCGGTAAAAACAATTAAAGCGCCTGTCGGAGCATTCCCGTCAGGCGCACATAAAGTTCATGGGTACCACAACTGCAACGAGCTCTAAGCTAGCACACGCCGGCGCACCCGCGCCCCCACGGGTCCCTGACCTGGCTCCGGAGCGTCCGAGCGCCCCGGAGCGGGTCCGGTCTCCCGGGGCCTCAGAGCCGCTCGATGATCGTCACGTTGGCCTGTCCGCCGCCCTCGCACATCGTCTGGAGGCCGTAGCGGCCCCCGGTGCGCTCCAGCTCGTGCAGCAGGGTCGTCATGAGCTTGACGCCGGTCGCGCCCAGGGGGTGGCCGAGCGCGATGGCGCCGCCGTTGACGTTCACCCGATCGGGGTCCGCGCCGGTCTCCTTCAGCCAGGCCAGCACGACGGGGGCGAAGGCCTCGTTGATCTCCACGAGGTCGATCTCGTCGAGCGAGAGCCCCGTCTTCTTCAGGGCGTGCGCCGTCGCCGGGATCGGGGCGGACAGCATCCGGATCGGGTCCTCGCCCCGTACGGACAGGTGGTGGACACGGGCCCGGGGGCGCAGGCCGTGTTCGGCGACCGCCCGCTCGGAGGCGATCAGCATGGCCGCGGCGCCGTCGGAGACCTGGGAGGAGACGGCCGCCGTGATGGTGCCGCCCTCGACCACGGGCCTCAGGCCGGCCATCTTCTCCAGGGTGGTGTCCCGGCGCGGACCCTCGTCCACGCGGACGTCGCCGTACGGCACGACCTCCCGTTCGAAGCGTCCCTCGTCGATCGCGCGCAGGGCCCGCCGGTGGGAGCGCAGTGCGAACTCCTCCATGTCGAGGCGCGAGATCCCCCACTTCTCGGCGATCATCTGCGCCCCGTGGAACTGGTTGACGGGCGCGTCGCCGTACCGGGCGCGCCAGCCCCGCGATCCCGCGTACGGGCCCTCGGTGAGGCCCAGCGGCTCGGCGGCCTGCCGCGAGGCGAAGGCGATCGGGATCATCGACATGTTCTGGGTGCCGCCGGCGACGACCAGGTCCTGGGTGCCGGACAGCACGCCCTGCGCCGCGAAGTGGACGGCCTGCTGGGAGGAGCCGCACTGGCGGTCCACCGTCACCCCGGGGACCTCCTCGGGGAGGCCGGCGGCGAGCCAGGCGGTCCGCGCGATGTCGCCGGCCTGCGGCCCGACGGTGTCGAGGCAGCCGAAGACCACGTCCTCGACGGCGGCGGGGTCCACGCCGGATCGTTCCATCAGGGCCCGCAGGACGTGGGCGCCGAGGTCGGCGGGGTGCACGCCGGCCAGGCCTCCCTTGCGTCGCCCCACGGGGGTGCGTACGGCGTCGACGATGTAGGCCTCGGGCATCGGGACTCCTCTGGTTCGGTCAGTCGCGCAGGGCGATCCCGTCCAGCACCATCGACAGGTACTGACGGGCGATCTCGTCGGGGCTGTGCTGTCCGCCCGGCCGGTACCAGGAGGCCGCGACCCACACCGTGTCGCGCACGAAGCGGTAGGTGAGGCGGATGTCCAGGTCGGCCCGGAACGCCTTGGCCGCCACCCCGCGTTCCAGCGTCCCCAGCCAGGCCTTCTCGAACTTCTGCTGCGAGTCGGAGAGGTAGTGGAAGCGGGGTTGCGCGGACAGGTGGCGGGATTCCTTCTGGTAGATCGCGACGGCGGCGCGGTGCCGGTCGATCTCCCGGAAGGACTCGGTGACGAGGGCCTCGATGGTCTCCCTGGGGCCGAGGCCGGCGGCGAGGACGGTGTCGTACCCCGCCCACAGCTCGTTCAGGAAGGCCGAGAGGATCTCGTCGAGCATCGATTCCTTGGAATCGAAGTGGTAGTAGAGGCTGCCGGCGAGCATCCCGGCGGCATCGGCGATCTTGCGCACGGTGGTGGCGTTGTAGCCCTGCGCGGCGAAGACCTCGGCGGCGGTGTCGAGGAGCTCCCGCCTGCGCTCGGGGGACGCGGTCACCTGTGGCTTCTTCTTGTTCGTCGGCACGCGCCCATTGTCGACCTACGCGTGCTGGCTGCTGACCGACACCGTCTCGCCGGTCATGTACGACGAGTAGCCGCTGGCCAGGAACACGATGACGTTGGCGACCTCCCAGGGTTCGGCGTACCGGCCGAAGGCCTCGCGGGCGGTGAGTTCGGCGAGGAGTTCCTCGCTCGTGACCTTCACCAGGTGCGGGTGCATGGCGAGGCTGGGGGCGACCGCGTTGATCCGTACGCCGAACTCGGCGGCCTCCAGGGCGGCGCAGCGGGTCAGGGCCATCACCCCTGCCTTCGCGGCGGCGTAGTGGGCCTGACCGGTCTGGGCGCGCCAGCCGACGACGGAGGCGTTGTTGACGACGACCCCGCCGCCGGTGCCGGCGGCCTTGAAGGAGCGCAGGGCGGCGCGGGTGCAGCGGAAGGTGCCGTTGAGGGTGACGTCGAGGACCCGGCCCCACTGGTCGTCGGTCATGTCGACGAGGGCGGCGGTGCCGCCGAGTCCGGCGTTGTTGACGACGATGTCGAGGGCGCCGTGGGTCTGTTCGGCGTGTGTGAACAGGGCCCGGACCTGGTCCTCGTCGGTGACGTCGCACGGCAGGGAGTCGATCCGGTCCGACCCGAACTCGGCGGCCAGCGCGTCCTCGGTCTCCTTGAGGCGGCGGGCGTGAACGTCGCCGATCAGGACGCGGGCGCCCTCCTCCAGGAAGCGGCGGGCGGTGGCGCCGCCGATGCCGGCCCCGGCGGCGGCGGTGATCACGGCGGTCCGGCCGGCGAGCAGCCCGTGCCCGGCGACGTACTCGGGTGCCTCGGGTGCGTTCACGCCCGTACCTCCTGGGGAAGGCCGAGGAGCCGCTCGGCGATGGTGTCGCGGGGGATCCCGCCCGGTCCGGGTGGACGGTGTCGCCGTCGAGAAGAGCCGGCGCCGCTCTCCTCGACGGCGCTCATGCCCGTACGTTAACCTACCAAACACTTGTTAGGGAAGGATGTGTCGATGTCCGCTGCCCGCACCCCCGAGACCGACGGACCCCCGGTGTTCCACGCGGCCCCGGAGGGCGCCACCGTGAAGGGGGCGACCGACTGATGGACCTCACCCACGGCCCGCGGGTGGAGGCCTTCCGCGAGGAGGCCCGCGCCTGGCTGGCCGGACACGTCCCGGCCGCCCCCCTCCCCTCGCTGGAGACCGCCGAGGGCTTCGCCGCGCACCGGGAGTGGGAGGCCCGGCTGCACGCCGACCGTTGGGCGGTGGTGTCCTGGCCCGAGGAGTACGGCGGCCGGGACGTGGACATCGAGCGGTGGCTGGTGTTCGAGGAGGAGTACTGGGCGGCGGGCGCGCCCGGCCGGGTCTCCCAGAACGGCATCAACCTGCTGGCGCCCACCCTGTTCGACCACGCGAGCGCCGAGCAGCGGGCGCGGGTGCTGCCGTCCATGGCGAGCGGCGAGGTGATCTGGGCGCAGGCCTGGTCGGAGCCGGAGTCGGGCTCCGACCTGGCCTCCCTGACGTCGAGGGCGGTCCGCACGGAGGGGGGTTGGCTGCTGTCCGGGCAGAAGACCTGGTCCTCGCGGGCCGCGTTCGCGGACCGGGCGTTCGGCATCTTCCGGACCGACCCGCAGGCCCCCAAGCCGCACCAAGGGCTGACATACCTGATGTTCGACCTGCGGGCGCCGGGGGTGACGGTGCGGCCGATCGGCCGCCTGGACGGCAAACCGGCCTTCGCGGAACTCTTCCTGGACCGGGTGTTCGTCCCGGACGAGGACGTCATCGGGGAGCCGGGACAGGGCTGGCGGATCGCGATGTCCACGACCGGCAACGAGCGGGGGCTGACCCTGCGCTCCCCCGGCCGGTTCCTGGCGGCGGCGGACCGGCTGCTCGGACTGTGGCGGGAGGTCGGGGATCCCGCCGACACCGCACTGTCGGACCGGGTCGCGGACGCGCTGGTCGGGGCGCGCGCGTACGAGCTGTTCACCTGGGGGAACGCCTCGCGGTTCGCGGCCGGCGAGACGATCGGCGCCGAGTCCAGCCTGAACAAGGTGTTCTGGTCCCGGTACGACATCGCCCTGCACGAGACGGCGCTCGACCTGCTGGGCGCGGACGCGGAGCTGGCGGACGGCGAGTGGGCCGAACCGTGGCTCTTCTCCCTGGCAGGTCCGATCTACGCCGGGACGAACGAGATCCAGCGCGACATCATCGCCGAGCGGCTGCTCGGCCTCCCGAAGGGCCGCCGCTGATGCGCTTCCTTCCGACCGACGAGCAGCGCGAGTTCGTCCGGACGCTGCGCCGGCTGCTCGACGCGTCCGAGGTCCCGGCGGCCGTACGGGCCTGGGGCGCGGGCGACCACGCGCCGGGGCGCGCCCTGTGGTCCCGCCTCGCCGACACCGGCCTGTTCGCGCTCGCCGCCGGCGAGGAACACGAGGGGCTCGGCCCGCTGCCCCTGGAAGCGACCCTCGGGTTCGTGGAGTTGGGGCGGGCCGGGGTGCCGGGTCCGGTGGTGGAGACGGTCGCGGCCTCGGTGCTGCTGGCGGGTCTGGACGACGAGGGGCCGGCGAAGCGCTTCCTCCCCGGGCTGGTCTCGGGCGGGGCCTCGGCCTCGCTGACCCTGCCGGGCGCGGCCCCGTACGCCCTGGACGCGGACGCGGCCACGTACTGCTTCACGGTGTCGGAGGCCGGCGAACTGCGGCTGGCGGACCCGGACGGCGGACCGCCCGTCCTGCGCTCGACGGACCCGGCGCGCAGGCTGCTGCGTCCCCCGGCCGGGGGCGGTGAGCTGCTGGCCCGCGGGCCCTCGGTGACGGCGGCGGCGCGGAGCGCCCTGGGGTGGGCGCGGCTGCTGACGGCGGCGCAGTGCCTGGGCGTCGGGGAGGCCCTGTTGGCGCGGACGGTGGAGTACGCGAAGCAGCGCACACAGTTCGGCATGCAGATCGGCGGGTTCCAGGCGGTCAAGCACCGGCTGGCGGACACCCTGCTGGGCCTGGAGTTCGCCCGGCCGCTGGTGTGGGCGGCCGGGCTGTCCCTCGATCCGGGCGAGGTCGCTGCGGCGAAGCTCGCGGCGGGCGAGGCCTCGTACGCGGCGGCGATGACGGCGCTCCAACTCCACGGGGCGATCGGCTACACCGAGGAGCTGGACCTGTCGCTGTGGCTGCGCAAGGCCCGCCCGCTGCGGGACGCGTGGGGGACGCCGTCGGCGTGCCGGGCGGCGGTACTCGAGGCCGCCGGGCGGTAGCGGTGGGCGTGGTCGCGGTCCCGGGCGTGGTCGCGGTCCCGGGCGTGGGGCGCCCCCGTCACGGCACCCGTCACCGCGCCCGTCACAGGACGCTCACGTGGAGGCTGACCACGTACGGCTCCTCCACCGTGCCGTCCGGGAAGAGGGCGCCCAGCACCGACCGCTCCCGGTCCGTGAACTCCCGGGTGCCGGCCTCGCCGAGGAGCAGGAACGCCGAGTGGCTGGCGAGGTTGGCGAGGTGCTCGTCGAGGGTGATCCGGCGGGACCAGGGCACGGTGCGGGTGCGGAAGCCGGAGTCGAGGCCGGCGGGCAGCGTGCGGAAGGACACGCCGTCGGCGCCGAAGAGGGCCCGGATCCGCGCGGCCTGGTCGGCGACCCACGGCACCGACTCGTCCATGTCGTTCCACCAGATCGCGAGCGCGCCGCCGGGCCGCAGCACGCGGCGGGCCTCGGGGACGGAGCGGGCCGGGTCGGTCCAGTGCCAGGCCTGCGCGTAGGTGAGCAGGTCGAAGGCGCCGTCGGCCAGCGGCAGTCGGTCGCCGTCCCCGCGCACCAGCGGTATCCCGGGGTGCGCTCGGCGCAGTTCGGCGGCCATCCCGTCCCCGGGCTCGACGGCGAGGACGTGTGCCCCGCGCGCGTGCAGCAGGGCCGTCGCGATGCCGGTCCCGGCCCCCACGTCGGCGACCCGGGAGCCGGCGAGCGGGCGACCGCTCAGCTCCTCCAGGGCGTCGAGGAGCGCGTCGGGGTAGGCGGGCCGGTGCGCGGCGTACAGCGCGGCGGCGGCGTCGAAGGAGCGGGCGCGGGAGGGGGTCGTCATGGGCCCATTGTTCGCGCCGCCGCCGATCTTCGACAGCGGTTCACCCGTGCCCGCCGCGCCGCGGGCGCGTCCGAGGAGCACCGCACGGCCTCCACGGGCGGGGCCGTGCCGCCCCCTCAGCCCCTGATCCACGCGGCGGCCGCCGCGTACGCCGCGCCGGCGGCCGGCAGCGGTGTGCCCAGGAAGCCGTGGAAGACGCCCGGGTGGAGCTGGACGCCGCAGTCCACGCCCGCCTCCCCCAGCCGGCGGGCGTACGCCAGGCCCTCGTCCCGCAGCACGTCGCAGTCGGCGAGGACGATCAGGGTGCGCGGCAGTCCGGTCAGGTCGGGGGCGCGCAGCGGCGAGACGTGCGGGTGCGCGGGGTCCCCGCCGTACCGGTCCCAGTACCAGGCCATGTGGGCGGCGGTGTGGAAGTACCCCCGCCCGTACCTCTCCACGGACGGGGTGTCCATGGCCGCGTCCAGGGGCGGGTAGAACAGCAGTTGTCCCGCGAGGAGTTCGGGGGCCCGCAGTGCGGTCACGGCCGCCAGGGTGCCCCCGCTGGAGTCCCCGGCGACGATCGCCCTGTCAGGGTCGCAGCCCAGCGCGGCGGCTCGGGAGCGGGCCCACAGCAGCGCGGTCAGCGCGTCGTCGGGCGCGGCGGGCCAGGGGTGTTCGGGGGCGAGCCGGTAGTCGACGGAGACGACGACCGCGCCCGAGGCGGCGGCGAGCCGGCGGCAGCCGGCGTCGTGGGTGTCGAGGTCGCACATCACCCAGCCGCCGCCGTGGAGGTAGACGACGAGCGGGCGCCCCGCGGCCCCGGGGTCGGGGTCGTACACGCGGACGGGGACCCCGCAGGCGTCGTCGTCGTGCACGTCGGCCACCGCGGGTCCGGGGGCGCGCCCGCCGGCGGCGGCAGCGGCCCGCAGGGCGTCCGGGTCGCCGGGGCCGGGGAAGGCCGCGGCCATGAGGTCGCACAGCCGCCGGGCGGCGGGCGAGAGGGGATCGCTCATCGGGCCGTCGTCCCCCCGTCCACGGTGAACTCGCCGCCGGTGACGTACGAGGAGGCGTCCGAGCAGAGGAAGCGAACCAGTTCCCCCACCTCCTCGGGCCGGCCCATGCGGCCCAGCGGGACGTGGGACCAGTCCTTGTCCGACACCGCGGAGATCATCGGGGTGTCGATGGCGCCCGGGTGCACGGAGTTGACGCGGATCCGGTCCCCCGCCAGGTCCAGGGCGGCCGACCGGGTCAGCCCGCGCAGGGCGAACTTGGTGGATCCGTAGGCCGCGTGGCCCGGGATGCCGACCAGTCCGGCGGTGGAGGAGACGTTGACGATCGAACCGCCCCCGCCGGCGCGCATGACGGGGGCGACGGCCTGGATGCCGAGGAAGGGCCCGAGCAGGTTGACCCGCAGCAGCGCCTCGAAGTCGGCGAGGGACTGCCGCTCCACGTGGGCGGTGCGCCACAGGGCCGCGTTGTTGACGAGCGCCGAGATCGTGCCGAAGGAGGCCACGGCCTCCCGTACGACCCGGGCCCAGCCGTCGGCGTCGGCCACGTCGTGGTGGACGTACAGCCCCTGGTCCTCCAGGGTCGCGGCGACCTCCCGGCCCTCCTCCTCCCGGATGTCGGTGACGACGACCCGGGCTCCCGCCTCCGCGCACAGGCGGGCCTCGGCGGCGCCCTGCCCGCGCCCGGCGCCGGTGATGACGACGACCTTGCCGTCCAGTGGGATCACGGTGCGGCCCTCCAGGGCACGTGAGCGCGGAATGACCTTCCGGCCCCACCGGCGGACTCCGAACACGCATCCCGGGGGACGAGGCCAGGTGTACCTATGAGGAATATTCCTAGCAGTCATACCCTGTCGGGGGAAGAGGGCCCGCGCGGACCGGTCGTAGACTGCGCCGCGTGGCAGACGAGACGAACAAGCGCCCCCTCCCCGCGACCGGCTGGGCAGTGCTCGGGCTGCTCTCCTTCGGCGAGGAGCTCTCCGGCTACGACCTGAAGAAGTGGTCGGACGGGTCGCTGCGCTTCTTCTACTGGAGCCCGTCCTTCAGCCAGATCTACAGCGAACTCAAGCGGCTGGAGAAGGCCGGATACGCCTCCTCGCGCCTGGTCGCCCAGGAGACCGGCACCCGCGACAAACGCGTGTACCGGATCACCGACGAAGGCATGACGGCCGTACGGGAATGGGCGCGCGAGGCGCCGGTCGACCCGCCGGTGCTCAAGCACGGACCCATGCTCCGACTGTGGCTCGGCCACCTGCTGGAGCCGGAGCAGATGCGCGAAGTCCTGCTACGGCAAAGGGATTTCGCGGAGACGATGCGCCGCGGTGCGGTGGCGGACGCGGAAGCGGCCGAGCAGGAGGCCTCCTGGGCCTACCCGACGCTGACCCTCAAGTGGGCCGAGCGGTACTACGCCTCCGAACGCGACCTGGCGGCCGCGATGCTCGACGACATCGAGGCACTCGCGACGGAGCGCGGCACACGGCCGTAGGGCCGCCGGAACGCGCGAAGGCGGTGGGGTGCGCCCGCGGCCGGCCGCCCGAATCGGGCTCACAGCGTCGGGTACTGCCGTAATCTCGGCCGTATGACCGGCAGCGCGATCAGTCTCGGGAAGATGCGAGAGACGGCTCCGGCGCTCGTGAACCTGTACAAGAGCGCCGGCATATCCCTCCGCAAGCACGGACTGGAGGGAGAGCGCGCCGCGGTCTATCTGGTACTGGACCGCTCCGGATCGATGAGGCCGTACTACCGCGACGGAAGCGTCCAGGCCCTGGCCGACCGTGTGCTGGGGCTGTCAGCGCACCTGGACGACGACGGGCGGGTCCCGGTGGTCTTCTTCTCCACGGAGATAGACGCCGTGGAGGAGGTCGTGCTCGGCCGACACGAGGGGCGGGTCACCGAGATCGCCGACGGGCTCGGCCACATGGGCCAGACCGCCTATCACCTGGCGATGGACGGGGTGATCGACCACTACCTGGAGTCCGGTGCCGCGGACCCCGCCCTGGTCGTGTTCCAGACGGACGGCGGCCCGATCAACAAGGCCTTGGCGGAGCGGTACCTCTGCAAGGCCGCCCGGCTGCCGCTGTTCTGGCAGTTCATCGGCTTCGGCAACACCCGCAGCACCCAGTTCGACTTCCTGCGCCGCCTCGACGAACTCCCCGTCCCCGCGAAGCGGGTCGTCGACAACGCGGGCTACTTCCACGCCGGCGAGGACCCGCGCCGGGTCCCGGACGACGTGCTGTACGACCGGCTGGTCGCGGAGTTCCCGTCCTGGCTGGCGGCGGCCCGGGAGGCCGGCATCCTGCGCGTCTGAGCGGCGGCGGCGCGCGATCCGCGCTTGGATGGAGGGATGACGACGACGAACAACTGGGCCGTGTTCGAGACGGCGGAGCCGGAGTTCGCGGCGGCCGTCCGGGCCCGCTTCGCGCGGTATCCGCACCACGTCCTCGGCACCCTCCGCAAGGACGGCTCGCCCCGACTGGCCGGGCTGAACGTGGACATCCGCGGCGGGGAACTGTGGCTCGGCATGATGGCCGGTTCCATGAAGGCCAGGGACCTCCAGCGCGACCCCCGGTTCGCGCTGCACTCCAATCCGGGCCCCGGCGAGGAGATGGAGGGCGGGGACGTCCGGATCTCCGGGCGGGCGCTGGAGCTGGTGGACCCGCCGGAACTCCACCGGTACGCGGAGGAGACCGAGACCCCGCACCCCTTCCACCTCTTCCACGCCGACCTGACGGAGATCGTGCGGATCACCGTCGAGGGCGACGACCTGGTGGTGCGGACGTGGACCCCGGAGCGCGGCGTCCACACCCTGCGCCGGGGCAACGACGACGAGCCGGCGCGCGAGGACCCGGCCGGGGACTCCCCCGCCGGCTGAGACGCCCCTCGGGCCGGACGCCCTTCAGGCCAGGGGACCGAGCCCGATCGTCCCGGGGACGGCGAGGAGGCGGGGATCGACGTCGATCCAACTGCGATCGATGTTGATCGTCACCCCGCCGTACGTGGCGTCGTGACCGCCGCGGAACTGGTGGGCCCGGCGCCGGCCCGCCCACTTGGTCGTCCCGGTGGACAGGCCCATGTCGGCGTCCGAGACGCTCGCCGAGAGGTTCCACCGGGCCACCCACAGCACGTCCGGCATGGCCTGCGGCGCCTGATGGTGGTGCGCGCTCAGCGCCGGCACCCCGGAGGCCGCGTGCACGTAGGCCGCCGACTTGTACCCCAGCTCGTGCAACCGCACCGTCCAGGCGGTGAGGTAGGCCACGACCGGTGCGTCCCAGGTGGCCCGATCGGTGTAGTGCTCCAGGTCGTTGTAGAGGAGCGTGCCCGACCCCAGGCCCAGTGACCGCGCCGCGCCGGCGGCGCCCTCGGCGGCGGCGATGCCCTGCTCGTTGGCCCGGGAGGGGTCGGTGGACAGCCCGGTGGTGTTGCTGCGCCAGGGCTGCGGGCCCACCCAGATCGGCATCAGGTGCCAGCCCGCCTCGGTCTGCCCGCGGACCCAGCCGGAGGTCAGTTGCGGCTGCGCGCAGGCCCGGGCCAGGCCGCCGATGTACACGCCGACGGCGCCGAAGGGCGAGCCCTGCCGCCAGGCCGTCATCGCCGACTGGGTCGGGGCGGTGCAGGCGTCGAAGCCGAGGCCGGTGAAAGGTTCCTGGGCGCTGCGGGGCGCCGGCAGGGCGGCGGTCACCACGTCCACGACCGTCCTGGGGGCACCGGCGGGCGTGCGGCGGGCCCGCTCCAGGAGGCCGCGTACCGTGTCGGGCCCGGTGCCGTACGAGACGGTGGCCATCACCCCGGAGCCGCGCAGCGCGTACCGCAGCTCGTTGCTGTCGCTCCCGGTCCGCGGGAGCGGCGCCCCGGGGTTCGCCTTCAGGGTGGGGACGTCGGCGCGCGGCGGGGCCCCGTCGAGTGGCTCCAGGTGCAGGGTGTCGGCGCGGGTGACGGCGGCTCGGCCGGTGCATTCGGCCTGGGTCCCGGCGTGGCCGAGGTACAGCGTGGGCCGGTCGAGGCGCAGGCAGGCGTCGGGGGTCCGGTCGAGGTCGACGACCCGCCAGTCGGCGGGGACGGTGAGCCGCAGCCCGCGGTAGTCGACGGTGCGTCCTTCGCCGCCGGGGGCGGTGACGGCGACCGCGGCCTGGGCGGGCATGAGCAGGGCGGCGCCCAGCAGACAGCGCAGCAGCAGCATTCGGGAGGGCATGGGGCCAGAGGTACCAGACGGCGGGTGCCCTCAACTGCGCCGCGATCGGCCGCACATGGGCCGTACGGCCTACGGTCGGACCCGCCCGGGCGGCGGCGCCCGCGCCTCCCGGATCCGGCCGCCGAAGCCCGGACCGGTGGCCGGCCCGCGTCCGGCGGGACCGGCGCCCGCGCGGCTCCCGCGACGCGTCACCCGCACGAGCGAACCGGGCCCGGCCCCGTCACGGCGGGCGGTGCGACGTCCCGTCACGGCGGGCGGTACGGCCCGTCACGGCGGGCGCCACGACGTCCCGTCACGACGGGTGGTATGTCCCGTCACGGCGGCCCGTCACGACGGGCGGTACCGCCCCCCAGCGGTACCGCCCGTCGTGTTTCCCGCTCCCCCGCCGAGGAGCGGCCCCGTGGCCCGGCGGTCGACGCACACCCCCACGGCGCGCCGTCCCGCCGGGCCGGCTCAGCAGTTCCGTACGCCGGCCGGCGGCTGGAAGACCCCGTCGAGGGCGCGGTCCGCGGTGAGCACGACCAGCGTCCAGTCGATCGAGGAATCGGCGCTCGGGAGCCGCAGTCCGTCCGGCAGGTCGTCCTCGGTGATCTCGTCACCGACGTACAGGACGGACAGCGTTCCCCCGCATCCCTCCGGCGGCGGGGGGACGCTCCCCGGGGCGAACCCGTCGCGGGGCCCGACCTTGACGATGACCGTGTTGATCGGCTTGTAGGAGTAGGAGTAGCCCGGCCTGCCGGTGGCGCGGGTCATGTCGACGCGGAAGTGGCCGATCTTCACCTCCACCGCCTCGCAGGGGCGTTTGCCGTCCTTCAGGCTCAGGTAGACCCCGGTGTCCGTCATGAACAGGGCGCTGTAGTCCGGGCGGTCCTTGCTCCTGAGGGCCTTGAGGTAGGCGGCCTTCTCGTCCGGGCCCATGCCGGAGGTGACCGTGCACGTCGGGGTCGGCGTGGGTGTGGGGGTGGGCGTCGGGGAGGGTGTGGGCGTCGGTGCGGCGGTGGAGGAGGTCGCCGCGCTCGGCACGAGCGGATCGGAGGGCAGGGACCGGGGCGACCCGTGCCCTCCGCAGCCCGCGAGCGCGAGCGCGGGTAAGGTCAGGGACGCAACCACGAGTACGCGTAATCGACGCATGCGGCCTCCTCGTCAGACACAGCCGGAGTCGATTTCGAGCGTGACAGCCCGCCGTCCGTCCCACATCCGTGGAACCACCTACGTAAGCCGCGCGCACGGGAGACAATCCGGGTGTACCGGTCCTGGCCGGCGCCGACTCGGGGGGCTGATGATGCGCAGGACTCCACTGGTCGGGAGGGCCGCCGAACTCCGGCACCTGGTCGAGGTGCTCGACGGCGGCGCCCCCGCCGTCGTCGACCTCACGGGCGCTGCGGGCATCGGCAAGAGCCGCCTGCTGACGGAGCTGTGCGCGCGGGCCGCCGACCGGGGCATGACCGTACTGCGCGGCCGGGCGGCCGAGTTCGAGCGGCACATCCCGTTCGGGGTGTTCACCGACGCCTTCACCGACCTCGACGCGGGGCCGCCGGACGGGCCGGACGCCGCGGCCGCCGCTCCCGTCCTGTACGGGGTGGACGCGGGCGGGATCGGCGCGGACGCCGAACGGTTCGCCGTGCACCGGGCGACGGGACGCCTGCTCACCCGCCTGGGCCGCGGCGGACCGGGCCTGCTCATCGCCCTCGACGACCTCCACTGGGCGGACCCGGCCTCGCTGGAGCTGCTCGACCACCTCGTACGGCATCCCCCGCGCACCCCGGTGATCATCGCCGTGGCCCGGCGGGACCGGCAGACCTCGCCCTCGCTCACCGCCGCGCTCACCCGGGGCGTGGACACCGCCGCCGTCCTGCGCCTGGACCTCGGACCGCTCCCCGAGGAGGCCTGCGTCGCCCGGCTCGCGCCCGACCTCGCACCCGGACTGGCGCCCGCCCGGGCCGCCCGGCTGTACGCCGCCAGCGAGGGCAACCCGCTGTACTTCCTGACGCTGCTCCAGGGGCAGGCCGGCGCGGCCGTCCCCGACGGCGGGCTCGCCGCGCTGCTCCTCGACGAACTGACCCCGCTCACCACCGCGCAGCGGCGTACCGCCGAGGCCGTCGCCGTGCTCGGGGACCAGGCCACGGCGCCGTTGCTGGCGTTGACGGCGGCCGTGCCCGACATGGCCCGGCTCGACGCCGACCTGGCCGCGCTGGCCCGCCGCGACCTGCTGCGGCCCGGGCCGGGCGACAGTTGGTCGCTGCGCCATCCCGTGCTGCGGACGGTGATCCACGAGAACACCGAACACCGGCGTCGTACCGGTATGCACCGGCGGGCGGCCGAGGCGCTGGCCGGGGCCGGTGCCTCGGCCGCCGTCCGGGCCCACCACGTGGAACGGGCGCTCGCCGCCCGCTGGGACCCCGACCTCGCGGCCGTGCTGCTCGACGCGGCCGAGCAGTCCGCGACCACGGCCCCCGCGAGCTGCGCGCACTGGCTGGAGGTGGTGCTGCGGGTCCTCCCGGACACGCCCGGGAACGCCGTGCGCCGCCGGGAGCTGCGGCTGCGGCGGGCCCGGGCGTTGAGCGTCTGCGGCGCGTTACGGGAGAGCCGGGACCTGCTGCACGAGGTGATCGCCGAGGTGCCCGAGGGCGACGACGGCGGGGTGCGCGCGGCGGCCGTCACCCTGTGCGCCTCGATGGAACGCCACCTCGGGCACTACCCGGCCGCCGTGTCGCTGCTGCGGCGCGAGCTGTCCCGTACCCCCGCGCCCGGACCGGCCGACGCGGTGGCCCTCGGCCTGGAGCTCGGCTCGTCCGCCCCGCACGCCTCGGCCTACCCGACCGTACGGGCCGACGTACAGCGCACCTTCGAGCTGGCCCGGACCCTCGGCAACGAGCCGGCGGCGGCCACGGCGCTGGCCATCGCGGCGCTCGGCGAGGCGTACGAGGGGAACCTGGCGTCCGCCCGGGAGTTCACCGACCGCGCCGGGGCCCGGGTGGACGCGCTCACCGACCGGGACCTCGCCGACCTGTGCGAACCGTTGGCCCGGCTGGGCTGGGCCGAGTTCTACCTGGAGCGGTACACCGACGCGGAACGGCACGCCGACCGGGGGCTGGCCATCGCCCGGCGCAGCGGCCCCCTGCACCTGCTGCCGCACCTGCTGCTCTGCAAGGCCATCGTCCACATGACCACCTGCCGGCTGGGGTCGGCGCTGGAACTGACCGACGAGGCCGAGAGCATCGCCCGCGGGATCGGGAGCGACGAACTGCTCGCGCTCGTCCTGTCGAACAAGGCGCAGGTGTTGATCGCCGCTCTGCCGCCCGGCGACCGGACCTCGCTGACCGTCGCCGAGGAGGCCGTCGCCGCGACCGGCCCCCGGACCAGTTGGTGGGCCTCCCTCGCGTGGTGCGTCCTGAGTTACGCCGCGCTGCACGGGGGCGATCCCCGGCGGGCCCGGTCCGCGATGCTGCGGGCCGGCGGCGGACCGGACCTGGCCGCGCTCCAGCCGTCCATGCGGCCCCTGTTCCTGGAGGCCCTGGTCACCGCCGCCGTCGCCGACGGCGACCTGCCCGCCGCCGAGGCGTGGGCCGCCCGGGCCCGCCGGGACGCGGACCTGCTCGACCTGCCCGCCCAGCGGGCGGCGGCGCTGCGCGGCGAGGGGCAGGTCCTGGTGGGCCGGGGCGACGCGGCCGGGGCGGCGCGGCGGTTCGTACAGGCGGCCGAGGAGGCGGGGCGTTCGGGCGCCACCCTGTGGGAGGCGCTGTCGCTGCTGTTCGGGGCCTCCCTGACGGCCGACGCGGCGGCGGCCGCGCCGCTGTGGGAGCAGGGCCACCGGCTGGCCGCGGCGGGCGGCGCCGGGCTGTTGACGGGCCTCGCGGACCTCGTCCGCCCCCCGACCCCCGAACCGCCGACCGCATCCGCGACGGCCCCCGACCCGGCGTCGGCGTCACCCGCGGCGGGCTCTGCGCGGGCCCCGGTGTCAACCGCCGCGAGCCCTGCCCGGGCCGCGGTTCCCCCCGCGTCCGGGCCCACCGGCGGCCCCGGTTTCCCCGCCCTCACCCGGCGCGAGCAGCAGATCGCCGCCCTGGTCGCGGAGGGCCTCACCACCCCGGTGATCGCCGCGCGCCTGCGGCTGAGCCCCCGCACGGTCGACACCCACCTGTCGCACATCTTCCACAAGACGGGCGTCACCAGCCGCTCGGCCCTGGCCGCCCTGACGGCCCGCTCGACGCCCCGCTGACGCACTCCTCGCCCGCCTGCCCGGAACCCGACCCGAAGCCGACCCGAACCGTCTTGCCGACAACTTCGCCACGAACCTCGAACGCGTCGGCCACAGCATTGACCAACCACAGGCCCCTGCCACCCCGATCGTCTCCACCGGCACGTCGCACGACCGGCCACCCCGGTCCGCTGTCACGTACCTCGATCCACAGAACGCCGCCCTCCCGCACGAGCCGCACCGAGAACTCCCGCCCCGGCGGAACACCGTGCAGCACCGCGTTCGCGGCGAGTTCGGACGTGCAGAGTCGGACGTCGTCGAGTCGATCGGAAATGCCCCACACGGCGAGCGTGTCGTCCGCGAACCGCCGGGCTGCGCGCACCGACGTGCGAGCCCGAGGGAATTGCTGCTGCCTGGACAGGGACATGGCACCCCACCGCCTTGACGCTGTGCTGTCACGACGGCACTGAACGTATCGCTATTCGCGAAAAGCAGCAAGGTTTGCGAGAGTAGGAACCAGCAAGACCGTCGCTTAACGTGGGTGGTGACAGGGCGAGTCGAACGCACGGGAGGCAGCGTGAGCGGGAGCGGATGGACCAGCACGTCGATGCCGTACCTGACCCCGCGTGCCGTCGGGGACACGGACGCCTGGACCGAAGAGGGCGCGAAGGCAGGCCGGCGGGGCGGGCAGCGCATCCTGTACGCCGGGGAGGTCCCCGCCCCGAAGGATGTCGCCCGGATGCTCGGCCTGACCGGCGAACCGATGGTGGTCGTACGCCGCCGGATCATCGAACTCGACGGCGAGCCGACCGAGTTGACGGACACCTATTACCCCGCCGACATCGCGGCCGGCACCCCGCTGGCAGCCGGCGCGAAGATCCGCGGCGGCGCTGTGACCCTCCTCGCCGCCCTCGGGCACGTAGGCGTGCGCGTGGTGGAGGACGTGACCGCGCGCCCGGCCGGCGCGGAAGAGCGAGCGATCCTCCGCCTCGCCCCGGCTGAGCCGCTCCTGTGCCTGGCCCGCACCACGTACAACGCGGCGGACCGCCCGATCCAGGCGGACGTGATGCTCATGCCGGGAGGCCGCCAGCAGTTGCGGTACGAGATGGGGATCGACAGCGCGTGACCGACACCGACGGGCTCGACCACCGACCATTGCATGTCCGGATCGCAGCCGATCTGCGCGACGAGATCATGAGCGGCGCCATCGCCCCGGGTGGGAAACTGCCTTCGACCGCCCGACTGAAGGACCGGTTCGACGCCTCCAACGCCACGATCCAGAAGGCGGTCCAGCTCCTGAAGGACGAGGGGCTGGCCGTCGGCCGGGCGGGTGCGGCCGTGACCGTGAGGGAGAACCGGCAACGCACCGTCCGTCCTGCGCTCTCCCTCGCCAAGGCCGATGACGGGGCGGCATACCCGTGGCTCGCCACGGTCGCCGAGCGCCCCTCGGTGGCGCGCAGCACCCTGCTGGGGGTGGAGGAAACGCCCGTCACCGGCGACATCGCCGAAGCCCTCGCCCTCCCCGAGGGCGCTCTTGCGGTATGCCGCCGCCAGTTGATCAGCGTGGACGGCGAGCCCGCCGAACTGGTGACGTCCCATTACCCTACGGACATCGCTCGCGGCACCGCCCTCGCCGACCAGCGCCGTGTCCGTGGCGGCACCCCGACGCTGCTCGCGGCCCTCGGATTCCCGCCGTGCCGCAGCGTGGACCGGGTGTCCGCCCGGGTCGCGACGCAGGAGCAGTACGCGGCCCTTCGGCTGCCCGGCGATCTGCCGGTGCTCCGTACCCTGCGGACGGTGTACGGCGCGGGCGACCGGCCCGTCGAAGTCACCGTCATGGTGAAGGCCGGACACCTGTACGAGCTCCAGTACGAGTTCACCGCCGACTGACATCCCTCCCCGGACCCACCGCCCCCCGGGAACGCCACAGCGCCCGCCATCCCTGGTCGGGGACATGGCGGGCGCGGTGTCGGGTTTCCGTACGTCGTTGTACGGGCCGTATGAGGGGTCTCCCCCGGAAGGCCCGGGGGAGGGTGCACCGTCGGTACTACACGGTGATGGAACGGTCCGTCGGCTTGACCGGGTACGGCAGGGCGCTGGCGCCCGTCAGGAAGCGGTCCACGCCGCGGGCGGCCGAGCGGCCCTCCGCGATGGCCCAGACGATGAGCGACTGGCCGCGGCCGGCGTCGCCGGCGACGAAGACGCCGCCCACGTTGGTCGCGTACGAGGCGTCGCGCTCGATGTTGCCGCGCGCGTCGAGGTCCAGGCCGAACTGCTGGACCAGACCGTTCTCCTGGTCGGTGCCGGTGAAGCCCATGGCGAGGGTGACCAGTTGCGCCGGGAGGACGCGTTCGGTGCCCGCCTTCTGGACGAGCTTGCCGTCCTCGAAGGCGACCTCGACGAGGTGCAGGGACTGGACGTTGCCGTCCTCGTCGCCCTCGAAGTGGGTGGTGGAGACGGAGTAGACCCGCTCGCCGCCCTCCTCGTGGGCCGAGGTGACCTTGTACAGCATCGGGAAGGTCGGCCAGGGCTGGTTGGGGTTCCGCTCCTCGCCCGGCTTGGGCATGATCTCCAACTGCGTGACCGAGGCCGCGCCCTGGCGGTGGGCGGTGCCCACGCAGTCCGCGCCGGTGTCGCCGCCGCCGATGACGACGACGTGCTTGCCCTCGGCGGTGATCGGAGGGGCGACGAAGTCGCCCTCCTGCACCTTGTTGGAGAGCGGCAGGTACTCCATGGCGAAGTGGATGCCCTTGAGCTCTCGCCCGGGGACCGGCAGGTCGCGGGAGACGGTGGCGCCGGCCGCGATGACGACCGCGTCGAACCGCTTGCGCAGGTCGGTGGCCGTGATGTCGCGGCCGACCTCGATGCCCGTGCGGAACTTGGTGCCTTCCGCGCGCATCTGCTCGATGCGGCGGTTGATGTGCACCTTCTCCATCTTGAACTCGGGGATGCCGTAGCGCAGCAGGCCGCCGACGCGGTCGGCGCGCTCGTACACGACCACGGTGTGGCCGGCCCGGGTCAGTTGCTGGGCCGCGGCGAGACCCGCCGGGCCGGAGCCGATGACGGCGGCCGTCTTGCCGGACAGCCGCTCGGGCGGCTGGGGGGTGACGTTGCCGTTGTCCCAGGCCTTGTCGATGATCGAGACTTCGACGTTCTTGATCGTGACGGCGGGCTGGTTGATGCCGAGGACGCACGCCGACTCGCACGGGGCCGGGCACAGTCGGCCGGTGAACTCCGGGAAGTTGTTCGTGGCGTGCAGGCGCTCGGACGCCGCGCCCCAGTCCTCGCGGTACGCGAAGTCGTTCCACTCCGGGATCAGGTTCCCGAGGGGACAGCCGTTGTGGCAGAACGGGATGCCGCAGTCCATGCAGCGGCCGGCCTGCTTGCTGATGATCGGGAGCAGCGAGCCCGGAACGTAGACCTCGTTCCAGTCCTCCAGCCGCTCGGCCACGGGACGGGAACAGGCGGTCTCGCGCGGGGTGGTGAGGAAGCCCTTCGGGTCAGCCATTGATCGCCGCCTCCATCATCTTCTCGGTGGTCTCGGACTCCGAGAGTCCGGCCAGCTCGGCGGCGTCCTTGGCGGCGAGCACTGCCTTGTACGTGGTCGGGATGATCTTGCTGAAGCGGTCCACCGCGACGGACCAGTCGGCGAGGAGCTTCGCGGCCACGGTCGAGCCGGTCTCCTCCTCGTGGCGACGCACCACGTCGTGCAGCCACTGCTTGTCGGTGTCGGAGAGGGTGGTCTCGACGGCGCCGGCGTTGCCGACGTTGACGTTGTTCGGGTCGAGGTCGATGACGTACGCGGTGCCGCCCGACATGCCGGCCGCGAAGTTGCGGCCCGTCTCGCCCAGGACGACGGCCTGGCCGCCCGTCATGTACTCGCAGCCGTGGTCGCCCACGCCCTCCGAGACGACGAGGGCGCCGGAGTTGCGGACGCAGAAGCGTTCGCCGGTTCGGCCGCGCAGGAACATCTCGCCGCCGGTGGCCCCGTAGCCGATGGTGTTGCCGGCGATGGTGGAGTACTCGGCGAGGTGGTCGGCGCCGCGGTCCGGGCGGACCACGACTCGGCCGCCGGAGAGGCCCTTGCCGACGTAGTCGTTGGCGTCGCCCTCCAGGCGCAGCGTCACGCCGCGCGGCAGGAAGGCGCCGAAGGACTGGCCGGCCGAACCGGTGAAGGTCAGGTCGATGGTGTTGTCGGGCAGGCCCGCTCCACCGAACCTCTTGGTGACCTCGTGGCCGAGCATGGTGCCGACGGTCCGGTTGATGTTGCGGATCGCGACCTGGGCGCGGACCGGCTGGGCCGCTTCGGCCGTGGCGGCGTTCAGGGCGTCGCCGGCGAGCTTGATCAGCTCGTTGTCGAGCGCCTTCTCCAGGCCGTGGTCCTGCTCGATCAGGGCGTGGCGGACCGCGCCCTCGGGCAGCTCGGGCACGTGGAAGAGGGGCTCGAGGTCGAGGCCCTGGGCCTTCCAGTGCGTGACGGCCTTGCTGGTGTCGAGGAGTTCGGCGTGACCGACGGCCTCCTCGATGGTGCGGAAGCCCAGCTCGGCGAGGATCTCGCGCACCTCCTCCGCGATGAACTCGAAGAAGTTGACGACGAACTCGGGCTTGCCGGAGAAGCGGTCGCGCAGGACCGGGTTCTGGGTGGCGATGCCGACGGGGCAGGTGTCCAGGTGGCAGACGCGCATCATGACGCAGCCGGAGACGACGAGCGGCGCGGTCGCGAAACCGAACTCCTCGGCGCCGAGCAGCGCGGCGATGACGACGTCGCGGCCGGTCTTGAGCTGGCCGTCCGTCTGGACCACGATGCGGTCGCGCAGCCCGTTGAGCAGCAGGGTCTGCTGGGTCTCGGCGAGGCCGAGCTCCCAGGGGCCGCCCGCGTGCTTGAGCGAGGTGAGCGGCGAGGCGCCCGTTCCGCCGTCGTGGCCGGAGATGAGGACGACGTCCGCGTGGGCCTTGGAGACGCCCGCGGCGACCGTTCCGACGCCGACCTCGGAGACCAGCTTCACGTGGATGCGGGCCGCCGGGTTGGCGTTCTTGAGGTCGTGGATCAGCTGGGCCAGGTCCTCGATGGAGTAGATGTCGTGGTGCGGGGGCGGGGAGATCAGGCCGACGCCCGGGGTGGAGTGCCGGGTCTTGGCGACCCACGGGTAGACCTTGTGGCCGGGCAGTTGGCCGCCCTCGCCGGGCTTGGCGCCCTGCGCCATCTTGATCTGGATGTCGTCCGCGTTGACCAGGTACTCGCTGGTGACGCCGAAGCGGCCGGAGGCGACCTGTTTGATGGACGAGCGGCGCGCCGGGTCGTACAGGCGGTCCGGGTCCTCGCCGCCCTCACCGGTGTTGGACTTGCCGCCCAACTGGTTCATGGCGATGGCGAGGGTCTCGTGCGCCTCCTTGGAGATGGAGCCGTACGACATGGCGCCGGTGGAGAAGCGCTTGACGATGTCGGCGACGGACTCGACCTCCTCGACGGGGATCGAGGGCCGGTCGCCCGCCTCGCCGGTCTTGAACCCGAAGAGTCCGCGGAGCGTCATCAGCCGCTCGGACTGCTCGTTCACCCGGTCGGTGTACTGCTTGAAGATGTCGTACCGGCGGTTGCGCGTGGCGTGCTGGAGGCGGAAGACCGTGTCCGGGTCGAACAGGTGCGGCTCGCCCTCGCGGCGCCACTGGTACTCGCCGCCGATCTCCAGTGCGCGGTGCGTGGCGGCGATGCCGGAGACCGGGTACGCCTTGGCGTGGCGGGCGGCCACCTCCTTGGCGACGACGTCGAGTCCGGCGCCGCCGATCTTGGTGGCGGTGCCGCCGAAGTAGGTGTCGACGAACTCCTGGTCGAGGCCGACGGCCTCGAAGACCTGGGCGCCGCGGTACGAGGCGACCGTGGAGATGCCCATCTTGGACATGACCTTCAGGACGCCCTTGCCGAGCGCGTAGATCAGGTTCTTGATGGCCTGCTCCGGCTCCAGGCCGGACAGGAAGGTACCGGCGCGCAGCAGGTCCTCGACGGACTCCATGGCGAGGTACGGGTTGACGGCGGCGGCGCCGTAGCCGATGAGCAGCGCGACGTGGTGGACCTCGCGGACGTCGCCGGCCTCGACCAGCAGACCCACCTGGGTGCGCTGCTTGGTGGCGATGAGGTGGTGGTGCACGGCGGCGGTGAGCAGCAGCGACGGGATCGGCGCGTGCTCGGCGTCCGAGTGACGGTCCGAGAGGACGATCAGGTGGGCGCCGTTCTCGATGGCCGCGTCGACCTCGCCGCGGATCTCCTCCAGGCGGGCGGCGAGTGCCTCGCCGCCGCCGGAGACCCGGTAGAGGCCGGAGAGCGTGGCGGCCTTCATGCCCGGCATGTCGCCGTCGGCGTTGACGTGTATCAGCTTGGCCAGCTCGTCGTTGTCGATCACCGGGAAGGGCAGGGTGACGCTGCGACAGGACGCGGCGGTCGGCTCCAGCAGGTTGCCCTGCGGGCCCACCGAGGACAGCAGCGAGGTGACGAGCTCCTCGCGGATGGCGTCCAGCGGCGGGTTGGTGACCTGCGCGAAGAGCTGAGTGAAGTAGTCGAAGAGCAGCCGGGGGCGCTCGGACAGGGCCGCGATCGGGGAGTCCGTGCCCATGGAGCCGAGCGGCTCGCCGGCGGTGCGGGCCATCGGCGCGAGGATGATGCGCAGCTCTTCCTCGGTGTAGCCGAAGGTCTGCTGGCGGCGGGTGACCGAGGCGTGGGTGTGGACGATGTGCTCGCGCTCGGGAAGGTCTTCGAGCTCGATCTCGCCCGTTTCCAGCCATTCGGCGTAGGGGGCGGCGCCGGCCAGTTCGGCCTTGATCTCGTCGTCCTCGATGATCCGCTTCTGGGCGGTGTCGACGAGGAACATCTTGCCGGGCTGCAGGCGGCCCTTGCGGACGACCTTGGCCGGGTCGATGTCGAGCACGCCGACCTCGGAGCCGAGGACGACGAGGCCGTCGTCGGTGACCCAGTAGCGGCCGGGGCGCAGACCGTTGCGGTCGAGGACCGCGCCGACCTGGGTGCCGTCGGTGAAGGTGACGCAGGCCGGGCCGTCCCAGGGCTCCATCATCGTGGAGTGGTACTGGTAGAAGGCGCGGCGGTCCGGGTCCATGGACGCGTGGTTCTCCCACGCCTCCGGGATCATCATCAGCACGCTGTGCGGGAGCGACCGGCCGCCGAGGTGGAGCAGCTCCAGGACCTCGTCGAAGGAGGCCGAGTCGGAGGCGTCGGGGGTGCAGATCGGGAAGATCCGGTCGAGGTTGCCCTCGCCGAAGACGTCCGAGGCGAGCTGGGACTCGCGGGCCTTCATCCAGTTCCGGTTGCCCTTGACCGTGTTGATCTCGCCGTTGTGCGCGACGAAGCGGTACGGGTGGGCGAGCGGCCAGGACGGGAAGGTGTTCGTCGAGAACCGGGAGTGGACCAGGGCGAGCGTCGACGCGAAGCGACGGTCGGACAGGTCGGGGAAGAAGGGCTCCAGCTGGCCGGTGGTCAGCATGCCCTTGTAGACGATGGTGCGGGCGGACAGCGACGGGAAGTACACGCCGGCCTCGCGCTCGGCGCGCTTGCGCAGCACGAACGCCTTGCGGTCCAGCTCGATGCCGCTCGCCCCTCCCCCAGAGCCTTCGGCCTGGGCGGTACCCCCGGTGACGAAGAGCTGCGAGAAGGCGGGCATGGTGGCGCGGGCGCCGTTGCCGAGCAGGTCCGGGGTGACCGGGACCTCGCGCCAGCCGAGGACCGTGAGGTTCTCCTCGACGGCGATGGCCTCGATGCGTTCCACGGCGACGGCCTGTGCGGTGCCGTCGGCGGGGAGGAAGGCGATGCCGACGGCGTACGCGCCGGCCTCGGGGAGCTCGAAACCGGCCACCTCGCGCAGGAAGGCGTCCGGCACCTGGGACAGGATTCCGGCGCCGTCGCCCGAGTCGGGCTCGGAGCCGGTGGCGCCGCGGTGTTCGAGGTTCCGCAATACGGTCAGCGCCTGTTCGACCAGCGTGTGGCCGGCCTCGCCGCTGAGGTTGGCCACAAAGCCGACGCCGCAGGCGTCGTGCTCGTTGCGCGGGTCGTACATGCCCTGCTGGGCGGGGCGACCGTCCATGGGCGACCAGGCGGTGGTGCTGAGGCCGGTCGCGGAGTGCGTGGATGCGGAACGCATCGGCTCTCCCGTCGTCGTCGTGGCATATGTGCATGGCCGAGGGACGACGTTGGCCCTCTGCAAAATTTCGTGCAGGTTACATGATGACGGCAATCCCGAGAAGCGGATATCGCATTCCAACATGCGGACATGCCCGAAGGGGGAGAAGGGGCCTGCCGGGAGGTCCCTTGGATCTCATGAACATCTGTGGACGCGTCACGGGCCGCGGCTGTCCCGGCACGGAGCGGGCACCATTGCCCGACGCCCTGTCCTGATGCCCCGCGGACACGGAATCGAAACCGCCGGGTAACGGACTACTTATGTTGTGTACCGCATAGTGTCTCACTCCCGCGCCGGTTAGCCTATGGCGCCGCCGATCCAGGTTCCCAGGATGTACGTCACACCGGCGGCCGCGCCACCCAGGACGAGCTGCCGCAGTCCGCTGTACCACCAGGAGCGGGCGGTGACCCGGGCGACGACCGCGCCACAGGCGAAGAGTCCGACCATTGCCAGCAGGACGGCGGGCCACAGCGCGGTCGCGCCGAGCAGGTAGGGGAGTACGGGGAGCAGCGCGCCCAGCGCGAACGACCCGAAGGACGACACGGCCGCGACCAGCGGCGACGGAAGGTCGTCGGGGTCGATGCCCAGCTCCTCGCGGGCGTGTATCTCCAGCGCCTGCTCCGGGTCGCGGGACAACTGCATCGCCACCTCGCGGGCCAGGGCGGGGGCGACGCCGCGCGACACGTAGAGCTCGGCCAACTCCTCCATCTCGTCGATCGGGTGCTTGCGCAGTTGCTGACGCTCCACGTCGAGCTCCGCCAGGACCAGTTCGCGCTGCGAGGCGACCGAGGTGTATTCGCCGGCGGCCATCGAGAAGGCGCCGGCGGCCAGACCGGCGAGGCCGGTGATGACGATCGTCTGCGGCGCGACCGCGCCGCCCGCCACTCCGGTCATCAGGGCGATGTTGGAGACCAGTCCGTCCATCGCCCCGAACACGGCCGGCCGCAGCCATCCGCCGTTGACGTCACGGTGGGTGTGGTTGTCGCGGTGGGCGGTGTGCAGCGGCGCTTCGGTGTCGATGATGGACATGCGGCGTATCTCCCCTTTTCCTGCGAGTGGGCGCGCGAAGGCGACGCGCAGAAACCCACTCCCCCTGAACACCTCGAACCTACGCACGATTTTCGCTCTCCGCCGGCAAGGAAGGCCGTACTTACCTGCGGTTTCGTGGGTCGGCGACCGGGTGACGAGAGCGTTCGGGTGGTGTTTCGCGGCAAGCGACAAACCACATGCCATGGCACAAATCCCCCAAGGGCTCATCATGAGTCCCATCAAGTGGAGAGGCGCGCCATGGAGCTGATTGCATGCAATCCGCAGGTCCTCCTCGAACGAGCCCGGGGCGCTCTTCTGGGGCTCGCGGTGGGTGACGCGCTGGGAGCCCCGGCGGAGAACATGAAGCCTTCGCAGATCCGGGCGAAGTGGGGTCGGATCGAGGGCTTCGTGTCCGAGGACCCCGCGGGCACGGACGACACCGAGTACGCGATCTTCTCGGGCCTGCTGCTGGCCCGGCACGGTTCCGCGCTGACCGTGGCCCACGTCGAGCGGGCCTGGCACCACTGGATCGCCGACCTGGACGAGGGCCCGTTCCGGGGGGCCGGCTTCTCCGAACGCGGCACGCTGGAGAACCTCCGCCGGGGGCTCGCGGCCCCCATCTCGGCGCAGCACCGCCACGCCTGGTCCGACGGACTGGCCATGCGGGCCGCCCCGTTCGGCGTCTTCGCCGCGGGCCGGCCCGCGGAGGCCGCCCGACTGGTCGCCATCGACGGCTCCGTCAGCCACGACGGGGAGGGCATCTACGGGGGCCAGGCCGTCGCCGCGGGCGTCGCGGCGGCCATGGCCGGCGGCTCGCCCGCCTCCGTGGTCTCGGCGGCCCTGTCCGTCATCCCGTCCGACTCCTGGACGGCCCGCTCCCTGCGCCGGGCCGTCACCGCCGCCCCGCGCGGCGAACGGGCGGTGCGCTCGGCGGTGGTCATCGGCGGCTACCCGTGGACGGACCTGGCCCCCGAGGCCGTGGGGCTGGCGTTCGGCGCCTTCGCCGCCTGTCGCGGGGACTTCCCCGGTTCCGTCCTGACGGCCGTGAACATGGGCCGGGACGCCGACACCACGGCCGCCGTGGCGGGCGCCCTGGCCGGCGCCATGTCCGGCATCCCCTCCATCCCCGCCGACTGGGCGGCGGCGATCGGCCCGGTCCGGGGCAGTTGCCTCCCCTCGATGCGGGGCTACCACGTCCTGGACATCGCGGACCTCCTCACCCCGGAAGCCGAGACCCCCCGATGAGCCCTTCCCCCTACACCCCGGACTCGGCCGAGCCCACCGGGACGCGCGGCTCCGGTCCCACGTCCCCGCCCACCTCCCCCACGGAAGCGGGCCGCCCCCACCCTCCCGCCGGCCCGCCCGCACCGGATCGGCCCGCCGAGGCCACACCCCCGCTGGCCCCCGCCCCCGCCGCCGACCCCGTTCCCGTCCCCGCCGCGGCCCTCGTCCCCGTTTCCGTCCCCGTCTCCGACCCCGTCGCGGCCCCCGCTCCCGCCCTCGTCCCCGTTCCCGTCGCGGCCCCCGCCGCCGACCCCGTCGCGGGCCTCGCTCCCGTCCCCATCTCCGACCCCGTCGCGGCCCCCGCTCCCGCCCTCGTTCCCGTCCCCGTCGCGGCCCTCGCTCCCGTCCCCGTCCCCGTCTCCGCCCCCGTCCCCGTCCCCGTCCCCGTCCCGGGCGCCGCGACCCCGCCCGCGGGGCTCGGGGGTCCGCCCCCGCCGGGCACGGTCGCGGGCCGGGGCCCTCGGGGCGGGCACCCCGGGCACCCCCCGGCCGAGGCGCCGCCCGCCGGGCCGCGCACCACCGCCCTCGCCGCCCCGCCCCCCGCGGAGGCGACCGGCACCGCCTCCACCCCGGCGGGGCCGAGCGGGCCGCGCCGTATCGAGGGGCTGCTCCTCGGTCTCGCCGCGGGCGACGCGGCCGGCTGGCCCGCCGCCCGACACCGGGCCAGCCGGATGCCCGAGTGGACCCGCCGCCTCACCCGCGAACTCGACACCTTCGCCGAGCAGAACGCCACCACCACGCTCCCCGTCCCGATCGCCCTCAACCAGCCCCCGGAGCCGCTGCGCCTGGGCCCGTCCGACGACGCCGAGTGGGCCGCCTTCGCCGCCGAGTCCGTGCTGACGGCTGCCGGGGTGCTGCTCAGCGACCTCAGCCGGTCCCGCCGGATGCGTGCGGCCATCGACCTGGCGTGGAACGCCCTGGCCTCCGAGGTCGCGGCGGCGGCCGAGCGCGCCCCCGAGGTCGAGTCGGCCGTACTGCCCCTGCGCGCCCGGATCTCCGTCCGCGCCGGCCTCGGCAACCTCGCCGCCGGCCTGCGCCCGCCCGCCACCGGCCACGACAACCCGCACTACTTCGACGACGCCGCCTGCGTCCGCGCCTGCGTCCTGGCCGTCGTCCACCCCGGGGACCCCCGCGCGGCGGCCGACCTCGCGGAGTTCGACGCCCGGTACACCCAGGACGGCGACGGGGTGCACGGCGCCCGCGCCATGGCCGCCGCCATCGCCACCGCACTCGCCGGCGCGGACACCGACGCCGCCGTGGACGCCGCTCTCGAACAACTGCCCGCCTCCACCGAGATCGGCCGCAACGCCCGCCACGCCCTCAAGCTCGCCCGCACCGATCCGGACGGCGGCGCCTTCGCCATCGTCCCGCTGCTGGAACACCAGATCGTCGACCACGTGTACAGCTACGGAATCGCCGCCGCCGAAACCGTCCCGGTCGCCCTCGCCCTGGCCACCGCGGCCCGCGGCAAGGTCTCCGAGGCCGTCCCGGCGGCCGCCTGCCTCTCCCGTGTCGCCGACTCCGCCCCCGCCCTGGCCGGCGCCCTCGCCGGCGCCCTCGGGGGCGGCGACTGTCTCCCGCCCGCCTGGCGGGAGGCCTGCCGCACCCTGTCCGGCTGCGCGCTGCCCCGCCTCGCCGGCACCGATCTCGTCGAACTCGCCGCGCTGCTCACCCGTACGGAGCTCACCTCCCCCAAAAACTCCAACCCCCAAGGGATGATTCGGACATGACGCACGCTCCCCTCTCCCTCGACGACCGCGTGGCCGGCTCCCTGATCGGCGCCGCCGTCGGCGACGCCCTGGGAGGCCCGGTGGAGGGCTGGTCCCCGGACCGGATCGTCGAACGGCACGGCGGCCGGGTGCACGGCATCGTCGGCCCCTGGTACGAGGACTGGCGCACCGCCCGCCCCATCGCGCCGTACCACAAGGGCGACGGGCACGTCACCGACGACACCCTCATGACGCACGCGCTGGTCCGGGTCTACGAGAGCGTGCGGGACCACCTGGACGCGTACGCGGTCGCCGACCACCTCGTCCCGGACCTCATGACGAACCCCCGCTGGATCCCGGAACTCGAAGCCGAGGCCCTGCCCCTCCAGCGGATCTTCCTGGCCGAGAAGTGGATCGTGACCCGGATCCACTACGCCCACACGGACCCCCGCGAGGCCGGCGTCGGCAACATCGTCAACTGTGGCGCCGCGATGTACATGGCCCCGGTCGGGCTGGTCAACGCGGGCCATCCGGCCGCCGCGTACGCGGAGGCGCTGGACGTCGCGGGCGCGCACCAGTCCTCGTACGGCAGGGAGGCGGCGGGCGTGTTCGCGGCCGCGGTGGCGGCGGCGTGCGTACCGGGCGCGAGCGCGGCCTCGGTCGTCGAGACGGCCCTGTCGCTGGCGAAGGACGGCACCCGGGAGGCCATCGCGGCGGTGTGCGAGGTGGCCGCGCGCCACCGGGACTTCGAGTCGGCGCTGGCCCCCCTGCGGGCGGCGGTGGCCCCGTACGACTCGGTGGGCCCGGACTACCGCACACCCTCGCTCGGCGCCCGACGGCCCTCGCGGCTGCACTCGATCGAGGAACTCCCCGTCGCGCTGGGCATGCTGCTGGTGGCCGACGGGGCGTACGAGGAGTCCGTGCTCGGGGCGGTCAACTACGGCCGGGACTGCGACTCCATCGCCACCATGGCGGGGGCGATGGCCGGCGCCCTGGGCGGCGAGGCCGTGGTCCCCGCCGGCTGGGCGAAGCAGGTGGCGGAGGCCAGCCGGCTGGACCTGCACGCGCCGGCGGCCGCGCTGACGACGGTGGCCCGGGAGGTCTTCGACCGCGACCGGGAACGGCGCCGCGCCCACGAGGCGGCCTTCGCCGAGATCGCGACGCCGCGGTGACCGGGCCCGCGGCGTGCGCGGTGCGCCTGACCTGGGTCCAGCCGGAGGACCTGGTCGGGCACGAGTTCCGTCAGGCGGCGGAGGACGGGCGCGAGGCGCGGCCGCTGCTGCGCGCCTGGCTCGACGCGGGGGGCCGTGTGGCCCCGGCCCGCGCCGGCGCCTCGGCCGCCCCCGCGCCGCCGGAGCTGCGCGCCCTCGCCGGTCGTCTCCTGGCCGAACTCGCCGCGCTGCCCTCGCCGCTGGCCGCCGACGAGCCGCAGACCTGGGCCGCCATCCGCTCCACCTGGCCCCCGGCTCCCCCGCCGACCCGCCCCGCCGACCGGCCCCGGCCCGAACCCCGGCCCGCCACCCTCGCCGAGCGCCCCGCGCCGCCGCCGGCCCTCACCCACGTCGCCCGGCTGGAGGCCGCCTGGCTCGGGCGGGCCGTCGGGTGCCTGCTCGGCAAGCCCGTCGAGAAACTCCCCCTGGACGGGATCCGGGCCCTGGCCCGCGCCACCGGCAACTGGCCGCTGTCCGACTGGTTCACCGCCCGCGGCGTCCCGCCGGAGCTGCTGGCCGCGCATCCCTGGAACCGCAGGTCCGCACCGACCTCCCTCGCCGAGAACATCGACGGCATGCCCGAGGACGACGACCTCAACTACCCCCTGCTGAACCTGCTGCTGCTCCGGCGCCACGGCAAGTCCTTCACCACCGCCGACGTGGCACGGCTCTGGCTCGACGAACTCCCCGCAGGCCGGACCTTCACCGCCGAGCGCGTCGCCTACCGCAACCTCCTCCAGGGCCTGGAGCCCCCCGCCTCGGCCACCCATCACAACCCGTTCCGCGAGTGGATCGGCGCCCTCATCCGGGCCGACGTCCACGGCTGGACCAACCCCGGCGACCCGGTGGCCGCCGCCGCCCAGGCACACCGGGACGCCGCCCTCACCCACACCGGCAACGGGATCTACGCGGCGCTCTTCACCGCCGCCGCCATCGCCGAGGCGGCCGGCGGCCGGTGCGACGTGCACGGCGCGCTGCGGGCCGGACTGGCCGTCGTACCGCCCCGCTCTCGCCTGGCCGACGCCGTCCGCCTCGGCATCGACACGGCGGGCCGGCACCGTGAATTCGACCGGGTCGTGGACGTCCTCCACGCCCGCTACGACCACCACCACTGGGTCCACTCCCTGCCGAACACGGCACTGATCGCGGCGGCGCTCACCCACGCCGACGGCGACTTCACCCGGTCCGTCTGCAACGCCGTGTCCGGCGGCTGGGACACCGACTCCAATGGCGCCACCGCCGGTTCCCTCGCCGGGCTCCTCGCCGGATCGCCCGATCGGCTCCCGCGGCGTTGGACCGCGCCGCTGGGAAACCGTCTCGCCACCAGCGTGCCCGGTTTCGACGGCGTCGGCTTCGACACCCTCGCCCACCTCACCGCTCAGGAGGCAGCCCGCTCATGACGGCCATCGCCGTGCTCGGCAGTACGAACATGGATCTCGTCGCCTACGTCTCCAAGGCGCCCCGCCTCGGGGAGACCGTCACCGGCCGCGCGTTCCACACGGTCCCCGGCGGAAAGGGCGCCAACCAGGCCGTGGCCGCCGCCCGCCTCGGCGGCGAGGTGGTGATGATCGGCGCGGTCGGCGCGGACGAGTTCGGCGTACGGTTGCGCTCCGCGCTCGCCGCGGCCGGCGTGGAGACGGCCGCCCTGCGCACGGTGGAGGGGGCCAGCGGCACCGCCCACATCACCGTCGACGACGAGGGCGCGAACAGCATCGTCGTCATCCCCGGCGCCAACGCGCGCGTCACCGGGCTGGAGGCGGGCGACGACTCCCGGATCGGCTCCGCCGACTCCCTGCTCCTGCAACTCGAACTCCCCCTGGAGGCCGTGATCGCCGGGGCCCGCGCCGCCCGCGCCCACGGCGTCCGTACGATCCTCACCCCGGCGCCCGCCCGACCCCTGCCCGCCGAACTCCTCGACGTCACCGACCTCCTGGTGCCCAACGAGCACGAGGCGGCGACCCTCACGGGGCTCACCGACCCGTACCGGGCGGCCGAGGCGCTCCTGCGCAGCGTGCCGCAGGTGGTGATCACCCTCGGTGGGGCCGGGGTGCTGTTCGCCGCGCGGGGGCGCGAGCCGCTGGCCCTGCCGGCCCTGCGGGTCCGGGCCGTGGACACCACCGCCGCCGGCGACACCTTCGTCGGGGCGCTCGCCGTGGCCGTCGGGGAGGGCCGTCCGATGCCCGAGGCGCTGCGCTGGGCCTCGGCGGCGGCGGCGCTGTCCGTGCAACGGCCCGGCGCCCAGGACTCGATGCCGACCCGGTCCGAGACCGATGCCTTCGCCGCGACCGCCCCCGACACCGCCCCCGAGCCCGGGGACGGGAGCGCCGCGGCGGCCGGCCGAGCCACCGGGAGCGCCTCGTGACCCGGACACCCCACTCCGCGCCTTTGCCCCCGCCCGCCGCCGGCCCCGGCCCGGTCCCCGGCGCCGCCGGTCCCCTCGCCGGGCTGCGCGTCCTGGACCTGGCCACCCTCTTCGCCGGCCCGCTGGCGGCCACCCTCCTCGGGGACTTCGGCGCGGAGGTCGTCAAGGTCGAGCACCCGGTCCGCCCCGACCCCTCGCGCGGACACGGTCCCGCCAAGGAAGGGGTCGGCCTCTGGTGGAAGCTGCTGGGTCGCAACAAGCGGACGATGACCCTCGACCTGTCCACTCCCGGCGGGCGGAACACCCTGCTGCGCCTCGCCGCCGGCGCCGACGTGATCATCGAGAACTTCCGCCCCGGGACCCTGGAGAAGTGGGGCCTGGGCTGGCCGGAGCTGTCCGCCGCCAACCCGCGGCTGGTGCTGGCCCGCGTGACGGCCTTCGGCCAGCACGGCCCGTACGCCCACCGCCCCGGCTTCGGCACCCTCGCCGAGGCCATGAGCGGTTTCGCCGCGATCACCGGGGAACCGGACGGCCCGCCGACCCTGCCTCCGTTCGGGCTCGCCGACTCCGTCGCCGCGCTGACCACCGCGTACGCCGTGATGACCGCGTTGGCCGGCCGGGACCGCACCGGGCAGGGGCAGGTGGTGGACCTGGCCATCATCGAGCCGATCCTGACGGTGCTGGGCCCGCACCCGCTCTGGTACGACCAGCTCGGTTTCGTCCAGCCGCGCACGGGCAACCGCTCCACGAACAACGCGCCCCGCAACACCTACCGCAGCGCGGACGGGCGCTGGCTGGCCGTGTCCACCTCGGCGCAGTCCATCGCGGAGCGCGTGATGCGGCTGGTCGGTCGACCGGAGTTGATCGCGGAGCCCTGGTTCGCGACGGGCTCCGGCCGGGCCGCCCACGCGCGGGTGCTCGACGAGGCGGTCGGCGGTTGGATCGCCCGGTACAAGGCGGAGGAGGTGATCGCCGCGTTCGAGGACGCCCAGGCGGCGGTCGCGCTGGTCTACGACGTACGGGACGTCATGGCCGATCCGCAGTACGCCGCGCTCGACACGATCACCGAGGTGGAGGACCCGGAACTCGGGCCGCTCCGCATGCAGAACGTGCTCTTCCGGCTGTCCGGCACCCCGGGTGCCATCCGCTGGGCGGGCCGCCCCCACGGCGCGGACACCGAGGCCGTCCTCACCGAACTCGGCCTGACCCAGGCCGAGATCACCGCACTCGCGAAGGACGGAGTCCTGTGATCCTCACCTGGCTGTACGCTCCCGGCGACCGCCCCGAGGTGGTCTGGAAGGCCCTGCACTCGGGGGCCGACTCCGTCATCGTCGACCTGGAGGACGGGGTCTCGGCCTCCCGCAAGGAGTACGCGCGGGCCGCGACGGCCGAACTGCTCGCCGACCGGCCGCCGGTGCCCGTGCAGGTCCGGGTGAACGCCCTGGACTCGCCGTGGGCAGGCGCCGACCTCAGCGCCCTGACCGGGCTCCGGGGGCTGTCGGCGCTGCGGCTCCCGAAGATCGCCGCCCCCGAGCAGATCACCGCCGTCGCGAACCGCACCGGCGGCGTGGCCCTGTACGCGCTGCTGGAATCGGCCCTGGGCGTGGAGCGGGCGTACGAGATCGCGCGCGCGCACCCGGCCCTGCACGGCCTGTCCCTCGGCGAGGCGGACCTGCGGGCCGACCTGAACGTCAGCGCCGAGGCGGGCCTGGACTGGCCGCGCTCACGGGTGGTGGTCGCGGCGCGGGCCGCGGGACTGGTGGCGCCCGCGCAGTCGGTGTTCCCCGACATCCGGGACCTGGAGGCGCTGGCCGTCTCCTGCGCGCGCGGCCGGGCCCTCGGGTTCCTCGGCCGGGCCGCGATCCACCCGCGCCAGCTCCCGGTGATCGAACGGGCCTACGTGCCCGGCCCGGAAGAGGTCAGCGCCGCAGAGGAGATCGTCACCGCCGCCCGGGCCACCCCGGGCGCGCTGGCCCTCCCCGACGGCCGGTTCGTGGACCCGGCCGTGGTCGCGGCGGCCCACCGCACCCTGACCCTCTCCCGGCGCGGCGACCGGGTCTAGGCCGTCTCTTTCGGATCTTGCCGGTCAGGCCCGCGTCGTCCGGTGCCGTGCATCGCAAGGCGGAGAGGCTCCCGAGTACCGGACGTCCTCG
>NZ_JBIAQX010000028.1:0-58423 GCF_042889445.1 Streptomyces sp. NPDC002602 | reverse complement strand
CGAGGACGGTCGCGGCGACACGACGAACGTTCGACGAAGCAGACATAAGGTGATGCCCCCTCAAGAACAGGAGTCCACCCGCCGATACGAACCACGTACCGGATTCGGGTGCCCGGCCCGCGGTTGAGCCGAGGACCACACTCTCGACCCGCCCTCCGACCCACCGCAGCCGCCACCGAGGCCGGTTACCGACCACGGACATTTCCGTCACCCTCACCTGCGCAGTACACACAATCCACCTGATCGTGCCCCTGACATTCACTGAGCGTTGCACCCACCCGGCGCGCACACGGAACAGGCGAACACCGCACCCCGGCGCACCACCGGGCGCACTCAACCACCCCACCACCCAACCGGAGCACAGAATTCCGTAACAATCGTTCTGCACAATTCTTCGCACGGACACACGAAAGTCGCCCCTCGAAACGAATGCGTACACCCACCCCGGCCCTCGGTCCCACGCCCCTCCCCCGGGAACGCCGCGTACGTCCCTGGGGCCGGAGCGTTGACAGGCCACCGCGACAGCCTCCCACCCGGTCACCACACCCACCGTGCGCGTCTCATGGGCCAGTGAGTGCCTCGTGGTGGGGGCTGGTTGGTCTGGCTACGCGCCGGGCGGGTCGGGGACGGTGGCGGCGAGCGGGTGGCAGTGGGCGCGCTCGGATTCGGTGATGGGCGGTTCGCCGAGGGCCGGGCCGGCCGGTCCCTTGATGACTCCCCACAGGGTGTCCGGGCGGAAGAGGCGGGTCGGGGGCTCAGCCAGCGACATCACGTCGAACAGTGCCCTGGTCACCACCGGACGGCTCATCGCGGTGCGGCTGAGGCGGTCCACGTAGCGGTGTGTGACCCGGCCTGCCAGAGGGGCCCGCGGGCCGGTGGCACCCGGGAACCTGATGTCCTGGCCGGTGGTGATGTCCCAGGGTGCCCGGATCACTCGGCCGACTCGGCGCTGGACGGTGGCACTGAGTCGCGGTGTGGTCAAGCCGTGCCGGTCGAGGGCGCTGCGCAGTGCCAGGACCATCTGAGCTGCCATGGTCATGCCTTGCCCGTAGATCGGGTTGGTCGAGACGACGGCGTCACCGAGTACGACGAAGCCGGCGGGCCACGGCTTCAGTGCTTCGAAGTGGCGGCGTTGGTTGCTGCAGTTGCGGTAAAGGCGCACCTCCGAGAGGGGCTCCGCTCTCGCGATCAGGTCGGCGACGATGGGATGGGCTGCCTTGCGGGCGAACTCTTCGAAGGCGGCCGGATCGGTGCCGGGTTCGGCACCCCTGGTGCCGGCGAGCGTGACGAGCCAGCGGTCACCTTCCACCGGTACGAGGGTGGCACCGCGGCCGGGGACTCCCAGTCCGGGGTCGGGTTGGAGGCTGACGACCGGAAACGTTTCCGCGCCGCTGGGGGCTCGGTACCAGCGGCTGGCGTACACCAGGCCGGGATCGACGGTCGTCTCGGGGACGGCGGTCAGGCCGATCTCTGCGAGCCATTGCGGGGAGTGGGACTTGCGGCCCGTCGCGTCGACGACGAAGTCCGCGTGAAGTGCCGCGGTCTCTTTCGTTTCCAGGTCGCGTACCCGCACTCCCGTGATGCGGGTGCGGGTGCCCATCAGGCCGACGGCGTAGCTGCGGGTCCGGACGGTGATGCCTTGGAGGAGGAAGCGGCGGGCGGTGGCGTCCAGGAGGTCGCGGGAGCAGACGATCTGATGCTGGAGGGGTTCACCGCTGCGGGGAACCCATCCGTGGGGGGTGAGCGAGACCAGGCCGCTGGGCATGTGCACGTACCGCGCACCGGCATCGAGCAGCCGCTGTCGCATTCCCGGGGAGAGTCTCTCGATCGCCTGCTCTCCGGCCGACCACAGGAGGTGGGCGTGGTGAGCCTGGGGAAGTCCCGGCCGGGGGCCGGGTCCGTCGGGCAGCTCGTCCCGTTCGATGACGATCACTTCGTCGACGTGAGGGGCGAGCGCGGTGGCGGCCAGCATGCCGGTGAGGCTCGCTCCCAGTACGACGGCGCGGCGGCGGCGTCCTGTGCTGATGTCAGGCATTGACGGGTCCATGAGCGGGGGGCTCCAGTGGGTGCTGGTCGGCGGTGGTGAAAGGTGGGTTCCGGAGTGGATCCCGGATGGCCTGTGATACGAGGATCAGGGCCTCCCGGTCGAGACGGGGCAGGGGGGTGCTCGTGTCATCGAGGAGAGGGAGTTCGTCGCCGGCGGCCTTCCTCGCCAAGGCGTCGGCCAGAACGATCGCTTCGACGCGGGCCTCCGTCAGGTCGGCGGGCAAATTCATCGCCTCCGCCTGGGCCGCGGCGGCCACCGCCAGTGCCTGAGACCGGAAGGGGCGGAGCGCGAGCCGGCCGTCCTGGACCTCCGCGACCCTCCGTTGGCACTTCAGTTCGAAGTCCCACCAGGCGACCGGCAGAGACGCCGACATCCCGGGGATGGCGTCCCGCAGCGCCCTCCAGAGCGGGCCGAGGTGCCGGAAGGCGCGGATCTGTGACCAGAGCTGTTCCAGGAAGCCGCCGACCATGGGCAGGGTGAAGCCGAGGAAAGTGAACAGCGTGCAGGCGAAGGCGCACAGCTGAAATATCTGGGCGTTGATCGCGTCCCAGTTGTGCCCGGTCCACCGCCCGATCATCGCGGCGACCTTCGGGAGGCCCACCCCCAGGTTGAGGCCGAACCCGATGATCAGCAGTCGCAGGCCGCGGCGGAGCCATCGAGGGCGGGTGACGCTCGCGGCCCATCGCGCGCACAGGACCGTGGCCATGATGGATGCCACGATGTGAGCGGCGAGATAGAGCAGGACCATCTCGCGGATGAGCGGCGTGCTCGCGTAGTGGACCTCGAAATCCACCAGGCGCTCGGCGGGGGCTTCGCCGGCGACGAAGAGGGTGACGATCCCCAGGATCACCAGCCCGTAGGCGGCCTGGAGCCGGCGCGCCCAGCGTCGGGCTTTGGCCGGCGGACCCTCACGCCAGTACACGAGCAGCGTGAGCACCAGTGCGCTCTCGAGCGTGAGCAGGCTGTAGACGAGTGGGGCGCTGAAGTTGGGGATCCCCGTCATCTGATTGAGAGCGCCGACCACTTCGGGGTTGGAGCAGCAGAAGGTGAGCCCTGCCAGGAAGAGCACGGCGCACACGGTGACGTAGAGGGGGTCCCTGTTGTAGCGCAGCGCGGGCGCCTTGATGCCGAATCCGATCCACATCAGGCCGGAGAGTACCCAGTAGCCGGAGTTCTGGTTCACCAGACGCCCCTGCCCGGCCCGAGGCTGACGCTGAGCTTGCGCCCGAACGCGCTGGTGATGGCCGGGGAGCTGTCCGTGTCCAGCCAGCGCTTGCCCTTCATCGCGAGGAGAGATCCGAACAGCTCGCACTCGGCTTCCTCGTGCTCTTCGCAGTTGGTGCGGGCAGCGATGCGCTGGATGTCCGTGGCCGTCACGTCGGGACTGAACAGGGTTGAGAAGTCGGACTCGCCGAGGATCCCGGTTCGGCCGTCGTCTGCCTCCACATGCCAGAACTCGTGTCCCAGTATCCCGAGTTGGTGCTCCGGATCGGTGTCGGCTTCGATGAGGACGAGATTGCGTGCCTTCGTCTTCACCAGCAGCCCGCTGACCGTGCTGACGGGAAAGGAGACCAGGTGGTGCTCCATCGGTACTCGGTGGCGTCGGCTCATGGCGTCGCAGAGGGCGGCGAAGAGCTCCCCCGGTGCCGCCGGCGCGTTCAAGGTGATGTCGTGTAACAGATCATCACGCGTGCGCCGCATTCTTCGGATGTCCATGTCGTCCTTTGTGGTCGTCCCTCTTGGGACCTCCGGGGTGGTCATGAGCCGCCGGAGCAGAGCCGCGACGTTTCACCCCGCCGTCCGGTTCGTCCTCCGTCCCAGGGGCGGGGCGCCTGCTCCGTCCTGCGCGCGTCCTCCGGCAGTGCCGGGCCGGCGCGGGCCGCCGTTCGACTACGGAAACCGACGAATGGCTGTCCGGCTTGACGAAAGGGCCGACCGAATCGAGGCCGAAGACGCCGGCGATCCGCATCGCGGGCCCCAGACCCGGAACGGACGTCCCGCTCCGGAGGTTCTTGACGTACTACCGGCTGACCTGGGTGCCCGCCGCCACCTGTGCGTCTGTGTACCGCGGACCACCGGTTGGGTACCGTTGCTCGTTCAAGCGTGATGGTCGGATTCCGAAGAGGCCGGCGTCTCCCAGGGATTCGGACGCTTCGTCCGATGAGGTGGGGCCATGAGTCGGAATCGTAGATCCCATCAGGGCGCCACCGGTAGCACAAATGAACAATTGTTGCCCCACCTTGGGTACACCGGCCAACCCTGTCCCCATTCAAGCCACTTGGGCACCACTGCTGTTGCCGTCACAGTCCGGCCGACACCGAAGGCGCCGGGCTTGACGGAGACCACCGTCACCGCTGGGCCGACCTTCCGGACCACGACCGGCACCTGCGACCCCGGTCCCGCCGTCGACGCCCTGGCCCTGCTCAGCGGTGGACGGCATGTCACTGCTCGCCCGACGGCGACTCACCGGCGAGGGTCGCCGCCGCCCGCTCGCCCGCTACGCGTGCGCCGTCGAGAGCGTGCGTGACCCAGAGCTGCGAGAGATTCTCGTTCCCCGCGAGAACGCCGGCCGCGAGGCCGTCCGACTGTTCCCTGCCGCACGAGGGTTGGCGGACGCCGCGCGTCGCCCTCACACCCTGCCGACCTGCGTCTACGGGCTGATCTGCGATCGATTGGTCAATGGCGGCGAAGTACCGCGCGAAGCCATGGAAGGCCAAGTCGCCGCTGCGCTCCGCGAGGCCGGTACCTGCGAGGCCGGCCGCCAAGGCGAGGAGTCCTGCTGCTCGGGGATGAACCTGAGGGTTTCCTCACACCTCACCTCACTTCACCTCACCCCGCCCCCGCCCCCGCCGGTGGGATCCGAAGCGCCGCAAGATCCCCGGTTGCCCCTCTCCCTACGTCAGGTTTCAGGCTGTCGCCGAACGAAAGGGCAGTTCCATCGGCCACCCGCCGGAGCGGACCCCGCTCTGTTCCGCTCTGTTCCGCTCCGGCACTACCGGCCGCCGCACGGCCGCCGCACGGCCGGCGTCGGCGCCCGCGCGCCTGCCCGCCCGACCGCACACCCGCACACCCGCACACCCGCCTGCGCGCCTGCGCGCCTGCGCGCCTGCGCGCCTGCGCGAGACCGTGCTCGCCTTGCTCGAGGGCAATGCCCACACCTGGTCATCGCTCGGGCGGCGTCGGGTACCTTCGCCCGCAGGCTCGGCGGCACGGGTCCTGGCCCTGAAGGCGAGCGGATTCGGCACCCACTCCGGCGGTGACGGCGTCTCGTGCCTGCGTGGAGGTGGGCCTGCCGGTACGCCTCGTGCGAAAGCCCGACCCGGACCTCTCCGGAGCCGGGGCCTTCGCAGGGACGTACCGGGTGTGGGCCGGCGCTGCTGGTTGGCGGTTCGTGCCCGGGTCAGGCCGGTATGCGGATGACGGTCTTGCCCCGGGCTCCGCCGCGCTCCACCTTCCGCAGGGCGTCGGCGGTCGCGGTGAGCGGGAAGGTCGTCTCCAGCAGCGGCTGGAGCTCGCCGGAGGTCACCAGATCGGCCAGTCGGGCCAGTTGCTCGCCGTTCGGGCGCATGTAGAAGGCGCGGGCGTCGACGTTCCACTCGGCCTTCTTGGCCTCGATGTCGGTGATGGGGACGATCGAGACCAGCGTTCCACCGGGCTTGAGGACCCGGAAGGAGCGGTCCTGGGTCGGCCCGCCGATGGTGTCGAAGACGACGTCGATGTCGGAGAGGATCTCGTCGAATTTCTCGGTGCGGTAGTCGATGACCTGGTCGGCGCCCAGCCGGCGGACGAGTTCGACGCTGTCGCCGCCGGCGGTGGCGATGACCTCGGCGCCCAGGTGCTTGGCGAGCTGGACCGCGACGGAGCCCACGCCGCCGGCGCCGCCGTGGATCAGGACGCGGGTGCCCGCCCGGACCTGTGCCTGCTCGGTCAGAGCCTGCCAGGCGGTGAGCCCGACCAGGGGCAGCGAGGCCGCTTCCTCGAACGACAGGGTCTGCGGCTTGGCGGCGACCAGCGACTGGTCCACGGCGACGTACTCGGCGAAGGCCCCGCCCGAGCGGGGGTCGACCCGGGCGAAGACCTCGTCGCCCACGGCGAAGTCGGTCACCTCCGCGCCGATCTCCACCACCACGCCCGCGAGCTCGTTGCCTATGACCAGGGGCTGTGTGAGCTCCCCGGCACGCATGAAGCCCTTGACGATCAGATGGTCCACCGGGTTGACTCCGGCCGCCCGGGCCTCGATCAGCACGTCGCGCGGGCCGACGGCGGGCGTGGGGGCCTCCGTGACGGTCACGACGTCGTCGATCTTGCCGTACTGGTTGATGACCGCTGCCTTCATGGTGAACTCCTTGATCATGGATTTTTCGTGGTGCCGAATTGCCGTATGGCTGTGGTGCCGCGCCCCGGAACCCGATGTCGGGGGGCCGGGGTGGTGCTAGTGCGAGACGGTGGCGGACGAGATCGTTCCGTCGGCGACCTTGGTGAGGACTTCGAGGATCAGCTCGGGGCTCTGCGCTCCCTGGAGCACGACCCCACCGTCGAATACGAAGGTCGGCACGGCGGTGATGCCCAGCTCGGCTGCCTGAGCCAGCTCTGCGCGGACCTCGTCGACGCCCTCCTGCGAGGCGAGGAAGGACAGCACTGCGTCGCGGTCGAGGCCCGCCGTCGCCGCGACGTCCGCGAGGGCCGTGCGGTCGCCGAGGTCGCCGCCATTGGTGAAGTAGTGGGCCAGCAGGACCTCCTTCACCTCCGCCTGGCGTCCGTGGTGCCGGGCGAGCCAGAGCAGCCGGTGCGCCTCGAAGGTGTTGGTGGCGAGGGCGTCCTCCAGTCGGAAGGTGACGCCTTCGGCAGCGGCGGCTTTGGTGAGGGGGCCGAAGATGGTGTCCGCCGGGCGTCCGAACTTGCGCTCGTAGACCCGGGCGGAGGGTTCCGTCGTATCGGGGGCATCGGGGTTGAGCTGGAACGGACGGTAGACGACCTCGACCCGGTCGGCGCCGGGGAAGGCTGCCAGGGCCTGCTCGAATCGGCGCTTTCCGATGTAGCACCACGGGCACACCAGGTCCGAGTAGATCTCGACTTTCACCTTTGCTCCTGACGGGATTCCGCGGGTTGCCTTCCCTGCCTCTCCGAGAGTTCAGGACCGCTCGTTCCATAACCTAGCACTTCTGGAACGAGCGGTCCATTACATGCTGCCTTTGCCCTCTCCGTTCGCTACGGTGGTGCCATGGCCAGACCACGCACGTTCGATGAAGAAGCGATCCTGGACCGCGCGATCCTCCTGTTCTGGCGCAAGGGCTACGAGGCCACAGCCATGAGCGACCTGGTGGAGGAGCTCGGCCTCGGGCGCGGCTCCATCTACGCGGCCTTCGGCGACAAACACCAACTGTTCGTCCGCGCCCTGACCCGCTACCTGGACCGCCAGGACAGCCTGCTCGCCGGCGCCCTCGACACGGACGGCCCCGCCCTCGATCAGCTGCGCGACCTCCTCGGCCGACTGCTCACCACAGACGCGGTCTGCGGCACCGCGGGGTGCTTCAGCGTCAACAGCATCGCCGAGCTGCTCCCCCACGACGAGGATGTCGCCCGCCTCGCACAGCGCAGTCTGAGCCACGCCCAGGAGTCGTTCACCCGGCAACTCGAACGCGCCGCACGCGAGGGCGAACTCTCCGCGTCCATCGACCCGCAGAGCGGCGCACAGCTACTGCTCACTCTGATCCAGGGAGTGCAGATCGTCCGCAAGGTCGACCCCGACCCCGTACGTGCCACCGCCTGCCTGGACTCCGCCTTCGCCCTCCTGGCCAGGAACTCCGCGCCCCTGGAGCCGGCGGCACGATAACCAGGCCGGCCCCGCACGCATCGACCGCGGGCCGAGTTCCGCCGCGTCGAGGGCGACGGGGCGACGGGCGACGGGCGACGGGCGACGGGCGACGGGCGACGGGGGCACGGTTGCGCTCGGCCGGGCGGCCAGGCGGCCAGGCGGAGGAGAGGTCGTCGCGGAGCATGTGAAAGCGGCCGACCGGGAGGTCGGCGAGGGGGGAACGAGCGCCGACGCAGAGGGCCTCCCCCTCGCCGCCTTCTGGTGGCGAGGGGGGAGGGCGAGGACACGACTCGGAGGTCGGATGACGTGGGGTCCGGCAGGATCACCCAGCGTCCGGCACTGCCATCTGACGGGGCGTCCTCATCTGTTGCGGGAACCCGAATCTGTTCCGGGAACCCGAATCTGTTCCGGGAACCCGAAGCTGTTCCGGGAACCCGAAGCTGTTCCGGGAATCCGAATCTGTTCCGGAACCGGAAGCATGGATGCCTGCCGGGCCTTGGCCCTGTTCTCGCACCTCCTGCCGACGCCCGCTCACTCGGCGCCGAGGGTGAAGCGGCGGGCGGTCCGCCGGCGCGACTGGCGGCCCGACGGGCGGTGATCGGTGTCGAAGACGCCCGGCCCCGCGAGCTCATCGGTGTACCGGGCCTCGGCGGGCGGCCACTGTGGCTGTTCGCTCGGGTGGGGAGGGGTCGTCGTCATGACGTCAGCTCCGTCAGGTCGGCCAACACCTCGGAGACGATCACCGGGGTGAGGTCGCCGAACGTCAGCGGGTACGTACGGGACGAACAGTGATCGCCGGGCTGCGTATCGAGCCAGATGGTCTCCAGCTTCTGGTCCGGGAACTCGCCGACCATCCCGACCGCGATGCCCCCGCCCAGCTCGATCACCAGGTAGCGCTCCGGGCCGAGCCGGCGGGAGAACCACCGCTCCACGCCGGCGTCCTGCGGCTCGCCGCGCTCCCAGCCGCGCTTCTGCAGCCCGAGCAGCCTGCCGATCGGAACCGTGAAGCCCTCGAAGCGCCTCAGGCGCGCGCCGGCGGCCTCCTCCTCGGTCACGGCCAGCACCGGTCGGCCCAACTGTGGGAACGGCTGGACGATCTCGTGGTCCGCGAACAGCTCCGACCAGGCGGCCAGATCGCCGCCCAGCCGCAGGGGGTGGGCCAGCGTGATGCAGGCGTCGTCCGCGAACTTCGTCGTCTCGTCCTCGATGTCGGCGTACGTACGGTCCTCGGCCACCCGGAACGCGGTCACCTCGCCGTCCGCCTCGGCCAGCCAGACCAGGCGCCGCACCAAGTGCCACACCAGCGGATGCTCCACGAACAGTTGCCGGAACTCGGCGCCCGTCCACGTGCGGCCGTCCACCATCGCGGCCTCCAGCCGCCGCACCTGGTCCGAGCCGATGGTCCGGACGTCCTTCTTCAACGCGGCGAACCGCTTGCGCTCGGCCGATGCGAGTTCCGCGTCGTCCCGCGTCCCCGGCTTGGGCAGGTCCTTGAGCCGTCGACCCGCCTCGTCCAGGACGTAGGGCTTCAGCTGCTCGTCGAAGCCGACCGTGAAGCGGCGCGTGCCGTAGTCGACGATCGTGCTGCCGTCCGCGTCGAGACCGAGGTCCGGAACCAGCCGGTCGGACAGTTGCTCGCCGGTGAGCCCCAGCTCGGCCGCGACCGCTGAGATCTTCTCCTGCGCGCGGAGCTTGAGGGCCTTGAACTTCACTCGCTGCGCCACGCCGTGCAGATGCAGCAGCGCGACATCGGTGCCGATGGATGCCAGGACGTCGAGACCGTCGACGGCCCGATGGTGCGCGCCCTCGCCCGGCCACGCGCGGATCACCGGGGTCAGGGCGCGCACGGTCCCGTCGTCACCGAACCGGCCGAGTGAGTGGAGCGCCCACGCCTCTTTGGGGGGCATGCCGGCGAGCTGCCATTCGCTGAACAGCGCCCAGACGAAGGCGGTCAGGGACTCCGCCGTGCACAGGTTCCGTAGCTGGGCCAGCCCGGGGAACTCCGCGCCCGGTGTGGACACCGCCAGCATGGTCAGCACGTGCGCGGCAGCCGACGGGGGCAGGGCCCCGCCGGACTTCAGCAGGATCTGCGGCAGCACCTGCGGATCGGCCCATACGGCCCTCTTCGGCATCCGGGCGGGCAGCGCCGCCGCCAGCGGATCGGAGCTCAGCAGCGGTTCCATGGCTTCCGAGGCCTCCGGGCCGTACTCCGCCACCACCTCCCGTACGGTGTCGGCCCCGTGGGCCGTCACGATCACGAGCAGCGCCCGCTCGGCGGCGGTCCGCGGCGGTCCGGGGGTGCCCAGCGCGTCGGGGACGAGCAGCCGGGCCGCGTCGGCTCCGTGCCGCACGAACCAGGACCGGGCCGTCTCGCCCGCGACCTTGAGCCGTACCAGCCAATCGGCCATCAGCCGGGCCACGTCCGCATCGAGGAACGGCATCAGGATCGGCGCGACGGCCGTCGGGTTTCGGGTCACCATGTGCACGATCGCGGGCAGCGCGAACAGCTCGTGGCGGGCGACCAGCGGCTTGCACGTCGAGAGCCTGTCGTAGGCGTCGTTGAGCCCCCGCCACTCGGGGAGCAGCGGTCGCACGGCGTCGACGGGTCCGTGCACGAACACCGCGAGCATGTGCGACGCGTACAGCCGGCCCGTCCGGATCTCGTCGATGAGCTGTTCCATCGGGGCGTAGGGCCGCCATCCGGTGACCCACGATTCGGTGGCCGCCCACGCCTGCTGCTCACCCGGCCGCCAGACGACCCGCGATCCAACGGGCGCGACCAGCCCGGGGACCACGCGCGGCTTGACCACGGGCCGCCTGTGCGTCCACGGCGGGCTGGTCAGCAACGCCGGCAACGCGTCCGCCGGGGCGTCCTCCACGCGTCCCTCCTGATGGACGAGGGGAGCGACGAGCGCGGCGAGCTCCTCGTTCAGGGTCGGCAGCACGGAGAGCACCAGGTCCCGGTGCGCGGTGACGTGTGCGGCGAGCAGCCGGCCGGCCATCGCGGCCGCCTTGCCCCCGCCGATCGAGGTCCGGGCCAGCATGCGCAGTGCCCGCAGGGGGAACCGGCGCGCCGCGGCGGCGACCTCCGGCCGTACGTGCTTGTTGTCGAGGCGCTCCAGGAGGAAACCGAAGGCGGCGTCGGAGGGCATCTCGGCGAGGGCTCCCGCCATGGCCTTCACGGCGTCCACGTCGATGTACGTCTGGTTCAGCTCCGCGGCCAGTTGCGGTGCCATCGCGGGCCCCACGCCCTCGGCGAGGGTGCTGACGACGGTCGCGTCCCAGCCGCGCCAGTCGAGGTCCACACGGTCGCCGAACAGCGAGAGCTGCCCGGGCGAGCCGAGGGAGCACAGCAGCATCTTCCGTACGGCGGTCTCGGAATGGGTGCGGGTCGCCGGATCGGCGCAGCACTCGTCCACCCACTCCCCTTCCGACGGCACGATGAAGGACACGGTGACGCGCCGGCGGACGCTGTGCCGGTGGCGACCGAGGGCGGCGACGGTGGCCCGGTACGTGTCCTCGTCGGCCAGGGTCAGCAGGGCCCTGACACGTTCGCAAGCCGACTGGGCGCCGTGCCGGGCCCAACCGGTGTGATCGGGGTCGTCGCGTACCGTGACCCCGTCGACGATGCTGCCCCGGGTCTCCCAGGTGAGTCTGGTCTCCAGCAACTCGACGGTGGCGCACGCCGCGAACGGCAACCCGAACGTGCTGACCCAGGCGTCCACGGAGACCGTGAACGATCCCGGATGCGAGGTCAGGAGCATCGCGAGGACCGCCGCGCCCAGGGGACTGCTGCTGCCGCCCTGGTGGGCCCGGGCAGCCTCGACGAGTACGGGATCGCTCTTCGGCGAGGCGAGCGCCCGCTCCACCGCGACTGCGTCGTCGCGGAGCCACTGGTTCAACTGCTCCTGCGCGCCCGCGTCGGCGGGGGCCACGGTTCGGCGGACGCCGCCACGCCGGGGAAGCAGGTTCCGCTTCCAAGACTCGGGCAGGGCGAAGGCGTCCTCGTCCACGGGCACGATCGGGGCGGCGGGCACCTCTTCTGCGCCCGACCCCACACCGGCGGGAGCGGTCGGGGTCTCGGCTGCCCCGGTCTGGGTGTAACCCTTGCGCTCCTTCTCGGCTATCGCCTTGGCCAGGTACGACCGGGCGTCGGCGGCGGAATCCAACTCCTTGACGCGCGTCTGGCCGTTCGTCCCGGTCCGCCCGAAGCGGACGGTCACCGAGGTGCCCTCCGCGTCCGCCTCCCAGAACTTCATCGAGCCGCCGTCGACGTACTCCCAGCGCCGCACGCTGCCTCCCCTTTCGCGCCTGAACAGTTGACCGAACAGTAGAGGGCACCTCTGACAACGCGTTCAGGGTCGTCTCCAAGAGGCCCGGCCAGCCCCGCACTTCCCGCCCGCCTCGCCCTTCCCGCCCGCCTCGCCCTCACCTTCCACCACGCCGTCCACCACGCCGTCCACCACTTCCCGGGGCAGGAACCCGCGCGCCCCCTCGGCGCCACCTACCTCAACCTGAGACTCCGGCAGCACGGAATCACACCCCGCGTCGGCCGCAACAGCGCCCGCCTTGCCCCGGCCGCCGACCTGCCGGCCTTCGTCCTCGCCGACTTCACCGCGACCAGCGTCAGCATCGCCACGCGATGGACCGGATACGCCAGACGCGACTGATCCGACTACATCGCCGGCCGCAACAGCACTGATCAACCCCGCCACACCTGAGCCGTGGCCTCAAAGCCCGGCGGAGTGTGTCCCTCCCGGTGACTCACCGGGAGGCAGCCGGGACGTCGGTTCAGGCACGAGGTGCGTCGCCACCTCCTGTCTTGACGGCGACGTCCAGGCGCGGCTCGCCGGCCCTCTCGTTGTCACCTTCTTTCCTCGGGCGCGACAGGTGCTCGATGCCCGGGTGGCGGCGAGCCGACACGACAAGGCAGGCGATGGCGCCAAGGAAGACCACCACAGAGGTCCAGCCGTTCAGGCGCAGGCCGAGGAACGTGTGGGACTCGTCGATGCGCAGGTACTCGGTCCAGAACCGGCCGACCGTGTAGGCGGCGACGTACAGGGCGAAGGTCCTGCCGTGACCGAGCGTGAACCGGCCGGCCGCCCAGAGGACCAGTGCGGCGACGCCGATGTTCCAGAGGGATTCGTAGAGGAAGGTGGGGTGGTACGTCGCGATGTCGAGCATGGCGGAGGGACGGTGCGCGCGGTCGATCTCCAGGCCCCAGGGGAGCGTGGTGGGGCGGCCGTAGAGTTCCTGGTTGAACCAGTTGCCCCAGCGGCCGATCGCCTGGGCGAGGGCCATGCCGGGGGCGACCGCGTCCGCGTAGGCGGGGAAGGGGATGCGGTGGTGACGGCAGCCGATCCACGCGCCGAGCCCGCCCAGGGCGATGGCGCCCCAGATACCGAGCCCGCCCTCCCACACGTACAGGGCTCGGATCGGCTCGCCGTGTTCGCCGAAGTACGCGTCGGGGCTGGTGATCACGTGGTACAGCCGTCCCCCGGCGAGGCCGAACGGCACGGCCCATAGGGTGACGTCCGCTATGACGCCCTGCTCCCCGCCCCGTGCGACCCAGCGCCGGTTGCCGAGCCAGACGGCCACGAACACGCCCAGGATGATGCAGAAGGCGTACGCCCTCAACGGAACCGGGCCGAGGTGAAGGACCCCGGTGGAAGGACTGGGAAGGTAGGCAAGATCCATGGTCGCTCCGTTGGAGTCTCAGTCGGATGTCGGCGAAACGCTTGTCTGGTTGAGTGAGCGCTCAGGGGGAGGCGACGGCCGGCGTCCGGTGGATGCCGACGGTATTCGTGAAGATGTCCGCAGCGAGATGAGCATTGCCTCGCGGGTGGAGATCCGAGTGGGACCGGACAGCGGGTTGTCGAGGTGTCGGTGCCCGGCGGTCAGGGTTCCGCGACTCCGGGCTCAGGGCCGGCGCCCGAGGGCTGCGCCGAGTGCGGCGATCCAGATCAGCAGCAAGGGCAGCGAAATGAACGCCGTCGAGGCCAAGGCGGTGGACAGGAGCAGGCAACCGAAACCAGACGCGGTGATCGTGCCGGCGGCGCGGGCGCTGATGCCGGTAGCGGGCTCCCGGGCAAGTGTGGTCATGCGGTGCCTCCCCGGGTCTTGTCTCGGATTGCCTGGGCGAACGCCTCGCAGCCGGTGCGCCATGCGGCGTCCAGGTTCGCGCCGGGCGGGAAGCGGCCGTCGAGTTCGAGCACGACCATGCCGTGCGCGAATGCCCAGAACGAGCGCGCGACGTCGATGTCGCCGTGTACCGCGTGGGCCAGCGGCGTCGCCGCGCGATCTTCGAGCCCGTCGGGGAGCGCGGTGCGGGCGAGCGGCCGACCGTGGGTGATGCGGTAGAGGTGCGGGCCGGCGAGAGCATGCCGTCGGTAGGCGCGGGCGAGCACAAGCAGCGGCGGTTCGACACCCGTCTCGGCTTCGGCGGCCTCCAGCACCTCCGCCAACCGGGTCATCCCCTGCACCTGGAGCCCGGCCTCGACAGCGGCCTTGTCAGGAAAGTGCTTGTACAAGGAAGGCGCCCGGATGCCGACACGCTCGGCGATCCGCCGCATCGACAGCGCATCCGGCCCTTCGGCGTCGAGCAACTCCCGGGCGGCGGCCATGATCTGCCGCGCACGGTCAGCCACGGCGGGCCGTCCGCGCGATCGCGATGTCGGTGGGCTGTCCTGATCCGGAAGCCGGCCTCCGAGCGGTGGGCGGGACCGGGGACGCGGCGAGCCTGGGACACCGGGCTCCCGTGTTGCGCTTCGCAGGGTTCCGTGAAAACGGGCCCGGTCCGGCGAGGAACACGAGCGTGGCGACGGCTGGCGGTCGGTGCACTTCCCCGGCGATCGCCAATGCCCCGGAGGGAAGCGCGAGTGACTCCCATGTACCCCGGAGGGGCCGGGTCAGGACACTGCCGCACGAGGTGCTGTCGGTTGTGGCGGGACTCACTGCGGCCCTCTCACGTTGCGACTGACCGACGCGGCTAACGATGTTAGCCGCCTGTCGTCACGGTATGGCTAACGGCGTTAGCCGTCAAGTGTGGAGAGTGCCAGGCCTCGTGCGAACTGATTGATCCCAGCCCGCGCACCTACGCGTCCCGCCCCGCTCTGCCCCACCCTGCCCTGCCCGCGAACAACTCGTCCCGCCTCGGCCATGGGTGCCCAGACGGGAGTTGCGGCCGTGGGTGCCGTCGGTCGTGGCTAACGGCCGCGTGGCCTCGGAGCGCAGGGGTCGGGCTTGCCGGGGGCTGTCAGTGTCGGTGTCGGTGTCGGTGAGGGGGATGGTGTGGGGTCGGGGCTCGGAGTCGGTGAAGGGCCCGGCACCGGTGACGCGTCCGGGGACGCATCCGGGGAGCTGTCGGCGGAGGGTCCGGGGAAGCCCCGGCGGGGTGCGATCGGGCCGGGGATGAAGGCTTCCGGCTTGTTGGCGAATACCGCCAGTCGCACGGTGCCGCCGGCCTGTGCGGCTCGGGGGACGAGCTGCTCGACGGCTTGGGTCTGTCCCGTCTTGCAGCCGCCCGGGGAGCCGGTGAGGGAATCCCCCGCCAGGATCGCGGCCAGAGCCAGAAGGGCCACTGCGGTCGCCGCGGCCACCGGACGCAAAGCGGGGCGCAGTGCCGGACGCAGGGCAAGGTCTCCGCGCTGCCGCCACGACCGTCCGTTGGAGCCGGTGCCGGCTGCCCGGGTGTTCGAGGTTTCCTCGCTCGCGTGTGGTGCTCCGTGGGATCGGGCGGCTTCCTGGCGGGCTCGGTGCAGAAGTTCGTCGGCGTCGTGCCGGGCCCGAGCACGCAGTTGTTCGGCTTCTGCTTCCGCGTTCGCGCGAATGCGGTCGGCTTCGGCGCGGGCATCCCCGCGGAGGGTTTCGGCTTCCTGCGAGGCGTCGTCCAGGGTCTGCCGCACGGTGGCGCGCAGGCGTTTGCTCGCGGGCTGGGACTGGCGCTGGAGCAGCTTCACGTCCTGCCAGCGGCGTCGCCAGTCGTCCACGGTTGCCGGGTCGGCCCGGAACCTGGCAGCGGCGGCCGGTTCCAGGTCCCGTGGGGCGGTGACGACCCGGACGAATTCGAGGAGGGTCTCCAGGGAGGTGAACCGCTTGCCGGCCAGCAGCTCATTGAGGCCGGCCTTGGTCAGTCTCGGCCTCACCGAGGCGCCGGCCACGGTCGCGTAGGTCGGCGCGCCGTGGACGATGTGGAGCCGGTTCAGCTCCTCCGTGAACTCGTGCAACGCGTCCTCGAACGCAGTGATGGCAGCCGTGTCGTGCGGCTCGACCCCGGCATCTTCAGGTGTCACCGGATCACCCCCCTTGTCCGGAAACCAACGCTAGAGGCTCGGACGCCGTACGTACGCGGAATCCGCCGAACGATGCCGAACGCTCGGCAGCGTCCGAGGTCAGCGCGGAAACCCGTGCGCGGTGACCGGTGTTGTCCGGGTCCATGCGGGCCCGTACGGATCACTGGGAAACCCCCCTGAGTACCGCTCTCCTTGAGACATGACGCACGCAGAAGCGACACCCCAGACGCCCGAACCCGCCCCCGACCCCGAACCGGCACCGGCACCGGCACCGGCACCGGCACCCGTACCCGTACCCGTACGACAGGAGCCGTCCGCACCCCCCGAAGCGAACCGGTACGGCGACCGCGACAGCGTCGTACTGATCGCCCTCCTGGCCACCTGCGCGGGCACCTACCTCGCCGTCGGAGACACCGGCTTCGCCGGCGTCATCAGCGCCGTCGCCGCCCTCTACGGCACCTGGCGCACCCGACGTTGAACCACCCCCCGCACGCGACACGACCAGGCTCCCTCGCCCGGCGTGAGCACCATCGCCGGCAAATGAAACGACTTCCAAGACGGACCGACTCGCCCCGGCGGACCTCGGACTCGACGCGGCGTTCGTTCGAAGGCCGGTGCTGGTGGTCGGTGGCACGGGGATGCCGACCGGAGTCGTGGGAGCGCTGGTGCGGGAGGTTCTCACCAGCGCGGTCGTGTCCCGCAGGCCGCCCGGCCCGGCCGCCTTGGGGAGTCACGGAACGGCCGGCGGCCTGTTGGTTCCGGTGAGCGCGGACCACACCGAGGGACGGCCGTACTCGTACGCAGCCGTCGCCGACACGCTCGCGGACGGCGCGCCGGTGGTCGAAGTTCTCGGGAGCAGGGCCACGGCGCCCACCACGGCACCGGCCCTGGCCCCGGCCGCCCGAAGTCCTGAGGCGCACGCGGCCAACGCGGCGTCAACACCCGGTGGCTCGACCACGGGGAGATCAGCGGAGGCGTGGCGTGCCCGGACTCGAATCGGGCAGGTCACGCGCCGCAGTACGACATGGTTCGCAGGTATCCGCCGAGGTTCTCGTCATCGGTGCCCAGGACTGCATCGGCGGACCCGGGCAGGCACTCCACCCCCGTGGAGCCGTTGACCTTCAGGCGGTAGGCGATGCCGCGGCCAGTGAGCACCAGGTACTCCCCCGACGTCCCGTGGACGGCCTCGACGGCCTCCAGGTCAACGGTTTCCGGTCCGTCCCAGGTGATCGGGGAAACGCCGTTGGATCCCTCCCGGTGGGTGATCCGAGACAAACGCTGCTGTCCGGTCCGCTTGTTGTCGTGCACGGCCGGCACGTGCACCCCGGCACCGTCTGCGGTACTGCCCTCGTGCGCGAGGCCGCTGACACCGCTGCGGGCGTCGCCCCGACCTTCTGCCGTGCGCCGTCCGCACCGGCTGGGGGGCGGCGAGCACCGCCGGCAGCGCGGCCGCAGCGGTGAGCCAGGCCGTGCGCCGCAACGTCGGGAGTTCCACTGGGGTCGCTCGCCTTCTCTGTCCGACAGACGCGAGGTAGCGCGCCGGCGCCAGGCCATGGATCACAGCGGGTTCCCCCGGTGCGGGTGACAGCGTCGATCGCTGCCACCCGCACCCATGTACCGCGTATCGCGTACCGCGTACCGCGTAACGGGCCGACTTCAGCTGTTGATACAGGTGTTGCCGAAGCTGGGGTTGAGGACGGAGACGAGGCCGATCGAGTTGCCGCACACGTTGATCGGGACGTGGATCGGAATCTGGACGACGTTGCCGGACAGGACGCCCGGCGAACCGACAGCGAGGCCATCCGCGTTCGCGTCAGCCGAGGCCACCGACGCCCCGCCCACGACCACGGCACCAGCGGCCAGGACGAGCGCGAAACTCTTCAGGACACGAGACATGCGAGATCTCCTTCATGCGTTCTACATCAACTACGCGACGTCCACTGGACGGTCGTACGACCCCGACGGGGTCCGCACTCTTCTCTTCGGCCACCGCACCGCCTCAAGCCCGGCCACGGCCCGCTCATTCGCCCGAAGGAATCGCGTACGGCTCCAATTGGCCGCAGCCGGCCTGCCCGCGGAAGCACGCAGAAGCACGCGGAAGCGCACTGGACTCCGCAGAAGCCCGCTGAAGCCCGCTGAACCAACTCGACACCGGTGCCTGGCCCGACATCTCGACACCTGCCCGGCGGAAGTCGTCCGGAGTGCAGGCGATGGTGTCGGGGCGACTCCGACCGAGTGGTCCAGGCGTACCCGGGTACCGAATCCCGCCGCGGCGGCGTCCAGAGCGGTGGCGCGCACACGGTGATCGGTCGCGATGCCCACCACGTCGACATCCCCCACCCCGCGGGGACGCGTTCCCCCACACAGCCGACGACATTCCGCAGGAACGATTCGCGCCCCTCGAAGGCCAGGACGCCCAGCCGATCCGACAAGGCCCGGTTTCGCGATCCGGCCGCGCAAGTCGACCCGGGTACGCCATGGTCGTTGTCGACGACGAATGGCGACGGCGTGCCGGAGGCTCACCGATGTGGCAGATCAGCGAGTTCGCAGACGAACACGAGGGCCGGCCCGCGGCCGTCCTGTCGGGCGGGGATGAGCCGGCGCCGCTGGTCTTCGATGTCGGCAGCGGGTCCGAGGTCCACACGAGCACCGACTGGTGGGACTACGACGGCACCCTGGGTGCGCCGAGGGCCGAAAGCGTCAAGGCGGGGTGTTCGTGCGGCTGGCGTGGCTCCTCCCTGTACCCGATCGACTGGACCAAGGTCGGTGACGGGCTGCCGACCCCGTTCCTGCTCGATCCGGACGGACCCCTCGGCGACTGGCAACTCCACATCGCGACCATCCGGGCCCGGGCCGTGCCCCTGCCCTCGCACGTGCAGGACTTGCTGGAACGCATCGACACCGAACTGGAGGATCTCGCCGACCAGGCACCGTTGGCCGCGCTGCGAGCGGCCGCCGCACTGGAGCGCACCGTCGAACGAATCGCCAGGACCGCGGCCCACCACCTGGAGCAGGACGAGACACCGGTCGCGGACATCGCGGATGGACTCGGCATCAGTCCCCAGGCCGCACACTGCCGAATCCTTCGATACGGATTTCGATACGGATACTGAACGAACACCGGGCGGTACGGCTGCCACGCTCCGGGCGAGATGGGCGATGGCGCGGGCCGACCCGCCCGGCACCACGCGATCCGGACTACGAGGACGCGGCCCGCCGGTCGGGCAGATGCCAGCGGTACGGGGCGACGAGGGCCTCGATGCCGGCAGGCCCCCAGCTCCCGGGTGCGTACGGTTCCACCGGCGGCGGCGCGTCGAGCAGTGGGGCGGCCACCTCCCAGAGCCGCTCGACGCCGTCGGACCGCGTGAAGAAGGACTGGTTGCCGCGCATGGCCTCCAGCAGGAGGTGCTCGTACCCCTCCAGCGAGTTCTGCGCGGCGAACGAAGTGCCGTAGTTGAAGACCATGTCGGCCTCGGCCAGCTGCATCGACGGCCCCGGCTCCTTCATCAGGAGGCGGGCGGTGACGGAGCCCGGATCGTCGAAGTCGATGACGAGTTCGTTGCTCCGGCCGTCGGCAGCGGCCCTCGCGTCCAGCGGGAACATCCGCAGGACAGGCTCGCGCAGGCCGAGCGTCACCACGTGACGGCCCTCGGCCAGGGCCTTCCCCGTACGCAGGTGGAAGGGCACCCCCGCCCAGCGCCAATTGTCGATCTCGACCCGTAGCGCCACGAACGTCTCCGTGTCCGATGCCGGATCCACACCCTGCTCGTCGCGGTAGCCGGTGTATTGGCCGCGAACGACGTGCGCGGGGTCCAGGACGCGCATGCTGTGGAATACCTTGACCTGCTCGTCGCGGAGCGCGTCCGCCTGCAGGGCGACCGGCGGTTCCATGGCGACGAACCCGAGCAACTGGAACAGGTGGGTGACGACCATGTCGCGGAACGTTCCGGTGCCTTCGAAGAAGCGGGCACGGCCCTGAATGTCGATGTGCTCGGGCACGTCGATCTGTACGTGGCTGATGTGCTCACGGTTCCACAGCGGTTCGAAGAGGCCATTGGCGAAGCGGAGCGCCAGGACGTTGTCGACGGCCTCCTTCCCGAGGAAGTGGTCGATCCGGAACACCTGTGACTCGTCGAAGACGCGGTGGATGGCGGCGTTGAGCGCGAGGTCGGTGCCGAACGGCTTCTCCACGATGACCCGGCCGCCCTCGGCGAGCCCCGTCGCGCCGAGCAGGTCGATCATCGAGGTGAACGCGACGGGCGGCACGGCGAGGTGGAAGAGCCGGCGCGGTTTGCCCCCGAGAGCCGCCTCGGCCGCGTGCACCGCCGTCATCAGGGGGTCCGCCGCTCCCGTGTCGGCCGCGCCGAAGGACAGGGCGGCCGAGAACGCCTCCCATTCCGGCCCTTCGGGCCGCGAACGCCCGAATTCCGTCACGGCCTGCCGGGCGTGGGTCCGGAATTCCTGATCGGTCAGGGCTTCCGCCACCGGAGCAGTCCCGACGATGCGGTAGCGCGGCGGCATCAGCCCGGCTCGCGCCAGGTGGAACAGCCCGGGCAGCAGCTTGCGCCGAGCCAGGTCGCCCGTGGCACCGAACAGTACGATGACGTGGTCTTCAGGGGGCTCGGGAGACTGGGCCGGCTGGACCATCGGGCATCCTCACTCGTCCGCGCCTGAGCGCTGCGCCGGCACGGCCCGGGCCCTGTGCCGCCTCCGCCTTCGTGGCGGCGGCCGTGCGTCCTCAAGCCCCACTCTGCGCGCCCCCGGCCGATCCGGCACCCGGACCCGTCCGAACCGGTCCCGGGCCCCACCGGTCCCGGGCCCCAGCCACGCGCGAACCCGGTGTGACCGCCATGACCGGACCTCGCACGTGGTGACCACCGGCCTCGGACCGTGTCCCGGGGCGGTCGCCCCGCCTCCCCGGCGCATGCGGAGGCCGGGTGGACGGGCTCAGGGGCTGGTGCGCTCCCCCTGCCGCCCAAAGCCCCCTGCGGCCGCGTCTTCGGCGAAGTCAAGACGAACGGTGAAGTCAAGACGAACGGCGAAGGCAAGACGACCGGCGAACGCCCTGGCGCCAGGAAGCCATGGCCACGCGGGTTCCTCGCCACACTCGCAGCGCATCGAGATTTACGAAATCGCCGGAATGGCGGAATCCTCGCATGCGCCGGCGGGTCGGATTATCTTCCCGCAGGGGAAATAATAACCCACGTAGGGCAATGGCGACCTCGAAAGGAGGTCGAATATCGGATGACCGTCAATGCTAATTCGGTTATTACCGGCGCACTTTGCGGTGCCTCATGCCGGCCGCACGCCCTCCCACTTGGTCCTTGCCCTCGCCGCAAGCGGCTCTCTGCGTAATATGCCGTCTCGTCCATCAGGCTTCCCGGGCAATCGGTCGGGCCCGGCACGCCACGGCCCCTCAAGGAAATGGCCTCTCGATGAAACTGAGAATCCTTCAAGCGGCTCGGCGCCGCGCCGTGTCCGGCGGCTTGGCGTCGGGCATCGCGGTAGCGGTGGCCGCCGTCATGGTCGCCGTCACTCCGACTACGGCGCTGGCGATCGCCACCCCCGTGCCGCTGGCCACGGCGGCGAGCTACTCGGTTCTGGCGGGCGAGGAGATCACGAACACGGGCCCCTCGGTGATCAGCCACGATCTCGGGGTGCACCCGGGTACGGCGATCAGCGGATTCCCTCCGGGCCTGGTGCTCGGTGCCGTGCACTCGGCGGACGCCGCCGCCCTCCAGGCCAAGAGCGACCTGGTCGTGGCGTACAACAACGCCGCCGGACAGGCCACGGACTTCGCGCTGGCGGCGGGAATCGGGATGGGCAACACCCTGCTTCCCGGTGTCCACACCGCTGTGTCGGGTGTCGGTCTCACCGGTGACCTGATCCTGGACGCCGGAGGAAACCCGAACGCCGTCTGGGTGTTCCAGATTCCCGAAGCACTGACCACGGCTTCCTCCAGCCGGGTGCTCCTCACCAACGGCGCCTCGCCGTGCAACGTGTACTGGCAGATCGGTAGTTCCGCCACCCTCGGCACCAACTCCACCTTCGTGGGCACCATCATGGCGCTGACCTCGATCAGTGTCACCACGGGCACGAACATCGAGGGCCGGGCACTGGCCCGCAACGGCGCGGTGACCCTCGACACCAACCGGATCTTCCTGGGGCAGTGCTCGACCGGCACCACCGGGGGGACGACGACCGGGACGACCACGGGCACGACGACCGGGACGACGACGGGCACGACGGCCGGCACCACGGGCGGCACCACGAGCGGCGCGACGTCGGGTGTCCTCGGCGGCGTTCTCGGTGGCGTGACGACGGGCGGCGGCCTGCTCGGCGGACCCATCGCCAACGTCGTGACCGGAGGCACCTCGGGGAACATCTCCGGCAACACGTCGGGGAACACCGCGGGCAACACCACCGGAGCCGCCACCGCGGGCAACACCACCGGTGGGCACACCACGGGCGGGAACATCACCGGCGGGAACATCACCGGTGGCAACGTGACCGGCGGGAACGGCGGCAAGCCCGGCAGGCCGGGACACGGCCACGGGCAGGGGCCCGGCGAGGGACCGGGCAAGGGCGACCACTGGCACGGTGAAGGACCGGGCAAGCCCGACCACGAGCACGGCGAAGGGCCCGGCGAGCACGACCACGGCGGAAAGCCGGGCGAGCACCACGGCTACGGCGACGCGCCCGTGAACTTCGACCACGAGTCCTTCGAGGGCTAGGCAGCGGACTGGGCCAGGCAGCGGACTGTACGAAGCCCGCTCACCGGACAGCGGCGCGCGGCGGAGTCCTCATCGGACCCGCCGTGCGCCGCCGCCGGATCCGACGGCGAACGCGGATGCGAGCGGCCGATACGAGAAAGGCAGGGTGGGGCGGTGTCGAGCGGAATCGCGTCAGCGTCCGTGAAGGAACTCCCGAAGGACGGATCTGATCCGGCCGCGAAGGAGCAGCACGACGAAACGGTCGTGCCGTGCCGGCCACCCCGGCACACCCGTGTACTGGCGGCGGTACTCCGTACGTTCGTAGTCCTGTGCCTGGTGACGACTGTTACCCATGTGGTTCTGTTGTTCCTCCACGTGGCTCCCCCCAATGCCGTCTCAAAGCGGTTCGGCCCACAGATCAACGCTTGGATCTACCCCCTCTTCGAACAGAATTGGCGGCTGTTCGCGCCGGATCCCGACTCCGTGAACCGACAGATTCTCGTGAGAACGGCCCACACCGCCCCGCGCGGTTCTGTTCAGGTGAGCCCCTGGTTCGACCTGACCGCCGTGGACAATTCCGCGGTCGAGCACAATGTCTTCCCCAGCCACACGTCACAGAATCTCCTGCGCCGCGCCTGGACCTCCTACGTGGAAACGCACGGCGGGGACGACACCTCGAACTCGGATCGTGCCGTGATGATGCAGGAGTATCTCGGGAACATCGCCGCGGACCGCGTCGCCACCCACAGGCGCACCGGCGCTTTCGAATTCGTCCAGCTCCGCGTTCTCACGCTGCCCGTCGCCGCGCCGGGCGCACCGGCCGGCAACCGCTCGCCGAAGCCCGTCGAAGAGCGGCTCCTGCCCTGGTGGAAGGTGACCTCCCATGGGAAATGAGCACGTCCCCCAGTCCCCTCCGGCGTCGGCCCCTTCTCGGGACAGCACGTACCGCAAGTCCTCGGGAGCGACGCAGCGCCTCATCACGCTCGTCACCGACCGGCCGGTGTCGCTGTACGCGGCGTCGGTCTTGCGGGCCGGTTACGGTCTGATCTATCTGCTGTTCCTTCTGCGGGAGTTCCCGCATCGTCACGAGATCTGGGGCCCCGCCTCCCCGTGGACGCCCACGCTCGCGCGTCAACTCTTCGACCAGACGGGCTGGAGCAGCGTCCTGGCCCTGTCCGACGGTCGCGCCTACTTCGAACTCTGCTACGTGACGGCTCTCTTCACGTCCGCGCTGTTCATGCTGGGGTGGCGAACTCGCGCCGTGTCCGTCCTGTTCGCCGTCGTGGTGACGTCGTTCCACGCGCGATCGATCTTCATGACGGACGGCGGGGACAACCTGATCCTGCTGATGGCCGTCTACCTCGCCTTCACCGCGTGTGGTCGGCGGTGGTCGCTGGACGCCCGCAGGATCCGCCTGAAGGCGGCTCGCACGGACAGCTCGGCCGGCCGTACGAGGAGTCTCGTCCTGCTCCGACTGGGCGAGGCGCGCAGCACCGCGATGACGGTCGTGCACAACTGCGCCCTCTTCGTCATGGCCGCGGAGGTCTGTTTCCTGTACGGGTCAGCGGGCCTGTACAAGGTCCAGGGCGCGTCCTGGGGCAGCGGGACGGCCCTCCACTACGTCCTGAACCTCGAACTCTTCCAACCTTGGCCCACGCTCTCCCACTTCGCGGACGAGCACACGCTCCTGATCGCGATCGCCACCTATACGACGGTGCTGCTCCAGGTCGCCTTCCCGTTCGTGCTCTTCGGCAGGCTCAAGTACCCGGTCCTGGTGATGTTGTTGAGCATGCACATCGGCATTGCGGTGATCATGGGGCTGCCGCTCTTCTCCGGAGCGATGATCGTGGCGGACGCCGTCTTCCTCCCCGATCGCTTCTACACCGCATTGCCCGGGCTGTGCCGGCGTGCGGTCCGGCGGACGGGCATGTGGCGACCGGCGTCCGTCGATCGTACGGCCGGCACTTCATCGGTGCCCGCACAGGGCCGACACCCTGACGTGGCCGGTCCGCGGAACCAGGTCGCGCCGGACGGACGAGGGGCGCCTGCCCCCACCACCGAGGCCACGCCCGCGCGTGGTTGAGGAGGTCGGCCGTACGCGGGCCCGGCTCACGGGCCGGGCTCACGGGCCGGGCTCACGGGCCGGGTTCACAGACCGGGGGCGTTCCTCACACGGGCGCGTGTGCGTCGCGCCTCCCGGCATGGACCTTGATGGTGCGGGTGATGAGGTGCGCGGTGTCCTCCGGGCTGAGTGCCTGGGCCCGCAGGTGGTCGTACACCACGCCGTACCGCTGCACGTCGGCTCGCTTCTCCAGATAGAGGTCACTGGTGAGCCGTTCGAGGTACACCGTCCCCGTATCGGGCTCACCGGTGAAGTGCAGCAGGGAGAACTGTCCCGACACACCCGGGTGCGCTCCGGCGTCGTGCGGGAGGACCTGCACGGTGATGTGCGGCTGTGCGCCGAGTTGGTTCAGGTGCTCGAGCTGTTCGCGCATGGTGTCGGGGCCGCCGACCACACGGTGCAGTACCGATTCGTCGAGTACGACCCACAGGCGCAGGGGGCGGGCGGGATGGTGGGCCCGGTGTTGGCGGCGCATCCGTACCTCCAGCCGTGCGCTCGCCTGCTCGGACGTGGGCCGGGGAATCGTTTCGGATACGACCGCCGCCGCGTAGGCGGGGGTCTGGAGAAGTCCGGGGATCAGCAGGGGCTCGTAGGAGCGGATCGAGGAGGCTTCCGTCTCCAGGCCGATGTAGGCGGCGTAGGGGACGTCGCCATAGGCGACCCACCAGCCCCGGCGCTTCGATTCACTGGCCATCCGCATCAACGCGCCGACGACCTGCTGGTCCACGACTCCGTAAAGACGGCACAGATCACGCACATCGCGGGGACTGATGGCGCGACGACCCGTCTCCATGAGGCTGATCTTGGGCTGGGAGATCAGCAACTGATCGGCGACCTGCATGCCTGTGAGGCCGCAGGCCATGCGAAGTCGGCGCAGCTCGGCACCCAGAGTGATTCTCCTGATGGTGGGGTTCTGCTTGGCCGACACTGGCGCTCTACCTCCCGTTCGGACCGTCATCCGGTCCCCCAACACATCATGGCCGAGGTGACGAATCGATTCGCCGCGCCGGAAATCAACGCGTCTTCACCGCCACAGGCTGACTTCGGGGGCAGTATCTCGGCTGATCGTCGCGGTACTCAACGACGCCGACCTCACGAGGTCACCTGGGGGTTGGGGGTGTCGACGGCCCGTCGGTCGCCACCCCTCAGTCGCCCCCGACGAACTTGCCCTGCGCTTCGGCTTCTCCCTGGGTCTGCGCGGCCCCGGGGTCCTCGGGCAGGAACACGCCGACGACGCCGAGACCGCCGGTGAAGCGGACGGCGTCGATCAGTCCGTTCGTGGTCAGGGAGGCGTCCTCGTGGCCCTGCGGGTCGTGGGCCCGGTAGCCCACGCACTCGCAGGCGTTGTCCGCGCCGAGGCCGAGTGTGGCTTCCTTGACGGCCTCGGACGGATCCTGCTCCGCCGTGTTGATGGGAATCGCGCCGATCGCCTCGGCGAACCGCAGCCGGTCACCCCGGCACGATCGAGGTCGCCGTTGACGACTCCAACCCGAGGATGCCGCGCACGCGTGCCCCCGACCTCGTCGGGGGCACGGGAGGGTTCGGCCGGCACATGGTCAACGACCTCGCCCGCGACACCCTCGTCACGCCCAGGCCCTTCGGCGGCAAGACACTGCGCGCCCGACTCGCCTGGTAGTCGCGCGGCAGTGATGTGCCCAACACACGGGGAGTGAACGCGTGCTCGGCGAGCCCGGGGCGGCGGGGACCCCCGGCGCCGATCGGCACGCCCCACCGCGGTCCGGCAAGAAGGGCCTGACGCCTGACCGCGACACCGCGATGCGATGTGAAGGCGGCCCCGCGCCTGACCGACCCGCCACGGGTGAGCGGGTCAGACGTCAGGCCCGGGCACCCCGCCCCGAAGCCCCGGGCACTCGGGCCGGGGCATGCACCACTCAGGGGCCGGCGCCGCGCCGATGCCACTTGGGCGTGCCGCGGCAAGAGGGCGACGAGGCGGCCCTGATCGCGAGGCCCGGCTCCGGGGTCGACATCCGAGGAGCGTGCCGGAGCCCGCAGGGCGGGAACGCGCCGGCCAGATCCTCAGGACCTGGGCCTCGAACGTGCCGTGGAATCGCCTACGACCCGACCGCGCCCGCTCTTCACCGCGGCGGAAGCTCGACCAACGCGGTTTCCCTGATCGACGGTCACGAGAACCAGCCCGCGCCCCAGGGGACGAGCCGGCCCCTGCGTTCTCTCACGACCAAGGGTCACCGGGCCCAGACCGGTCACGAGGCTCGGGATTGCCAAGGAGTCGGCACCACGGACATTCCCGGCGGTCGGCTGCGGAGCTCTCCGGAGGAGGCGGGCTCAGGGCGAAACCCGCCCGGTACTCGTCCTGAAGCAATTGCATCGACGTCGAGTTCGTGCGGGGCGGCGTGGTTCCGCCGGCAATGCCCGCTTCAGCCAGACGGCGTGTGACCTGCATCAAAGCCACCCGCGCAGTACGCACGGCTCGCGCCGCCGCCGACCACGGACTACGAGCGGCTGGATCACTGCCGGCGGCTAACCTCACACTTCCCCCTCTCGCGCACCGTGCCCCAACTGAGGGGAAGGCCCTTCAGTCGGACGGGCGATGAGCCGGATTCCCCCTCCGCCGCGCGCCTTGGGAGAGGGAACCCGCTGCCGGGGTACTCGCCGGAAGGGAGGCGGTTCCTCGGCCGCTGTCGTGCCGGATCTCCACGGTAATGGATGGTGATGCTCCTTTCGGTTGAGGAATGTCTGCACACCTCCTCAACGCCCGGCACAGGGGTTCACCGAGCATGGATTGGACAGGTCACCGCCGCTTGAGCATGCCCATTCGTCGCCCTAAAACGAGTAATGAGCGGAGTGTCGGGGTTTTTACTCGCCTCCACCGGCATCCGGATTGCCAGGGTTTTGACATGCACGGCAATGTACGAATTGCCGGGGTTTTTCAGCTATACCGGCGACGCCTCTTTCGGTTGGCGCGCTTGACCGGGAGGTCGGGCAGGACGGCCCCTTGGCGAACTCTCGCCGCTTCCGCCCTCGTCGAGTCCGACTCTCGGGCTCGCCGCGACCCGGAAGCCCTCACCAGCCGGGGTGCAGGCCACCACCGGTGGCGAGGGCATCGGCGAGGGCCAGGCAGGCGGGGTCAGAGATGCGGCTGCTCGGCGAGTGGCGTTGACTGCCGGTGAGGCGCCCAGTCGTGACGCTCCGGCGTGCAGGGTGACTGACCTGCCTCGTGAACGAGTCCCAGCGGCTCTCCGCTCAAGTGAGGGAAGACACCGACGGGTTGCTCGCCCGACTGCACCAGTGCCGCGGCTGCCGAACGAGAGAGCGAGACCGCACGCACATGAAGGGACAAGACGTGCTCGAAGCGCTGTTGGCGCCTCAGCTCCAAGGTGTCCACGGCCCAGAGTCGGCCCGTCCCCGATGACGTGAGTGCCGTGAGTCCTGTGGCCAGCGCGACGAGAATCAGCATGATCCATAGGAAGATGTCTCCCACAATCGATCCTTTCAAAGGTTGAGCTTCAGGGGGGGCCGCACGAGAACCAGGGCCCCAGACGTTCCTCCGACATAACGCATAGGCATATGCAGAGTTGCGCCCCCTCCACCGATTGCAGTCATGCGGGGCAACTTCTCGATCCGCGCATCCCGGCCTGTGTACCGATGATCATTCAAAGGCTGTGGCGGCCAGAGGGGCCGACCGGTGACCCGGCGGGGCCGCAAACCGAGGATCGGTGCGCCTCTGCGGGGCGGCGTCGCCGGCGATGGCGGCGATGGCGGGAAGAGGGTCGAGGAACCGGCGAGGGGGTCCCGTTCGAGGGGGAGATCGGGCTGACGGCCCGCACCGAGACGACGGCATGCGTGGACAGTCCGCCGTGCACGGAGCCGGCTACGGAGAATGCGCGGCACGCAGCAGGGCCGTCGAATCGGAGTGCACGCGTCGCCATCCGCGCGCCGGCGGGTGCGGGCGGATCATGAGTGACGGGTCCGTCGGGCTGCGGTCGATTTGCAGAACCGATAAGACGGCGTCAACGCCGATTCGTCAACCACTATCACCCGGATGGCACACACCCAGACCAACACCGGCAGCGTTTAAGGAATATGACAACAGCAAAGCTCCCCTTCTCCCTCCGCAGGGCCGCGAAGGGAGAAGGGCAGAGAGACGGCTTTCGCTCCGGGGCCACCCGGATGGGGAAGTGGATGTTCACTCCCCCCTCAACTGATCGCGGCGAGACGCGGAACGCGACGCTGGGGGACGAAAGCCAGGAAATCGATCTTCGCTACTCCTCGTTGGTCTTCGAGGACTTCCTCCATACGATGAGCATGATCCAGGAGGAGTTCAGCAGGCGGTCGGCAAGGACGGCACCACCCGCCACGGCCACCGGCGAGTGTTCGGGTGGCAGCTCCCGTGTATGAGCCGTACGGATACCCGGGCGTCCAAGGTCTCCAACCCCAGCCGGAAGCCTCCGCGTTCTGGGACCGACCAGAACACGCGCAACAGTCCTCCCCGGGGCGACTCCCCGGCGGGCCGGACGAGGCTCAGGCGCCGTGGGACCCGGCAACGGAGTTCGCCGGTCTTCTCCGAGCGGACCCTGGTCTCGGGCAGGCGGAGTCGTTCACCCGAGTCGGCTTCGGCACGGCCGGTGACACGGCCGGCGCCCTCGGGTTCGTCGCGGGTCCGCAGCACACACCCGGCGAGCGTACGCCCACACCACCCTCCGGCGGGCACCGCAGAAACCAGTCGAAGTCGCCCGTGATGACCCTGGTGCAGACGGGGAGTCTGTTCACCGCCGCGCTGGTCGCCGCCATCGCCACCGTGGTGAGCATCCTCAGTGGACTGGCCATCTGCGACGCCCTGCGCCACAGCGCCGCACCCCAAACCGCCCGCGAAGTCGTCAACTGGTGGCCCTTGTTGATCTACGGTCCCTGGATGGTCGCCTCCCTGTCCATCCTCAGATCCGCTCTGCACCAGCGCCGCGCGCTCCACTCCTGGTCCATCGTCCTGCTGTTCTCCACCCTGGCCACACTTCTGTGCGTGGCCCAGGCGCCCAGAACGATCGCCGCCGGGGCGGCGTCCGCCCTTCCCGCCGTCGCGGCGCTGGCCTGCTTCCAACAGTTGGTCCGTCAGATCACCCTCACACGACCACCTCGCCAGGCCGCCCCACGACACCGAACCCCGTCGCTCTCGCCGACGGCGCAGCTCAAGCAGACGGCCACGGCTGCCGGCCGCGTCCAGGACAGGACGGCTCCCGGCTACCCCGCGACGGACAACAGGACCATCCGCCAGACGTCCCACGGTCACAGGTTCGGATAGGACGAATGAAGGCAGTTGACGTGCGGCAACGCCGCTTGCGCGGTTCGACGCGATGCGTGTCGGCCCGGTCCACGCTTGCCGGTTGTTGCGACAGGTGGTGCAGGCCACCGGGCCGGCGATCGCTGTCGCGGCGGCGGCGTGTGAGGCACCGGATTCCTCAACCGCCCGCCCGCCGAAGGACGGCGCACACCCGCAGGAGAGCCGGACTCGAATCCGTACCGTCAAGGGGGGTCGGCCCGCCGACATGGCCAAGCGCGTGTCCGGGATGCCGGGCCGGGCGCCACGGCGGAAGCGGCCCCCTCGGGCGACGACACAAGAGGGGCGAGCCTCGTATGGTCGGCCACCAGGAAGAGCGGAGGCGTCAGCAGCCGGTAACTTCCTGGCCAACCCGGTCCTTCCCACACGTCGGAGGGGTGCTCGCCTGCACCCTTGAAACGAAGATCGAAACCGATAGTCACGGGCCGTCCACAGACTCAGCCCGACGGACCAGCTGTTTCGTCCCGGCGCGAACCGGACCTGGGCCTGTCTCACGCCTCCACGGCTCCCAGCCACACACACGCACGCCCTCGGACATCGACGTCCCGGTACTCGCATCGCGCACCGGCGGCGTCCACCCCATGGGCAAGCCCGGCAACGGGGCCGGCGCCATCGGCGGGCGACCAAGACGTATGTGGGACTGAGAGATCGGCGCCACAGCGCCCGGGGAACTCGTGCGCGCAGTGCCGGCCCCCGGGTGAGAGGCCCCGCCCCGCCGACGAACCGAGTACACCACGCGCTCCTGCGCGTCACCACCCACGCCCAGAACGAGAGGTCGGCAACGATGGCGTACGAGATGACCCACGCCGAACGAGTCCAGTACAAGCGGCGCCAGGACGCCGCCTATCAGGACGGCGAAGACGCCGTCACCAACCTCCAGGCGGCACTCGCACTCGCAGACATGTTCCTCCCCTCCCTCAGCAACGACGGCCCGGTGGCAGGCCACGGCTTCGTCCGACTCGGAGGATGCAACGCGACCTTCGCCAACCGGCTCGCCGAAGTCATCGCCGCAGGCGCCGACGCCCTGCGACACCAGCGGAGAAAAGCCGACAGCCGTGCCTGATCGCTCTCCCGCACCGAGAATGCTCCGTCGAAGTCACGGCGGCCCTCCGACGTCCACCACCTCACGGACGCACCGGCACCTCGGGCATCGCACGAGGGAAGACCCCACAACCTCTCTGGCGTCGGCTGCCGCACCGCCTCCATGCCGTGGCAACGAGGACCCCGGCCAGAGGTCGACAGGGGGGTTGATGGATGCCGGCACGACCGAGGGTCGGGCCCAAGAGTCGAGCGTTTGGCCGGAGGGGCGCTTCACCTCACCGATTTCATCCACCGGCCAAGCTACGGTGGAAGCGTCCGACAAGAGGTGTGCGGCGGAATGAGGCGGCTCGGAGCTGTGTCCACGTCAAGCCATGAAGTCCTCGGTGCGCCCTGCTGGGTGAGCCTGATGACCCGGGATCTCGAATCCGCGCGACGGTTCTACGGCGCAGTGCTGGGTTGGACGTTCCGCGGCACCCGACTCGGGGAACGGCTTGTGCTGGCGTTCCGCGACGGCGCTCCGGTCGCCGGTCTCGGGGCCCTCGCCGAGGATCTGTCACTGCCCGCGGCCTGGACGCCGTACTTCGCCGTCGACGACGCCGATGTGAGCGCCTCCCGCGTTCGCGAGCGCGGCGCCACCGTCGCCGTGGGCCCGCTGTCCTTCGGCACGGGCCGGGCCGTCCTTGCCGCCGACCCCGGCGGGGCGGTCTTCGGACTCTGGCAAGGCCGGGTCCTCAAGAACTGGGGGGTGGGTCGTGGCACCGCCCCCGCATGGCTGGAACTCCGTACGCGCGACGCCTTCGCGTCCGCCATCTTCTACGGGGAGGTGCTGGATTGGGTCGGTGAACCTCCCAGGTCCTGCGTGGTGGCGTACGAACACGAGCACGACCGCGTCGTCCTGAGGCACGGCACCGACACCGTCGCGCGGATCAGCGGCGGAACCGTGGACGAGGATCCCGACCCGAACGTCCGGCCGCGGTGGCACATCCACTTCCGGGTGCCCGACCTGGAGGCTGCCGTGGAAGCCGCCACCGCCGCGGGAGGCAGGGCCGTCTCCCCCGTGGAAACCTCCACCACCGGCCGATGGGTCACCCTCCGGGACCCGGAGGGCGCACTCTTCACCGTTCTGGCTCGACGGGATTGACTCCGCCCCCAGGGGGCGGCGCGCACGATCCGGTCGGCGGTCACGGAACGAGCCGGCCACCTGCGCCGCGTTGTGGGGGAAGCAGGAAGGAGCGGGGAGCGGGGGCCTGTGGTGCTGCTCTCAGCCCGCGTGGACGCCGCCTTCGGTGAGGGAGCCACTCTTGGTCGGCGCCAGGTCCTGCGTGCCGATGACGCCGAGCAGCTCGAGCTGAGCGGCGCCCTCCGTACCGGGCGGGGCCGTGAACCACAGGAGGCGCTGGCGGCCGTCCTCGCTGAACAGACTGTGGCAGTCCAACTCGATGACGCCCAGCGTGGGGTGCACGATGCGCTTGTGATCGGTGCGGCGCAGGCCGACGTCATGGGTGTCCCACAGGGCGGCGAACTCCGCGCTGCGCCGCCGCAGTGCGGCCGTCATCCGGGCGACCTGGGTGTCGCGGCTCCGGCGGGCGGCGACTGCCTGCAGGTCAGAGACGAAGACCCGTGAGTGGTGCGGATGGTCCTCGGTCGGGTAGACGGCGCGGGAAGCCGGATCGGTGAACCAACGGTATGCGAAGCCGGTGGCGGGGCCGCGCGGTTCCGGAGCCCGGCCGAGCAGTGCCGCGGCCGGCTCGTTCTGGACGAGGGTCTCGTGCAGGTCGGTGATGACCTGGGCGGGCGTGGCGGCCAGCCGGTCCAGGAGCCCGAGCAGGGCGGGCTGGACGTGCCGCGGGCTCGCGCCGTGCGCCGACGCGGGCAGCGGCCGATCCGCGAGGTGGAACAGGTGGTCGCGCTGGTCTCCACCCAGCCGCAGCGCCCGGGCGAGGGCGGCCAGTGTCTGGGACGAAGGCTGGGCGCCCCGTCCGCGTTCCAACTCGGTGTAGTAGTCGGCCGACAGACCCGCCAGTTGTGCGACCTCCTCCCGTCGCAGGCCGGGTACCCGGCGCCGGGGCCCGACGGGCAGGCCGACATCGGCCGGCCGGATCCGATCACGCCGGGACCTGAGGAATGCCGCTAGCTCGGGAAGGTTCACCCGCTCATCGTCGCCTCTCCGGCGGGGTCCGAGCCAGGGGCCGGCAACCCCTGGGTGGGCTCAGCCCTGGCCGGAGCAGGTGACTCGGACGGATGGTTGTCCCATCGGGTTCGACCTCCTGCTCGTCGTGAGCAGCTCCGGCGTCCCCCGTACGAAGAGAGAGCACCATGCCATTCGCGAACTTCAAGGTCCCTGCCGGCGCCCTCACCGCGGAGCAGAAGGAGCAGATCATCACGCGCACCACCGACCTGTACGCCGAGATCTTCGGCGACCGTGCCCGGGCCACCACCCTCGTACTGGTCGAAGAGGTCGCCGACGCCGGATGGGGCATCGGGGGCGGTGTCCTGACGCTTGCCAGGATCCGGCAGGCGCCGCGGGAGTGACGGCTGGGCACCGACGTGCCCGGCCGTGCTGCCCGGCTCGGTCGGGACGACCTCGGCTGTTGCCTCAGCCCTTGGGGTCGGTCGGTTTGTGGCCCGGGTAGACGTGGTCCGGGGCCACGATGGAGGTGACCGCCTCGCCGAAGAGGGTGCTCGGCTCCTGGCCGCCGACCGTGACGTCGGTGTTCAGCTCGATGACCATCGTGGCGTCGGCCTCGGGAAGGTAGACGGTCAGCGTCTCGTACCCGGGGATCGAACCGTTGTGGCCGATCCAGCCCTGGACGTCGAAGATGCCCAGGCCGTAGGAGGCCCCCGGGATGATCCCGATGGGCTGGGTCTTGAGGCGTTCGGCCTGGGTCGCGGGCTTCAGCAGGGTGCCCGTGGCAACGGTCTTCGCCCAACTGCGCAGGTCATGGAGGTTGGAGATCATCGCCCCGGCAGCCCAGGCCCAGGACGGGTCCCAGTCGGTGGAGTTCACGATCTTCCCGGAGAGGCTCTGGTTCGTGTAGCCCTGTGGGTGCGGGTCGGGGTACTGGTTGCCGGTCGGGAAGAGGGTGCCGCCCAGGTTGGCCGGCACGAGCACGTCCTGGTTGATGACCTCGCGCAGCAGGCGACCGGTGATCTTCTCCACGACCTGGCCGAGCAGGATCAGGTTGGTGTTGGAGTACTCGAACGTGGCGTTCGGCGCGAAGTTCACCGGGTGCTTGAAGGAGTAGGCGAGCAACTCCTTCGGAGTGAAGGGGCGGTTGGGGTTCGTCAGGAACGCCTTGTCGAAGCCCGGGTCCTCGCTGTAGTTGAAGAGGCCGCTGCGCATCCCCGCCAGCTCACGGAGCGTGATCGTGTCGCCGTTCGGGACGCCGGCGATGTACTTGCCTATCGGGTCGTCCAGGCCGATCTTCCCCTGGTCGACGAGCTGGAGCAGGGCGGTGACCGTGAAGGTCTTCGTCTCGCTGCCGATGCGGATGTTCATGTCGGTCTTCATGGGAGCGCCGGTGGCCTTGTCGGCCACGCCGAAGGTCTTCACGTAGCTGCCCTTGCCGGGGGCCCACAGGCCCACGATCGCGCCCGGGACCTTGGTCTCGCGCAGGGTCTTCGCGATGGCCGCGTCCAGTTGCGCCTTGACGGCCGGGGTCAACGCGACGAAGGCGTCGTCCGCGGACGGTGAGGGGGTGGCCGCACCGTGGGCGGCGGCGGTCGCGCCCACCGGGGCGATGATGAGGAGGGTGACCGCCGTGCCGGCCACGCAGGCCCGGCGCAGCCGTATGAGGGTTGGTTTCACCGCACAGCCTCCTGTCGTCCGGGGAGCCGGAACGGCAATCCCAGGCTAGGGCCGACCCGGTGAGGGCGCGCGGCGGGCCGCCGGCCGACGGCACCTCACGATCATGACCTGCACGTTCGCCGAGAAGTGGCGGTTGCGGAAGGAAGCGTCGACCGGGCGGCCGACCACCCCGCGCCCGTACGATCGACGCCCCGTCGCTGGACGACACCGAGCGCTCACCACACCCGCGCACGCCGGATCGGCGCCGGTGTGGTGAACCCGTACCTCGGATGGCGGCGGGGCGATGGGCAGCGGTGGCGGTCCGCCGAGCCCCGCCCAACACTCTTGGTCGGGGACGAACACGAGTGAAGGGCGGCCGCCGATGCCACAGGCCGATGAGGAAGGCGTCACCGCGCGCCCGATCGGTGCGGCGGATCGGCATCGGAGCAGAGCCGGACACCTGCGCGCCGCGATCAGGCACACCAACCTGCTCCCGGCCTTTCTGGTACTCACCGTCATGACGGTGGCTCTGTGGCTCATGGGCATGCCGTTTCTGCAGGCCCTGACCATTTCCACAGGAGTGAAGGTCGCGGTGGCTCTGCTCGAGCTCCGTCGCCTCCCCCACCCTCCCGACAACTGACGCGGCCCCTGTCGCAGCGCGCCGGCCGGCAGCCGGTCATCCGCTCCGGTCGGCCGGCGGTGCGCTCGCGCGGCAGGCCACCACGCGGGGAAGAGCGGATGCAAGATACAGGGAAGATGCTCAAGGCACGCCTTCCGTAGCGTGCTTTAGCCGAAGTTGCTCAAGCAGGTCACTTCCAAGGCCGGCAGCGCTAGGGTCCACATCGCGCCATGAGTCCCAGCCCTGCCGGAGCCAGTCGTGTCGCACGAGGTCGGCTCCACGTTCGGGAGCCGCCCTGCACGACCGAGTGCGGACGGCGGTGCGCCGATGACGACCGTCACACCGGAGACCGCTTCTTCATGCACACTGGATCGCCTCCCACGAGAGCGTCATTGACCGTCCTGGCGCTGGTTGCCGCCGTACTCGCCCTGATGCTGGGCGGGGCGGGCCCGGCCTCCGCTCACGCCGCCCTCAGTGGCGCCGATCCCGCCGACGGGGCCGTCCTCAAGGCAGCACCGAAGCAGGTCACGCTCACCTTCACCGAGTCGGTCAGCCTCTCCGACGACGCGGTGAGAGTGCTGTCGCCGGACAACGAGCGGGTGAACCCACGCCCGCCGCAGCCGGTGGACGGCAAAGGGAACACCGCCCGGGTGGAGCTCTCCGGCAAGTTGATCGAGGGCACCTACACGGTGGCGTGGCGGGTCGTCTCCGCCGACGGCCACCCGATCTCCGGCGCGTTCGTCTTCTCCATCGGCAAGCCGTCCGAGACGGCCGCCGTGGTGGTGACCGATTCACCGGACGACACGGCCGCCGGCCGCCTGTACGGCTTCTTCCGCTATGTCGCCTACAGCGGCCTGGCCCTCCTCGTCGGAGCCGTGGCGTTCGTCCTGGTGTGCCTGCCCGGCGCGGGCGCGGTTCGCCCGGTGCGCAGACTGTTGGTGACGGGGTGGGCGTCTCTGGTGGTGTCCGGCGTTGCCCTGTTGCTGCTGCGCGGCCCGTACGAGACGGCCGGCTCGCTCACGTCGGTGTTCGACCCCTCCCGGTTGAGCCGAACCGTGACCGGGAAACCCGGAATCGCGCTGATCGCACGGCTGGTGCTCCTCGCGGTGGGTGTCCTGCTGCTGAAGCGGTTCTCCGGACGGCTGGACCGGCAGGACCGGCAGGATGACGACTCGCAGCAGCCGCAGGACTTCGGTAACGGTGTTCGCCTGGTCGCGGCCGCGTTCGCCCTGGGCCTGGCCCTGACCTGGGCTGCCGCCGAACACGCCTCCGCCGGCATCCAGGTGCCGCTGGCCGTTCCCGTCGCGGTACTGCACCTGCTGGCCATGGGGGTCTGGCTCGGCGGGCTGATCACGCTGCTGATCGTGCTCCGGCGCCGAGCGCCCGACGCACTCGACGTCCCGGCTTCCGCGATCGGCCGCTTCTCCACGCTCGCCTTCGCCTCGGTCGCCACGCTGGTCGGCACGGGGGTGTACCAGTCCTGGCGGCAGGTCGGCTCCTGGGAGGCGCTGTCCACCACCTCGTACGGCAGGACCCTCAGCGTCAAGATCGTCGCCGTGATTCTCGTGCTGTGGGCGGCGTCCTTCTCCCGCCGATGGACCGCACGTCTTGTTCACGAAGCGCCGCCGGCCACCGAGACGCTGCCGGTGCCGGTGCCCGAGCGGGTGAAGGTCGCCCAGACGGTCGGCGCACCGGCCGTCCCGGAGGCAGCAGGTCCCGGTGACGGGCCCGGTGCTCCTGTCGGTGGTGAGCCGCCCGTCTCCGAGGCCGACGGAGTCCGGCGCGGCCTGCGGCGTACGGTCGCCGCCGAGGCCGCACTCGGTGTCGTGGTGCTGGTGATCACGACTCTGCTCACCGGCACGCAGCCGAGCCGCGCCGCCGATGAGAAGGCGTCGGCGGTCGCCGTGCAGGAGCCGCAGGCGAAGGTGCTCATGGTGCCGTTCGACATGGGGACGGCAGGCCACCGCGGCACGGTGCAGGTCACGCTGGCGCCGGGCCGGGTGGGGGAGAACACGGTGGAGGCCGTGGTGTACACGGCGGACGGGGGCTTGGCGACCGTTCCCGAACTCCGCCTCACCCTCACCCAGGAGGACCTGGACATCGGGCCGCTCGACGCGAAACTGAAGAACCAGAAGGGGTACTGGGCCGCCTACGACCTGCGGCTGCCCTCGCCCGGCGCGTGGACGCTGAACCTCACGGTCCGCACCACCGACATCGACCAGGTCACGGTGCGCGAGACCGTGGACATCACGACCTCACGGTAGGGTCGCCGGTCTTCCCGGCCGGTCTTCCCGGCCGGTCTTCCCGAGCGAGGCTCAGGGCGACCCGGGAGGGCACTGCGCGGCCGGGCTCCGTACCCAGGTCGTACCGACTCGCCGCAGGGGTCGGCGCACGGCGCATGCCGTGCGCCGACCCCTGCGGCCCGTGTCAGGCTCGGCTGCGGCGCAACCACCAGAAGGTGCCGACAACGGCGAGCAGTGCGACGGCGGCGATCCCGCCGATGACGACTCCGGCATTGCTGCCCGCGTCCTCCTCGCTCGCCGCCTGCGCGCTCGCGGACGCGACGGGAGCGGGGGGAGCCTCCGGTGACGGCTTGAGAGACGGGGCGGCGCTGGGAGTCGGCGAGGCCGACGGCCCGGGGGCGATCGGCTTGGCCCCGGGGGCCGCTGCCTTCAGCTCCAGCAGGGGGGCCGGGTTGTCGACCTTCTCACCGTCGGTGGGCACCTCGATCCAACGGGAGATCTTCCCGTCGCCGTAGGTCTCCAGTGTTTTGAACGCGAGGGACTTCTCGTCGGGCAGCTGGCGCACCGTGATGCTGTACTCGGCGTCCGTGCCCTTGGCCAGGGCCGCTCCGCCGATCGCGTACCCGTCGGGAGTGGCCGTCAGCTTCCACTCTTTGGGGGCTTCCTTCAGCGTCACGGCGTCCGGGCTGATGCCCTTCGGGAGGACGACCCGCAACTCCGCGATGCCCGCGGTGTCCGACTCCGCTTCGGAGGTGAAGGACAACGTGACGTTCTCGGCGAGGGCACGCGGGTCGGAGGCCGTGACCTCGGCGTGCGCGGCGGCCGGCCCGGCGGCCACGCCCACGACGATCAACGCGCCGATGGTCGCGAGGCCCAGTCTGCGGAGCTGAGCGCGGGTGTCTGATGTGTTCACGATGGGTGAGCCCTCTCGATGCGCGAAGCGGGCCTCACCGTGCAGGTGCACAGCCCGCCAGGATGGGGGGAACGTTTCCCGCACACCCGGCAGGAGGCCCGCGACGTACCAGCGCGTGACAGAGCATCGTCGTCACCGTCGGCTGAAGGGCGAGGCCGACGAGCGGTGCGGGTACCGTCCGCAGCCAGGGCCGTACCCATGGTCGACGGTGGAGGCCGAAGGCCGCGGCGGCAGCCGCGACAGCCGAGTGGGCCCATCTGTTCATCGTCTCCGGCAGGCGGCTGAGCGCCTGGTCCGCGTGGTACATGAGCAAGGCAATCACCCACGCGGCCGCGCAATGGGCCGTAGCCATCCCCCACCCGCCGTGATGTGCCGCGTGCGCCGTCTCCGTCACACCGTCGTGAGGTTCGGGGTGAGCGTGGGGTACCGCCGGTCGCGCCGACAGCGCCTGATGCAGCAGCAGTTGAGCGGCGTCGGTGGCCGCCACCACCTGCCACCAAGGCCGGGGCCGGCGGACCACAAGCCACGAGACCGCGAGGACGACCGTCGCCCCGGCCGCCATCCGCTGCCAGGGCACCCACCCTTCCGAGGCCGGCTGATGGGCCACGACGGCCAGAACCGAGCTGAGCAGGGTGAACACGGCAGCCCGCAGGCACCGTCCGCTCCGCCACGCGGGCGGTGGACTGGAACGCATTCCCGTACGAGCTCCGATCATGTCGGGCCCATCATCTGGCGCGGTGACCGCGATCGGGCCGCAACTGTCAATTGTGGAGCAGTTTTCCGGGTCCGGCCAGGCACGCTCCTCCCGTGCGGTGCGGTCGCGGATCGGGGTTCTCGAAAGGAGAAGGCGGGAGACGGCGGGGGTCGGGGGTCCCCGGGTCGGCGACTTGGGGCGTCCGGGTGAGCGGACCTCTGCCCGGGAGTCGTGGCGTCCGCGCGGAACGGACGAGCCGGCCGGCCTGCTGGAAACCTTTCGAAACCTCAACGCGGAGGACACGGCCCCCACGGCGGAACAATTGATGCTCACCCCTTCAGTCGATGGGCAAGTCGCTCGCCACCCTTTACCCTGACACCGAATCAGCGGGAGGGAAGAGCCGAGCCGAGGCCCTCCCTCCCTCTCATTCGGGGCCTTCAAGTCGAAGCAGCGGTCATCATCCGGTTCGGACCGACGACCGGGTACCGGCGGACGACCCGGAGGATGGACGGACACAGCCGCCGAGCGGCAGACAGGCAGGTATCCCCCGTGCTCATCGATCTCTCCGGGAAGACGGCACTGGTCACCGGATCCACCCAGGGCATCGGCGCGGCGATCGCGTCCGGCCTCGCACAGGCCGGTGCGCGGGTGGCCGTCAACGGCCGCACCGAGAAGTCCGTCGACGAGTCGATGCGGCGCATGAGCGCGGAACGCGGCACGCTGATCGCGGCGCCTGGTGACATCTCGACGGACGAGGGCGCGCAGGCGGTGTTCGACGCGGTCCCGCGGGTCGATGTCCTGGTGAACAACCTCGGGATCTTCGGCTCACTGCCGGCCCTGGAGATCCCGGACGACGAGTGGCGCCGCTACTTCGACGTGAACGTCCTGACGGCGATCCGGATGATCCGGCACTACCTGCCGGGCATGATCGAGCGGTCGTGGGGACGGATCCAGAACATCGCCAGCGACTCGGCGGTGGCGACTCCCGCCGAGATGATCCACTACGGGATGTCCAAGACGGCCCTCCTCGCCGTCTCGCGGGGCTTCGCCAAGGAGGCCGCCGGAACGGGGGTGACGGTCAACTCCGTGATGGCGGGCCCGACGCACACGGGTGGAGTGGAGGACTTCGTCTACGAGTTGGTGGACCGCGATCTGCCCTGGGACGAGGCACAGCGAGAGTTCATGCGCACGCACCGCCCCCAATCGCTGCTCCAGCGCCTGATCGAGCCCGAGGAGATCGCGAACATGGTGGTCTACCTGAGCTCCCCCTTCGCCTCGGCGACCACCGGCGGGGCGCTGCGCGTGGACGGCGGCTACGTGGATTCGATCCTTCCGTAGCCGAACCACGCAGGGAACCGCCGATCCACGCAGGGCAGGGCCGGGCGCTTGGGGGCACGCGCGCACCGGTCACCGGTCACCGGTCTGCCTGCACGGCCGCGGACCGCTCTCGTGACGCGCCCTGCGGGGGCGGTCCGGGATCCGAGTGCCGGGGTCAGCCGGCCCAGCGACCCGTCAGGAAGGTGATGGCCACCACCACGCCGACCGGGGCCACCGCATACAGGTACACCGCCTGCACCCGCGGCCGTCGAAGGCTCCACCCGGCCAGGGCGATCCACAGCGGCCACCACAGCAGCGTGGAGCGCGGGATCGAGGTGTACCAGTACGAGGTGCCCAGCGCCCACAGGGTGAGGGCGATGTAGAGCGCCTCGGGCAGTCGCCGGCGGCGGACCAGCAGAACCAGCAGGACGACACCGGCCAGGAACGCCAGCAGTTCCGCCTGCCACATCAGCGCGTACCCGGTGGGCTGCGTGTGGTGGAACGCGGCCTCCCAGGTGTTCGACCAGGCTTCCCAGGGCGCGTGGAAGTCCCGGTACCAGCCGCGTTCCTGCGCGTGCTTCCACGCCATCCAGTCGCCGGTACGGGCCGACAGGAACCAGCCGTAGAGCACCGGAGTGAGGGCGGGCAGGGCCAGCCAGGGAGCCGAGCGCCATGCGGCGCGGTCCCGGGCGGTCAGCACGAAGTGGAGCACGAGCGCGGCGGCCAGGAAGAGGCCGGTGACCCGTACCGAGCAGGCCAGACAGGTCAAGGTCGCGGCCGCCGGCCAGTTCCCGCGCTGCGCCGCGAGCCACGCGGGCAGGGCCAGCGCCAGGAACAGGGACTCCGTGTAGCCGGCCGCGAGGAACACCGCGCAGGGCGAGAGGAGGAAGAACACCGCCGCACGCCGGCCGCCTTCCAGGTCGCGCAGTTGGCGGCGGGCGATCCGTGCGAGCGCGAGGACGGCGACGCCTCCCGCGACGAGGGAGATCAGCGCTCCGGCCGCGGCCCAATGGGGGACGATCACGTGGACGGCGCGCAGGGTGAGGGGGAACCCGGGGAAGAAGGCCTCGCGGTTGTCCCAGCCGGCCGTCCACGGGCCGGCGCCGTCCGGGAAGTAGCCGTCCTGGGCTATGTGGAGGTAGTGCCACCAGTCCCACTGCTGCCAGGGGGAAAGCAGTGAGGGGGCCCGCCGGGACTTGTCGTCGTCGGGGAACAGCCAACTCACGGCTCCGGAGGTGATCCAGATCCCGATGCGGGTGAGGACGTAGAGCGACAGCACCTCGCGGTCGGCGGGGCCGAACCGCGGCCGGCGGGGCTTCGGCCGCGGTTCGGCGCGGAAGGGGGGTGCGTGGACGGTGACCGGTCGCGGCGGGGTGGAAACGGACATACGGGTACTCCTGAATCGGCTGAGGGCGCGCCGGACCACCGGCCGAGGGTGCGCGGCCGGTGGGGTGCCGGGTCATCGGGCTATCGGGGCGGGTGGGACGGAGTGGGCGGGGCCGGGGTGGGCGGGGCCGGGGTCATCGCGGGGCGGTCGAGGAGGGCGCCACCGTCGATCCCCCGGTCGGAGGGGGCGAGGTCGCGTTGGGCAGCGCGGGCCCGGTGGTGCGGGCGGTGGGCGGAGGGTTCGACATCGGGAACGAGGTGGTCGACGAACTCGGTTGGGAGGTGGGTGTCGAGGACGGGGGCGGCGCCGACGAGCCGGGTGTCGAGGACGGGGGCGGCGCCGACGAGGGGGACGGCAGGGGCGACGGGGTGGTCGCCGGCAGGTTCCCGCGTCCCGCGTCGGGCAGCAGCCCGGCCACGGCGGCGCCCGAACCGGCGAAGACGAGACAGGCCGCGACGGCGAGTCCGGCGATCCGGCGTCGCCGGGCCCGCTCCCCGCGCCGGGTGATGACCGAGACGGGGGCGAGGGCGGTCCCCTCTTGTCCGGCGGAGGCCGCTTCCTGGAACAGCGACCGCAGTGGATCGTTGGAATCAGGCATCGGGAGCCTCCTCAATGCGGGGGTCCTGCAGATGGCGGGAGAGGGTGGCGCGGCCCCGGGTCAAGTGGGTCTTGACCGTGCTGGCGGACAGGGACGTCTCGGCGGCGATCTGCTCGACCGTCAGGTCGCACACGTAGTGCAGGACCATCGTCCGGCGCTGTTTCGTCGGCAGGTGCCGCAGCGCCTGCACAAGGGCCACCGCCTCGGGTCCCGGACCGTCCACGTGCCCGGCGGGGGCGGTGCGCTCCCAGGCGTCGGCGGTGCGCCGCCGGCCGCGCCAACGGCTCACCGCGAGCCGCCACGCGACGGTACGGATCCAGGCTTCGGGACGCCCCTCACGGTCCAACTGTCCGCGCCGGCCCCACCCCTTCACGAACGCTTCCTGCACCACGTCCTGCGCCTCGTGGTGGTCGCCGAGCATCACGTACAGCTGTCCTGTCAGCCGTGCCGCCGCCTCCGCGTAGAACTGTTCGAACTCCTCGACCGTCAAGAATCACTCCCGCAATCACTCCCGCGTCCACGTATCCCTCCCACCGGGAATACGCCCGCCGCACCGCATCCGGTCTACACCGGACGTCGAGCAGTCTTGTGAGTGGCGTCACACGAGCCCTCGGGGACACGCGGCCGGACGTCCGGCCTCGCCCGCACGGCAGATCTCAAGGCGGAGCCGGGCGGCCGCGTTCTGCGCGCCAAGAGGCGGGGAAGGCTGCGTGCGGCGAGCGCGCCGGCGGTCTTCGGCCGCCCCGTGTGCGGAACGCCGAGCCTCGGACACCCTTTCAGCGCGGCCTCCCGGCGGCCGGTGCGAGCGATCCCCTCCGCGCGCGGGTCCCGCTTGACCTTGACACGGTGACAAGGCCTTCACTGTTGGCCAAGGAGGTGGTCACCATGACGATCACGAAGCGGGACACGGATGCGAAACGAGCGCTTCAGGGGCTGGACGACGAGCGTTCGTCCGTACGATTGCGGGCTGCTCTGGCGGTCGGCACGGCGCCCGACCCGCGCTTCGTCGACAAGCTCATCGAGCGATGCGCGATCGAGCCCGACTTCTTCGTCCGCGACATGTTGACCTGGGCACTCACCCGCCACCCCGTGGCCGTGACGATGCCCGGGCTGGTGCGCGAAGTGCGCTCGGGGCGGGCGCAGGCGCGGAGCCAGGCGCTGCACACGCTGTCCAAGATCGGGGATCGGGGGGCGTGGCCGGCGATCACGCGGGCGCTGTTGACCGACGCCGACGACGAAGTGGCGCGGAGCGCCTGGCGAACCGCGGTCGTGCTCGTCCCGGAAGGCGAGGAGCCCGCCTTGGCCGCGATGCTGGCGACCCAACTCGGCCGCGGTGAGCGGGAGACGCAGTTGAGCCTCAGCCGGGCACTGGTCGCGCTGGGTGAAGCCACCGCGCCGGCTCTGCTTTCCGCGACGACGGCCCCCGACCCGCGCGTGCGCGTGCACGCGCTCGCCACCCAACGGTTTCGGCGCGACCCGGACACCGGGTTCGAGTTCGCGATCGAGGAGGCGAAACGCGTCGTGGCCCTCGGCGGGTCCGGCCGGGAGGGACGATAGGGCGTGTTGATCGGTGAGGTGGCGCGGCGGTCCGGGGTCAGTGCCCGCATGCTCCGGCATTACGAGTCGCTCGGTCTGGTGCGTCCTTCGGGTCGTACGGGCTCCGGGTACAGGGAGTACTCCGGGGAGGACGTCCGGCGGATCTTCCACATCGAGAGCCTGCGGTCGCTCGGGATGTCGTTGCGTGAGATCGGGCACGCTCTCGACGATCCCGGCTTCACTCCCTCGGTGCTCGTCCGCGACCTCATCGCTCAGTCGCGCGAGCGCATCGCGGCCGAGACCGAGCTGCTCACGCGGCTGCGCCGGATCGATGATGCGGATCCCACCGGCTGGGAGGACGTCCTCCAGGTCGTCGCGCTCCTCCAGGCACTGGGATCGAAGAGCGCCGGCGCGCGCCAACGCGCGGCCCTGTCCTCGGCCAACGAGGTTTCACCTCCGGTGGAGGCCCTGGTCGAGGCGGTCCTGCGCGAGGCGGATCCACACGTCGCCGGCGCCCTTCGATGGGCGCTGGCGCGATCGGGCGACGCCGGGCCGGCGTTGCTGGCGGAGGGCCTCGGTTCGCCGGTGGCGGCGGTGCGGGAACGCGCCGCCCAATCCCTGGCCGCGTTTCCCGGCGGTGAGGCCACCGCGCACCTGCGGCGGGCTCTCCTTCACGACGATGTGGTGGTCCGTGGCCATGCGGCTCTGGCACTCGGGGCACGTGGGGTGGTCGATGCGGCCCCGACGCTCATCGACATGGTCGTGGAGGGAAGGAACGACACCGATGCGGCCGACGCTCTGAGCGTGTTGGCGAGCGACACCGCGACGGCGGATCAGATCGCGGCCGGGCTCGTCGAGCGCCTCGCCGTCGACACCATGAGCGCGCCCGCACGCGGACGGCTGACCCAGGCGTTGGCGGACATCCCCGGGAGCAGGGCGTCACGCGCCCTGGTGGAACTGTCGGACGACGAGGACCGTGCCGTGGCGCTGACCGCGCTGTACCTTCTCAGGCTGCGCGAAGCACGGTGACAACCCCTTCACGACGTGCCGCGCGGCCGGCGCATCAGCCTGCGCGCCCCTTCCCCGCAGATCCTCCAGTTGCTGGAACTCACCGGCACCGAGAACCTGTTCCCCGTCACGGGCACGTGACCGCCCCGGACCCCCGAAGTCCGTGGCGGGGTCGCCGGCCCCCATCCGTGAAGGAGTTGAAGCTGTTCTCGGTATGCCGCACCAGCGAATCGCCTCGCGACGGAGCTCCTCCAGCCCGCCGAAGGGCCGAAGTTCGGCGACCAGCCATTCGGCGGGGTCTCGCGGCTCCGCTCAGAGCCGCCCTCCCCTTCATCCGTTTCACCGATCATTGATCTCCGATCACCGTTGAAAGGCACGCGATGTCGGCAACTGTTCGCATCCAACACTCCAGCGGGGACTGGGAGTCGGTCATCTCGCTCTTTCAGGAGCTCGTCGACTCGCGACGCGAGCCCGGCGGCTCGCTGGCGATCTGGCGCGACGGGGCTCCCGTTCTCGTTGTGCACGGCGGCAGCGCCGACATCGCGCACGAGGTTCCCTGGAGCGCCGACACCCTCGTCCAGGTCTTTTCCACCGGGAAACCGCTGGTGGCGCTCGCCGCCCTGCAGGCCGTCGCCGACGGCTACCTCGGCATCGACGAGCCCGTCTGCGCGTACTGGCCCGCCTACCGCGACACACCGGCACATCCCACGACCCTGCGCATGATCCTCAGCCACCGGTCCGGCAAGCACACGTTCTCCCCCGTCGCCGCCGGGCTCGACCCCCGGGATCACGCCGCGCTCGTGCACGACCTCGAAGCCATGGAACCGTTGACCGTGCCGGGCGAGGTCATCGCCGAACACGCCTCCACCTACGGCCACCTCGTCGACGGACTCCTCGCCGCGGTCGGCGCCCCCTCGGTCCGCGCGTACACGGAAGCCCTGTCCGGCGTGCTCGGCGCACGCCTCAGATTCGGCGTCCACCCCCACGAACTCCCGCTGGTCGCCGAATCCGAGCCCCTGGGAACCGCATGGACGGACCCCTACCTCGCACACGAACTCGGTCGCGCCGCCCTACTGCGCCCCGCCGGCCTCCTCGACCCCGACACCCTGCGCAGCCCGTCCTGGCACCGGGCTCGCTTCGGCGCCGTCGGTCTCATCACCGACGCCGCCTCGCTCGCGAGCCTCTACGACGACCTCAGCCGATCCGACGGCCACATCGCACGGGCCCTGGGCGGGGAACTCCGGTCCGAAGTCTTCAAGACCGCCGCCTCCGGCACTGACGGCTTCCTGCGCGACACCGTCCGCTGGTCGCTCGGCTTCCGGATCGACGACAACGGCGACCTGGGCATGGGTGGTATAGGCGGTAGCTGCGCCTGGTACTCCCCCATTCACGGCTACGCACTCGCCTACGTCACACGGGGTCTGCACACTCATGACCGCGTCACCCACCTCGCCGACGCCGTCGAAGCCGCGCTCCGAGGAAAGAACGGCGGCCCTGCCGCCCACCAGGAGCACGGGGAGAGCTGACCCGAGCCGCCCGCTTCTCCGGTCGCCGCCCGGCGGACGACGTGCCCCTTTCAGAAGGCGTACCGGATCCTCAGCCATGGAGCGTGGGCGGCGACGAGCGTGCGCATGGTCTCGACGGCCTCGGCCTTGACGCCGCCCCGGTAACGGACGTTCAGGCTGCCGTTCTGGGAGCGCTTGGGCTGCTGGAGGTCCGGCCGCCACAGGGCCTCCTCGGCGCGCGGGTGCCAGCCGAGGTTGAGTTCGTGCAGGTCCTTGTTGTGCGTCAGCATGATCACCTCCGCGGCCGCCTGGTCCTTCACCGCACGGGGCAGGACGTCGTCCATGTGCCGCAGCAGGAGGGACCAGTCCCGCTCCCAGTCCGGGCGCAGGACGACGGGCGAGAGGTTGAAGTGGACCTCGTATCCCGCTTCGAGGAAGTCCCCGGCCGCGGCGATCCGGTCCCCCACCGGGCTGGTGCGGATGTCGAGCAGTTTGGAGTCCTCCTGCGGCATGACGGAGAACCGCACCCGGGTACGGCCGCGCGGGTCCAGCAGGAGAAGATCCGGGTTGACGAACTTGGTGGCGAAGGAGGCCTTGGCGGCGGGCCGGCGCGCGAAGGCTCGGATCAGGTCGGCGACGTTGTCGCTGATCAGCGCGTCGACGGAGCAGTCGCTGTTCTCACCGATGTCGTAGACCCAGGCGGTCGGGTCGCACTGGTTGGCCTCGGTCTTGGGGCCGAGGCGCGCCATGTGCCGGGAGAGGTGGGCGATGATGCGCTCGATGTTGGTGAAGACGGTGATCGGGTTGGCGTAGCCCTTGCGACGCGGGACGTAGCAGTACGCACAGGCCATGGCGCAGCCGTTGGCCGGGCCGGGGGCGATCCAGTCCGCGGAGCGGCCGTTGGGCCGAGTGGTGAGCGTCTTCTTCTCCCCCAGGACCAGGGTCTCGCTCTTGATCCGGACCCAGCGGTCGACGTTCCCCGCGTTGCCGTGGAGCTCCGGGATCCCCCAGTGCGAGGCGACGGGAACGACCTCGGCGTCGGGGAAGCGGGCGAGGATCTGCCTGCCGCGCGGGGAGGCGGCGGCAGCGGGCTCGGCGTGGACGGCCCGTACGGACAGCAGTCGGCGCGCGGCCGGGGAGTCACGGAACAGCGGGCCGGCGTCCGCCGGACGGCGCCTCTCCTGCCCGGTGTCGATGTCCTCCAGGGCGAACAGGGCGTCCGCGTCGTCCGCGTGTTCGTCCGCGTGTTCGTCCGGTCGGCCCGCGTGCGGTGGGGCGCCCATGTACGTCTCCTGCGGGATCTTCGCGGTCGGCCCCGTGAGGGCTGTGGGGAGGAGGGAAAGACCTGGCGACGTGCACCGGGACGACCTTCCTGACATTCCACTGTAGGCGGCCCGGTGCTCCGGTGGGACACACCCGGGGGCTTCCTCAGGGCGGGGTGTCCCCCGCGTCGCGGTGCGCCCGGATGACCTGCGCCACGTCGCCCAGCCGGTCCAGCCCGCGCACGGCCTGCGCCATGCGCGGGTTGCCCTCCAACCGTGCGCGGTGCCGGTTCAGGAAGGACCAGTAGCCGACGGTGTACGGGCAGGCACGGTCTCCGGTACGGTCCGCGGGTCGGTACCGGCAGCCCCCGCACAGGTCGCTCATCCGGTGGATGTAGGCGCCGCCCGAGGTGTAGGGCTTGGTGGTCATCAGCCCGCCGTCGGCGTATTGCGACATGCCCACCACGTTGGGCAGCATCACCCAGTCGTGGCCGTCGACGAAGCACCGGTGGAACCAGTCCGTCACCTCGGCCGGGTCCCAGCCCTGTTGCAGGGCGTGGCTGCCGAGGACCATCAGTCGGGGGATGTGGTGCGTCCACCCCGTGTCCCGGACCTGTGCCAGCACGGTGGACAGGCAGCGGGCCCCGAGCGCGTCCGCGTCCAGCTCGGTGAACCAGGTGGGGAGCGGCGCGGTGTGGCGCAGTTCGTTCCGGTGGCGGTAGTCCTCGCCGAGGTGCCAGTACAGGTTCCACACGTACTCGCGCCAGCCGCAGACCTGCCGGACGAACCCCTCCGCGCTGTTGAGCGGGACATGCCCGGCCCGCCACGCGTCCTCGGCCCGGCTCACACACTCCCACGGATCGAGGAGCCCGAGGTTGAGGGAGGAGGACAGCAGGCTGTGGCTCATCACGGGGTCGGCGGCCAGCATGGCGTCCTCGTGCGCGCCGAAGCCGGCGAGGCGGTGCGTGACGAAGTGGTCGAGTGCGGCCAGTGCCTCGCGGCGGCTCGCGGGAAAGAGCCGCGGGCCGTCGCGGCCCACGAAGGTGACGTCCCCCTCGCGTTCCCAGCGGTCCAGGTCCCGTCGGACTCCTTCGTCGATCTCGTCCTCGCGGGGACGGTACGGTGCCGGTGCCCCCAGGGTGGTCTCGCCGCGAGGTGGACGCTCGCGGTTCTCGTGGTCCAGGTTCCACCGGCCGCCCGCCGGCCGGTCGCCGTCCATGAGGAGGTCGTGGGTGCGCCGGGTGTGTTCGTAGAGGTTCTCCTGCAGCAGCCGCCCCTTCTGCCGTGCGGCCCACTCGCCGAACTCCCGGTGTCCGACGAGGAACCCGCGGGCGGGGTGGACCGTGACCTGCGGCAACGAGTCCACCAGGGCGAGTGCGGCGCGGGAGGTGGGGTGGTGCACGGAGACCGGTGCGTCGCCCACGGCCCGTGCCAGGCCTTCGCGATAGGTCTGCGCCTCGACGTACTGTGCGCTCCCGCCCAGCTCGGCCGCCCGGTGGCGCATGGCACTGAGGACCAGATGGGCCTTGGCCCGGTGGAACCGGCGCCGGCGGAAGACCGCCCTGGATTCGATCAGCAGCCACCGGGTGTTCCTCGGCGTCCCGCCGGCGGCGGTGGCGGTGAAGTGCGGGCCGAGTTGGTCGCCGAACAACCAGTGCACTGGACTCATGGAGGCATCCAACCAAGTCGGCAGAAGTGCGGGACGGCTGACACGACCGCCCGCCACTGCTCGAACTGCCTTGCGAGGGAACGGCCTTCGCCGTTCCCCGCCGATGATGCCCCTTGGGCCCGTCAGCCGTGCCGTCGGCGCAGGAACATGAAGGCCGCGAGCGTCGCGACGGCCGCGAGCGTCAACAGGATTCCGGTCTCGACCAGTTGCAGCGGCCAGAAGTGCGACTCGGGGTGGAAACGGAGCCGAGGACTGTCGAGTTGGCCGGAGAGGACCCAGTTGAACCCGTCGTGCGGGGGCCCGTAGGCCGCAGGCCAGAACCATGGACGCAGCGCGACGAGGGCCGCCATCACGGCTCCGACGACAACCGCGGCCGCGGCCATCGCGGGCAGCGTGCGCCCGATCAGCAGCCCGGCCAAGGCACCGACGGCGATGCCGAGGAGCGCGTAGCCCACCGCCACCGGGCCGATCGCCCCGTAGACGGGAATGTCGTACCACTGGATCGGGTACCACGTGTCCAACGTGTCGCGCCAGATCGAAGCCTTGAGCGTGACGAAGGCGGACAGGACGAGGAGGACGGCCGCGATCGGCGCCGCCATCCTGGCGGCGAGCCAGCGGGCGGGACTGACCGACTGGGTCCACTGGAATCGGAAGGTTCCGGATTCGAACTCGCGCCCGATCAGGGGGCCCGCGACGAACGCGCCGAGGAGCAGGGGCAGCGCGTTCACGGCAATCGCGACGAAGAGGAACATCTTGTTGACGTACAGGCTGCGGGAGAGGAAACCGCGGACTTGGATGCCGCAGCCGGGCACCGTGTTCTCCACCTCGCAGCCGGTCGCGGCGAGGTCCTCGGCCAGTGAGTGGACGTACCAGCGGCCTGCGGGAAGGGCGATGGAGGCGAGCAGCACCACTGCCAGGGCGACCCAGAGCACACGGCGGTGCAGGGCGGCGGTGATCCGGACGGAGCCTCGCAGGTCGAGGAGGGTCATACCGCCACCTCCACGGACGAGGTGAGCAGGAGCGGTGCCTCCGGGGCGCGCAGATGGGCGAGCAGCAGTTCCTCCAGGGTGGGCGCGACGGCCTGCCAGCCGTCGGTTGCGGTGCCGACCGGTCCTTGCGGCCTGATCAGGGCGGTGAGTTGGCGCCCGGTGGTTCGCGTGGTGACCACGGTGTGCGGGTTCAGGTCGCCGACCGGGCCGGTCACCAGGGTGTGGGCGTCCAGGAGGTCGTCGACCGAGCCGCCGAGTCGGACGCGTCCGCCATCGATCAGGAACAGGTGATCACAGGCGTCCTCCAGCTCGGAGAGGATGTGCGACGCCATCACGACGGTTGTGCCGTGCTCGCCGGCCGCTGCCAGGAGGGTGCCCATCAGTTCGCGGCGGGCGAGCGGGTCCACGTCGGACAGGGGTTCGTCCAGGAGCAACAGGGAGGGGCGCTTGCCGAGGGCCAGGGCCAGGGCGACCCGGGAACGCTGGCCCCCGGACAGAGCGCGGACACGCCGGGCCGGGTCCAGGCCGCCGGCCTCCACCACCGCGCCCGCGGCGTCCGCGTCCCAACGGCCGGGATTGAGGTGCGCGCCCATGCGCAGGGTCTCGGCGATCGTCAGCTGAGGGTAGAGGGGCTTGTCCTGGGCGACGTACGCGATCTCCTCGCGGGCCGGGGTCCGGATGGTGCCCTCGGTGGGCCTCAGGACGCCCGCGGCCAGGGACAGGAGGGTGGACTTGCCGGCCCCGTTGGGGCCGACCAGGGCGCAGATGCGGCCGGTGGGGAGTCGTAAGGAGCAGTCCCGCAGCGCCCAGCCGCCGCTTCCGCGGAACCTCCGTCCGAGGCCGTGCGCTTCGATGGCTGCCGTCATTTCTCGTCCCCCTGGTTCGTTTCACTGTGGTTGTGGCTGTGGTTGTGGTTGTGGCTGTCATTCGGTTCGCGCCGGTTGGGTTCGCCGTCGTTCGGTTGGCCGTCGTTCGGTTGGCCGTCGGCGCCGTCGAGTACGGAGGTGAACAGTGCGGTGATGTCGTCCCGCTCCAGTCCCGCCCGCCGGGCCCGCTCCAGCCACTGGCCCAGCTCGGTGCGCAGTGCGCCGTCGGCGGCCCCGCCGTCGCCCAGTGTCCGACGTACGAAAGTGCCCAGCCCCCGGCGACCCTCCACCAGGCCCTCACGTTCGAGTTCCCGGTAGGCCTTGAGCACGGTGTTGGGGTTGATGGCGAGGGCTTCGACCACCTGACGGGCGGTGGGCAGCCGATCTCCGGGCTCCAACAGGCCCAGGCGGAGGGCCTGTTTGGTCTGCTGCACGATCTGGAGATAGGTGGCGACACCACTACGCCGGTCGATGCGGTAGTCGACCACGCGAGCCACCACCCTTTCACTAAGGAAGTAGTGAAAGAATGCGCGTAGAGATCCAGGCTGTCAAGAGAGGGCCTCGCGACGACGACGTCAGGGCCGTGACAGGGCGCGGTGACGTCACGACCACGACCTCACGGCCGCGACGTGACGTGGCCGATCCGAATCACCCCGACATCAGCTGTTTGTTCTGGATTCACGCGGTATGACCTCCGCATCATGGGAACGGGCTCGGGCTCCTCGGCCCCCTCTCATCCACCGGAAGGCTCCGTCATGGCTCCCGCCCACCGCCGCATCGCGCTGCTGTTCGCCGCGCTGTCCCTGTGTACCGTGCCGCTGGTCCAGTCCGCCCCGCGCGCCGAGGCCGCCGGGTCCCCGCACTGCGCGCCCGGCACGCTCCCCGTTCGCCCCGGCTCCCCGAACGGGACCGCGCAGGGGCAGCTCGTCGCACTCCGGCCGGACACCGGCCCCCGAGCCGGCGGGACACAGGTCACCCTTGTCGGCGCCGCCCTCACGCCCTACACCCGGGTGCTGTTCGGCGCCGTGACACCCGACGGCTGCTTCACCGGCCGGGAAGCCACGGACGTGGTGGCGCTCAGTGACACCGCCCTCATCGCCGTCGCCCCCGAGTGGCCCGCGGCGGCAACCGTGTCCGTCTACGCGGCGACCCCCTGCGGGCGGCTCACCAACGCGCTCCCCTTCGCCTACGTCGACTGAGGCCTCCCCCACGCGTCCGCGATCGTGGTCTCAGCTCCCGCCGCCCAGGACCGTGGCGTACGCCGCCTCCCCGACCTCCCGCTCCGGGTGGCGGCGCAGTTCGACGATGGCCGCACGGCAAGCGTCGGGCCAGTTCTGCCGGATGCCGAGGGCCCTGGCGAGACCCAGGGCGAGGAGGCCTTCCACCAGACCACCCCGGCCGCTCAGGACACGCACCGCGGCGAGCGCGGCGGCGGGATCGGCGAGCGGACCGCCGTATCGATGTCCGTCCTCCAGCTCCTTGGCGACCCGGACCGCGAGAACGGGGCGGCCCTCGACCACAGAGGTCAACTCGGCCAGTGAGAGCAGCAGTTCCGGTTCGGGTGACTCCAGGTCGATCGCCCGCACGAGAAGAGCGGTGCGGGCGGCGGTGGCCGCCGGTTCGACCGCCAGGCACCGGGCCAGGACCGCGCACGTCCGGCGGTCCCTGATCGACCAGTCGACGAGGGACTCCAGGCGACGGCGTGCCGGTAGATCCCCATCGCGCCCGCCGCCCTCCGGCTCCCCGGCCGCGATCAGCACGAGGAGCCGGTCCACGACACCGCGCAACAGACTGCCGGGCTCCACACCACCGATCGGGTGGGGCAGTTCGGACTGGGCCAGTTCGGTCAGCGCCCGACCCACCCCCGAGAGACCCGGTGGCGAGGCGAGGTCGGTGTAGACGTCCGCCAGCCTCGTACCGGCCGCGGGCGTGTACCGCGCCCAGTCCCGAAGGCCGAACAGCGCCTGACTCACCGGATGTTCCTCGACCACGAAGGGCAGTCCGGCGATGATCTCCCCGTACCGCCGCCGGTGGGCGGGGGCCAGATCCGCCGGGTTCAGGTCCAGGAGCGCCCGCCTGGCCGAGTCCGAACCGTCCGTGGCCGCCGACTCCAGCAGCGCCCACATTTCCTCGGCCGGCAGCAGCGTCGCGGCCAGGCCGACGACGGTGGCGTGGACGTCCGGATGGACGCCCGGGGCACGGCCCACGGCGGACAGCAGCTCGACGGCGGCCCCGGGGGGCAGGTGGAGGGCGGCGAGTCGGGCGGCCCCCTTGCGGACGGTGACCTTCACCCCGCTCTCGCGGGTCAGGACGTCACGGAGCAGGGCGGCGATCCGGGTGGGTCGGGCATGGGCGGCGGCCCGGCCGGCCGCGGACCAGGCGGCCCCGGCCCGGTCGTCGCCGGCGTGTTCGAGCATGGCGCCGAGGGCCGAGGCCGGGTCGTCCGTGTGGGCGGTCGCGTCCAGGGCGGCTGCCGTCAGGGCGGGCTCGGCATGTCCTGCGGGGACGGCGTACCGCTGGAGCAGGACCCGCCCGTGCTCCGGTACGGGGGCCACGGCGCGGAGCAGTGCCGCGCGTTCGTCGAGACCCCGGTCGGGATCGGCGAGGGCGGTCTCGGCGAGCCGGACCGCGACCTGCTGCTGCCGGGGCAGCCACCGGTCGGCGTGTCGGAACGGGGGCAGTGGGCGGGGAGTTCCGGCCGCGGGGAACCGGCCGCCGGGGTGCGGGATGTCGGACAGCGCGAGATCCAGCAGGTCGGTGCGCTCCGCGGCGAGGACGGCGAGGACGGGCGGGAGGAAGACCGCGGAGGGCTCTCGCGCCAGTAGTTCGGCCACGCGGTCGCCGCGGGTCTCGGGTGGGGCCAGCCAGGCCGCGGCGAGCTCGCCGAAGTGCTCGTCCGGGCAGATGCGCAGGGCCTGTTCGAGGCGGTCCCGGAGTTCCGGGATCCGGTGGGCGCGGCGTCCCCAGGACGTGATCAGCGCGAGCAGGGGTGCGAAGTCCCCGCGGACGCCGGCCCGGTCCAGCCACGGGCCGAGGGCGTCCAGGACGGCGAGGATCCCGCTGCCGCTCGGCTCGGTGCCCGGACTTCCGAGTTCCACCGTGCCGGTGTGTGCGGTCAGTGCCTCCACGAGGCGTACGGCGGTCCCCGGTGCGGCACCGCCGGCGGCGAGCAGGTTCACGGCCAGGGTCCGGATCTCGTCCCGGGTACCGGGCGAGCAGTCCCGTGCCCGCAGCGCGTCCAGGCACAGCCGTTCCAGCGAGTCGGCGCCCGTGCCGCCCCCGGTGGGCGCGTCGACCCCGAGGGCCGCCACGATCAGGGGTGTCGGCAGGGCGGTCAGGGCGGACAGGGCCTCCCAGCGGACGTGGTCGCGCTCGTTGGACAGCCGACCCGCGGCCAGCGCGAGGATCTCCGCGACCTGCTCCGGCTCACGGGTGTGGCCGGCGTTGACGACCAGCCGGTCCCAGAGCGTCCCGCGCTCCTCGGCGTCACCCGTGCGCAGTGCGGCCAGGAGTTCGGGGCGGGCCTCGGCGGGCGGCAGCAGGGCGAGGTGGCCCCGGATCTCCCAGCTCGAATCGCGTTCGGCGCGGAGTCCTTCGAGCGCGGCCCGGACCCGTGTGTAGCGCTCGGCGGGCGGCAGCAGGCCGAGCACCCCCTCGTGCGCGCGGACGTTCGGGGAGGTTTCGCCCGCTGCGACGACGGCATCCACGAACGCGGGTCGGCGCGCCGGTGGCACCGACCGCAGCAGAACGCCGAAGGCGTTGCGGTGGAACCAACGGGCCCCCAGCTTCGGCAGGGACGGCGGGTCCGCGGCCACCAACTGCCTCATGACCGCCCGACCGGCTGTGCGTTCCCTTCGCGCGGCCGCCCGGTCGGCGGCGACGAGCCGACACACGACGCGCTCGGCGTCCACCGCGACGAGGTCGCCCAGCCGGTCGTGCAACGGACCGGGCAGGTTGTCGGGGCCGTACCGCTCCAGCAGGTCCAGCACTCGCTCCGGCGCGGCGGTCAGGGCGGCGGCGAGCGCGGGCGCGTGCCGGGTCCACCAGCTGTCGCGCAGCCACTCGGAGAGGTCGCCGAGTTCCCGTTCCGCGTGATCGAGGACGGCGACGGGGTGGCGGGTGGTCAGCGTGCTCCAGTCCTCGAACGCGAGCGCCCCGGCGAGTTCGGGCAGCAGGCGCGCGGTGAACTCCGTCGAACAGCCGGGCAGCAGGCGGGCCGCGTCCCGGTCGCCGTACTCGGTGCGCACCCGCGGCACCAGTCGCTCGGCGAGTTCGGGCCGCCGCCCGTCGCGCAGCAGTCGTGCGAGGTCGGCGCGGACCACGGCGGGCGCGTCGTCGTACGCGGCCTCGACGGCGGCGTCCGGTACGGGCAGCCTCCGGGCGCCGCGCAGCGCGTACCGGCGGACCACCGGGTCGAGGTCACCGAGCCGGTCCGCCAAGTACCCCGGGTCTTCGCCGGTCAGTGCCGCCAGCGCGGCGAGGCGGCGCTCGTACGGACCGAGCGCGTCCAGACCGGCGAGCAGGGGCCGTAGTTCACCTCGGGCGGCCAGCCGGTGGGCGGTGACCGCGGTGGTCCGCAGGCGGGCGGAGTGGGGCAGGGTCTCGAGAACGGCGAGCAGGTCGCCGGCAGCGGAGGTCATCGCGGGCATTGTGTCTGATGGCGTGACCACGCCGCACGGAATTTCGATGCTCGCCGACGGGCCCACCCGCTCCGAGCGGGCCGTGGCCGAGCGCGGTGAGCGGGCCGTGGCCGAGCGCGGTGAGCGGGCCGTGGCCGAGCGCGGTGAGCGGGCCGTGGCCGAGCGCGGTGAGCGGCCGGAGCGGGACCGCCCGCGGCAGCCGACGACACCGGGGCCGATGGGCAATACTCCGGCGATCGAATCCGCGTGAGACGTGGCGGCAACCTCATCCGGCTTCGCGCGTCCTACCCGCGTGAGGAAAACAATCAGAGCAATCGCGTTGGCGGCAGTGGTGACTGCCCTGGGCATGAGCGGGGTGGCGCGGGCGGACGGTCCGCGCGCCGGCCTCGGGCACGGCCATCACCACGGTGACGTGGAGATCAGTACGAGCCGGAACGCCGACGGTGACTTCGTGTTGGTGGATCCCGGGCGCGGTGGCCTCCAGGTGCGCAACCTGGCCAACGACTACTTCCGCGGCTGGGACCATGGCAGACCGTCCTCGGACACGGACAACGTCTGGGGCGACGGGAGCAGGACCGACCGACAGACCGCCGATGTGGACGCCTATTTCGCGGCCGCGCGGACCTGGGACTACTTCCTGAAGCAGCACGGGAGGCGTGGTATTCACGACGACGGGGTGGGGCCCCGGGTGTTCACCGACGTGGGCCCGCCCGACGGCGAGTTCTTGGCCCAGTACGACCCGGACTGCGGCTGCATGAGCCTGGGCCCGGCAGTGGGCGGGGATGCCGCGTGGAACACCACGGACGTCGTGGCGCACGAGATGACGCACGGCATCACCGGCATGACCGCGGGCCTGGATCTGCACGGCGAGGCCGGGGGCCTCAACGAGTCCACCAGCGACATCTTCGGCACCCTCGTGGAGTTCTCGGCGAACAACGGCAAGGACCGGCCGGACTACACCATCGGCGAGGGCGTGAACGGCAAACCCTTGCGCTACATGGACGATCCCACCAAGGACGGCACGTCCAAGGGTTGCTGGTCGCCGGGCGTCGGTGACGGGGAGGAACCCAATCACCGGATCGGGGGGATCAGCAACAAGTTCTTCTACCAGTTGGCCGTGGGCAGCGGGAAGTCGCAGTGGGGAGACAGCCCGACCTGTGGTGGAGCGCCGGCGGTCTCGGGGATCGGCAACGACAAGGCCGGGAAGATCTGGTATCGCGCGCTGACCCGATACCTGGTGCCCAACTCCAACTTCTCCGGCGCCCGCGCCGCGACCTTGCGCGCCGCGGCCGACTTGTACGGAGCGAACAGCGCCGCGTCCAAGTCCGTGGCCGCGGCATGGCTGGCGGTCGGCGTGGACGGCAGCGACCCGGTGCCCCAGGCGCCCCAGGCCCCGTCGCTGAAGTGGGTCAACTACCAGAGCGACACGGTCGGTGCGGAGATCCTGGTACGGCTGCGGGCACCCGACCCGCAGCGTCAACGCGTCGTGTTCACCGCCACGGGGCTGCCTCCGGGGCTGACCCTGGATGCGTCCACCGGCGTGGTCACCGGAAGGCCCGGTCAGTCGGGCAGCTTCAAGGTCACGTTCACCGCGACCGACTGCGACGGCAACGCCTCGACGCGTCAGATGAACTGGGAGGTCGTCCCCCGGTGAGGTCCTTCCGATCGTGAACGACCGCCCCCGTTCGTCGGCGATGGTTCCGATCGAGTGCGTCCAGCCGGTGTCAGGCGGCGCCGGCTGGACGTCTCCGGGTCCCTGGCCTCGTGGTCCGAACGCGGGCCGGCTCGGTGCTGCCGACGGCCCAGCCGAGTACGCCCTGCCCCGCCGGGGCCCCCGCGCCACGCGGGGCCGGCGGCGCTCGCCCACGGCCGGTCCGATCCACCGCGATGACGCCCCACGGGCAACCGTGGCGAGTGCCCGGCTGCCGTCACGGCGTCCACCCTGTCAGAGGCTGCGCCTAGGCCGTCTCTTCCGGATCTTGCCTGACCCGCGCCGCCCGGCACCGCACCTCGCCGCGTTGTCGAGGCACCCGAGGACGTCCAGTACTCG
>NZ_JBIAQX010000027.1:0-68134 GCF_042889445.1 Streptomyces sp. NPDC002602 | reverse complement strand
ACCAGCGAGAGCGCTGGGATCCAGTCTTCACCCCTCCGCAATGCGTCCCGCAGCATCACCTCCACCGGTTCCTCCTCATACGGCTTGTGGGAGGAAGCGATGGTCACCGCACGGACAGCGGCCAGGTCGGCGGGGGCTTCTCGTCTGATCAGCATCTAGGCAGTGTGCCCTCCGGTCGGCCTGGCGTGTGTGCGGGGGGCCTCAGAGATATGGCCTCACCTCGCGGACCAGAGGAAGATGCCCGCGATGTGGAGCCCGGCGAGGTAGGCAGTGGCGGTCTTCTCGTAGCGGGTGGCGATGCCGCGCCACTGCTTCAGGCGGTTGATGCACCGTTCGACGGTGTTGCGCTGCTTGTAGGTCTCGCGGTCAAAGGCCCGGGGGGCTGCCTCCCCGGCTGCCCCGACGCAGGCGGTGGCCCCGCTGGTCCGCCGGGATGGGGATCACCGCCCGGATGCCGCGCTTGCGCAGGTAGTCGCGAATGGCGCGTGAGGAGTAGGCCTTGTCGGCCAGGAGTACGTCCGGCCTGGTGCGCGGCCGCCCACGGCGGCGTGGGACGCGCAGGCGGGCCATCACGTGCGTGAAGGCGGGCGCATCACCGGCCTGTCCGGCGGTGAGAACGAAGGCTAGGGGCCGTCATTGCGCTTCGGCTGCGAGATGAATCTTCGTGGTCAGCCCGCCGCGGGACCGGCCGATGGCATGGTCGTCAGGCTCGCCTGTCGGGGCCCCTCTTTTACGGGCCCCGGCCGCGTGCTGGTGAGCACGCACGATCGTGGAGTCCACCGAAACGGCCCAGTTCAGGTCCTCATCCGCGTCGGCCTGTGCCATGAGCGCGGTCAACACCCGCTCCCAGGTGCCGTCGGCGGCCCACATCCGCAGCCGGTTGTAGACACCCCTCCAGTTGCCGTACCTCTCCGGCAGGTGGACCCACTGCGATCCGCTCTGGAACTTGAAAGCGATCGCATCGATCACCTCGCGGTGATCCCTCCATCGACCACCTCGCTTCGGCGTCCGGTCCGGAAGCAACGGCTCGATCCGCGCCCACTGCGCGTCACTCAATGGCACACCCGAACCAACGATCAGATGATCCGAACGAAACGGCCTAGTCGTTGCCGTCCGAGCGGCCGGTGCCGCCTCCGTCGCCTTCGTGCTCGGCGCGCGAGCGGGCGGCGTTGATCCGCCGGGACGCGAGAAGCAGACCGCTCCCCGGCTTCGGGTCGGGCGTCGGGCTGTGCGGCATGGGTTCCTCCTGCTGCCGTGAGGCGGGCCGGTTGCCTGCCTCTGGTGTGCGCGGGACCGGGGTCCCAGCGCGGTTCCGCCCGGAAAGGGCGGACGGTGTGACCCGCCGGCGCGACCAAGGCCGCGGGGCGGAAGTCTCGAGTGGGCCGGGACGGTGCTCTCCGAAGGGGGCGAGGGCAACGTCCCGGCAGGCGGCAGCCGCCGGTACGGGCGTCAGGCTGCTGTGGTGGATCAGGTGGGCGACTTGCGGATGTCCCTTATCAGCGCCTGCCGTTCCCGGCCGGTGGCAAGCCGTACCCACGCGTAGGCCTGCTCGGCGTCGACGCCGTCCCATCCGGAGCCCACCTGGACGATGCGTCCGGTGAACTCCTCAGGCTGTTCGCGGCCACGGTCCTCGGGATGGACGTAGGAGATGCCGGTGACCAGGTCGCCGACGGCATACGGGGCGCGGCGTGTTTGGGCTGCGGTCCGATGGGGACTGGGCGTGCGGGCCACGGTGCTCTCCTTCGGCTTCCGGTGACGGACGAGGTCGGCCCGCGAGCGGGGACCTTGGGGTCTTGCGGGCGCGTCATTGGCCGGAGCGCCCTGACAGCCTGTGCCGGTGTTCGGCGGCGTGATACTCAGTCAACCGGCTGCTACGGAAAGTGAGTACGGTGGTGGCGTCGGGAACCCGTTCAATCCGTTCAAGATCGCTTCAGGGGGCTGAGGGTTGCGGAGAGCCGGACACCGAACGAGAATCTGGCGGCTGTCATCGCCGAGGCCGGGGTCACCTACTTCGCGCTCGCGCGCGAGATCCGCGCCGTCGCGGCCGAGGCCGGCGAGAGGCTGAGCACGGCTCCGTCGGCCGTCGCCTACTGGGTGGCTGGCGGATCACCGAGTGGTCGAACGGGCGCGTACATCGCCGAAGCTCTCACCAGAAAGGTGAAGCGGCGCGTCACGACGGCCGAGATCGGTCTAGGCTCCGCAGGCATCGGGAAGGCCATGGGCGCTGATCCCCTGGCCACCGCCGCCGACCTCGGGAGATCAGTGATGCTCCGCCGCAGGGAATTCATCAACGCAGCGTTCGCCACCGCGGCGGTCGGCCTTCCCCTGGCCTACGACCACGAGGCCGTGGCCGCCACGTTCAAGGCGGCTGGGAGCGGTGGCAGCGTCGGCGCGGAGGAAGTCGCGGTCGTCCGTCAGCTCACCGAGATGTTCCGGAGCGCGGACGAGAAGCTCGGGGGCGGACATGGGCTGACCACGGTCACCGCCTACCTGACCGACACCGTCGCCCCGATGCTCTCCGCCCGCTTCCCCTCCGAAGCCGTACGCGAAGACGCTTTCGGGGCCGCCGCCCAGCTCGCCTGCCTGGTCGGCTGGAAACACCACGACCTCGGCCGCGAAGGTGCCGCTCAGCAGTACTACCTGTTGGGCTATCAGCTCGCCTGCGAGTCCGATCCGGCCGGTCACGGGGCGTGGCTGATGCGGGCCATGACGCACCAAGCCCTTGACCTCGGCCATCCGCACTCGTGCACGGAACTCGCGGAAGAGGCGCTGCGGCGGGCGTCGGGGAAGGTCGACCGGCAGACCGAGGCCCTGCTCCTGGTGACCTGCGCGCGGGCCTACGGGAGCAACGGGGACAGTGGAAAGGCGGCAGCCGCACTGCTGGCGGCCGAAAGCGCCCTCTCGGACACCCGGGAACCGGTGCCGTCGTACTCGGCCGCATCCGGGCCCGTCGCGGCGACGGTCGCCTCGCACACGGGCAAGACCCTGACCGCGATGAAGGACTACTCCGCAGCCGAGCGGCATTACCGCACGGCGATGCTGGCCCGCACGCCGGGCACCTATCAGCGCGGGCACGCCCTGACCATGATGAACCTGGGGAAGTCGGTCGCCGCGCAGCACCGGCACGAGGAGGCCATCGGCTTGTGGAACCGCTCGCTCGACTTCATGGACGGCGTGGCTTCCGACCGCAGCCGGCAGGAGATCCGCTCCATCCGCCGGGCGGCGGCCGGCTACCGCAGACGCGGGATCCCCGGGGCGGCGCACCTGGACCAGCGCGCCACCGAGCTCCTACAGGCGCAGGCATGACGGCCTCCGAGACGACTGGGCCCACGGTCGGGGTCGTCGTGCTGACCATGGGCGACCGCGAGGACGAACTCCGCACGCTCCTCGACTCGGTGGCGGCGCAGGAAGGGGCTCCCGCGACGGTGGTGGTGCTCGGCCAGGGCGTGAAGCTGCCCGCCCTGCCCGTCTGGGTGACGGCCGTCGAGCTGCCGGAGAACTTGGGGATCCCCGGCGGCCGGAACGCGGGCGTGCAGTGGTTGCGCGAGCACGGCGGCGTGGACATCGTCCTGGTCCTGGACGACGACGGCCTCCTCCCCCGCACCGACACCCTGCAACTCGTCCGCGAGGCGTTCACCGAGAAGCCGCGCCTGGGGATCGCGGCATTCCGGATCGTCGACGAGCAGGGACTCACCCAGCGCCGACACGTCCCCCGCCTCGGCGACGCCGACCCCACGGTGTCAGGGCCGGTCACCACCTTCCTCGGCGGCGCCCATGCCATCCGCATGACCGTGATCGACGAGGTCGGTGACTTCCCCGCCCCGTTCTTCTACGCTCACGAGGAGACCGACTTCGCCTGGCGGGCCCTGGACGCCGGCTGGGACATCGACTACCGCGCGGACCTGCTCCTCCACCACCCCCGCACCGCGGCGTCCCGGCACGCGGTCTACTACCGCAACACAGGACGCAACCGCGTATGGCTGGCCAAACGCCACCTGCCCGCCATCCTGGTACCCATCTACCTCACTACCTGGGCCGCCTACACCGTCACGCAGCAGCCACCCCTGTCCGGACTCCGGTCCTGGTGGGCCGGGTTCTTCGAAGGACTCCGAGTCCCCTGTCCACCGCGACAGCCGATTCGGTGGCGGACCGTATGGCGGATGACCCGCTTGGGACGCCCCCCAATCATCTGAATTGGTTCCGCTTGGTGGGTAGAGCGGCCTCTGCGGCACGGACAGTTGGGTAAGTGTCGAACCTGCGAGCCGTACCGAGGCGGGAGCCGCCATCGAGCGGTCGCCGGAGAGAGCGACTGGGTACCCGATTAGCCTGTCGCTGCCGGAGCGCACGCACGCGCAGGCTGGCGTCACGGAGCCGCGCAAGCAGCTCTCTGTCTGTATGCGCTTCGTTGGGGTGACCGTGGCCGCTGGGATCGCGCCGAGATGATCCGGCATGTGGGAACCGGGTACACACGGGCTCGGGCGAGGGCCGTGCGCGCAAGAGCCACTTGCATAGGGCTCGACACCCCACCGCCAGACTGGGGATGGCCGTTCGGCCCAAGAGTCCGCGCCCCAACGCCGCCGGAGTCCGACTCGGCTTCCCTGGACCGACCACCACCCGTTCTCCTCCTGGGCTATTCGCTGGCGTGGGGGCAGATGAGTTCTGCCAGCTCCCGTTCCCAGCCCGTCAAGCAGCCGTCATCGGTCTCTGTCAGCGCCGATGACGCCAGTGGCTCGCTGATCTCGAGGAAGGCCGAAATGTCTGGGCGGGCCACCGAAAGCAGTGCTGTGCCTTCTGGCGACCGCAGCCGGATGTGGACGCGTTGGGGTGGGCTGGTCTCTGTTGCCGAAGCAGGCGTGGGCCACACGATCACGTCTCCGATGCCGACGCTGTGGTTCAGGCCGTCGACCAAGAGGTCCCGGGCGAAGGTCCAGCTCACTTCGTCATGGGTGCCCGGGTAGAAAACCACGGTGATCGCATGCCTGTCGGCTTGCTTGTAGATCAGTGTCACGGGCAGGCGTTCTCCTGTGTCGCCTTCCTGGAGATGCATGCGCATCCACAGCCGCGCACGGCGCTCGCCGCTCTCCTTGTCCTTCCTGCTCCAATGCAGATCGCCCATGCCCTCTGACAGCCGCTCGCCTTCCCAGTGATCAGGTTCGGGAGGGGAGGGCATAGCTCCCTTCCCGCCAGCACCGGACCGCTCATCCCTCGGGACGAGGAGAGTACTGCCAGGCAGGAGCGTGTACGCGTTCATGTCCGGAGGCGTGGACGCCTGAGTGGGAATGGGCTGCCGGCGAGCAGCACTGAGATCAATGGCCATTTCCGATGCGATCAGCAACGAGGCGGACGCCGTCGCAAGATCGGGAAGCGGTTGCGGGTGCGCGTCGAACAACTCGCGCCCGTCCCGTCCCTCATTCACACCGAAGGGGCTGTACTCCCACATGGTGCGGTTTCTGTCCCCCAGCCGGCCCGCCGTCCACGCGCGCGCTTCACGAAGCTGGTCCTCACGCGTGGAGCGGAGTGCCAGGCGGGCCCATGGCAAAGGCGGCGAAGCGTGCAGAAGGTCAGTGAGACACGCCTGCGAAATCAGCCGCGCCTCGCTAGCGGTTCGCACGGTCGCCGCAACCGCGGTACGTGCCAGGTCAGCGTTGGATGGCGTCGCAGTCCGACTCACCGGCAACAGCGCAGGCTGCACACCGGATTCCTCGCGCGACTTACACAGCTCCAGCGCGAACCGTCCGAGGTCGCGGCGGAGGCCGAAGGCCCACCATTGATGCCTGGTTTCCTGGGTCCGGGACTCGTCGCCGAAGCGCACGAGGTAGTCCGGCAGAAGTCGAGAGTGCTTGTCCCACTCAGTACGCGGCAGCCCGGACAGTGTCGCTGCAGTGTGCACCAGGTGCTGCTGGTGGAGGTGTTGGCTATCCGCTGTCCGTCGCAGCGCTTCCCACAGGAGATCGATGTACGTGGTGGTCCGGCAGACTCCCGGGGGCATGGCCAGGAGAAAGCCGTCGCCGCGGTCTGGCTTGTGCAGGGCGCGCCACTGCGACCACGGTTCGTCGCGGGCTCGGACGGCATCGCTAAGGAGGTCGTAGAGGTAGTGCCGAACCTCAGCGGTGGAGTCGTGGCGTGTACCGGCCCTGCTGATGTCGACCAGCATGATGGTCCTGGAACGGTGCAGGCGCTCCTCCTTGGGGGACACCCTCATGCTCCTGTCGTACGGCCATGCCGACTTCTGCCACCTGCCGAGCATCTCGCGATGGAATGCCTCGAACGCGCAGCCAATGGTGCTCGGCCGTCCATCCTTGGCGTCAGCCATGTCGGAGGCGTCGATGCCAGGCGCGGAAGTAGGCCCTGTGGCAGAGCCCTCTTCGTTGGGAGGGGGCGGTGTTTCGCCGCTCGCCGCAGCACGCAGGTGGCCGCGGGTGCTCTCGTCAATGGCCGTGGCGCAGGTTTGTACGTGGGGCGCTCCGAGGCTGGAGGCGGCCATCAGGGCCGCGAACTCTGCGTCCTCAGCGGTGCTGTGCATCGTGTCGTCCTTGTCAACACTCATCGTGCTCCCCCCTCCTCCAGTACCACTCGGACCGAGCGGCTGGCGGAAACCTTGGTGCGGGCGCGGGCCAGGCGTCCCTCGAGTGCTTTCGTTGTCAGTCCGACCTCCGCGGCGGCCTCCACCTGGGTGTATCCCAGGGTCATCAGCGCGAGCGCTCCGCGCAGCTGCTCGTCGGGCAGGAGCGGCCGCAGACGGGCGATGTCGTCGTGAACGGTGACGATGTGGGCGGGGTCGGTGGCGCGCTGGTCGGGAATGTCACGCTGCGCGCGCAGGACATCGTCCTCGCCGGCTGCTCGGTGGTCGAGTTCGGACTGTCCGAGCCTGTATGCCTTGTACCACTTAATGTATACCGGGCTGAAAGCCAACAGGCCGGCGCCGACGAAGTACGTCGTCAAGCTCGCTCCGCCTTCGGGCGTCCACTTACCGCGGACAAGTCCGTGCTCGCGGAAGAGGGCGCTGCCCTTAATGACGGTGTCGGTGACGACCTGGCTGCGTTCGTCGTCGCCCCAGGCAGTGGTCACCATCGTCACGGGGATAGGGCGGCCGGCGCGGGCTACACGGTCGAAGATCTGTCCGGTTGCGCTCCAGCCATTCAGGATGCGCCACGCGTATTCCATCAAGTGCTGCATGAACTGGGTGTAGTGCGGGCCTTCGAAGCCTTTACGCCTTAAGAAATCGACCAGTGCGGCGTCGGCCTGACGGCGTTGATCACGCATCGAAGCGTCTTCGCCGCCGGCTTCGGCAAGGGAGGCCTCCAGCGCTCTCAGCGAGCCGCTCACATCACCGGCCGCTACACACCGGGAGTCGCCGTGGTGAGCGCGTCCCTCACAAGCCTCATCCAGCACATCCGCTCCCTTGCCCTCGCCCGCACCTCGTAAAAGGGAGGGCCGTCCGGCCGCTCGCTTCACTGACGTCATAGGCGGCCCGCAAGCGCTTCCCCTCGCTTAACCCGCAACAAATTCCATGTGACATGGGTCACCAAGGGGCCCGGGGGCGTAGCGACCTAAACCTGGAATGACGGCAACCGCAACCGCGGCAGCCACACATCAACACCCGCCGGAGGCCCTACCGTGACCACGCCCTCCCACGGCCACCACACCAGTACCGCCCAGCCCCAGCACGCACCCCCCGGCACGGCCCCCGCCCTGCCGTGTGTCCACGCCCCACAGGTCGCGCCGGCATCACAAGGGCCAGGCGGCCCGCGCCCTGTCGAGACAACGCCGAGTGCTGGCCATGCCCTGATCGGCCTGCGCAGCAGCCTCGTTCTCGTGCTCGGCATCCTCGTCGGCACCGGCGCCGGCGTCCTCACCTACCTCGCGCAGCGCAACGCCGCCACCGCTGTCCTCGCTGGTGGCGCCGCCTTCGCCGGTTCCGTCCTCTTCTTCCACAACATTATCGCCAGCTAGGGCAACCAACCGGCCGAGTCGGCCAGCCGACCTCTCCCGCGACCAGACCAACCAGCAGCCCCCGATCCGATGCGACCCGTGCCGGGTCGCATCGGATCGGGGGCGCTGTGCGATCTCCTTGTCGAGGACAAGACGACGCGAGGACCGAAACCGTGTCACATGGGGTCGCCAGCGGGGTGATCATGGATCCAGGCCAGCCCTCCAAGGTCAAGGCAGCCTCTGGCCCGGGTTACTGCAACGTAAGCCAGACGTGCCCCTGCATTGTCGATTGGGCCAGCTACAGGGCGGCCCTGCACGTCGGGCTCCTCGGCATCCTTGGGCGGCCTGAAGTCGTTGCCGATCTGGACCGTTAGCCACTCGCGGCCCTTGGCCTTGTGGGCTGTGGACACGGTGACCTGCGCATGTTGTTCGTCGACGAGTTGGCTGACTGCAGTCAGGAGGGCGTCGGGGGTGTGGGTGTCGATCAGGTCGACGAAGGGCTGGAGGTCCGTGCCGGCCGGGTCGTAGGCGGCGTAGTCCTGGAGCTCGCCCCAGGAGGCGAAGAGGAGGAGTTCAGGGTGGCTGGTGGGACGGCCGTTCTTGAGCTCTCGGGCGGCGAGCGCGAGGCTGCGCAGGCCTTCTCCTCCGCCGGTGAGGGCGACACGGCGGCCGGCCTGGAGGTGGGTGAGAACCTGGGTCATGGCACCGATGTTGGTGCGGCACAGGACAGCATCAGGGGTCTCGACGGTGTCAAGCCGAGTGGGGATGCTCTCCGTGCCCTGGAGGCGGATAGGTGCCCCGGCGAGGGCGAGCCATCGATTGGCTTCGCGAGCGAGGTGGGGGCCGAAGCGGAAGGACTGTGTCAGGGCCAGGGGGACACCGTCGAAGCGGGTCATGACGTCGGTGGCGCCGCGCCAGCCGTAGATGGCCTGGGCAGAGTCTCCGACCATGACGAGCTGGGCGTGTCCGCGCTGCGCGGTGAAGACCTGCTCGACGACGGGGTTGGTGTCCTGCGCCTCGTCCAGGAGGAGGAAGTCGGCGTCGATCTTCGGCTCCGACAGGGCCCACATCTTCAGGTAGTGATCGTGTTCGAAGCGGACGACGCCCTGTTCCGGGCGCTGCAGGTCCTTCCATGCCTTGTGGGCGAACGGGAGTACGGCGGCGACGAGTTGTTCGTGTCGGTCTGCGTTGTCCAGGCCGCGCAGGTGCGGGATGTGCCGGCTCGTGATCACGGGGTCTGCTGAGTGACAGAACCTGGTAAGGGCCTTCAGGACGGTGTGGGAGAGGACTTTGACCGAGAGGTCGTTGTCTCCGACACGGACGGGTTTGGTGATGCCTAGGGCTTTTCCGGTCTTCCAGCTGGGCTGGCGTGCGCTGCCCAGACGGGACCGGTAGCGGTGGCCTACTGCGGCGTAGGCGAGGGAGTGTGCGGTCTTGCACGTGACGTGGGCGGGGAATCGGCTGGCGGCGTCCAGCGCGATGGCCTTGTTGAAGGCGAGGTAGCGGCCGCGGCGTCTGGTTCCTGTGGCGAGCAGGGCCAGGGTGGTGGTCTTGCCGGTGCCCGCCCCTGCTTGGAGAGCGATGTGGTCGCCGGCGAGGAAGCGGTCGGCGGCGTGGGTCTGTTCGTCCGTGGGGTTGAGCACGTGGTCGCTCCATCGCGGGGGCAGGGGGCGGTTGGATGGGCTGTTGCCGCGTGGCGAGTCGGCCGGATCGGTGCGGCGCCTGAGAGCGCGACACCGGCTGTCGGGGAATCTCACCGCACGCTGGGGTCTTCTCCGCTGACTGTGGTGCACGGCCTCGGTAGCCTTCACGCTCATCCTCGATGCCGGGCCTGACCGGCGGGCAACCGGGTGGCGATGTACTGGCGGTGGAGCAGGGGATCGAAGCCAGTCCGCCGACGCCATGTCTGCGACTTCGGGAGTCAGGGCGTGGGTGGGGCAGCGCTGGGCGCGCCAGCGCTGCTGTTCGGCGTGGGCCAGGTGCTCGAGGTCGTAGACGGCGATTTCGACTGTGGGCAGCACCGGTGTGCGGCCCGGTAGGAGGGTGGCGAGCTTCCAGGTGCCGCGTGACTTCCGCGGTGCGAGGACACGCTTCAGGCAGCGGGTGCCTCTGTGGGTCCGGGCAACGCATCGGATTTCCTCGATGGGCTGTGTAGCGAGGTAGCGGCTACCGAGCAGGTCCACGACCGGCCTGACGGGCTGGCACGGTGACGTGGGTCGAGATCCGGCAGCGGTACGTCGGTCAGGTGGCGTGAAGGCACCGTCGTCGAGGAGGCGCCGGGTCTGCAGGGCGAGGTGCTGGCGCAGCCTGACGAGGTGCTGTGTCAGGGGCTCCGGGGTGTCGCGCGCTGGACAGAGGGTGAGGCGGGCGATGCGGCACCACGGGCTTCCGTCGCCCGCCGGGTAGGCGATCCCCCCGCCGATGTGCCAGCGGTGGACTTCGGGGACGGCTGGTGGAGACAGGCGGGCTGATGTTCGATTCCTTGGTGCCAGTGGACCTGGTTGCCGCAGTCAGCGCATGAGTCGCCCTGAGCCATCCGCAGCAGGCGGTGGGGGCTGTCCATGGCGATGCGCAGAGCGCGATGGCGGGGAGGAAGTGAACTGCCGTCCCGGCGGCGACCGAAGCGGGCGTGGGTGGAGCGCATGGCCGCGAAGATTCCAGCCGACGCGCTGCGATCGTGGGGCCCGCACCGCTACAGTCGCCCGACCGGCTCAACCTCGGTGGGCGCACATTCGAACATCGATCATTCGTCCCCCTTGCGTCACCGGTTCGGGTGGTCTGCGGGTAGCAGTAGCCGGTGCCTAGCGGCCCTCACCGCCGGGCGGTTCGTGGCCGTCGCAGAGTGCCGCGAAGAGGCCGCCGAGAGGGACGTCGAAGGCGTGGCCGAGGGCATGCCAGGTGGGCAGGGAGCCGATGGTGCGGCCCTGCTCGATTTCGATGAGGGTGCGCCTGGACAGGCCAGTCCGGCTGGCCAGTTCGTCGTAGGTCCAGCCGCGCTCGCCCCGCAGGCGCACGAGCTTCATGCGTAGCGCGTCGAGGTTCGGTTCGGGCGGCAAGATCGTCACCCCACCATCGGACGGTGCAGACCCCTGCCCTGTCAGTGCAGACCTCTGCCCTATTTCCGCAGGTGACACCGGTCTCGCGCAGGGCAGAGGTCTGCACTACGCTGCGGCCGTCACCTCAAGTCCCCGGTGGTGTCCCGTCTACAGCTCAGGCCTGGCGGTCGATGAGGAAGGCTGGCCGATGAGGCTCTGGACGCCCCACCTGGTGGTGCGGCGCACGTGGACCGTGGAACTGCGCCCGCAGCCCCATGGCCCTCAACTCGCCTGCCCCCAGTGCGGTCCGGCGACCGCACAGGTGCATGGTGCGACAGCCCGCTCGGCCGCACTCGCCCACCTGGCCGGGCATGCCAGGCTCGACGCTCTGCCGCAGCATCTGCGGACATGCCAGTGCCACGAACGGGGCTGCCGCTGGCACCCCCGCCATCGCGGCTGCGGCGGCCCAATCGTCCTGGCGTTGGCCCGCGAACGCGGCGGCCGTCTGTGGCGGCTGGCCGACGTCTGCACCAACTGCGCCGCCGCCACCCATGATGTCGCCGTCGTTCCTGAAACACCGGCTGGCACCCCGCCTGTACAGCGACGGCGGCGCATCGGTGTCACAACAGGCCGCCTCAGTCCACAGGAGCGGATCCGCGACATGCTCTCGTACCTCGCGGCTGCGCTCCCACCGTCCGTCGGGCCCCAGGCTCGCCTGCTCGCTTTGCAGGTGCGCTGCGCGCGGACCGGTACGGGCGCGTGCGACTGCCTGCGGGTCTCCTGCGCGGGATACTTCTGAGTGGCCCGGAGGTCGGGGCGTGGAGCGAGTTGGAGGAAGCCTGCTGGCTACGGCAGGAACGGGTGCCTTCGGGAGGGCACCAGGCGCAGCTGCTGGATGCAACCGTGCTCACCCAGGTACCGGGGCGCGCTCGGCGGGCACAGGCAGCCGGACTGGCCCTGCGTTGGTCGCACTCCCCCGGCACCCGCGCGCAGCCAGCCTGGGTGCAACTGACGGCCGTCGCGCTGACCTCGCACCTCGCCCCGGCCAGCGGAAGTTTCGACCTGTCAGACTTCGCCCACGTCTGCGCGTTGTCCGAGGAGCAAGTCACCACGGCCATGCAGCGACTGGGCAACGCCGGTGCGCTGTCTACCTGGTCGCTGACGCTCTCGGCCGGGGAGCTGTACTGGCGTACGGCCTCGACCGACGCGTAAGCGTTTCTGGCCAGCAGCGGAAGGGGGCGGGCCGGCTCGGCCGGACAGTCTCGTGCACGCCTGTGTGAACGGGCCGGGGATTCGGTCACTCAGGGCTGCCCTGGAACAGAGGAACTGACCGGACGCGGGGCACGCGTCCGCCGCGCGCCCCGCTGAGACTTCGGCCATCCCAGCGAATCCTGGGTGGATCGTCGTTCCGGGACTACCCGCTCACTCTCCCAGGCACTCTTCAGTGTCTCGTCCAGAGATGGTGCCCGCCGCGCAGATGGAGGCAAGACGCGGCGCCGCTCGGGCTTCGACTCCTCGGCGCTTCACCAGATGCCCTGCTCGAGCTCCTCCATGGAAAGGCTCCACTGGGACTCTTCATCTGCGAACGCTGTCGGATCGAACGCCTCGACGGACTCCCGGAATCGGGCGGCCAGCTCCTCCGGGTCCGCGCCATTGTCGTGATCGATCTCGACTTTACGCAGCTCGATCAGCGCGAATACGAGGGATTCGACGTCACGGTGCAGCTCGATGTATTCGATGGCCCCTTCCGGGAACGCATAGACCTTTCCGGATGCCGGATCCAGGGCGAGCAGCGATGTGAACAAATAGCCCAGGCTCCACCATGACCGGCTTTCATCAGGGCACTGGAGTCCGTAGTGGTCGAATCGACTTCCGATGGTGATCGCGTCGACCTCCGGGCCATACGGATCTTCGACGTCCATGCGGGAGGTGAAGACGTCGGACGTGGGGAGTCCGACCGAGCTCAGGAAGTCGGCGGTACGGGATTCAACTCCTGCGGCGCCCTGGTGAGGAAAATAGCTGACAGCACTGAGGCCGTACATATTGATCAGATTCTCTGACGTTACGGTGAAGCTCACTTCCGGCCCCCACTTGTCTATTTTCCGTGCGCTTTTTTGAGGTTGTTCACGTAGGCGTTGTGCTGTTTGTTGGTTGTCTTGCCCTCCTCGGTATAGTAGTCGGCAACGTGCGTGACTTTCAAATCCTTGTCAAAATATGCGTTGAGCCATCTTGCGCACTCGGGATTCTTCTTGCACGGCTCACGCTCGGTGAACAGTTCTTTGAGTCCACCCTCCTGCCCGTTGTGGAGAAGCGGGCGCCCCATCATGCGCTCGGAATGGCCTGCCTTGCTGCTGTAGGCCACGAGGATTGACTCCTGGCCGTCAGGTCCTACGTATCGACCTGCGGCGTAATTCGTTCCGCCGTAATCATCCCGGGCCTTTCGTGCGGACTGCGTGGCTGCAGCGAGGTCATATCCGTCGGTGCTGACCTTCTCGGATTTGACCCGATCGGTATGCCCTTGCGGAGTGTGCCACTCGGCCTTCTCTTTGTCGGTTTTAGGAACCCAGGCTTTACCGTCGTTGAGGATACTGTCGAGTCTGGCTTTGTCGCTGTCGTTAAGGGAGTCGAGGCCGCCATCCAGACTCAGACGTTGAACGCTTCCGTCTGCGTTGAGCAGGTACGTCGGTACGTCTTCGTCGTCGTCACCGTCGCCGCACTTCTTGTACTTATCCTTCTGATCGTGGTCGTTATTCTTGTGATCCTTCTTGCTTTTGTCGATCTTACCGCCGTGCTCTTCGAGAATCTTGACCATTTCGTCGGCCTTCTTCTCGACCGTATCCTCGGCCGTATCCATGACCTTGGCAAGCTTGTGGAACCGGCTGTCTTTCTTTACAGAGGACTTGCGGCCGATTCCGCCCCCTGAAAACTCTCCTTTCTTGTCCCCAAAGTTCTTGGCTGTTTTCTGATAGTCGCCCGCGGCCGCCTCGAATTCTTCGAACTCGATGACCAAGTCCATCGCTGTGGCGGCGTTCCCTGCCGCCATTACGTCGTAGGTTCCGCCGCCGAGCTGCCCGGTAAACAACTTGCCGAGCTCTGCGAGGATCTTCGCTTCGATTTCGTCCGTGACGATCGAGGTGATCTCGTCCACGGCGTAGTCGATGGCTTCCTGGATGAGCAGCCGGGCAGCGGCGATGGCCGCTGCGGACAGGAGGCCGCTGAGCCCGACGGTGAAGAACATGCCGACAACTCCGGCCGTCGCGGTTGCGGCGGTCGCGGTCAGCTTGGCGATCATTGCTACTTTGCAGCCGATGATGATGCCTGCGCACTTGTCGAGGGCGCCGGCGAGTTCGTCGCATCCCTTGGCGAAGGTGGCGAGGTCCCGGGTGGTGAGCCTGCCCCACCGTTGGTCGATCGCGTCGACGGTCTGGCCCTTGCTCTTGCCTGCGACGATGTGGGAGCAGGCGTTGTTGCCTTCCTTGACCGCGTCACGGATGCCTTCGCCCAGGTTCCGGAATGCTTTGGCGGACCCCTTGACCTCGTCCTCGTCTATCTGCGGCCAGTCGACGCCTATGAGGTCCAGGACCTCCACCAGGTCATCAGGCAGCGTCATTCCCACGTTGCACCCCCGTCATCTTCGACTCTCTTCGGTCATCGTCAGATTCACCGATTGAGCGTCATTTCAGCTTTTTTTCGTTCGCTGTTCATGCTGTAAAGCAGCGGGTTCACAGTGCTGTGTCGCCACTGAGGTGATCCGGTGCTTTGAGCGTCAGGCATGTCACGGCCTCGTCCATTCCGATGACGACACGGTCAGCCGCGGCAAGGGCAACGCTCCGAATGGGGGGCCCAGGCCTGAAGAGCACCTGTGCCCCTGTGTTGCAGTGCACCCAGCTCAATGCCCCGTCGGTCCACGCGACAGCGAGTACAGGCCCGCTGGCAGAGAGAGCAGCGTCCACGGACACGACAGGACAGGCTCTCTTTGCAACAGAGCCGGGCATCGGGTCATGGCCGGGTGCCCAGGCTCGCACGGTGCCGTCCGCGCCACCGCTGTAGACGATGGGAAGGGAGACCTCGTCGTCCAGCGGAAGGCTCAGCACGGCGAGATCGGTCACGGCGGCATCGTGCAGTGCAGCAGAGCTGGTGATGTCTCCGACGGTGTACACAGTGCCGCTTCCGTCGCCGAGTGCCACCAATCCGATGTCCGGCCCTGGCCCCCACGCGATTGCGGTGCCGCTGGCGTCCTGCAGGGCCGTCTTCAGACGGTCGGCCGCGGTGGGCGCGCCATCGAGCAGCTCAGCGATCCCAGATGGGCGAGCCCTGGTCGTCCACGTGGAGTCCAGATGAACGCGGCCTTTTCCATCCGCCATGAGCATGGTGCCGTCTGCCATTGCGGACACCGAGTCCGGCCGGATCTCGGCGAGTTGCATACGGCCTCTGGCCGTGGCATCCGTTGCATTGACTGCTCGGACCGTGCCGGTGTGGTCGGCGAGCAGGACAGAGCCGGCGAACCTGCCCTGCCCGTTGACCATGACTTTCACGGGACCCGGCCACGGTGGCTTCACATCCCCCCGGACCCGGCTCCATGCCACCTGCCACGGTTCTCCGTCTGCGAGTTGCTCGAGTGCAGGAGCCAGCCTGGGGTCGGCGCCGTCCCCCAGGACACTGAGGAGGGACAACGCCCGAGACCCTGAGGACTGGTCGCGCACGAGCGACTGGCCTGCTCTGCGCCAGGCTGCCCGCAGCCCTCCGTGCTCCTCGTGGCCAGCGGCCTCGAACCCTGCGGTGACCAACCACGGATCGGCTGCGCAGACAGTCGCTGGATCCGAAAGATCCAGCGTGATGTCGCCTGCCGACGGCTCGGCGCCGGAACGGGCCGCGGGGAGCGAGGCCTCCCACTGCATAAATCGCGCTTGGTCTCTCCACTGATCCAGATTCAGGTCGAGTTCCGCGCATGCGCTTGCGGACAGCCGGCGGTGCGCAGCACTCCCTGTGCGGGCCTCGACGATGAGTCGGATGTTCGGCAGCTCCAGGAGGTCGCCCACCAGGCCGACCACTGCGTCGTCGTGGAGGTCGGGCAGCGCCATCACGGTGCGCCGGCCATCTGCCTTCAGGGTTGCGACGAGCTCTTCTGGAGAGCGCGTCACGACGCCGAGCTGCTCGGATATGGACCAGACCGTTCCCCACAGGCTCCGTCCGGCGAACGGGACGACGGCGTGCACGGTTCTCTCTGTCGGGGTTCCGGGCCGGGTGCCGTGGTGAACGAGCCATGCCAGCAGTGAGGATTTGCCGCATCCTTCACTGCCGGAGACGAGGCACAGCCTCGGAGCGACCGGGTCTGCCAGCCAGCCGAGGAGAGCCGCTGCCGCTGGTTCGCGGCCGGCCGCGGGCCGCTCCCAGCGTTTCACCCGCGCCTCGATTCCTTGGCGGCGTGCGTGATCAGCGCTTTGAGTCCTTCCTCGCGGGACTCTGCCGTGTCTCCGTAGTCGAAGCTGTGGGTGAACTTCGCCTCGGGGAACGTCCTCTGCAGCCATACCGCGCAGTAGTGGCCCGGCATGGTGCAGGGCTCCAATTCGCAGTAGACCCGGGTAACCTGGCGTGGCTCTACCCCGTCCTGTGCGAGCCGCTGCCAGACGATCTCCTCCGGGTGGGGGGACCCCGGGCCTGTGGCCGCCGTTTCCACCTGCTTGGCGCCAGTCGCGTCGATGTACTCGAAGGCAGCGGAGAACGGGAAGTTCAGGGTGTGGCGGATGTCGTCGAGGACTCGTGGCCACCACGACTCCCGCTCAGCGAAGGCAGCCGCGTCGACCTGCCGCAACTGCGCGTTGAGGTCTCGAAATACCCCAGCGGCCTGGGGAAGTGCTGTTGCGGATGCGATGAGCGGTAGCGCGCGGTCCAGCATCATCAACGAAGCCCCGAAGGTGGACACATCGGTGTTGACGAACATGTCGTCCGCCCCCGTGCCGAGCACGACGCCCTGGACGGCTCCATCGGTGCGGACACACAAGTGAGCGAGCCCATCGAACCCGACGCGCGGCCAGGCCTCCATCGCTTCATGCGGTCGCGGTTCTGAGGACTGTGCCGCCACGGCGTCCAGGCGAACGCGCCTGCCCTCGGCTGTCGCCGTGAAGTAGGGCGCCACGGCTCTTGGCACGCCTGTCTCCTCGAGCAAAGCCTGTGCCGCTGCCGGGAGACGTGTTCCGATCAGGCTTGCCCTGTCGAAGAGCCTCAGGCCATCTCGCCCGAAGTGCTGAAGCAGCTCATTAGGGCGGTCAGAGGCATCAGAGGGCATGTCGACCTCGCTTAGCGGAAGGCAATGGATCACACCGACCCTAGCCGGTGGGCGCCACGAGATCACGCACGGTGTCGGCCGTTCCGGAGCAGTGCGATTGGGGCTGCCAACAGCCGACGGCTACGCCTGCCAGGTCATCGCAGCCACCAATGCCCCTCTCCCCCACGCCTATCCCGGTGTCCGCGAGACCCCCATCCGCGAGGCCGACCGCTTCTTCGACCACGCCCCGACTCTGGAGAGCTGAGCTGTACCACCGGGCGGGCTGCGGCAATGGCTGCCCGGCCTGCCCGGTGCCGTGCGTGTCGCGTAGCGTCGCGTCGCGTCGCGTCGCGTCGCGTCGACAGATGAACAGCGGGAAGCAGGCACGTCGTACCGAGGCAAGCTGCCGCTGCTCCGGTTCGCGAATTAACAGGGCATACCATCGAGCCGCCCCGAGAGGGTCTCCTCGTATCCCGGTCTCGCGAGACTCAGCGGCCGTCTGCTGCTGACCTGGGCCAACGAGACGTCCTCTTCTTGCGCCGGAGCCACCCCGCGCAGTCGACGGTGGTACACACCCATGGAAGCCCCGCGCGCGTGGTCGAGATGTGACGGCAGCAGACATGCCAGCGCAGGGATGCACGGTGCGCGAGGCCAGAGCGTGGACTTCTCCGCACCTGGCCATGTCCTTAGCCGGGCCCCGGGACCGGCGTCTACGGAGGCGGGAGGCAGACTCTGACACGATGCCAACCCTCCGGAAACGGGGTGTGTCCCGCCCCGCTCATAGCCGGGCGGGACACACCGGCAGTCGACGGCGTTGCCAGGGCCTCTGCGTGCTGTCGACGGCGTGGGACCACAGGTCGGGGATGTTCAGGTCGCCGGTCACCTGGCCGGCGGTGCCGGGAAGGGCTTTGGCGAAGGCGTGGGCGGCGGCGATCCGGTTGTGGAAAACCAGGACGCGCCGCAGGTCGTGGTCGGCGATGGCGCGCAGTACCTAGAGGAACGCCCTTTCGGGGGACGGCGGTTGTCGTTCGGGGCAGTTAGGCTCGTCGCCGTATGGAACTCCATGGAAATTTCACGGAGTGCACGCGGGGTGTGTCGAGAGCGGGCGTCTGGCAGTGGCAGGCCGGCATTTCCGCTGGTAAGAGCTATATGGAGGTCATGTGGAACGCAGGTACAGCAACGGGACGCGGGCCAGTTCCATCAGCGGCGCGGCATGGGCGAAGGCGCGCGCGAGCGATGCCACCAACAACTGCGTTGAAATTGCACGCATTGCGGGAGGCGAGGTCGCGTTACGGAACTCGCGTTTCCCGGACGGTCCCGCTCTCGTGTTCACGCGGTCGGAGATGATCGCTTTTATTGCGGGTGCGCGGGCCGGGGAGTTCGATTCCATGACTGTCTGAAATGGTGTGGCCCCGGGTTGCGTGGCGTGCTTGCAGAGCTCCAGGATCTCGGCATTGAGTTTTCTGGGATCAAGGAGATGATGTGGGCGCTCGGCCCAGGCCGTTCGAGATCGTGGGAGGGAAGGGGCCGGATCCGATACTGGAGCCGGCTTCTTCCGCCCCTCCCATCCTGCGGAACCTGTTGGGGGCGGCGCTGCAACGCCACCGGGCGGCGGCTTGTCTTACCCAGCCTCAGGTCGTGGCGCTGGGGGGCATCTCGTCGGCGCCCAAGTTGTGTCGGATCGAGAATGGGGCGACGAACGTCCGGTTCGACGAGAAGGACATCACCGAGCTCCTGGACCTCTACGGGGTGCCGGCCGGCGAGGAGCGCGAGAGTGTGATCTCTCGCGTGCACCAGATCCTGGCCATCGGCAACCCGCGACTGCCGGGCAGCAAGGGCGTGGCGGCGGCGTTCAACGAGCTGCGCTACGTGGAGGCCATCGCTTCGAAGATCATCAGCTTCGAGGCGAACAATGTCCCCGGTCTGTTGCAGACCACGGCGTACATGAACGCGGTGTTCGCGGTGCCGTACCTCGGCCGGGCCACCACGGACCACAACAGCCTGCTGGAGCTACGCAGGCAAGTGCGCACGCAGCGGCAGCAGATCCTGGAGGGTGACTCGGCGCCGGAGTTCACGGCGATCATCGATGAGGCGGCGCTGCGCCGACCCATCGGCGGGCGGGCGGTGATGCTGGAGCAGCTGCGGCGCATCTACGGCCGGTGCGAGAGGGGTGGGAACGTCCACGTGCGGGTGTTCCCGACCGCGGCTTGGGCCGACTGCCCGCCGCTGACGACGGCCATGACCTTGCTGAAACTTCCCGAGCCGGAAGGTCCGCCGGAGATGCTCTATGTGGAGGCCATGAACGTCAGTGCGATGTGGGTGGAGGACCCGGTCCGCCTCATTGAGCACAAGGCCTCCCTGGAGGGAGTGTTCAAGCACTCCCTCACCAAGGCGAACACGATGAGGTTCCTGCAGGCCAGGATCGACGAGCTGGCCGAACCGCATTAGGGGATGCGGGCGACACCCCCGAACTCGATCCACTCCTGGGTCCGCTGGCGCGGGAAGAGGTCGGCATCCGGGCGCCAGGTGGAGACTTCCACCGGTTGGGAGTGCTCGACGAGTTCGAGGCCGTCGAAGAGGCGCCGCACCTCTTGCGTGCTGCGGACGCGGCCCCACTGGTTGCCTGTGATCTCGCTCATGAACGCGGTGACCTCGTCGCGCAGGGCCGGGTTGTCGCTCGCGAGCTGGGAGATGACCATGTAGCTGCCCGACGGGAGGCGTCGCGCGACGTCCTTCACCAGGTCCCACGGGTCGTCGCTGTCGGGGATGCAGTGCAGGACGGATACGAAGAGGGCCGCGACGGGCTCGCCGTCCAGCAGGCTGCCGACTTCCGGCGCCGCGAAGATCTTGTCGGTGTGGCGGAAGTCGGCCTCTATCACCGCGGTGGTGGCCAGGTCTTCTTCCAGCATCACCCGCCCGTGGGCCAGGACCAGGGGGTCGTTGTCGATGTAGACGACGCGGGCCTGCGGGTGGGTCTCGCGGGCGACCTGGTGGACGTTGGGGCGGGTGGGGAGTCCTGAGCCGTGGTCGAGGAAGCGGCGGATCCCGGCTTCTTGGGCCAGGTAGCGGACGGCTCGTACGAGGAAGGCCCGGTTGACCCGGGCGAGTTCTCTTGTTGAGGGGGCCATCTCGAGGAGCTGGGCGCAGGCTTCCCGGTCGGACGGGTAGTTGTCCGTCCCGTCGATGAGGTAGTCATACATTCGGGCGACGCTGGGTTTGCTCACATCGATCATTGAGTAGGTCGGCCCCCAGGATGGCGCCGGTCCGTACTGCTACGGCTCCGGTCTGCGACAGTGGTCGGCCCATGCTAGGAGCGCATCCTGGTGCCGACTAGAGCCCCTCGCCTGTCGGAGTGATTCACGGGGGCGCATACCGGCCGCTCCCGCATCCCATTGCGCTCCCCGGCGTGCACCGATGAGGGCGGCTATGGCATGCCAGGGCGCGCATAAATGCATTCCCGAATATGCTCTAGATCTTTTCTTCGTTTGTTCGTGTGGCGCGGAGCGCAGCGTTGTGGACCATGTCGAACTGTTGCGGCGGCAGGCCCATGGCAGCGGCGGCGGTTCGCCGCGGCAGCCCCAGGTGGTCGTGGAGGATCACGGCATCGGCGTGGATCCGCAACAGGCCCCGCGCCGGCTCGCGCCCTGCCCGGGCCTGGGCGTTGACGACACCGGTGAGCAGGAGCCAGGACACCGCCGCCGGTGCGGGGCCGGTCAGGGCGGATGCCCACAGGGGGGCGAGCGCGCGGAGCGCAACCCTGGCTGCGTCCTCTCCCAGGCGGGCTGCCGCGTAGCGGGAGTACACGGGTCGGTGGGTGGTGCAGAACGCCTCGTAGGCGACGCTCGCCGGGTCTCGTGCGCACCTCGTCGCCTCCGGGCCGCGTTCGCAAGCCGGCGACGGGGCGGGTCGGCGGCTGTTCAGGGACGGGGTGTCAGGCATCGGGGTCCTCAGCCGGGTGTCATCGGCGGGTGCGGGCAGGAGGAAGCGCCAGATAGATGTCCGGATCCCGCCCGTCCGGGCAGCGCCGAGGGCAAGGTCCTCACATCGCACAAGGCGTTGAAGAGGCTGCTGCGAGGCGGACACTCGCGAAGGAGGCGCCGGCGGAGGGCCCGGCGCCGCCCTTCCGGCTCAGGAACGCCGGATACGCGTGAGGACGACCGCGCTGCGGTCGGCCAGCGCCGCGGGCGCGACCATCAGCAGTACCTCAGGAGACGCCGCCCCCTGAAACACCGCCACAGCCGCGGCCGCGGTCAGGGCGGAGCCGAAGCGAAGCACCACCGAAAGGATGCTCAAAATATCTGTTTGAGGCAGCCGGTAAGACGGAATGGTACTTTCTGGCGATAGCGGAGTGCGTGCCATGGCTTTCCGGTACGTGCGTTCAATCATCGCTGTTCTCCTTAGGCAGAGGCGGCTGATCGGACGCACCGGGTCCCGAGGGTTGCACCCCTCGGGACCCGTCTCCATGTCTGGGGTTCGCGTCCGGGCCAGGAACTCGAACCGTAGCCACGCCGGGCCGCCCACACCACGAACACCGCAGCCGTGAAACCGGAATCCGCAACTTCCGGTCTTGGGCGCCACATCCCCTGCGCTCACCCCGGCAGAGTGCATTTAGAGCACATAAATGACAAATTCATCAACCGGTTGGTCGGATGATGGCACTAGCGGGGCTGTGGGAGTTCAAGGAGCCCACTCGGGAGGGATGCAGCATGCACCCTAACGAGTTACATGCAGCCAGTCAGATGGCGCGGCGTGCGCAATTTCATGGACCGGCGACGGTGCTTCTGCTGCCCAGCCAGACCCAGGCCGCCGGATCGGTGCACATCGCGAGTTCTCCGCCCGCGACCACCCGCTGCGCGACGCCCGGGAGAAGACGGCGCTGGCTCGCAGCTCGCGCAGGTCGGGGATGTGGTTGTAGAGGGTGCCCGGGAAGACACCCAGCAGCTTGGCGATCGAGGTGATCGAGGGGCCCGGGCCCGACAGCAGATCGCGCGCGGCGCGGATGATCTCCTCGGTGGCGACGCTGGGGCGCGGCGGCTCCGGGCTGCCGATGAGAACCGTGTCCATGTACTTGCTGGCGCGACCCCAAGAGCTGACCCACGCCCAGCGTGAGCCCAACGCAGCATCCCGCCCTGTAGTTGCCCGTCCCGGCCCCACGGTCAGGACGGGCTACGGGGGCGGGCGTCACTCAGGCGGTGAGGGTGGGGTAGTCGGTGTATCCGTGGTGGTCGCCGCCGTAGAAGGTGGCCGGGTCGGGGGTGTTGAACGGGCCGCCGGAGGCGAGGCGCCGGGGCAGGTCGGGGTTGGCGAGGAACAGGGCGCCGTAGGCGAGCATGTCCGCGCTGCCGTCCTCGATCAGCCTCAGCGCGTCGGGTCCGGTGGGGTCGGGGTGGGTGAAGGGGTTGAGGATGAACGTGCCGGGCCATGCCTTGCGCAGGTGTGCGGTCAGGTCGCGGTCCGGGCCCTCCATCAGGTGCAGGTAGGCCAGGTCCAGGCCGGCGAGCCGCTCCAGCAGTGCCCCGTAGACCTCGCCCAGGTTGTCCTCGGACATGTCGTTGAACGGGTTTCCGGGCGAGATCCGCAGGCCCACGCGAGCGCTGCCGATGGCCTCGGTCACGGCCGTGACGGCCTCGACGGCGAAGCGCATCCGGCCCTCGGTGTCGCCGCCCCAGGCGTCGGTGCGCCGGTTGGAGTGGGGGCCGAGGAACTGGTGGATCAGGTAGCCGTTGGCGCCGTGGAGTTCCACGCCGTCGAATCCGGCCTCGATGGCATTGCGGGCCGAGACGGCGAAGTCGGCGATCGTCTGTCGGATCTCCGCCTCGGTCAGCTCCTTCGGCGCGGCGAGGTCCTTGCGCCCCTGGTGGGTGTAGATCTGCCCGTTGGCGGCCACCGCCGACGGACCCACCGGCTCCATCCCGTCGGGCAGCAGGTTCGGGTGGCTGATGCGGCCGGCGTGCATGAGCTGGGCGAAGATCACGCCGCCCTCGCGGTGCACGGCGTCGGTCACCGTCCGCCACGCCTGGACCTGGCCGGTGGTGTGCAGGCCGGGGGTGTCGGGGTAGCCCTGGCCGACCGGCGAGGGCTGGATGCTCTCGCTGACGATCAGCCCGGCACTGGCGCGCTGCGCGTAGTACGTCGCCATCAGCTCCGTCGGCTCGGCGCCCGGTCCGTAGGCGCGGCTGCGGGCCATCGGCGCCATCACGACGCGGTTCGCCAGGTGCTTGCCGCTCAGGGCGATCGGATCGAAAGCAGTGGTCATGGGTTTGTGTCTCTTCCTCGGGGTGGTGGCGCTCTGCCGCACACGTGGAGCGCACTGTCTGCCGGAGTGCGCGCAGAGGGCGGAGCCGACACCTGATGCTGGTGCTGGACGCTGCGCAGCGGTTCTCGCTGAAGCGGGTCGGCCGCTGCGACAGCAACCAGGCCGGGAGTGGGGGACGCTGTCCGCGGGGCCGTGCCGCCGTGGCCGGGGCCGGCCCGCGGGTGTGTTGCTCAGGCGTGGTGCTGGTCGACGAAGTCGGTGATGAGCTTCTGCCACTGCTCGGGCCGTTCGACCATGGGCAGGTGGCCGGTGGGGATCGCTACGAGCTGGGCGCCGGGGATGTTGTCGGCGAGCTGGTGGTGCAGGCGGGTGGAGGTGAACCAGTCCTGGGTGGTGGAGATGACCAGGGTGGGCGCCTTGATGTGCGGCAGGTCGTCGCGGACGTCGAGGCGGCCGGCGAGTTCGGCGTGCTCGGGGGTGCCGTCGGCGATGTTGGCGGCGGAGAATTCGACGACCTGCTGGAGCTGCTCGTCCGACATCGCCTCCAGGGCATCGGCGCCCATGGCCATCATGACCATGAACTGGGACAGCAGTTCCTGGTCGGTCTCGGCGAGCTTGCGCCAGATCGGAGTGGCCAGAGCGAGCCGGTTGTCGTGGTAGGGCAGGGTCGCGGTCAGGACGAGGGCGGTGACGCGCTCGGGGTGACGGGCTGCCGCGCGGATGGCGACCGGGCCGCCGAGGGAGTAGCCGTGCAGGGCGAAGGTGTCCAGGCCCTCGGCGACGCCGGCGGCGACGAGTTGGTCGGCCAGGTCGTCCAGCGACAGCGGAGTGGTGGAGCGGGGGGTGGCGCCGCTGCCGGGGTAGTCGATGCCGACGACCTTGTGCCCGGCAGCCAGGGCTTCCAGGACCGGGCCGTAGGTGTCGGCGATGCTGCTGCCGGCGCCGTGGGCCAGAGCAAGACCGGGGCCGGAGCCCAGGACGGTACGGGCGAACGTGGCTTCGGGCAGGGGGTGTGCGGACATGGGGAGTTCCCTCTCTTTGCGGGGTAGCGGGATCAGGTGGTGCGGTGCCGGGCCCAGAAGCGGAGGTGTTCCAGGGCGGCAGCAGGCTCCGGCCGTCGGCCGTGAGGATGTAGGTCGCAGGCCCGGGCGGGAGCCGGTCGTGGGTGAGGAGCCCGGCCGCGATGAGTTCGCGCAGCCGGTCGGCGAGCATCTTGGTGCTGATCGAGCCGATGGCGGTGTGCAGTTCGCCGTAGTGGGCGGGGCGGGTGGCCAGGTGTGGAGGGTGATGTCGTTTCACTTCTGGCCGAGGACCTCGAACGCGGCGGCGAGATCCGCATCGTCCGTCAGCGGCAGGTGGACGGGGCGGGATGCCATCGGTGTGCGGTCCGTCAGGGCAGAAGAACGACCTTGCCCTTGTTACGCCGGGCCTCGATGTCGGCGTGGGCAGTGGCTGCCTGGTCGAGCGGGTAGGCGCGCCAGACGGGCACGGTGAGCTTGCCGGTGGCGGCCAGCCGCACCAGCTCCGGCAGGGCTTGGCCGTCCTCGGCACTGCCGGCGCTGAAGCGGACGCCGTGCTGGGCGGCGGACATGTCGGCGATGGTGATCACGCGCGCGCTGTCACCGGCCAGGGCGACGGACTCGGCGAGCACGCCGGCACCGGAGGCGTCGAGGACGACATCGACTCCCTGCGGAGCCGCGGTCTGCACGCGCTCCTTCCAGCCGTCGCCGTAACGGACCGCCGTGGCTCCCAGTGCGGTGACGCGCTCGACGTCGTGCTCGCCGACCGTCCCGATGACGGTGACGCCGCGCGCTGCGGCCAGCTGCACCGCGACGGTGCCGACGCTGCCGCCGGCGCCGTGGACGAGCAGGGTCTGCCCCGCCCGCACGTCCAGCTGCCCGAGGATGCGGAATGCGGTCTGGCCGACCGTGACCAGGGAGGCGGCGACCTCCCAGGACAGCTCCCGGGGCTTGGCCACCGGCTGGTCGAGCAGGGCGTACTCGCCGTAGCTGCCGCCTGCCGTGGCACCGAGGACCTCGTCCCCCACGGCCATGTCGGCCCCCTCGCCGACGGCGTCGACGACGCCGGCCGCGTCCAGCCCGGGGATCATCGGAAAGCGGACCGGGAACGCGTCGGCCATCAGGCCCGACCGGATCTTGAGGTCGAGCGGGTTCACGGAGGCGGCCCGCACCCGGAGGCGGACCTGGCCCGGGCCCGGCTCGGGCATGTCGACCTCGGCACGGGTGAGCACGTCGGGGCCGCCGTAGCGGGAGAAGGTGATCGCGGTGGACATCGAGAACTCCAGGCAAGAGAAGCGGGACACACACTGAATCACTCAGTTCGTGTGATTGCCCTTCCGGTGTATCACACAGATCGTGTGAAACGCGAAGGCAGAGGGCGGTTACGCATGTCACACGATGTGTATGATTTATGGGTAGGATGGGCTCCATGCCGTCCAAGCCACCCGTCCACCGCCGCCCGCCGAATCCGAGCAATCCCCGCGTCCAGCGCACCCGCGCCCGCATCCTGGCCGTCGCCCGCGAGCTGCTGCCCGAGGTCGGGCTGACCGGTTTGACCACCGCGTTCCTGGCCGATCGGGCCGGCGTCACGCGCCAGACCCTGTACCGGCACTGGCCCAACCGCGCGGCCCTGCTCGCCGACCTCACCCTGCAGGGCCCCGACGTCGGTTACCCCGAACCCGGCACGGATGTGCGCGCCGTCGCCACCGCGTGGCTGGTCAGCCTGCGTGCTGGCATCGCCGTCCCCGCCACCCGCACCGCCGCACTGGCCATCGCCGCCGAAGCCGACCACGACCCGGACAGCGCCAAGGGCATGGCACGGATCGTGGAGGACCGCCGCACGGCGCTGAACAAGCTCTTGGCGCCATCCGGCCTGCAGATCACCGCGGAGCAGTACACCCTGCTCTACGGCCCTCTCCTCGCCCGCGTCTTCTTCGACCGGGCCGAAGCCACCGACGAATTCCTCGACACCCTCGTCACCCAGTGGCTCACCACCGTCGGCCACACACCCGGGCTGTCCTGAGACACGGCACAGCCGCGAAGGAAGCGTCAGCCGGGCTGGAGGGGCTGGCTTCTGACTTGTTTGCTGCCGGACCTCATCAACATGGTCGCCGAGCCGCGCGAGCGCGGGATCGGCCTCACCTCACTGCACGAGAACCTGGACACCCCCCCCGGCGGCCGGCTCGTCTTCCACGTCTTCGCCGCCTCGACCAGCTCCAGTTCCGCGACCTTCACCTCCCAGGCGCGGGCCACCAGCCGTGACGCCTTCTCCAGCTGCGGCAGCGTGGACAGCCGTTCCTTCTCCGTCTTGCGCTTCGCCGTGTTCAGCAGCCGGGTGGCCATCAGGCCCTGGAACAGGTCCAGGGCCTCGTCGATCGCCTTCGCTCCAGGTGCCGCATCACCGCGGTGAGCATCGCCGTGCGCTTCGGCTCCGCCGCCCGCTCCAGCAGCGGCGCCTTCGACCCCAGCTCGCACCGGGCCAAAGCGGCCATCCGGTTCGGCGGGATCTGCGACAACCTCCGCCGACCGAGCCGGTACGCGCCGATCTCCAGCGCACGGGCGAACGCCGTACCCGTCGTCCGCGTCGGCGGCCGGCGCAGCCGCTCCAGCTCCGGAACCGCGATCCCTCCGGCGTCTTCAGCGTCGCCACCAGATCCCCGGGCAGTGCCGGGTCCGCGCGGCGGGCGGCGCCCACGACGGTGGCGTGCAGCCGCTTGTCCGCGACCTTCCGCACCTCCGACACCTGCCGGGCCAGCACCGAGACGCCCGGCAACAGCACCCGGTCGCCCCCACACGGCCCTGGGCCGGCCCGGAATCGCGGCTCGTTCCCGATCGCCCACGGTGTCGCCACTGTCCGTGCCTTCGCTACTGATGCCGACACTGAGGACGGTGATCACGTCGGCGGCGCCTTCGGGGCCGCAGGCCAGGACCAGGGTGCGCGCGGCTCGTCGAAGATGTCGAGTGTCGCCTCGTCGCCGAGGGGCAGGGCCAACCGGCCGGCGAGAAAGCGCTAGACGATCACGGCAGCGTCGGCAGGGCATCCGACGGCTCCGCTGTTCAACGGGGCGCCTTGCCGGGCTTCTTCGTGAAATGCAGCCACGCGCTCAGCGCCGTCTGCAGTTCCACCACGGCCTGCCGGTCGAGGACCTCGCCCGCCTGGCCGACGTGCAGCCTCACGCCTTGGCCGGTGACGGTCCACCCGACGGGAAGCCGCGGCGGCGAGGTGATCGGGGAGCCGTGGGCGAGGGTGCGCAGCATCGCTTCGACCCGCGGCGGGATGGGCCGGTCGCGGGGTACCCGGGTGACGTTCGTCGGCCGGGTGGGCAGGCCGAGGGCACCTCGGAACTCCCTGATGGCTTCATCGAGGGGCTGGGGCGTGTTCGGGGCCGTGCCGAGGAACGCCTGGATCAGCTCGCGGTGCGGCGCCAGGGCCTTCAACGGCTGCTCGTCGACGTCCTGGCGTACGGCGGCCGGAGGGATGAGCGCGCGGGTGAAGCCCTTCCTCGTGTAGGAGGCGTGCTGCTCTCGCAAGTCGGCGATGGGGCGGGCCAAGGGATTCTCACCGGCGAAACAGGGGTTCGTCGTGGTCAGCACCACCGACGGCTCCGGTCGGGACACCCTGGCGAGCTTCCCGTAGAGGCCCTGGGCGCGGTGCGTGACCCCGGTCTCGGTCACCAGGACCGTCACCTGCCGACCAGCGGTGTCGTTGCCCAGCCGGAACCCCACGACCAGCGTCGCCATCAGACCTGTCTCCCTCCGCCGCGCCCCTCACACGCTAGCGAGAAGAAGGCACCTGTCAGGGCGGAATCCGTCACCTTCCCACTTCAGGCGCGACCCGGGCCGACCGAGTCCGCTGGCTGACCCCCGCGGCCCGGCCGGTGAGACTCGCTTCCCTGTCCGACGAGGGACGAAGGGATGGCGCGCTCCACCGCACCGGGCCACGGGGAAGGGGTCGGAGGCGGTTACAGGCCCTGTTCGCACCACCAGAAGAGCAGGCCGACGGTGCCTGCTCCGATGCCGTAGCAGGTGCCGCGCAGGGCGCTGGTCAGCATCAGGTTGCGGCGGCGGGTGACCCAGCGTCGGATGCGATGGATTCGCCGGTTTTGTGGGCGGGGGCGGTGGTTACTCTTCAAGGGATGCTCCCTTTCGCAGGTGGGTGTCGTGGGAAGCCCGGCGGGGCCTGGAGGCGTAGGAACCATCTGCTCCCGCCGGGCTTCGTCCGTGGGGTCAGCGTCGGCCGGCGAGGTCGTGGATGCGGTCGGCGAGCTGGCTGTCGGGGCGGCAGATGAGGCCCCCGTCGTGCTGTTCGGCGAGGCGCTCGATCTCGGCGGCCAGGGACCCGGTGGGCACGGGGGCGATGTGCCGGTGCCGGGAGGAGCCGGTGAACACCTCCAGGACCTCGATGAACTTCTCCGAGGAGCTGTCGTCGAACAGCCTGTTCATCTGCCGTCTCCAGAAGCGGGCCTCGCGCAGGTCACCGCCGCCGAGGTGGTGCAGGTGCAGGCAGTACGCGGCGCCGCTGTGGCCGGCGCCGGCGGCCAACTGCCACCAGAACCGCGCGCTCTCGGGATGCTGGGCCAGGTAGAGCGCGCAGGCGAACACCTGGACGCCGTCGATGTCGACGTCGTCGGTCCAGCCGTCGAAGCCGGGGGCGACCGGGTCGCCGATGATCGCGGTGAGGTCCCTGACGTGTGTGCTCGCACCGACCTGGTTCAGCGTCAGGCGGGCGAAGACCTCCAGCTGCCGGCGGGCGCGGGACGCACGGCGTACTTCCGCGGTGGGTTGGACGTAGCCGGCTTCCTCGGCCAGGGCCCGCAGTCCGGCGGCGACGTCGAAAGCACGTCGTGGCTCGCCGTTGCCCGCGCCGGCCAGGCGTGTCTCCCAGGTGCTCACAGGGTGTCCTCCTGCTTCTGCTTCTGCTTCGTGGCGCGGCGGTGGATCGGGGCGAGGCGCTCGCGTGCCTTGCGGCAGTGGTAGTCGACGGTGCTGGGTGTGACGCCCATGTACCAGCTGATGTGCTTGGTGTCGTACTTGGTGATGTACCGCAGGACGATCACATCGAACTGACGCGGGGGCAGGTTTCCCAGGGCCTTGTAGAGGCCGAGCCCGCTGTCCATCGCCGCGAGCTGCCCACGGAAGTCGAGCAGGGACTCGGCTATCACGGTGCGCCGCATGATCGCCCAGGTCTGCTCCTGCAGGTCACTCTCCGCCAGGAGGGCGTTCCAGTGCCGCAGGATCTCCAGGAAGGCGCGGTGCACCGCTTTCTCGGCCGCGTCGTTGGTGCCGAGGAAGGCGAGGGCGTACGCGTGGAACGCTTCCTGGTTGGTGAGATAGTGCGCCTCGAACTCCAGCGGGAGCGGGAGCGGGGCTTCGGCCACAGGGCTGCGGCCGTCCTCCTCACGTACATCGTCGATCATGAGTCCTCTTCGCTGAGGGCGAGCGGGTGATGCGGCGCGCGAGTGCGCCGGTGTGCGTTCACTCAACCGGCGGTTCGACCCGGACACGCATACACGCCCCCACCAATGTCACGCACGGACATACGTTCGGTGCGCACCGTGATGATCAATGGGGCGCCAACCGGAAGGTGACCTGCTGTTTTGGGGGGCGCCCCGTGGCATGGCATCGACAGAATCCTCAGGCCGAGTGGTGCAAGTCACAGACTGAGGGCAAGGGTTGACGGAGCGTTTCCCGCCGCGAGCGGGGTGAAACCGGCCAAGCCGCCCCCACGCGAGCCGCTCCTCATCCGCCCCGGCCCGGCCAGCCGACCGCCGGCCCGAGCCGGAACCCCCGGATCCACGAGGGGCCGACACGGCCGGCCGGCAAGGCTCGCTCACCTCACGCCCACCTCACGCCCGGCTCACACCGGACCCGCGCCGGCGCCGACCGCGAACGGGATGCTCTACAGGACCCGGGCCGGCCGTCTCGCCGGCCAGCACTTTGTTGTCCGGAGGAATCCTGTGCCCACTCACCCGGCCGTCGTCGGCATCGCCTCCCGCGCCGGCACCGTCGGCACCAACGCCGATGCCGCCCACGCCTGGACAGCCTCGACCCCGGCCACCGGGGCCGCCGTCATCGACGGCATCGGCCACTCCGAGGAACTGCACGCGCTGGTCCCGGTCCTCGCCGTGACGGCCGCACGACTCGCCGCCCTGTCCTGGCCGCCCGCCGGACTGCTCACCGCCGGACGCATGCTCTGCGACCCCGGGCACGATGGCAGCGCCCCCGACGCCGTCGGCATCGCCGCCTGCGTCCGACCGGGGAGCCGGTCCTGGATCGCGTGGGCCGGCGACTGCCGCGGCTACGGCTGGGACCCCGACGCTCAAGTCCTCACCCGGTACACCGTCGACGCCACCGCCGCCGCATACCTGGCCGCGCACGGCGTCGATCCCGAAACCGCGCGGCAGCACAGCGGGCGGCTGCGCCAGGTGCTCTCCGAGGTAGTGCCGGGCTCCGTCCATGAAGCGGTCGTCCCCGCCGGGCACACGATCATCCTGACCTCGGACGGAGTGCACGACCAGATCACTCCCAAGGCCCTGGAAGCCCTGGTCCGTACGCATCAGGACGACCCCCGGCACCTCGCCGCCGCCCTCGTGGCGGCCGCCCGGCCCGACGGCACCGGCTACCGCGACGACGCCACCGCCCTGATCATCCGCCCGCCCCGTACCCCGTCGAACAGCTGACGCCCCGCGTACGGCACCGTCTCGCGGCCGGCGGCGCGGCCGGTGGGCGGTGCTGTCGCAATCTCCGGCGCCCCGCGAGTCCCATCAGGGCCAGACGGTGACGGCTTCAGGGCGAAGATCCGGCCAGTCGGGCAAACTGCGGATGATCTTGTGGGCGGGCACCGTGACGCCGGTGCTCTCCGCCAGGAGCCGCGCGTACTCGATGTCGTCGACAACCGCGGTCACCACGTCGCCGCTGCCGTCGTCGTACGCGAGCAACAGTCCGTAGCCGGTGGCCGTGAGGTCCAGGCCGGCACCCCAGCACAGCTCCCGGTAGGCGTCAGCGGTCATCGTGGCCGGGGTGGCGAGCGCCACCCGAGTAATGGTGATCATGATGTTTTACCTTTCCTGGTTGGGCGGGATTGGTCAGCGCAAACGCTGCCAATTTGGCCGGTTTCGGCCTGAGTGCCCCCACGCTTCGGCCAGTTGGCCTGAATCCTCCATCGGGAAGGCGCGAACCGAGGGAGCATACGCAACGAACTTGATCCATTACGCAATGCGACGAAACGAGAGATGATGGCCCGCCAGCCGAATCCGGACCTCACCAACACCCTGACGATGCTGCACACCGCCGTCCTACACACGGACAAGAACATCCGGGACGCGCTCGACAAGAGCGTCGAGACACTGGAGTCGGCAGGACGGACTGCGCACGACCAGACGACCAAGGAGGTCGTCGACGAGCTCGGCAGGATGCGCGCGAACTTCCGCGACGTCTACAACAAGCTGAACTCCACAGGAGAAGGGCTCAACACCGCTGCCCACGACGTTGTTGCCCAACTACGCACCGAATTGCGCGAAGTCCGCGTCGCGCTCGCAGACCTCACCCCCGCCGCGCCACCACCACCCGCTGCCCCACGTTCCCCCTACCCCGACTTGGCACGCCAAGAGACGACCGGCACGGCCGAACTCTCCTCAGCGCCGGTCACCACCGTCACCGAACCCGAAGAGGTCCGGGAAGCAACCGCTCGCGTCCTGATCCCGGTGCAACGCACAACCGATGAAACCTCGCCCGACTCGCTCCTGTCACTCGACGCGACCCGCCACGCCATCCGCGAGACCGTCCGCGAAGCCCTCGCCGAGGAACTCGCTCCCCTGCTCTCCAGGCTCACCACCCCGGACCACCTCGCCGGCGCCCCGACCAGCGACCTGCAAGACGTATCCGAGGTACCGCGTGCAACGCCCGGGAAGACCCACGGGGAACCCGACACCGCCCTGGAGGAAACCCGGTCCGCACTCGCCTCCCTGCAGCAGGAAATCGCTGACCTGCGCACCACCATGGAGGAACTGCGGCCCCAGCCCGCCCCCGCCGTCGAGGCCGCGGCCGCAGCCGCAGCCGCAGCCGCAGAAGTGAGCCAGGAACACAGTGCGCTGCTCAAGATGGCGGCCCGCGTTTCCTCCGCCGGCCTGCTGTGTCACCGCGACATCTGGGAGTTCATCACCGCTCATGCCGGACGGCACCCGCACTTCCGCGTTCCACCACAGGTAGCCGGAGAGGGAGACGAGCGGATTCGCGCCGCCCTGTCCGGCCGCTCGCTGATCGCTCTACTGATCAGCCTGCACTCCATCAAGCGCACCGCCAACGACGGGGACGGCGACCAGGAACTCGCCGCCACCCTGTACGAGCGGATCGCGGAAAGCCTGACCAGCCTCACCCCCACCGGCCAAGCGGTCAACATCACCCTCGACGACCGCACCACACCCGCCCCGCAAACCACCGCCGCCACCCCAGCCATCGAACCCCACGACGAACCGAAGAACACCGACACCCCGCCCGAATCCCCGGACAAGAACCCCGACGAAGAGGCCGGCCCCGCCGCTGCGTGAGAACCCGGTGCGGCACCCGGCACCACAGTCCGGATGCCGCACCGCGCACCATCCCCTCACCGAAGCCGGCGGCCAGGCCCTTCCGGCTCCGGCGCATCCGGGCCGCGCAGCGGGCGCAGGGCGCAAGGCCGCGGTTAAGTGCCTGGTGGCAGATTCCTGCCCTCGCCGTCTCCTTCGCCGAACCGGTACGAGCCGATGACGAGCTCGCTCTGGTTCATCAGCTCCTGGCCAACAGGTGGCTCGCCGAGATCGAGTCCGTGCCGTGGACACTGCGGCCGGGGGACACCGCCGCGGCCCCGCAGAATCCTCCTGCAGCCCCGCACCGTAGATCACGCTGAAGGTCATACTGGAGCACTGCGGGCGCAGCACCGGCCGGTGGGAGGCGCTCGCCGCCGCCATAACCTTCGAGTACGAGGAAGCGAAGCCCACCGTCGGCGGGTTCCTCGACTTCCTGGTCAACGCGCCCGCGACCCGCGGCTCTCCTGACTCGTCGGTGGGGTGGCCGACGAGGGTGGATTTCGCTGATTTCGCCTCCGAGACGGCAGGTCGACCATGAGAATGCCGTCATGTCGTTCATCTCATTCAGCGGTGCTGACAAGGACATGACGCTCGACGAGCTGGAGGCGGCTTTGGAGAGCGCGCGCAACGTCGGCGCCCGCGGACATCGTTACGTGTACGCGGAGCTGAGCACGAGCGGGAAGGTCAAACAGATCAGGTTCGAGGTCGGCGACGAGGACGAGTAGACCGTCCGGGGCGCACGCTCAGGGGAGGATCTTGTGGATTTCGTGTTCGAGTGCTGGGACTGCGAGTCCGACTGCACCGTGTGGGGGAAGCCGACCGGGTTCTGGAGTGAGCTGTACAGGCTGCCGGACGAGTGGGAGTGCTGGAACTGCGGCGCCGTGAACATCACCCCCGAACCTCCGTGGACGCCGGCGTAACGATGTCCCCAGCCCCCGGCGGGGCCGTGACACAGGGATCCCGGGCGACAAGGTTCATGCCCGACGCCGTTGACGGGATCGGCCGTCAGTCGTCTGCTCCAGGCACCGTAGTAAAGCTCTTCCCGGCCGTGCCCGCGCGCCCGGAGGGATGCAGCCGCAGCGGTTCCCGGTCACGCCGTGGACCGCAACGGAGCGGACCGCGGAAGGATGACTGCGGTCCCGGACCGCTGGGCGCGCTCGGCGCGGGCGCGGTGCATGACCGCGCGCCGGTACGCCGGACCACCCCGCGTCGGCGGAGAGAAGCGCGGCCGATCCGCTGATGCCCACCTGGGCACTGAACCACCCCCGCGTCGGCGGGGAGAACTCGTCCAGCTCTCGGTCTCCGACGCGGCCGTCGAACCACCCCCGCGTCTGCAGGGAGAACGTCGCTGGTCAGCCCGTAGTGCGGGTCGTTTGCGAACCACCCCCGCGTCGGCGGGGAGAACCTCGGACTGTCCGGCGTGCAGATGTACGCCAGCGAACCACCCCTGCGTCGGCGGGGAGAACGGCCGAATCTGCAGGACCCAGTGCCACCCCGACGAACCACCCCCGCGTCGGCGGGGAGAACCACGTGGCCGGTCAGAGCCCGTGCCGGACCTGCGAACCACCCCCGCGTCGGCGGGGAGAACGACGAGGGGCTCGCGCTCTCGTCCGACGTGCTGGAACCACCCCCGCGTCGGCGGGGAGAACGTAGGCAAGCGCCAACCAGCGCTCCTGAATCAGCGAACCACCCCCGCGTCGGCGGGGAGAACCAGAGCCGCGTTTTGTGGGGCATTCCAGACGGCGAACCACCCCCGCGTCGGCGGGGAGAACGCGTAGATCAGGTTCGGCCCGTACCCGCGCAACGAACCACCCCCGCGTCGGCGGGGAGAACGGGGTGGTGCTGGGCTTGGGCGGGGTGGTGGGCGAACCACCCCCGCGTCGGCGGGGAGAACCCGGAGTACCTCCACCACGTCTACCCTGGCCCCGAACCACCCCCGCGTCGGCGGGGAGAACTAGCCGCGGACTCCGGTGACCTCGGTGCACCGCGAACCACCCCCGCGTCGGCGGGGAGAACAGGGTGCCGTCGCCATTCCGGCCGCCAGTTCCCGAACCACCCCCGCGTCGGCGGGGAGAACCGCGGGAGTGCCTCCGTATCAGGAACCGGAGGCGAACCACCCCCGCGTCGGCGGGGAGAACACTTCGCGGACGCCAGCCGCGTCGAGCTCGAACGAACCACCCCCGCGTCGGCGGGGAGAACACCCGGCGGACTGGGACGGCCAGACACCGCGGCGAACCACCCCCGCGTCGGCGGGGAGAACTCTTTCTGACCTGGCATTTTTTAGGGGGTTTGCAAATCCATTACTCTTTCCGGTTGGACGATGCCTGTCATCCGGATGAGCGTGAGGCCGTCAAAATCCACCGGTAAGCGGCGTCGTGTGCCTGCGGTGCGAAGTGTGTATCCCTGTTCATTGGTTGCTGGATGGATCAAGACAGCTTGGCCATCGTGGACCGTCTCGGCCACGGACGTCCACAGTTCGTCGCGGACTCGGGCGGAGAGCGTTCCGACGAAGATTCCTGGAACGACTTCCATCATCCAGCGGCTGAGCGCACCTCTGAGATGGTCGGGCACGGCGGTAGTGGCGATGACTGCCATGGAGGGCACCGTTAGTTGTCCTCCCTGCCGTAGTTGCGGCCGGCCGGTAGTGTGCCCTTTGGGATCCCAGAGGTGGACCAGCTTCACGGCGCGCGGCTCGCGCTCTTCCTCGTCGTCATCGTGTCCGTCGCCTTGAGGGGCGAGTAGCGCCTGGATGTCCCGGACTATGCGTGGCAGCAGTTTGAGAAGGCGCAGGTCGTCTCGGAACTTGCGGCGTGCGTCACGTTCCGGATCGTTGGAGTCGTGGAGTGAGAACGCGATCGGCAGTGTCGTGTCGGTCTTGTACAGGTCGGCTATGTCGTAGACGAATGAGTGTTGTTTGCCCGTGTGAACGAAGCCGAGGGCGGGTGAGCATCCCAGGGCGAGAAGTGCCGCGTGCACGATGCCGTACAGGCAGGTGTTGCCGGCAGACAGGGCCAGGTTTACCGGGTCCTGCTCCTGCCACTGCTTGGGGTCGTAGTTCCGGCGGAAGCGTCCGATGCCGTGTTGCTTGGTGAGCAGTTGGTAGAAGGCCCTCATACGCTGGCCTTCCATGCCCCTGAGGGTGTCCAGGGTGGTTTCCGGTGGGACCTCAACGCCGAAGCGCATCTGGTACATGCGCTGGGCGATCGTGAGTCGTCGCTGGGGTTCCGCGTAGGCGTGGACCTGGTGCTCGAGCCAGGTGGTGGTGAGGGAGTCGGGCAGGACGGCGGCGTACGCGCGTACTCCGCCGGATCCTGTGACGACGACGCTGGTTCCGTGCCGGGCGAGGGTGCTCATGGCCCGTGTGGTGATGGAGACGCCTGGGCCGAGGAGCAGGCAGGACAGGGCGGCGGTGGGGATGTAGACGGTGTCGGTGCGCTGCTCATTGACCCGGATCTGCGCGCAGACGCCGGTGTCGTCCTGCACGACGCGGACCATGTCGAGGTAGAGGAAGCTGAGCGAGTCGGCGATGCGCGGGAGCATGGCGAGTGTGGGGGCGGCCAGGCGGCGTCGTGCCTGACCGCCCCGGGGCTCTTGGTTGTTCATGCGGTTGCGGGTGCCAGGGTCAGCAGTCCCGCGCCGTAGGGTTTTCCCTTTCCGATGCCGCTGAGGAGGGCGTTGGTGAGGGCGTGTGGATCGGTGACGGTGGCGGTGCCGTCGTAGCGGATGAGGCTGTGGCGGAGGGGGGCTTCGTTGTCGGGTCGGCGGGCGGGTGCTGCCGGGGTGGGCAGCAGGGTAGTGAGCCGGAGCCCGGCGCTTTCGGCTCGGCGTGCCCACCACTGGTCGGCGTTGGCTCCGGTGAGGGGAATGATCTTGCCGCGTTGGTTCTTTTGCGTCAGGGGAAGGCGTTCGCGTCGGCAGGGGTTGAGCGTGATCCGGTAGCGAACGGGGAGGTCGGGGCGCAGCGCGGCGAACATCGGGGACAGATCTTTGATCTGCACGTGGCCGTAGGCGGGGGGTAGGGCCCGCTCGTCCAGGTCGGCCGTCGCCTGGAGGAAGACGGTGGTGGCTTCCGGTGCGCTCTCGACACGGAAGAGGAGGCCACTGCGCGAGCGCGGGCTGTCGCCGAGGTCGTCGGGGACGAGCCGCATCAGGGTGCGGTGCATCTGGGTCGCGTCGCGCAGGTCGCGTGCGACGGCGCGGCTTTGTGGGTTCAGGCGGATTCGGGCGAGCTTGGCGGTTGGCATCATGCGGTGTACTCCGTGCTCTGCGGGCGCTCGGCGCCTGCGGCGGCGTAGTCGATCAGGCGGTCGTGCAGGGTGCGGTCGCCCCTGGGCAGCAGGCCGGCGGGCAGTTGCTCCGTGGTCCGGTACAGGTGGCGTTTGCCGTGGCTTCGGCCGTGCTGGGCGAACGTGACGGGCCTGTCTTGCACGGTCAGGGGGGTCGCGGTCGTCGACTGCCCGGCTGGTGGCCGTTCCCACAGGAAGTCCACGCTCGTGTCTGGTCGTGAGACGGGGGCTCTGGTGCGGCGGTCGTCGGTGTGGGGGCTGGTCAGGGGGACGGTGGTGAGGAGTTCGGCGACCGGGTCCACGACGTCGGATCGCAGCAGGAACGGCTCGTCAGGGGGACAGGAACGCCGGCCGAGGTAGGGCGCCCAATGGGGATGCGTCAACGCTGCGGCGAGTTCCGTGATCTGGTCGCCGGGGCCGGTGACCGCGACGTGCTGGGGCAAGTCGACCAATCGAACCGGTCCTCCCCTGCCATTGGCGCTGTCAGGCTTGGACGAGTCCTCTCTGCGGGTCCAAGAGCGTTGCCTTGCCCTTGTGCAGGTAGGGCTTGATGGCTGTGCGTGTAGTGGGCTGAGGTAGGAGAGCCAGGTCGCGTAGGCCTGGGACGTTGGACCAGTCGGCGGGCGGTCTGGTCGTGGGGTCTGCTGCGTTGAGCCACTGGCTGTTGATGGGAATGGTGGCGTTCATGATGCGGCGCAGGGTTGGGCGGTCCGCAGGGTCGACGTGTTGTGGCAGTGCGGTGCGCGGGGTGTGTTGCGTGGGGTGGAGCCAGTGGCGGCCGTCGGGGGTGAGGTAGGTGGGGAGGACTCTGGTGCTGTCGGATCCGATGCGTGTGGCGATTTCGTCGGGGTGTGCGTCGGTGTTGGTGAGGGGGTGGAGGTCTCGTACTGACGCGGGTGGGGCGATGGCGGTGAGTTCCGCGGTCGCTGTGCGCTGGGCGTCGTCGGCGATGCGGATGATGTCGTCCGCTGCCGAGAATTCGGGTCCATAGACCTGGTCGATGAGGTTCTGAACGTCGCCTGGTACGTCGATGGTGGGGGTGTCGCGGGTGGTGAGCAGGTCTCGGGTTCGGCGCAGGATCGAGGCTGGGTAGACGTTGCCCCAGTGTCGGGGTGGGAGTTGGCCGGTGGGGGTGAGGACGGCGAGGCGGGGGCTTCCGGTGGGGGCCCAGGTGGGTCGGTCGGTTCGATGGTGGCGGTGTCCGCGTCCTGCTCGCTGGAGGAGTAGCGCGAGGGGGGCGAGGTCGCTGATGACGAGGTCGAAGTCCACGTCGAGGGATTGTTCGGCGACCTGGGTGCTGATGATGACGAAGGGGCGGGCCGGTCGTGTGCCTCGGGGTCCGGTCCAGCGTTGGAGCCGTCGTGTGACCGCGGTGCGTTGGCGTGCGGGCATGCGGGCGTGCAGGAGTCGCACGAGAGGTTTCTGCCCTGGTCTGTTCCATGTGGTGGTGAGGAGGTCGTGGGTGGCTTGGGCGTCGGCGACGGTGTTGCAGACGATGAGGGCGCAGCCGCTGTGTGTCTCTCGGAGGGGGGTGAGGAGTTTGAGGATGGCGCCCGCGCGGCCTTCGGGGAGGTCGGGGTCGTGGGTGTGGCGGCTGTGGTGGAGGTCGATGGTGAGTTGGTGGGCGCGGTGTGAGCCGAGGGAATCGCTGGTGGTGACGGTGCCGGTGGTGTGGTCGGTGTAGGTCCAGCCGGGGTAGCTGGGTGTGAGGGTGGGGGTGTCGTGGTGGCCGGCGCCGTGGCGGTAGGCGTGGACGAGGGAGGCGGCGCTGTCGCCGGTGACGGTGGCGGAGAGGAGGACGACGGGTACGCCGAGGGCGCCGAGCCACTGGAGGAGCCTGAGGGTGAGTGCGTGGCCGTGGGCGTCGTAGGCGTGTACTTCGTCGATGATGACGGTTTTGCCGGACAGGCCCAGCCAGCGGAGCATCATGTGGCGGTGTGGGAGTACGGCGAGGGCGGCTTGGTCCCAGGTGCCTACGGTGATGCCGGCGAGGAGGCCTCGGTGGCGGCCGCGGAGCCATTCGGCGACGGTGCCGGGTTCGCAGGTGGCGGTGTTGAGGTCGTCGGGGGTGTAGGAGGCGTCGAGCCAGGCCATCGAGTGCAGGAGCGTGACGGGCGGCGGGGTGCGGCAGTTGGCGCGGGCGTGGTCGCGGACGCGAGCCCACATGGCATCGGTGGTGGCCATGGTCGGCAGGAGGAAAGCGAGACCTTTGGTGCCGGCGGCAGGTCCCATGACCCTTTCTGCGTAGAGAGCCGCTTCGGTTTTGCCCTCGCCCGGTGGGGCGGTGATCAGAAGGAGGCCGGCGCCGGACCGGGCGAGGCCTGGCAGGTGCTGGGTCAGGCTTTCCTGCACGGGGTGCAGCCTCTGGCCGCGCAGGTGCGGGAACAGCTCCGTGAAAGCGCGGGTTCGGCGCCAGGACGGGGGGCTGAGCTGCGCGTCGCGCAGGGCGGCGGGTGCTGCCCGCCGGGCGCGGCGGGCGTGTCCTTCCCAGTCTGCGGTGCCGTTTCGGGGCCAGCGTCGTTGGCGGGCTTGAATCCAGGGGATCTGGGATGCGAGCCAGTCGGCGAGGATGATCAGTCCTGTGGTGACGACTGCGGCAGGCCCGCGGGCGGTCCGCTTGGGTAGGGCTGGCGTTCCGAACAGGGTGTGGATGAGATGGATGAGGCTTTCGCGCTGCTCGTCCCATGCCTTGTCGCCCAGGGCGGGTACGGCGCCGAGGGGGCAGGTGAGTTCGTTGCCCTGGTGGGAGAGTGCGGGGGCGTAGGTGCCGTGGTGTCCGCTGATGAGTTGCCCGATCTGGTGGGCGGCCTGGAGGGTGGGGCGGCCGCTCAGGGGCATGCCGTGGAGGCGGTGCAGCAACTCCGGGAGGGCGAGGTGGGCTGCCCGCTGGTGGGTGGGTGTTCTGGTTTCGGCGGGGGCCGGTTCGTAGCCGGGCAGTCCGGTCACCTGGTCTGCCCCGGGAGCGCAGGTTTGGAAGCCGGGCGTGATCTTCCCGAGGTCGTGGAGGCCGGCGAGAGTGACGATGAACAGTCGGGCTTCTTGCTGGGTCAGGCCCCAGCCGTCGGCGATCACGTGGCGCTGTCTGGGGGTCAGGTAGCGCTTCCACAGAGCATCGGCCATGACGGCGGCGTCGATGGCGTGGCAGCCGGCGGGATAGGGGCTTGGTAGGCCGCGGTCCTTGGCCCAGAGCTTTGCTTCGAATGGCGCCGACACTCGGCTATCTCCGGTTTCCGAGACGGGTGGTGGCCTCGCGCCTGACCGGTGCGAGGCCACCGAAGACGGACTGCGATGTTCGGTTCAGGGCCGGTATGGGGCGATTGACAGCAGCCCCAGGCCGTAGGCCCTCCCCCGGCCGATGCCGGTCGTGATCGTCTCCCTCAACGCGATCGGGTCGATGACGCGCGCCACGCCTTCGAACCGGATGACGGAGTAGCGGACCGGTTTGGCCGAACCGCGCCGGGCCCGCACGTCGGGCTGCGGGATGTCGAGAGCGAGTTGGTTGTCCAAGCCTGCCTTGCCGGCTTGCCGCTCCCACCACTGGAGCGCTTCCTCACCGCGCAGGGGAACGCGCTTGCCTCGCTGTCCCGGCAGCGACTGACTCATCGAGGGATGGGCATCGACGCGGTACCTGACCACGCGCCCTTCGGCGGCCCAGTCCAGGAGCGGATTGAGATCGCGGTAGGCGATGTCCCGCGCGTATCCGGCGGGAAGGCCGTTGCGGTTGATGGGCAGCGTCGACTGGATCAACAGGACAGGTCCGGCCGCCTCTCGTTCCACACGGAACAGGGTGTTCGTCGCGGCACGCGGTTGAGGGCCGAGGTTGTCGGGAAACAGTGCCTGGACCCGGTTGTGGAGGCTGGTCGCGTCCGTCAGGTCCCGGTGAACGTCTCGGCTGCGTTCCTCGAGCCTCAGCTGGGCCAGCTGCACGGTCCGGGTCAGCGTTTCGGGCACCGTACTCACACGGTCACCTCCTGCCTGTATGCGGTCAGAGCGTTGATCCACTGCGTTCCCGACCCACTGTCCGGGGCGTGCGGCAGTTCACGCTGCCGCTCCCATACCGGGCGGCGGGTGAAGCCCCTTCGCGCGCCGGGGGCCGGGGTGTCTCGGACTTCCCCGTCGGGGAGGGCGCCGGGCTCGGGGGCGGTGTCGTAGACGAACGTCACCGGCTGCCCAGGCCCCCGCCTTAGCGCGCCACGGTGGATCGGGAGCCGATCCAGTTCGGCCACGGGATCCGCTACCTGGTCGAACAGGAGGATCGGTGTATCCGGGGTGCAGGAACGGCGACCCAGGAACAGGGAGAACACCGGACGACTCAGCGCGCTGCCCACGAGTTCGGTGGTACGGGCCGGCCCGGTGACCGCGACCGTGAACGCGGCATCCGTCAGATACCAACGCTCCGTCAAAATGGTTCCCTCACCGGCCTTGCGGAACTTGCCCTCCGCGGTCGGAGGCGTCAGATGCCGGGGATAGCCACCACCGATCGTATGAAAGTCCATCTCCCGCTGACCTGGCCGATCCACCCTGATCGTGTACCGCAGCTCCCCCAGATCATGGTTGGCGCTTCCCCGCGGTCGTCCCAGCGCGCACGCGAACAGACCCGTGAGACCCGACCGGGTGGGCCAGCGATGCGTCGTACGGACCTCGAACTCGGCCTCGCTGCCCCAGGACTGCACCGGCCCGGACAGGTGCAGGAGCAGCCCGCTCACGCCTGCACCTTGCTGATCGTGTCGACCATCCGCGAGACAAGCTCCTCCAAGCCCTCGACCCGCTCCCCCAGCGCCTCGAACGTCTCAGCGGCGAGACCACTGTGTGCGTGGGTGACCAAACCGCCGGTACCCAGGAAGCGGTGATGCGCCGCCGCGTGCTCGTCCAGCCGGGCCAGCGACGCGGGCACGTAACCCTGCGTACTGTCGGGAACCGCGCTCTCATAGGCTCCGACCAGGCTCACGGGACGATCAGACCGCAACGCCACGTACACCAGGTGCGGCACCGTGAACGGCGCGGTACCCGACGACTTCGCCGGCAACACGGTGGTTACGAAGGCCTTCACGAACTCGGCCGTCACCTGCAGACCCGTATTCGTGTCCCCGTCGAGGTTCCCGACGAGCTCACTCACGTTCAACGACGCGTACCGGTAGAACGTCGCCGAGGTGTACCGGTTGTCACCCATGTGACCTGCACCGGTCTCCGTACCCTCGTCTTGCAGCAGGTCATCGACCGCGGTGAAGTAGTCCAACTGCGTCCCGGCGGCATGCGTGCTCAACCCGTGCGCCATCTGCACGGCACCATCCACCGTGGAGCCGGCCTCATTGGCGAGCATCCGCCCGAACGCCGCGACCGAGGCGTTCCGCGACTGCAGAATGCCCAGGACCTCGACCTTCGGAAGGACCTTCGCCGCGTACTTCGCCAGGACGCTGCTCTCCCCGACCGCCGGCTCGTCCTCCCCGTCACCGTCCGCGGCCTGGTCCGCGTCGCTGAGCTTGCGCGTCGTCTTCTTCGCGGCCTTCTCCATCTCGGCCGTCACATCGGCCGCGGCCTGCGTGATCTCACCACGATGCTCGTTCGCCAGCTCCGCCAGCGCGTCCAGGGCGCTCTCCGGCAGGAACAGCAAGGCATTCGTGCCCTGACTGTCGGCGATGCCCAGCCCCTTCACCCCGGCCGCCAAGATGAGCATCTGCCCGGCCATCAGAGCGACATCCGCCTCCCAGCCGAGCCGCTCCAGCCGCTCCGCGACAGCCTTCGGCACACCCCGGGTCCGCACCGCACGGATCCCGGTCGCGTTCTCCACCGCGCGCCGGGTGTGACGCTTCCCGTTCTGCGACGATTGACGTGCACGCGTCACGCCGCCATAACGTGCCGATTTCGGAGCCCCCTGCCTATCGCGGTTCAGATTGGAATACGGGTAGGACTGAACGAGGTGGACATCCAGGTACAGGCTGCCGGGGGTAAGAGTCACGACGAAGTCTCCTCAGTGGTACGAACGGAAGCGGGTGCGGGAGCGTAGAAGGCGCGGGCCCATTCGATACGAACGTCCTCGGCCCACCGCGGCCAGCGAGTCAGGTCACGCAGCAACACCGGCCAATGCACCGGCACCCGCTGCGAACGCAACAGCGAGATGGCACCCGGCAGATCCCGGTACAGGTCCTCCAGGTCCAGCTGCGCGAGATACGACAGAGCATCCCCGGCGGCCTTCTGCTTCATCGCCCCGCCGGACGCCGCCCGGGCGTAGGACCAACCCATGTTCTTGCGACGGTCGGCCCGCGGAGGCACCGGCTGCGGCTTCGTACGCGCCGTCCGCGGATTCGGCGCGTCATGCACCGCGTACAGGCTCGCCACCAGCAGGAAGGGGAACTCCGCCTCCCGGGTCTGGGAGTGGGCGGGAATACCACCCGCCAGCAGCAGGTGAACATACATCTGCCACGGAGACACCAGCCCATCGGCCAAGCCCTGGCGCAGCTCGGCACGCCCACCCGAGGTGACACAGGCCCTGCGGACCGTTCGCATGAACTGCTCGTAGCGATCCGGTGGTCCAGACGCCCGCCCCGGCACCATCGCCGCCGACGGCGGCGTTTCAGCGGTCACGACTTCTTCCTTCCAGAGCGCGGATGGGTGAACGACGACCGGGCACGCGCCACCGGCAAAAGCCCCTGCGGAGAAGCCGCGGCCTCACGCGTCGTCGAATCGAAAATCTCCAGACCCAGCCCCCGAAACTGCGGCACCTCGGCCTCGTCATGCGCGATGGCCGACCAGAACAAGGGATCGGCCCGGTCCCAGAACTCCGAGGTGGCCGCATCCGCCCACGCACAGCCCTTGTCCCCCGGAGCCATCTCTTTCCACGCCGAGCGCAGCACCTTGGCCATGTCCGCCGCCGCGAGCTCGGCCGCCAGCCGCGTTCGCGCGACCCGTGCCGCACGCTGAGGATGCTGCGACGGCAGAAACGGCGCGATACTCGCGGGCGTCGTAGCCGCGTACCAGTGCTCGTCCCGGTCCTGCTTCTCCTGATGACAGCCCAGTGCTCGCACCCGCACCCCGGCCAACACCTTCAGGACGTCGGGCGGCAAGTCCGCGAACACCGACAACCAGACGGGCAGAATCTGCCCCTTGATGCCGGCCGCCGCAGGGTCCCGAGCGTGGACGAAGGCATCGAAGTCACGCAGTAACTGACGCCGCCAACTGGCCCGCACCGGACCGCCCTTGATCCTGTCGATCACAAACGGATCCCGCGCTGCCGGCAGATCGACCCGACTCCCCCACGCCACCCAGCAACCGGTCACCTCCACCCCGTCCACAGACCGAGCGAGAAGCACATGATGGGTGGACCGCCCCGTGAGCAAGCCCATCGGACCGGACACCGCCGCGGGAGCCAGCGGATCCTCGAGATCGTCCCGCTCCCAAGGCGCCAAATCAGCCCCCGCACCCTCGAAACCCGACGGCGGCGGACACGACAAGACCAGCGACGCGAACAGACTCTCGCCCAACGGATGAAACGACACCAACGCCCGCAAGGGGGCAGCCTTCATGTTCTTCGAATTCACACTCGCGTGTCGACGCTGCGCACCCAGCCCCGAAGGCCCGTAGCCACGCCACGCCAACAGCCATCCCAGAGCCTCACCGGCCGGTACAGGCTCACCCTGGGGCGTCCGGTCGAGCCACGGCTGGTTCGCACCCGACGGCCGAGGCATCACCAAACGGCCCGGCGGGGCCTGCTTGGAACACTCCTCCGCCAACCGCGGATCCTGCATGAACGGCCGCCGACCATCAAAAAGATCGAACCGCTGGAGCCACCGGTCAAAGTAGGCACCCACCGCCACCGGATCGAACCTGCCCCCGGCCAGAAGAGCATCGAACCGCTCTTCCCAATCCTCCCGGCCCAGCACATCCAGACCGCCGACCCGTACGGCCAACGCGGTCAGCAGCCGTCGCAGCATCGACTCCGCCGCAGGATTCGCCACCTCAAGATCCGCGATCAGATGCGCAGCCGATAAGGCGCTGCGTAACCCGAGCCAGACCCTTTCCCCGGGCTGAGCCCCCGGCAGGACCTTCTCCAGCTCGCCGAGCGGGGCATCCTCACGCACGGCCACCCTTAAACAGGGCCGCTCAGCCACATTCCAGGCAGGCAAAACACACCCCCAGCACATCATGAACAGGGCTCACCAACAGGTAAGTTGACGCCGAGCGGCATCACCTGTGGTCAGTGACGTTAGGAGTACAAACCCGCAGTCGGCAACCTGAACCCGACAACCCAGTCAGACTGTCAGAGGCACCCGATACAGTCCGAACGCAGGCACTCTGGCCACGCCGCGATCCGATCGCGCAAACCATTAAAAGTGCGACATAACGGTATCGCTGAATCCCTGCTGCCTAGCGTCAACAGCACTAGGTACCAAGACATCTCAGATGGGGCCCGCCGGCAGTACAGTCCATCCTGGCTCTTTGAGAACTGAACGCAATGGCCTCCGCCGAACCAGAGCGATATGCGCTTGTGGCTGACAGCTCAGGTGCAACTCCTCCGCCGACGCGGGGGTGATCCGACGATGACGTGGCGGTCGCTCGGGACGATGTTGTGCTCCCCGCCGACGCGGGGGTGGTCCGAAAGGACAGCCGTCATGACCGCGCAGCTCGGCGTTCTCCCCGCCAACGCGGGGGTGGTCCGGGCGAGGCGTACGGGCCGGGTTCGAATTTCGAGTGCTCCCCGCCGACGCGGGGGTGATCCGCCCCATCACTCCTCCCCGGAGGTGAGGGGGCCGTGCTCCCCGCCGACGCGGGGGTGGTCCGCGGCCGGGGGTCTACGTACAGGAGACCCTGTCGTTCTCCCCGCCGACGCGGGGGTGATCCGGTACCCGCACCGCAGCCCGGTTCCAGGATCCGGTGCTCCCCGCCGACGCGGGGGTGGTCCGCACACCACACCGGAGGCACGTTGTGTTCGAGAGTTCTCCCCGCCGACGCGGAGGTGATCCGAACACCGGCGGTGCGGCGTCGTGGACTCGTTGGTGCTCCCCGCCGACGCAGGGGTGATCCGTCCTCGTCCTCCCACAGCATGTCCAGCCAGTCGTGCTCCCCGCCGACGCGGGGGTGATCCGCTGTACGTCACCCCTGTGACTGGCGCAAACGCGTGCTCCCCGCCGACGCAGGGGTGATCCGTTCAGCCGGCGCGAGCGTTTCAGGACGGTCCGGTGCTCCCCGCCGACGCGGGGGTGATCCGTCGGAGGGCGCGTCCATGCGTCCATCATCCTTGTGCTCCCCGCCGACGCGGGGGTGGTCCGACCGCGGCCCGCGCCTGGCGCTGGGGCCCGGAGTGCTCCCCGCCGACGCGGGGGTGGTCCGGTGCTCCGCCGCAGGTCGAATCCCAAATGCCCGTGCTCCCCGCCGACGCGGGGGTGGTCCGCGGGCCTCGTGGAGGTCCCAGACCATGCCGAGGTGCTCCCCGCCGACGCGGGGGTGGTCCGTCGGGTCGCCCGGTCAGGTGGTGCGCCTCGTCGTGCTCCCCGCCGACGCGGGGGTGGTCCGTTGGACCGGGACAAGGCCGGCATCCTCGCTTTGTGCTCCCCGCCGACGCGGGGGTGGTCCGGGCTCCCGGGGGCGGTGATGATGAGGTGCTCCGTGCTCCCCGCCGACGCGGGGGTGATCCGGTGAAGGCGCGTCAAGCCGAGCTTGAAGCCGAGTGTTCCCCGCCGACGCGGGGGTGATCCGCTGGCGCCGACGGCGTCGATCTCCTCGATGACGTGCTCCCCGCCGACGCGAGGGTGATCCGCAGGTCCTCCTCGCTGAACGCGATGCTGTTGGGTGCTCCCCGCCGACGCGGGGGTGGTCCGCCGGTGGAGCTCCAGATCGCGGACCAGTCGAAGTTCTCCCCGCCGACGCGGGGGTGGTCCGCTCGTGTCGTAGAGCCAGCCCCTCGTGGGGTGGTTCTCCCCGCCGACGCGGGGGTGGTCCGCGCCCAGCCGGCCACGCCGCCGCCACGAGTCAGTTCTTCCCGCCGACGCGGGGGTGGTCCGCCGGGCGGGGCCATGTCGCGGGTCTTCACCGGGTTCTCCCCGCCGACGCGGGGGTGGTCCGCGCTGGGCCGCCGGCTACTCCGACTGCTCGTCGTTCTCCCCGCCGACGCGGGGGTGGTCCGGGCCGCCGCGCGGTCGGGGCGATCCTGTACGAGTTCTCCCCGCCGACGCGGGGGTGGTCCGCGCCGGAGCAGGCGCCGCTGCCACTGGTGGTGGCGGGGGTGGTCCCAGCCTCCCCGGGAGCGGCAGGGGCAGTCCTGGGTTCTCCCCGCCGACGCGGGGGTGGTCCAGCCTCGGACTCATCGACCAGCCCCTCGTCCACGTTCTCCCCGCCAACGCGGGGGTGGTCCGGCGTCCGGGAGGCCCGATCCTTGCGGACCGGAGTTCTCCCCGCCGACGCGGGGGTGGTCCGGCCGTCGGCGCGCTGGTCTACGACTTCGGCCCGTTCTCCCCGCCGACGCGGGGGTGATCCGGCCGTCGGCGCGCTGGTCTACGACTTCGGCCCGTTCTCCCCGCCGACGCGGGGGTGATCCGTGGACAGGGGCCGTCCCCAAGACGGACGACCAGTGTTCCCCGCCGACGGGGGGGGATCCGATGGACACCAGCGGTGCTCCCCGCCGACGCGGGGGTGATCCGACCGCCGTGGAGGACTACGCGCGCATGCACAACTGCTCCCCGCCGACGCGGGGATGATCCGCCCACGTGTACGAGCATCGCGAGGCACTGCCGGTGTTCCCCGGCGACGTCAGGTTGTTGGATCGTCAGGTTCCTGGAGTTCGACCGGGTCCGGGTGCTGCCGTCTGCATCCGCATCAGCTACCCCCGGCAGTGGCGCGCTGAAGGGCCGGTATCCGCCAGGTACGGCGGCCCTTGTAGCTGACAGTTGGTCCACCGGTCACGATCCGGCAACACCTGTGACGTCGGTCCCGGCAGCCGATCAGATGGGTCCCCTCGCCAACCTCTGGGGATCCCGTGAACCGAGCCACCCACACCGCCGCAGCTGCCATCACCGCCATCCTGCTCGCCGGTTGCAGCGCCACCAGCAATACCAACCCCGAGACCGCAGTTGGAGGTGGCCCGGCCGCCCAGCCCGCACCGGCAAAGGCCACCGACGCCACCAGCACCTTCAAGACGATCTCCGCCACCGTACCCGCCGCCAAACCCGGCACTACCGTCACAGCGGAGAACGACGCCAACCACATGCTCGGACGGCCCAACGGCTACACCTCCAAGGTCACTTTCACCGACGGCCGGATCCCCGCCAACCAGACCGAAGGTCTGGAAGCCGACGACCTCGCCCGCGGTGGCAGCATCGAAACCTTCTGCACCGCAGCCGAGGCCAAGGCCCGCCGCGACTACCTACGAGCCGCCACCAGCACCATGCCCGCTCTCGCCGAGTACGACTACCTCCATGGCGCGACGCTCATCCGCGTCAGCCGCCTCCTGACTCCCGCACAAGCCGGCGACTATGAGAAAGCCGCGGCCGAAGTGCCGTAGGCACCGATCGCTGTGTGCTCCCCGCCGACGCGGGGGTGATCCGCGGCGGAAGCACCTTGCCCCGCCGGTCCTGGTGTCCCCGCCAACGCACACACGAGGAATGGATCATTAGGGCCTGGCCGAGAAACCTTTTCGCGTGCGTGACACGGTGAAGGTGTGGGACCACCGGCGTGCATGGGCTTCGGTCAGGCGGCTCCTGACAGTGGGGCGCGGGACGGTGACGTCCAGACGGCCGCGACTCTGTCGAACGCCTCAGAGGAGTAGCTCGGGGCCGGTGGGCCGACCGGAGCCGCGCACCACGCGGCTCCGTTCGGCTGTTCTGGGCCTATGCGCTGGTCAGGACCTTCCGTACGGCGTCGGTGACGTCCGGCAGGTCGCCGGTGAGGGTGGCCCATTGGTGCAGGTCGTGTTCGGTGAGGAGGATCGGGCCGGTTTCGGTGACGGTGACGGCGAAGTTGAACTGGCGGGTGGTGGTGCCGCGGCTGTTCTCGTAGTCGAAGTGGCCGAGGTAGCGGTCCACGGAGGAGACGGTCAGGCCGGTCTCCTCTCCTGTTTCGCGGCTGGCTGCGTCCAGGATGGTCTCGCCCGGGTCGACTTTTCCCGAGGGGATTTCCCAGTGGCCGCCCATGTAGTCGTCCGCCTTGCGCCGGAGCAAAAGGACGCGGCCGGTGTCGGTGACCACGGCGGCGGCCACGAGGCTGGTGATGCCCTCGGCTTCGGCCTCTTTGGCCAGGGACAGGGCGAGATCGGAGGTCACGGTCACAGAAGCTCCTTGTGGTGTTCGCTGACCTTCCTGGCCGCGTTGACGTACTGCTCGGCCAGTTCCAGATCCTGTTCACGGTGCCAGACCGGCAGCTTGATCGTGTGCGTGTGCGCTTTCTCGGCGATGGGGAAGTCGCCGGGCCGGTAGCGGTTGCGGATGTTCGGGTAGCTGGGGAACAGGTGTGAGGGGTGCTGGTAGAGCGGGAGCTGGTTGAGGGGGCGGGTGGAGCCGGGCAGGTCGAACTCGGTTGCCCCCTCCGCGGCGAGGGCCTGGTGGAAACGGTCGATGCGCAGGCCGCCGAGTTGGTCGGGCCGGTAGGTGGCCGTCAACGCGTACCAGGACGATTTCACCCCGTCGGGCATCGGGGTGACCTCCAGTCCGGGTATCCGGCCGAGTTCGCGTGTCAGGTAGCTGGCGATCTCCTCGCGGCCGAGAAGGTAGGTGTCCAGGTGGGCGAGCTGGTCGTGGGCGAGGGCGGCGGCCAGGGGGTGGATGCGGAGCTTGAGTCCTGCCCCGGTGACCGCGTACCGGGCGAGCGGATGGTCTTCCGGGATCTCGTTCCTGGCCCGCTTGTTGTAGTGCGCGAAGGTCAGGATCCGGTAGTAGGTATCGTCGTCGTCGGTGAGGACGAAGCCGCCCTCACCGCCGGACAGGGGCTTGGGTCCGTTGAGGGAGAAGGCTCCGGCCAGGCCGAACGTGCCGACCTTCTGGCCGCCGTGGCCGGCCCCGTGGGCGTGTGAGCCGTCTTCCAGGAGGTCCAGGTCCCGGTCCTTGGCGATGGCGGCCAGGTCTGTCATGTCGGCGGGCTTGCCCCACAGGTGGGTGACCATGATCGCGCGGGTGCGGGGGGTGATCAGCTCGGCCACCCGGTAGGGGTCGATGTTGCCGTCGGGGAGCGTCTCGCACAGGACCGGGACCGCACCGAGCTGGAAGAGCGGGGAGGCGGTGGCGTGGAAGGTCCAGGCGGGGACGATGACCTCGTGGCCGGGCTGGATGCGGGCGGCCCAGTAGGCGGCGTGCAGGGCGGCGGTGCCGGAGCTGGTGGTGATGGCGTGCCGGGCGCCGAAGTAGTCCTGGAGGGCGTCCTCCAGGTCCGCGACGATCCCGGACCGACCCGGGATGGAGACAGCCGAGTCCAGCTGGGCGAGCACCTTCGCGCGGGTGACGTCGTCGATCGGCGGCCAGGTGAAGTGGGGGCCGTCGATGGCGACGGCCGGGGTGCCCCCGAGCAGAGCGAGGGGGCTGGTCACAGCATCTCCTTGGGGTTGATGTAGCGGCCGGCCCTCTTGGACTCGTAGCAGGACGCGATGAACGCGGCGTGGGCCAGGTGCTGTTCGGGGCCGGAGACGTTGGGGCGCTCTCCGTCCAGGACCCGGCAGAAGTAGTCGATCTGGGCGGCGGCGACGCTGGGGGCGTGCGGGCGGGTCAGCTCCTCCACGACCGTGCCGTCCAGGGAGAGCCGCTGGACGGCGCTCTTCGTCAGCACCACCGAGCCGGCCGTGCCGACGACCCGCATGAATTCCGTCTTCGGCGCCATCCACCGCGACAGCACGAGCGATCCGTAGAGGCCGGATTCGTAGCCGAGCTGGACAACGGCGGTGTCCTCCGCGTCGTATCCGCCGTCAGGCAGAGCCGCGGTGGAGAACTCCGCGATGACCCGGCTGGGCAGCCCGAAGTACCACAGCAGCAGGTCGATGAGGTGGTAGCCCATGTCGAGGATGCAGCCGCCACCGGCCTGCTTGAGGTTCCCGCGCCACCCGGCGCCGGGATTGGGGGTGTGGAACGAGTAGTGCCCGCCCAACAGGAACGGGGTGCCGATCTGGTCGAGCATCCCGGCCACGCTGGAGTAGATCGGGTTGAACCGGCGCTGGAGCGTCACCATCAGCTCCACCTGGCCCTTGTGGCAGATCTCGGCCAACTCGCGGGCCTCGGCGACGGAGGTGGCGAAAGGCTTCTCCTTGAGGACATGGACGCCGGCGGCGGCGCACTCCTCGATCACGGCACGCCCGGCGTGGTGCGGGACGGCGACGATCACGAAGTCCGGGGCCGTCTCGGCCAGGAGATCACCCACCCGGGTGAACCCGGGTACTGACAGTGCGTCCGCCCGCTCACGCAGGCTGTTCGGGTCGCTGTCGCAGACCGCGACGAGTTCGGCCCGGCTGGAGCCGAGCAGACCAGGCAGGTGATCGGCAGCGGCTTGATGGCCCAGACCGATGACCGCAGCACGTCGTTTCATGCGCGTTCTCCATCCACTTCGGGGAAAACCTGACAGGGGAAGACGAGTACAGCCCCAACTTGGTACCCGGCCATAGGTGTTGGCTGTAGTCCCGGGGTTGTCCCGCCCGCACACGCGGTAGCCTTGCCGTCACCGTCGATGATGGGATTGCTCCCGTGGACGACCTGATCCGACACCCTCTCGCCTACGCCCGCTTCTTACGCGGCTGGTCCCAGCGCGACCTCGTGGCGCGCCTGCACCTCGCTGCCGCCCTGCGGCCGGAAGGTCTCCGCTCCGGCATTGACAAGGCGGCCGTCAGCAGGTGGGAGAACGGCCGCAAGACGCCGAGCATCGAATCCCAACTACTGATCGCGGACGCCTTCGACGTGCCGATCTCCGACCTGGAGCGGTATCCGTGGCCCCACTGGCTCCCCGGCCGGGACGACCCGGCTCCCCTCGGGGCGGCATACACCGTCCAAGCACTTCGAGACGCACAGAGAGCCGCGATGAACCGCGAACGCCGTACCTTCCTGACCTACAGCGCGCTCGCCCTGGCAGGGCTGGCCTCCCAGTGGGCCTCGCTCGAACCCGACCATCTCACCACCGCCCTCGGCGGGCGCCGCGTCGATGACGAGCTCGTGGACTGGCTGGAGAACACCAGCACCCAGCTGACCACCCTGCCGACCGAGCAGCGCCAGCACACCATCAAGCTGATGGACGCCCACCTCACCACCGTCACCGACCTCCTCGAAGGCGCCCGCTACAGCGAGGCCACCGGCCGGCGCCTGCACCTACTGGCCGCATCCCTGTCCAGCACGTGCGGCTGGTACCGCTTCGACCAAGGCCAGCACTACGCGGCCGGCAAGCTGTGGAACGCCGCGCTGACCAACGCTCACACCGCCCACGACCGGGACCAGGGGGCCGGGGTCCTGTCGGACTTCGCCTATCAGTCGATCTGGCTCGGCCAGCCCGGATCCGCAGTGGAGCCGTTGAGTCAGGCCCTGATCCACACGAGGCACCCCACCGCCCGGTCGCTGCTGCACCTGCGCAGGGCCCGAGCCCACGCCGCCCTGGGAGCCGCGGCCGAGTGCCACCGTGACCTGGCCGCTGCCGAGACCGCCTTGTTGACCAACGCGGCCGACCCCGCACCGGGCTGGTGCCGGTGGATGAGCACCGCGGACCTGGCAGTGGACTCCGGCCAGTGCCTCCTCGACCTCGGCCGTACCGACGCGGCCCGAGCCCGCATCGACGAGGGCCTGACCCTGCTGCCACGGGCCCGGGACAAGACACGCGGGGTCTTCCGCACCTACGAGGCACGCAGCCTCCTCCAAGCCCGCGAAGTCGAACAGGCCCTCCTCGTCAGCACCGAGTCACTCGACCTCGCCACCCGCATCGGCGCAGACCGATGCGTCACCCTCGTCCGCGAACTCGCCCCCGCCTTCAAGCCCTACCAAAAGGTAAACGGCGTCCGCGAATTCCTCGAACGACTCCGAACAGCCTGAGGGCCACCCGAGGCCCACGCTCACCCCGACACCGCCGCAGTGTCCGGCCCCTTTCGGGGTAACCCGGCGCCAGGGCAGTGTGGTGCGTGCTCGCCACCGACGCAGGGTGAGACTCGATTTCCCCCAACGCGGGGTGCTCCGTTCAAAAGGGGTCCGCTGTCCATCCATCGTGAGCGCCAGGTGCACGCGTCGTCAGCAGTACAGTCCTTTCTGGCTCCTTGAGAACTGAACGGAACGGCCTTCCTTTCCCGTGCGGGACTTCATGGCTCGCCGTTGATCGCAGCACCCCAGGAATGACACGGTAGGCCTTCTTCCTCGCCTCGCCGGGGAAAGTGAGCTTCCCGCCGACGCAGGGTGGCCCGTCGACGATGTTCCCGGTCGGAGCGATCCGCTCGTGCTCCCCGCTGGCGCGGGGGTGATCCGCCCTGGTTCACGTCGCAGCCCGGGTACTGGCCGTGCTCCCCGCCGACGCGGGGGTGGTCCGAGAGCCATCGTGGACGGACGAGACGCGATCGTGTGCTCCCCGCCGACGCGGGGGTGGCCCGGGGATCGAGGCCGGCACCGGCATGTGGATGAGGTGCTCCCCGCCAACGCGGAGGTGGTCCCAGTGATTACCCAGTAATCACTGGGGCTGTAGTTACCGCCGCTGTGGGGACGATCCGCTGGCCTCGCGCCGTGTCAGCGCGTCAACGACATGAAGGTCTGTGGCCTCCAGCGGCAGGCCGAACGTGCTTTCCCTTTCGCGCCGTTCCACCTTGTCCCGCCCTCCCGCGAGTACCCGGACCAGAGCGTTGGCACCTTCGGCCCTGTTGAAGTGTTGCCCTCCGTGGCCTGCATCGGTGTATTCGGGTCGACAGCGGTCGTCCCTGAGCTCGACCCTGTGCTGCACCGCTCCGCTCTCGTTGTGGCCTGGTCCGCCCTCGTGTACGAGCATCGCGAGGCCCTTCCGTGACGCCGTAGTCCGTGAACACGCCGTGCTCCCCGCCGACGCGGGGGTGATCCGGCGCGGGACGCCGTGCTCGCGCAGGAGATCAGGGTGCTCCCCGCCGATGCGGGGGTGATCCGGAGATCAGCCACGGGACTCACCGGCCTCGGGGGTGCTCCCCGCCGACGCGGGGGTGGTTCGGTCGGGAGCGCCGTGGTGCTCCGGTGCCCCCTGTGCTCCCCGCCGACGCGGGGGTGGTCCGACCGGAGCGCTGCGCTGGCTGGCCGCTGGGGGTTCTCCCCGTCGATGCGGGGGTCCGGCTGAGTCGCTTCGGTCGCTGCTTCGGCTGGATTTGGTTTCGTGTCGTCGGCTACGAACGTGCGGGTTGCTGTCTTGGGTGCGGGTTATTGGTCGGGGTGTACGGCTTGGATGCCGGTTCCTTCGTACTGCTCGGGTGTGAGTGTCAGGAGGTAGCGGCCGGTGGGGTGGTCGGCGGAGGGGCGGGCGGCGTGGATGGCGTGGGCGGCTGCCCAAGAGTGCCCGGCGTGGAGCAGTTCGGTGGTGGCGAGCGCGGCTTGGGTATCGAATGGTTCGATTTGGATGAATCGCAGGCCGTTGATGTAGGCGAGCAGGCCGGGTCGTTCGGTGTCGCTGGCGAGCAGACAGAGCACGGGTGCGGAGAGGATGCCCAGGCCGCCGGAGGCTTGGACGTAGAACGCGGCGATCGCCTCGTTGTAGGGATCCTTCGGGTTGTGGAGGGCGGTGGCGGCCGTGTGGTCTAGGACGACCGCGATCGGCCCCACTACGCGGCCGCCGTGTCCTGGCTGGCGCCGAGGCGTTCCAGCAGTCCGCGGGCTTTCGCTTCTGCTTCTTCGCTGGGCAGGACGCCCAGGATGGAGGCGAGTTCGGCGCGGGCTTGTTCGGCGCGTACCGCGTATTCGGCTTGGGTCGGTCGGGTCTCGGCGAGTTCCTCGACGAGTTGCCTGATCGTCGTGCCGTGTTCGGTTGCCAGTGCGGCAAGCCGGTCACGGGTGGCCACACTGACCTTGATGCTCGTTTCGTCAGCCATACCCCGACTCTACTGCGAGTAGAGAACGGGTGCGAGGGGTTCCGAGCCCCACGGCACCCCGAAGCCGCGCGCCCAAAGCGGCGGGGCTTGCCAACGACGGCGGGCCCCTGGCCCGGCCACGGTGTCCGGCCCTCTCGGCCGACTCGATACTGGTGACCAACAAGCGGCCCCACGGCAGCTCGGCGCCCCGTAAGCTCCGACCATGACCGACCGAGCAATGGTAATCGAATTGCAAAGCCCCTGAGAAAGGGCAGGTCGCGAAGGGTGCTCCCCGCCGACGCGGGGGTGATCCGCGCACCGATCGCCGGCTGCCGCGGCCTCATCCGTGCTCCCCGCCGACGCGGGGGTGATCCGCCCTGACAGGCCGCGCCGTCGCGCCAGTGGTAGTGCTCCCCGCCGACGCGGGGGTGATCCGCTGCCCGATCAGGGTGATCGCCTGCTCGATGGGTGCTCCCCGCCGACGCGGGGGTGATCCGGCCGCCGGCCGTTTCATCACCGCCATGGGTCGGTGCTCCCCGCCGACGCGGGGGTGATCCGTCCTTTGGACGTTCGGCCGAGGGGGCTTCCCGGTGCTCCCCGCCGACGCGGGGGTGATCCGATGTGCTGCTCCAGCAGGTTCCACCGCTTGGCGTGCTCCCCGCCGACGCGGGGGTGATCCGTCGAGCACGAGGGCAACGGGTTGGTTGTAGCGGTGCTCCCCGCCGACGCGGGGGTGATCCGTTGGCGGTGCAGACCGATTCCCGGGGCGCCGTGTGCTCCCCGCCGACGCGGGGGTGATCCGAACCCCACGGTGACGGCCCCTCCCGGGCTCGGGTGCTCCCCGCCGACGCGGGGGTGATCCGTCCTTGCGTGCCCTGCGCATCGGTCGTGTCCTGTGCTCCCCGCCGACGCGGGGGTGATCCGGAGCCGGGGTTGCGGGTGGCGACGCGGCGGAGGTGCTCCCCGCCGACGCGGGGGTGATCCGTCGGACCACGAGAGGTGGGGTACGTCAGGCGGGTGCTCCCCGCCGACGCGGGGGTGGTCCGTAGTTGGTGACGGTGACGGTTGGGGCGGTGCTGTTCTCCCCGCCGACGGGGGTGGTCCGACGACGACGGGCGGCACCTTCGACGCCGCTGAGTTCTCCCCGCCGACGCGGGGGTGATCCGGTTCGGCCCATGTCGCCAGGAGCCTTGACCTGGTTCTCCCCGCCGACGCGGGGGTGATCCGGCCAGCCACCGACAGATGACCGATGCGCAGTAGTGCTCCCCGCCGACGCGGGGGTGCTCCGTTCCCCGTGGTCGTCGTGGAGCTACGCGGGATGTTCTCCCCGCCGACGCGGGGGTGATCCGGGGGCCGGGGTGACGTAGCCGCCGCCGGCCGCCTCCTGGCCGACCTCCGCTCCGGCCACCAAGCCCTCATCCCCACCTGCTGAACTTGATCCTCGCCGCCTCGCGTGCCCTGTTCACGGCACTGGGTCCGCCTGCTCCCGCACGGGGGCCACGAGCTGCGCCAGTGCGGCTCGTCGTCGCAAGGCCGCAGTTCTCGTCCGGCGGCTTCTGTGTTCGGCGATGCCGTGATCCGCCGGCTCGCTCGCGAGCAGAAGCGCGGCGAGGCGTTGGATTCTGCGGTCCAGCGCGAGGGCCAGGCGCCGGCGCTCCCGGCCCCGGATGGCGGCGACCGTGTGCGGTGTGGTTTCCAGTCGGGCGGCCAGGAAACTGGTGGACCACCCTCGTTCGGCGAGGTCTTGAAGGGTGGTGGCGGCTTTGTCCGCGCCAGTCAACCCAGGGAGAAGGCGTTCCCGTCTGAAGGCGCTGTCCGGGGGGATGCCGAGGATGGCTTCCGAGGTGACTCGGTGAATGGCCGCCGGCCGCTGCCCACCGGGACGAAGCAGGCGCCGCACAAGAGTGACGGCGACTCCCGAGATGTCGGCGATATCCGCTGCCGACAGACCCGTCTCCCGCAATTGGCAGGCATAGGCAGCGGCTTCGGCCGCCGGGACCCGAGCGGGGCGGCCGGCCCGCAGCTCCCTGGTACGTCGGGCACGGTCACGGCGCGCTGCGGATATGCACTCGGGGCGTGAGCAGCCGTAGTCGGCGCAGGATGGGCTGCCATGCCGGACACGCGATCGGATCGGCTGCTTGCGGCTCTTACTCGCGGCGGTGGAACAGGTGGCCGGAAGCACCGGAGGAGATGTCGGATTCATACACGGCCAATTCTGCCTGCTCACAGCTCCGTAGTGTTGGAACTGCGGCGCCGTGAACATCACCCCCGACCCGCCGTGGACGCCGGTGGTTGGCGGCGTCCCTGAGTTGGCGTGGATCATTCGTCGTCGCCACTCGCACCGACTGCACTATCACCGCAGCCAGACAGCAGCCCCGACGTCGTTCGTCCGCACCCGCTTGCCCCTCCACTCCACGCTCGCTCATGGGCATCCATCGATGCCGACCGAACACCGATCCCCACGCCAACCAGGCGCGTAAACTCCGGCCATGAACAAAGCCCGAACTCCCGAACAGTGGTAAACAAACTGCAAAGGCCCTGAGAAAGGGCAGGTCGCGAAGTGTGCTCCCCGCCGACGCGGGGGTGATCCGGTGCTGGTCCCCGCTGTTTGTACGGGTCTGGGGTGCTCCCCGCCGACGCGGGGGTGATCCGAACGCCCAGAACTGGCGCGCGATCGGGGCCCCGTGCTCCCCGCCGACGCGGGGGTGATCCGGCCGCAGAACTGGCTGTGCCGCCAGCCTGGGTGTGCTCCCCGCCGACGCGGGGGTGATCCGAAGTTGGGGACGCCGGGTAGTACGCCGCGTGTGTGCTCCCCGCCGACGCGGGGGTGATCCGAGATGGGAAAGGCCTGGCTTCGAATCGACGTTGTGCTCCCCGCCGGCGCGGGGGTGATCCGCGCGGGGACACCGGCCCGGACGACGCGCCGTTGTGCTCCCCGCCGACGCGGGGCGATCGAGCAGCCGAGGGGAGCCAGGCGCCGGTTTTCCCCGCCGCCGCGGGGGTGGTCCGTTGATCATCCCCTCGTTCCTGGGGGCCGGTGCGTCTTCCCCGCCGACGCAGGGGTGTTCCGACCTGGTGGCAGGGCCTTACCGGCCAGACCGAGTGCTCGCCGGCGATGCGGGGGTAGGGTCCGCTGTGCATCCGTCAGGAGCGTCAGGTGGACGCGTCGTCAGAAGTACAGTCTTCCTGGCTCCTTGAGAACTGAACGGAACAGCTTTCTCTTCCCTTGCGGGGACGTCGCGGCGCGCCGTTGATCGCACTGACGCGGAATGATCCCGTAGCTTTCCACGTCTCACCGGCGAAATACCGCCGACGCGGGGGTGGTCCGCATGGATGGGCTTTTGCCAGCCGTGCCAGAGGTTCTCCCCGCCGACGTCTTTCCGCCGCTGGACACACTCCGACCAGCAGGATCCGAGTCGGTCGGCGTTGGTGTGCACGTGCGAGGGAGATCGGGCGACCTGGGGTGGGGAGGCTGCGGCGTCAGAAGATTGGGGGTCGGCCTGCCCGGGTGAGCCGCCCGACCGTCTTCCAGGCGAGGGGTTGGCGCGCTCCCTCTCCCCCGGCGAGGCCCTCGCGGAGTCCGGCGAGGGTGACGCGCAGTGCCTTGCGGTCACGTACACGCCACAGGGTGATGAGGATCCAGGTCGCGAGGTTGAACGGCACGAGGGGGCTGGGGAGGTTGCGTCGGGCGACCCAGACGCGGTTGCGTGCGTTGAGGCGGTAGAAGGTGTCGTGCCTGGCGGGGTCGGTTGCCGGGTGGTGGACGACGATGTCGGGGACGTACCGGCCGTGGGTTCCGAGGTCCCAGAGTCTCCAGGCCAGTTCTACTCCTTCATGGAAGAGGAAGAAGTGGCCGGGCCAGCCGCCAGCGCGGTCGTAGGCGTCGCGTCGGATCATCACGACGCCTTCGGCCATCACGGTGACCACGCCGGGGCGGGTGGGTTTTGAGGCGCGCAGGCGCGGGATCCAGCGGCGGAGGGTCACGCCGGTAACGGGATCGCAGATGCGCGGCTGTGCGTAGGCGAGGTGTGGGTCGTGGGAGAACTCGGCGACGAGGCGGGCCAGGGTGTCCGTGTCCGGGAGCCGTGCGTCGTTGTCGAAGAAGAACAGGTAGTCGCCTTTGACTTCGGTGGCGCCGATGTTGCGTCCCTCCGGGATGCCGACGTTCTCGCGAAGGGCGAGGGTGCGTACGCCTGCGGGTACTTGCTCGGGAACGCAGCCGTTGCCGACCACGACGGCGTCCAGGTCGATGCCCGTCTGGGCGAGGAGTGACTCCATGGCTTGGGGAAAGTCCTCGGGACGGTCGTTCATCGTCAGGACGACGGCGCCGACCGTCGGACGCGATGCGTCACTGCTCACAGGAAGTGCCCTTCAACTAAAGGCTTCAGGAGGGCCCAACCCTAGGGCCCGGTCGGGTTGGCTCCGACGTCGCAGAAGCGGCGAGGGTTTCCCTGGCACTTCCGGCCCGCCTCGACACAGGCGACCGACAAACAGCCCCACACCAACTCGACGCCCCGTAAACTGCGGCCATGAGTGACCGAGTAGCGGTGAATGAATTGCAAAGGCCCTGAGAAAGGGCAGGTCGCGAAGTGTGCTCCCCGCCGATGCGGGGGTGATCCGTCGTTCATCTGGTTGAAGATTTCGTTGGGCGAGTGCTCCCCGCCGATGCGGGGGTGATCCGTTCTCGGCGATCCAGTCCGGGTCGAGGCTGCGGTGCTCCCCGCCGATGCGGGGGTGATCCGCTCCGGCTTGATGAAGAGCGAGAAACTCGGATGTGCTCCCCGCCGATGCGGGGGTGATCCGTGTCCCACATAGGGGACAGGTGGGTCCCCTGGGTGCTCCCCGCCGATGCGGGGGTGATCCGCCGAACTGTCGAACGCCGTCTGAGTAGCCGTCGTGCTCCCCGCCGATGCGGGGGTGATCCGTGGGGCGTTCACCGAGTCTCGGTAGCTCATGGGTGCTCCCCGCCGATGCGGGGGTGATCCGATCGAGGCGAACCCGTTGCTGATCTCCTTGCCGTGCTCCCCGCCGATGCGGGGGTGATCCGTGCTGCAACGCGTCGCGGAATCCGGCGAGGTCGTGCTCCCCGCCGATGCGGGGGTGATCCGTGCTGCAACGCGTCGCGGAATCCGGCGAGGTCGTGCTCCCCGCCGATGCGGGGGTGATCCGGAGGCCTGGGTGGTCCTCGGGTATGCGCGCGAGTGCTCCCCGCCGATGCGGGGGTGATCCGCACATCAACGCGATTCGCCGGGTGCCCGGGGCGTGCTCCCCGCCGATGCGGGGGTGATCCGCGGGGTGAGCCGTGACGACTCGTACTGTCCGGGTGTTCCCCGCCGATGCGGGGGTGATCCGACGGACGCAGGCTTCCGCACGGTCCCGCTCACGTGCTCCCCGCCGATGCGGGGGTGATCCGGCACCCGGTCCTCGGCAGCCAACGTCGAGTCCGTGCTCCCCGCCGATGCGGGGGTGATCCGGCCTTGTGATGTTGATAGGTCTGCCAGTCCAGGTGCTCCCCGCCGATGCGGGGGTGATCCGGTGCGCGTACGCGCGACGGTTCCCGCGGTGAGGTGCTCCCCGCCGACGCGGGGGTGATCCGAGCTCGTTGGACCGTTCCTGCCGCGACGCCGTGTGCTCCCCGCCGACGGCGGGGGTGGTCCGCAATAGTGGACGCTGAGTACCACGGACGCGATGTGCTCCCCGCCGACGCGGGGGTGGTCCGATGTCGACCTCGGGCGGCTTCTTCCTGAACTCGTGCTCCCCGCCGACGCGGGGGTGGTCCGGACATCGCTCTTGAGCTCCAAGAGCTCCTGGAGTGCTCCCCGCCGACGCGGGGGTGATCCGGTGAAGGCGCGTCAAGCCGAGCTTGAAGCCGAGTGTTCCCCGCCGACGCGGGGGTGATCCGCTGGCGCCGACGGCGTCGATCTCCTCGATGACGTGCTCCCCGCCGACGCGAGGGTGATCCGCAGGTCCTCCTCGCTGAACGCGATGCTGTTGGGTGCTCCCCGCCGACGCGGGGGTGATCCGACGAGGGATAGGGGCGCCGTGAACATCACCCCCCGGCCCGCCGTGGACACGGCGTAACGATGCCACCCCGCATGCGGTCGAGGCCGTGGCGCCGACCGATCTAGGCACCGTGGCAAAGCTCCTCCCGGGCCGTGGTGGATGCCTGGTGGTCCGGGTGGATGTGGGCGACGACCGTGTGCACGGGGTGTTTCCCGAGCCAGGCGACGAGTCCTTGGGCTGCCTCGGTGGCGATACCGCGCCGCTGCCAGGCAGTTCCGACCACCCATGCGATCTCCGCAGCGGCTCCGCGGTCGTCAGCGGTGATCGTCGCCTGAACATAGCCGGTCAGACAGGCCGCGTCGCGGAGCTGAATGACCCAGTTGCACCAGGATTCGCCGGGGCGAGGTGAACCGGCCACCCAGCGTTCGTAGCGGGCACGCAGGTCTTGGGCGGTGTCCGGGGTACCGCCGGTGAAGGTGTGCAGGCCGGGGTCGGACAGCACCGTGGCCATCTCGGCGGCGTGGTCGACCTGCAGGGGAAGTAAGGCCAGCCGGTCGGTGTGGATGGTTTCGGGCTTGAGGGTGATCACGCTGCCTCCTGGTCGGGACGTTCGACGAGTATGCCGCGCTCGAAGTGGGCGCCGGCCCTGACCAGGGCGACGAGGTGGGGCGCGTTGACCGCGCGCCACCGGTTCTGGGCGGACTCGACCAGCTTGAAGACCATCGCGAGGGCAGCGGCGCGAGAGCCGGCGCCAGCTGAAGCCCGACAGGACGGGCGCAGTCACCGGCACTCGCTACTACGGCGATGTCGTGATGCGTACTGGCGGCAAGCGCCTGCCTGCGTTCGTCACCCCGGATGCGGCCGGGAGATGAGCTCCTCGTTGTAGTGCACTCCCGGGCCTGAGTTCGGCTCGTGGTACTGCTCCCGGTGCGCCGGGGTCATCATGTCCGTGGCCGGCCCGAGCAGGAACGGTTCGCCGTGGTCGGTCAGGGTGAAGTCGGCCCGTTCGCCGGTCGGCAGGTGGACGGTCACCTCCACCGTCAGGCCGAAGGTGGCCACTTGGGGCACGATGACACCGGCGGTGCCGTACGCACCCCGGCCGTCCGGGCGCGGCACTCCGTTCAGGCCCGTCGGGCGGAAGGAGAACGGCTCGTCGGTGGCGAGCGGCACGGAGAGACCGACCCCCTGCCCGGGATGGCCGCGCATGAGGGTGTGGGGACTCAGTTCGGGCGTACCGGCCTGCCTGGCGGCGTGGGTGTGCGGGTTCACGCCGGCGCGGGAGCACGCGTAGCGGTAGCGCTGCTCGGCATCGAGACGGACCGTCGCGAGCCGTACACGCGCGTCCAGCACGGCCCCCTCCAGACCTGCGGGGGCGGTGACCACCAGCTGAATCTTGTGATCACCGGCCGGGACGCCTCCGGCGCGGACCACGGATTCGTACATGCGGCGACAGCCCACGCGGCCGAGGCGTGCCTCGCCTCCGACGGCGGCCGCCGGGTCCAGCGGCACGTCGGACTCCGCCTGCCGGCTCTCGGACGCCGGGACCAGCGTGGCCGCCGCGGAGATCCCGGCCTGCGGCGGCTGCGGGTCGCCCGCGGCGCGGGACAGGGGTCGTTGCGCCATGAGCTCCTGGTCGGCGGAGGTGGCGAGGGGGGTTGTCGGCGGTGCGAGAGTGAAGGGCCGGCCGTCGTCGTCCACCCGTACGGTGACCAGCCCGCCGTTCTCCTCCACGTCCAGTTCGACCCACCACGCGCAGGAGCAGGCGGCCGTCGTGATGGTGACCAGCCCGGTGGCCGTGCCGCCCGCCCGGACGGGGAGCGGGGCCTCCTGACGGGAGCCGGCCTCGCCCGGGGCGAGGCCGTCCAGGGAGAGACGGACCGGCTGGACCGGCTTGCCGCGGGCCGTGGCCACGGCGGCCAGCCGCTCGTCCACGACCTGTCCCGCGCACGCGACGTCGTCGCCGTGCGGGAGGGGTACGTCCGGCCCCTTGACCACGCGGATCCCCCGGACGAGGGCCGCGCGGGACGGGGATGCCCCGACGGAGTAGGCAAGCGTGACCTGCCCGCGAGGTACGGCGCGGGCCCCGGTGGCCCACTGGAACAGCGGGACGCACCCCAGCGCGTCGCGCATCAGCTCGGCCGGAGGCCGCCGGCCGGGCTCCGGAAGCGTGGCCACCCAGGACTCCTCGTTCCCCAGCAGCGGGGCACCGGTCGCGAACGGGCCGGTGGCGGGGGCCGGCGAACGCAGCAGCGTGACGGTGAGGGCGGAACACAGGGCGAGGACGAGGACGGCCATGATGACGGTGGAGCGGCGTCGGGCTCTCGCCCTCCCGGGCGTCATGCAGCGTTCCACTTGTAGCCGACACAGTGGAATCCCTGCTTCCAGTCGTCGGTCCCCTGGGCCAGGACGAACGGGCGCCCGGCCTTGTCCACGAGCAGGTGCCGCAGCTGGTCGCCCTGCGTGTAGGTGACGTCGAGTACGAACTCGTAGGCGAGGGCGGAGGCGGAGGCGCCCTTCGCGTTGCCCGTCCTGACCTCGATGTCGAAGTAGGCCGGCTCCCCCTGCGCCGCGACCTGGACCTTGGTGCTCGGGTACTGCGCCGTCAGGCGGCGCTCGGCGTCCTGCTCCATGGCCGGCCGCTCCGGAGTGGACAGGTCGAGGAGCACCCGGCTGACCTCGGACCCCCCTTGGGCTCCACCGCAGAAGTAGAGCGGGCCGGCGGGTGCGGGGCGCGTGCGCTCGATGCGGGCCCGGACGGAGGTGATGGTGGCGGGGGCACGGGTGAAGTTGGTGAGGATCAGACGGACCCGCATCATGCCGGCGTCGGTCCCACCCTCGTCGACCATGCGGACAAGGGTCTCCTGGGCGTCACCGAGGGGCACAGGCTCCTTGTCGTACGCCGAGCCGGGCGCGGACCGCACCAGGTGGCGGTCCTGCATCAGGTCCCACCAGACCTCGGAGCCGGCGGTAATCCGCGGGGCTCCGGGGAGGGGTTCGCGTACGGACCAGACGTCGAGGTACGCCGAGACGACCGCGGCGACCACGGCACTGAGCACCATCCCGACGGCTCCCAACCCCACAGCCCGCCACCACCGCCCGCTCAACGCCCCGCCGCCTCCGGCCTCCAAGGCGGGCTCCGTTTCCGAGCCGGTCCCGGCCTCGGCCCCGGGCCCAGAATCCTCCGGGGCCTCGGGCGCAGGCTCCGGTTCGGAGCCGGCCCCGTCCTCAGCTCCTGCTCCGGCCCCGGACTCCTCCCCGGCCTCGGGCGCAGGCTCCGGTTCGGAGCCAGCGACGAGTGCCTCCGCTTCCGCCTCCGCTGCGTTCCCGGGGTTGTTCTCGGGCTCCTGCTCGCTGTGCATCCGTGTCACGGCTCCCCCAAGCCTTTTGCCCCGGCACCCCGGGGGACCGCCATGGTGCCGCAACCGAGACGCCGAGTGGAGGCGAAATGCGGCCGATCCGGGAAAGGCCGGTGATATCCCCTAAGGGCTGTCCCTCAATGATCAAGAAGCCCCCGCTCACGGACACACGGGCTGTGAGAGGAGATCGTGCGTCGCACCGAGTCGACATGAGGTTCGTTCGCTGAGCCCGGGAAACCGCTGAACTCTCTGACGGGGGCGCGTCGTAGGGTCGGGGCGCGGACACGCGGTCGGCGGAAAGGGAGCGGTGGATGGCGGGACGAAGGCCGCCGACGCCGCCCGGAAACGCGTGGCCGAGTGCCCGCTGGCGACCCGGCTGGAGCAACTGCGCGGGCAGCGGGCGGCGTGCACCGAGAAGGCCGCGGCCGCGCCGTGGTCGGACCGGTTGCTCGAACTTGCCGCTCGCGCCCTCGGTAGCGACGCGGCCGGGATGGTGATCGCATGACCACCGAGCTGAGCGGCGTCGACCTCGCGCGCCAGGCCCTGCTCGCGGCCCAGGAAGCGGCGAGGAAGGAGGGTGCCACCCGCCCGAAGCCGAAGCGGAGTACCGGCACGGCCGTACGACGGGATGGGCGCGCGCCGCTCGGGCTGGGCAACGCGATCGGCATCGTGATGACCGAGCGCGGCATGGTCGCCCCGGCCGTCGGCGGAAGCGTCCTCGCCCGGTTTCGCCGCCATCCTCGCCGCCGTCGCGCCCGAGCTCGCCGGACGCGTGAAGGCGACGGCTTTCGACGTGGAGAGCGGCTGCCTGGACGTCGTTCCCGACGCTCCGGCCGTCGGCACGCAGCTGCGCTGGAGCGCGCCGAAGCTGATCGCGGCGGCCAACGCCACGGTGTCCGGCGGACTCGTACGCACCCTGCGCGTCCAGGCGCCCGCGCCCGTGAAGGGCAGCCCCGCCACGGCGGCCGCCACCCCGACCCCGGCCCCGGCCGTCGTGCCGGTGGAGCGCCGGACGCCGCCGGACGGCTAGGGCGTGTGATCGAGGCGCATCGCCAGGCCGCGCCGCCGTCTCAGGTGCCGTCCGCAGTGGATGACAACGTTCTGGGACACCTGCAAACTCGCCAGGAACACCGCGACTGGTCAACTCCGTTTGACCCACCTCATGGTCGAGCAACGTCAGGTTCGCGGACGCGTGTTCGCCGCCATGGACACGTAGGTCGCGACCCGAATCCACCCGACTACCGCCATGGCCCGTTCGCGAACCTGGGCAACAAGAAGGACACGGAGGGCGTCTGGATGAGTACCTGCTTTGTGCCCAGTCTGCTCGCGGCCGGGGCCAGACTCTTGAGAGGGCGGTTTCCTCAGCACCGTCGTGGGCATGCCCGTCATCACCAGACCGCGATGACGGGTCTGCCCAGGTCGGCGCCTGCCGGCTGGGAGGAGTTATGAGAGGAAGTCCTCCCAGAACCCGACAGTCGCTCTCGGGTTCCAATCGTCAGGGGTGTGCGCGCTGAAGTCGTCGAATTCGTGGTTGATGTAGTCGCCCAGGTCAGCACCGTAATAGATGATGTCGGTTCCCCAGATCGACAGGACTGGGTGGCCGTGGGACCCGTGGCCGGCGGGCAGGAATCGATGCGCGTATACGGGAACGAGCTTGGGCACCCGGGCCAGCAGCATCTTGGCCTCGCGGGCCGCATCATCTGTACCTGCTGGCCGCTGTCCCCATCCTGGGTGCCAGTAGCCATGCTGGACCGCCACGACGATGCCTTCGACCGGCCATTCAAGTTGCTCCCGCAGCTTCGCAGGATCGCCACTACGCCAGTCAGGCCACGGATTCCCCCAGGTGTCCCCTTCCTCGGGCGGCTGGCTCACCGGCAACCCGGCTGCCAGGAAGGCGCGGTGGTCGTCGGCGAACTCGAATCCGTACTCTTCTTCAATCCGCCGCAATTCGGCGTCGCTCAGGCCGGGCGCTATCTCACAGCAGTCGGCGGTGGCCAGCAGATGCGCGGCCTCTGCTCCCAGTCTCATTCCCTCAGGGGTCATCACACTTCGAACAGTAGCTTCCCGAAACCCTTGAGGTCAGGCGGGTATTGAAGGCATGTGACCTGGCATGATGCCGACCCAACGTGGCTCAGCGTCGCAGGCAAGAGAACGCTCTGGCCCCGCCACTGCCCGTAAGTCACGCACCCTGTCAGGGGAGGCCGAGGCCGTGTCAGCGAGTGATGAGCCAGCTCCCAGAGCGGTGGCCGCAGGAGGAGAACCATCCCGCGAGCCGCCTCCTGAGGCGGACCAGGCCGGTGTGGCAGACGCCCACAGGGGCAGCCATCCCTCCCGTTGCCAGTACAAGAGGAGACAACATGATCACCGTCCTACCGGGTGGTGCTCGCCACCCCTCCACTAGGCAGTGTCTTCAAAGGGGTTTGAGCCAGAGGAACACGGACGCGATGGTGACGGCTGCCTGGTAGGACTCGCGGGTTTTGTCGTAGCGAGTGGCGATCGCGCGGTACTGCTTGAGGCGGTTGAAGCAGCGTTCGACGACGTTGCGCTTCTTGTGGAGCTCCTTGTCGAAGACACGCGGTCTGCCTCCGTCACGGCCTCGTCGGGACCGGTTGGCCCGCTGGTCGCGGCGCTCGGGAATGGTGTGGCCGATCCCGCGTTTGCGCAGGTAGGCGCGTATCTTGCGGGAGCTGTAGCCCTTGTCTCCCAGGACGTGGTCCGGACGGGTTCGGGGCCTTCCGGGCCCGGCCCGGAAGGCCCCTGATGGTGTCCATGACCTCCTCGAAGTGGGTGCAGTCGGCTGCGTTGCCGCCGGTGAGGACGAAGCCGAGAGGCCGGCCGCGACCATCGCAGGCCAGGTGGATTTTCGTGGTCAGTCCGCCTCGGGATCGTCCGAGGGCGTGATCACATACTTCGTCCCCCTGCTCCGCCCCTTTTTCCGGGCGCCCGCTGCATGCTGATGGGCCCGCGCGACCGTGGAGTCGACCGACACCAGCCAGTCGATGTCACCGGACGCGCCCTTCTCCGCCTGCACCGCTGCCAGCATCCGCGTGAACGTCCCGTCCAGCGCCCACCTGCGAAAACGCGTGTACAGAGTCCGCCAGGACCCGTACCGCTCCGGCACATCACGCCACGCCGACCCCGTCCGCAGCTTCCACACGATCCCATTCAGCACCCGCCGGTCGTCCAGCCGCGGCCGCCCCGAAGCCGACCGCGGCAACAACGCGGACAACGCGTCCCACTCCAGATCCGACAGCTCATGACGACGCACCATGCAACACATGATCCCCCATCAGAACCCTTTGAAGACACTACCTAAGGGCTGTCCCGTAAATGATCTTTGAGTCGCCGTGGGCAGGTTCAGTCGTGGTGCGATCCTCTTGTCTATCCGGCGAGGGCGAGGTTGTGCAGTCGGGCGATGCCGAGCATGGCGTGGTGGACGCCGTCGCCTTTGAGGCGGCAGTCGCGGAGGATCTT
>NZ_JBIAQX010000026.1:0-82186 GCF_042889445.1 Streptomyces sp. NPDC002602 | reverse complement strand
CCCGCGGAGCGGGACCCTGAGCGCTGCGCGCTCAGGAAGAGAACCGCTTCGCTGCGCTCAGCGGGCTCTGCTGCGCAGAGCCATGGCCGGCCCTTCGGGCCGGTGTCCTGCGCTTCGCTCCGGACTGGTTCGGGCTTCGCCCGAACGGCCCGCTGCGCGGGCGAGAATGACCCTGTTTCACGGGGTCCGGGCCTACGGCCCGTTGGGTGGGTCCGCTTCGCTCCCCCACCCTGGACCCTTCCGGCTTCGCCTCCAGGGTCAGCCCGCTCCGCGGGCGGCAGGCTGGAGGAGGGGTCGTTCTTGCCGGTCTTGGCTGGGGTTGTCAGATCGAGAATCGCCAGGTGTCCCAGCGTCTCTTCTGTGGACATCCCCCGGCTTCGGAGGCCTGTCTCTCAAGCTCTTTGAGCTGCTCTGTGGTGGGTCCATTCCTCTCAAGAGGAACGTACGACCCGTGATACACGACGCAGTCGGTCGGGACAGGCTGAAAGCCGTACCATCCGACAGCCAGCAGGGTGGCCAGTGCCAGGGAGGTGATGAGGTGCTTGCGCTCGGGAAGCTTCGACAGGGGGCTGATCACGTCCGGATCGTACCGATCGCTTCCTCTCGCCGGAGCCGGCGTTGTCCAGGGCTGCTCTGCGTCGGACCTCGTTCGCGGTAGAGTCGTCAGTGTGCATCATCCGTGATGTGATGCGTGTAGGTGTGTAGGATCCCGAGAAAACTGCTACCCCACCCCTGGCGGATTTTTCCCGCCACTTCGTTTCAGTGGAGTGCCGCATGCAGGAGTCTGGTGACATCGTACTGCGTCCTCACCAGGAGGAAGCGGTGGAGGCAATTGTCCGGGGGCTCGATATTCCGCTCGGGAAGCGGATTCCGGAGGCTGGTCTGCGGGCCACGGTGGTGGCCGCGTGCGGGACCGGGAAGACGTTCATCGCCGCCGCGGCGGCGCTTCGGCTGGCCCGGCACGGACGGGTGTTGGTGTTGCTGCCGACTTTGGATCTGCTGACGCAGACGGCCCGGGAATGGCGGATCGCCGGCCACACCGGGCCCGCGGTGGCGGTGTGCTCTCTGGAGGACGACCCCGCCCTGTGGAGCCTGGGGGGCCGCGCGACGACGTCGGCGCCGCAGCTCGGACTGTGGCACGGCCGGGGCCCCGTCACCGTCTACGCGACCTACGCCTCCCTGCCGGTGCTGGCCGAAGCGCACGAGGGCGCGTACGGGCTGCCGATGGACGTCTTCGACCTCGTGGTCGTCGACGAGGCGCACCGGACGTCGGGCTCCGCGGGGAAGGCGTGGGCGGACATCCACCGCCAGGAGGTCATCCCGGCGATGCGCCGGCTCTACATGACCGCCACCCCCAGGGTCTGGAAGGAACGGCCGCCCAGGTCGCGGGCGGAGCAGGAGCTGTACGAGGCGCAGGTCGAGATCGTGGACGAGGAGACGTCGGGTCGGACGCGGCGGGCGTGGAACCGGCTCCCGAAGGGGCTGGCGTGTTCGATGGACGACGAGAGGGTGTTCGGGCCGGTCGTGTACGAGCTGTCGTTGGCATCGGCGATCTCTCGGGGGCTGCTGGCGCGCTATCAGATCGTGGTGGCCGAGCTGACCGATCCCGTCGTCACGCCGAAACGGCTGTTCAGCGAGGAGCGGCGGGAGGAGCCGTTGCGGGGGCAGCGGCTCGCGGCGACGCAGACCGCGTTGCTGGAGACCATGGCCGCCCACGGACTCCAGACCACGATCACCTTCCACCACCGCACCATCGAGGCGGAGGCCTTCGCCGCCGGACTGCCACGGGTCGCGGCCCGACTCCACACCGTGGACCCGGAGCGGCATCCCGAGAGGGTGTGGGCGGGGTGGCTGTGCGGGGAACACGAAGGCGCCCACCGGCAGTCGGTGCTGGCCGACTTCGGGCGCCGGGCCGGGCGCGCCGTACTCTCGAATTGTCGAGTCCTCGGTGAAGGCGTCGACATCCGAGCGACCGACTCGGTGGCCCTGATCGACCCAAAGGGATCGGCCGTGGACATCGTCCAGGCCATCGGCCGGGCGCTGCGGCAGAACCCGGGCCAGGGGAAGATGGCGACACTGATCGTTCCGGTGTTTTTGGCGGAGGACGAGAAGCCGGAGGACATGCTTACCTCGAACTCGTATCGCCCTCTTGTTCGGGTTTTGGAAGGTCTTCGGGCGCACGATGAAAAGGCTGTGGAAATGCTGGCCATTCCACAGGAGAACCAGAAACGCGTTGTCGATCCGTCGCTCCCGGTCGGTCCGGAGCCCGCCGAGGGCGAGCCGGATGACCGCCTGCTGCTGCGGTTCGCGACCCCCCGCGACCCCGCCCTGATCGCGAAGTGGATCAGCTACACCGTCATCAACACCGAACGCCAGGACTGGAAGCGGGGCATCGAGGCCGCCTGGCGGTACAGGCAACGCGAAGAACACCTGGACGTCCCCTACGAGCACACAGAGGGCGCCTACCCGCTCGGGCGGTGGCTCTCCGACCAGCGGCGCACCTACCGGGCGGGACAGATGACCGGCCAGCGGGCGGCCGAACTGGAGAACCTGGGGATCGTGTGGGACACCACCGACCAAGGGTTCGCCGAGAACCTCGCCGCCGCGCGCGCCTACTTCGAACTCCACGGGACCTTGGCGGCCCCACGGCACGCCACCGCCCTGGACAAGGCCATCGGGCAATGGCTCACGAACGTACGCAGACCTGGCGGGCTCGGGAAGGATCCCGAACGTGCCGGTCGGCGGGCGGAGAAGCTCGCGGCCGTCGATCCGGACTGGAACCCCCGCGAGAACGGTTGGACGGTCGACTGGCAGCGGCACTACGCCTACCTCGCCCAGCTCCTCGTGGGCGGCGCCCGACTCGAGGACGTGGTGCCCGGGGTGACCCTGCACGGCGAGGACGTCGGGCGCTGGCTCACCACCCAACGCCGGGACTTCAGCAAGCTCAACGAGGAGCAGCAGCGCAGGCTCGCCGAACTGGGCGTGAAGAAGGCCGTACGGGACCGGAAGACGGCCGCGAAAGCCGCCACGGCGTCCGGGCCGAGCAAGGGCAGTGGGGCGTTCCAGAAGGGGTTGGAGGCCCTCGCGGAATACGTCGCGCGGGAGGGCCGACTGCCGGGACGCGGCGTCGTCCAGGTCCTGGCCGACGGGACCGAACACCGCACCGGAATCTGGATCGCCAACATCAAAGCCCGCCGCGCCAAGCTCGACACCGCCCAACTCGCCGCGCTCGCCACACTCGGCATCGACTGGGCACGGTAGAAGCGGATCCAATCAAAACAAGGTGGGAAGGGCAGAGGACCTCTGCGAGGATCCTTCACATGCCCAGCCCCACGGTGGAAGAACTCCTCGCCAACGTCGGCGGACTGTCCCCTGAGCGCGCGCAGGAGGCGGCCGACCACATCGATGAATGCAGGCGGCTGCTCGCGACGGGCACCGACATGGACACAGTGCAACAACACCTTAAGAACCAAGACGTCGGCATCATCCAAGCAATCCTGATCACCACCAGACTGCTCGGAGAGCACCCCGACAAACTGCGCGCAGCCCGCGTGATCGTTGAGTGCAGCCCCGCACGAAACCCGGTCAGCCCCTGAAAGCCATCAACCTGCGTGGTGACCTACCACCGAATTGCGGGGCGAGTCCCGCGTCCCCAGTATCCAGCCGCAGACCGAGACGGCCCGCCCGCCAAGTGGGTGCGGGAGCCTTCGACGTCACCGCGTACGCCCCGCGCCCCTGGCCGGTGCGGCCTGTTGCCAGTGGGCGGGGACGGCGGCCTACGTCGGGGCCTGCAGGCCGGGGCAGCGGCGGCCGGGATGGTGGTCGAGCGGGAGCGGGCGGCCGTCGGGGAAGCGGGAGCGGCCGGTGCCGAGGGCGGTGTCGTCAGGGAGTACAGGGCCGCGTCTACGAGACGCCCGACCGTCACGGGCGGCAGCCTTTGCGGCACCCGCGTGTGCCGGTACCGCATCGGCCACGACGGCGTACGCCACCACTGCGGGGGCCACGACCGCCCAGTTGGCGTCGACGAGCCCGTAGTACCCGGGTGTCGGCACGATCGTGAACGAAGGTGGAGTGACCATCCAGATCTACTCCAACGACCACGCCCCGCCGCACGCGCATGTCAAGGGCAAGGGCGCGGAGGTCCGGATCGGCATGAACGGCAAGCCGATCCTGGAGGACAAGCCGCCGACGAAGCTCCAGCAGGCTGTCATCGACAGCAACATCCGTACCATCAGGGAGAACATCCGAGCCGCCATGGAAAGGCTCAAGGCCAATGGCAAATGCTGAGGTGCCCCCGGAACTCCGGAACGCCCTGCGGCAGCTTGAGGACCGGGTGGGAACAACCGTGTCCGACATGACCGACGGACACGCGCGTTGGGAGCTGTACAGGGCCGCCCTCGCGTCCGATACGGCGCGGCCGGGCCTGCTGGCCGCGGTCACCGCGGAGGCGGACGGCGCGCTCGCGTCGGCTGTCGTCGGCGAAGCCCTGGAGCGGGTGCCCCGCACCGACCGGGAGACCTGGGTGCATGCCTTGGCCCCCTCGGTGCGCAGGTTCAGCGAACGCCGGTCACGCGAGCTGGGAATCCTCGAGGACCTCCGGTCCGGAGCGGAACCGCCGACACTCAGCGCCGAACTCGTCGACGGCTGGAGCGACTGGCTCCAGCTGCGGATCGGCGCCGAGGTCTCCGAGCCGTCGGTACTGAGAGTTCTGGCCGAGTCGGGCCGGACGAAGCGCATTCGGCGGACCGCCACCAAGGCGCTCACCGGCTGACGTCGAAGAAGTGAAGAAGTGAAGAGACGATGGCCTCCCCTCCCTCACGGGAGGGGAGGCCATCGTGATGTGGCGGCTCCCGGGAATGTACGGGGCGACCGGGGCCTCTCAGCGCCGACTCCATTCACCCGGCACCTCGGGAACAGTGGTACGGGGGTGGGTGCCGGGGGGAGAGAGATGGTTGCAGCCGTCGAAGCAGGGGCCTTCGGCCACGGGGATGTGTCCGTCGACGAAGGATCCGTCACGGCTCGTGCACCGCCAGGTCGTGCCCACAGCGCACTTCGGGCAGGCCAGGGCTCCACCATGTCGGGGAAGCGGCGCCGCCATTCCGTGTCCGGCGCGAACACGTCCCCGGTGAGCGGGATGTTGTTGCGGCACAGGTAGCGGCTGATGCGGAGCACGATGGTCGTGGCAGGGCTCCCACAGGCCGGCGGGTGGGGCGGGCGACAGTCCGCCACCCGGCCGCCCCGCCGGCACCGTTGAGGAGGAGCCGCAACGGCGAACACCGACACAGGCACTGCTTCAGGAGGTCCGCTTGGTCACCGCCGTAACCACCGCGGCCCCCTGTGCCGGGTCAACGGGCACCGATGATCGCCAGGCAGGCGACCACCAGCATCACGGCCGTTCCGGCCGCCGTCACCGGCGCGGCCAGTACCGGGTGTCGGTGGATGGCGTAGGCGAAGCCGCCCGCCAGGAGCAGCGTGACGAGGACCAAGAGCAGCAGCACGGCCAGGGTGAGGGAGGACATGTGTCTTCCTTTCGTCAGGCATGCCGGGGGTCGGCATGCGGTTGATCCGGATGGTGGTTCAGGCGGGGTTTAGCCCCACAACCCCGGCCAACCTGACGCGGAAAGAAGCCCCATTCAATGCTCTGAACTGCGGATTTGATAGCAGATCAGGCTTGAATGGGGCTTCGATCACAGGTCTGGGGCGGCTGCGCGGTCCTTCTCCCGCAGATGAGTTATGGGGTGGACACCGCGATTTGTTACGCGGGACTTCCGCCGGTGGTGGCGCAAGCTCCCCAGCGCCCGCTGAATGCTTCGGAGGACGCCTGAGGGAACCGGATGCCCGCGCGGGCCCAGAGGGCCGTCACAGGCGAGCCGAGGCCTCCCGCGCCCCGGTTCTGTTCGCCAACAGGGTTACGGGGGTAATCGCAAGATGTGACACCGGACCGCCCGGAACTTTCAGAGAGTCCACCGAACAGCACGCCGACTCACAGACAGACCGACCGACAACCCCACGAACCTGAACCGCACACCCACGCCGGCCACGACCAGACCAGAAACCCGACGAACCGAACCATCCGGCAACCGCCCAGGCACAGACCGAAGACCGAACGACCAACCCCAACAACCAAACCCATATACAAGAAAGTCCGGCCAGTCACCGGCCGCGAAACCAGGTCTAACCAGGGACGACGCCGAGGGGGCGTTCTACCCGCTTCCCCCCATGTCTCCCCCTATGGATCCCCCCTTGTCTCCCCCCTTGTTTCCCCCCATGTGTACCGGGGCGTCAGGGAGCGCCGACGACCTGGAGTTCGCCGATCGCCAGGCTGGTGGAGCTCGCGCGGGTGACCGTCAGCGTCCCGCTCTGGCCGGCGCCCTCCCACTGGACGTCCCACGTGCTGGTCGCGGTGACCGGGTACCGGCCGCCGGGCGCCGTCGCGCTGGTGCGGGTATAGGTGTGGCCGCACGTCGGGGACGACTGCTTGCCGAACGCCGGCTCGTACGGCGTCCCGGGGCCGGCGCAGGGGATGGTGGCGCCGTCGCCCATCGACCACACGATGGTGCGCAACCGGGCCGTCGCGGTGACCGTGGCCGAGCCCGCCGACGCCGACGTCGACGTCGGACCACGAGGGGCCAGGCTTGGACCACATCCACACCGGCATCCCGACCAGGCCCGTGCCGTCCGGGCGCGGCACGATCCCCATGTCCGGGCCCTCCAGGCGCAGCTTCTCGACGGCTTGGTGGGCGAGGGCCTGGACGTCGACGCCGCCGCCGGTCGGGCCGGTCGCGGACCAGCGCAGGCCCCCGCGGATCTCGTCACCGGCGCTGTTGGGGCAGGTCACCAGGTAGAGCGACCCGCCCGGATCCCCGGGTTTCCAGCCGGCCGGGGCGCCGATGCCGAAACCCCCGCGCGCGACCCCGGCCGGCGGTGGAGGAAACCCCGGGCCGGTGGCCTCTCGTCCAGGCTGGGAACAGGCCCAGCGGATGGAGCGGCCGTCAGGCGGTGGGCGGCTCGTAGGTGATGCCTACGTCGCCGGCGGATGTCGCGGCCAGGGCCACGATCTTCCAGATCACCCCCGGGACGCCGGCGCGGGGTCCGTCGCAGGCATCGTTGAGGAGATCCACCGTCAGCGCCACGGGCTCGCCGTCCGGCCCCTGAGCCGAGAACCTGGCCTCTTGCGCCGTCCAGGGCCGCCCCTCGGGCGAGGCGAACTCCACCAGGGCGTGGTGGGGCGCATAGTCCGTGCCGCCCTGGGTGAGTATGAGTGTGCCCTGCTGGACGTCGAGGCCGACGTGGACCTGGGGGTCCGCCTGCGTCACAATGGGGTCACCGGTGGCGCTGAGATCCATGCCGCTCTCCAAGGGAAGACCATGTCGTGTGCCGAGCATCGCACCCGGGCGTCCCCATGGGCGACGGTTATCCGCGCACCTCCACGGTTCTGCGGGTGCTCGCCGTCGCGTACGAGCGCTCCTCGGCCGCCGTCAACGCCGCGTACGCCGTCAGGACCGCCGTCTTCTCGGCCGCCTGAGGATCCGCCGCCGGCACCACCGACGACGTCGCCACCGAAGGCACCACCGCGGCCGGCTTCCCGTCCGACTACGCACCACCGCACCCGGCCGCCATCAGACAGAGCCCGACCCCAAGCCCCGCAACCCGTAACCCCCGTGCCCGCACCTCGCCTCCCACGTCCGTGATCATCACGTCACGCCAGCGCCACAAGCCCCCACAATCCCCCGACTTCCAGCTGCACCCCCACCAACCGACCCGCCAACCCCGAACCCAGACCCATCCCCACAATTAAGTCCGGCCAGTCACCGACCCGAAACCCAGGCCTGACCAGGAAGAACACCCGCAAGCCCAGAAGTTGTCTTCCCCCCAACTTTCCCCCATCTATCCCCCGAACTTTCCCCCCAACTGTTCCGAACCCAGGGCCGACCGCGTCGAGGGCAGGGCGGGAGACTGGACAGATGATCGAGCGCCGCCCGTTGGGCTCAGGCCCCCGCCTGCCACACCCCCGGCACCACCAACCGCGGCACACCGAGCCCGCCTCGCCGCCGAGGGCACCCCGACACCCCCACCCGTCGAGACCACCGACGGCGGGAACCCCGAACCGCCGTACGGCCGGCGCACCCTCGGACCCGGCACCACCACCGACCGGTGACTCACCGTTTCAGTCACCGGTGAGTGAAACGGTGAGTTCAGCAACCGGTGACCAGGCCGTTGAGTTCACCCCACAGGGCCGGTGACTGGGCCGGTGACTGGGCAAGCCAGGCTTGCCCAGCACCTGATACCCAGCCAGTTACCAAACCGGTTACCTCCGCGCCTGTTACCAGGCCTGACCAGGGGAAAGGCGCCCCGTAGGGGGTACTTGCGCGGCTAGGTAACCGGGGCTGCACCGCAGGGTGCACAGACAGGGGGATGCGGCGAGGGACCCAGAGGTGCACCGAAGGTGTGACCGAAGGTGGGAACCCCTCAAAGCGGACACCTCTCGTATAGGCAGGTCAGACCCCGTGGGCAAGCCTGTCAACGGCGGCGACACCTCTAATTCGTTAGTAATTAGAGGTCCTGGATCTCTGAGGGGCCCGGGGCGGCGTTGTCCAGCCCGGGGCAGGACGTGTGTGGTCCGGTCGGTGCCGTGGTGACCCCTACGACACCTCCGACCGTGCGAGGTCTTTGCAAAGACTGGTGGCGCTGGGCGCCGGCCGGTCCTCGCACGTTCTGCCCCCGCGGGCCCGTCGGGTTCGGGATCCTCGAAGGATGAGCTGCCGCACGGTGACGCGTTTTCTCCTCACGAGCTTCGAGCTCTGGACACGGCGCGCGCCCGTGCGGCTTGCGGTGCCGCGCACGGCTGATGAGGTGGCGGGCCCTGGAGCCCTGGAATTAGTGCGCCGTGCGGCCCCGCGTGCTCGCCTTCGAGAACAGCACCGGAGAAGGGGCGGGATCCATGGACGTGTTCTGCGGGATCGACTGGGCGGAGGGCCACCACGACGTCGCGCTCGTCGACGACACCGGCAAGCTGCTGGCCAAGTGCCGGATCAACGACGACCTGGACGGCTACCGGCTGCTGCTGGACCTCCTGGCCGAGCACGGCGACACCGCGGAGATGCCGATCCCGGTGGCCATCGAGACCAGCCGAGGACTGCTTGTCGCCACCCTGCGGCAGGGCCCCCGGAAGATCTACGCGGTCAACCCGATGGCCGCCTCCCGCTACCGTGACCGCCACGGCGTCAGCCGCAAGAAGTCCGACCCCGGCGACGCCCTTGTCCTCGCAAACATCATCCGCACCGACGCGCCGATGCACCGCACTCTGCCTGACGACACCGACCTGGCACAGGCAGTCGCCGTCCTGGCCCGCGCGCAGCAGGACGCGGTCTGGAACCGGCAGCAGGTCGCCAATCAGCTGCGGTCCCTGCTCCGGGAATACTTCCCGGCGATGATCGAGGCGTTCAGGGACAAGCCGGGAACCCTGACGCGCCCGGATGCCCGCCGCATTCTGGCCGTCGCACCCACACCTGCTTTGGCCGCCAAGCTGCAGATGTGGAAGCTGACCGCCATGCTCCGGCGGGCCGGCCGCCGCCGGGGCATCGAGACGGACGCCGAACGCATCCAGCAGCTCTTCCGCCAGGAAGCCCCTCGACAGCTGCCCCTTGTCGAAGACGCCATGGGTAAGCAGGCACTGGCCCTGCTGCTGCAGCTGGACGCGGCCTGCGAGGCAGTCGATGACCTGGCGCGGGCCACCGAGGATGCCTTCCGGTCGCACCCGGACGCGGCGATCATGCTGAGCTTCCCTGGGATTGGCCCTCAGGTCGGTGCCCGGATTCTGGGCGAGATGGGCGATGACAGGACCAGGTTCGCCTCGGCTGGAGGGCTGAAGGCGTACGCAGGCTCGGCCCCGATCACGCGGGCCTCCGGCAAACGCCGCTACGTCGGACGCCGGTTCGTCAAGAACAACCGGCTCAACCACGTCGGCCACCTCTGGGCCTTCGCCTCCCTCGGCGGTTCATCCGGCGCGGACGCCCACTACCGGCGCCGCCGGGCAGGAGGAGACTGGCACATGCAGGCCCTGCGGCACCTGTTCAACCGGATGCTCGGCCAGCTCCACCACTGCCTCCTGGCACGCGTCCCATTCGATGAAGCAATCGCCTTCCCCTCAGAGCCCCAGACAGCAGCGACAGGTACGACATGAACAGGACGGCCCTGCCTCGCCGCTCCCGCCCGACGGGCGGCAGGATGTGCGGATGGCGAAGAGCGAGATAGAACTGCTGACCCTCCTGCGTGAACTTGATGACCCGGAGCGGCTGGAACGGCCGCTGCACTACGACCGCGCGGCGACCGGCCTCAAGTTCGGTGGGCTAGTGCGTCGGCTCGAAGCAGACTTCCGTGCCTCGTGCGAGTCCGAGCGGTATACCCAGGACTCCAGCGAGTACGGGCGCGTCCACGTGCCTGCGGACGCGACGGTCTGCGGGACGCGGATCGTGGTCTGCGTGAGCAAGTTTGGCTTCCTCGCCGAGGTCTGCGCAGACAATCCGGGGGCCTTCCTGGGCACGGCCGAGGCCCACGAGGAGGGAGTGCTGGACCTCGGCGACCTCGCCACCGTGGAGCGGGCGCTGGCCGAGCTCGGCTACGTGAGTGTCCCCGAGGAACTGTTGGAGAGCGACTACGAGGGCCCCAGCAGGTTGGAGCACTTCTCGGCGCGGCCCACTTGGTGGACACGGTTTTTCGGCCTCTGGTGACCCACCCGCCCGGCCTCCGTCCCACGCCGGCCTCGGGGCGCCGGCTGAGGCCCAGCGTGGACCCTCGGCAAGATCTGTAAGGGCACGGCCTCACCCCCACGACTTGACGGCTTAACTGCATGAGGTGTCTTTCTGCGACAGCCAGAAGAGGTTTGCAGCCAGCCGCAGCCGACGTCGGGTGTCAGGTCGTCAGGGGGTGTCCCCGATCCACAGGAACCGCGTCCCGTCCCCGGCGCCGGGGCGTAGCGCCGTCCGCGCATTCGTCCTCGCCCCACGAGGTGACGTCGAGGGCTGCTGATGAGCGACAACGGTCACTGGGGCCCGGGGGGCCGCTCCGACGCGACAGGCGTGCGGGACGGCGGCCGCGGCCGGCCCCCCGAGCAGGCTGGGCATGGTCTGGAGCATGGCGGACGAGCGGTTCCAGGAGAACCTGGAGGCCGCCAAAGGTTCGGGAACCGTCGCTGCCGCCGTCGGCGGCCGGCGCCCGAGCCCCTCCGCACGTGGACGCTCGGCAGCGAACGCCATGAGGACCGCAGCGACGGTCTGCTCACGATGGTCCGCACCCTGCCCCGCCTGATGCCGATCACCCTGTCCCTGGCCTGGCGGGCGACCGCGATCCGGCTCATCGAGGTGGCACGCCAGAAATTGCAGGGCGACGCTGTTCTACCTAGCCTGCTATAGAGACCCGTTCGCCCATTGCGTGGCTCTCTCCCGCACCGGGCACTCCCTCGATGGAGGGCACATGGTCACCAAACGCATGTCCGTCTCGGGGATCGCAGCCGCCGGCACGATGCTGGCGTTGCTCAGCCCTACACCAGTCCACGCCGCTCCTCGATGCCCCGCAGGCTACGTGTGCGTCTACAACGGCATCAACCCGAACACGGCGCAAGCCAAGGTGGGCACTTACGGGCAACCTACCTTCTGGTACCAGCCGCTGGACCATCCCCAACGCAACTTCTCTGTCGTCAACGCCCGGGTTACCGGACGGGTACAGCTGAAAGTGCGATGGGCCGCCACCGGCACCGAAGCCATCTGGTGCCTGACACCCGGCCGATCCACCGCAGGTCCTGGCTATGTCCTAACAGCCGTGCGCATCGGCTGGTCCGACTCCTGCTGAGTGCCATGCGCCCACTCCGGGGCCGCGCCCCGCAACCGGGCCGGCCAGGCCGGCATCACCCGCAGACCAACCGCCCCCGACCGGAACCGCTCGATCACCCGGCCTTGCCCAGTACCCCAATGGCCCGTGCCCGGAGCGGTCAGCCGGCACACTAGGAAGCCCCCGAAACGCATGACCTCCTTCAGGAGGCCGCATCGTCGTCCAGTCTCACGAGGACAGCGCGCAGTGTTCGGGCACGGTCGCTGTCTTCTGGGAACCGTGGCATACACGAGCGGAGACGACGCGCCGTCGCCAGTTCGACCCTGTCCGCGCCGAAGGTGTCGATGGCCACGCCGACCGCGTGGAGGGCCCAGTACTGGTTGAAGTGGATGTTCTCCTCGACGGCCGCGTCCACCAGTGCCCTGAGGTACTGCTCCTCCGGCGCCGCGTACAGGCGTGCGTATGCGGTTAGGCGCGTCCCGCCGTCGTCCGAGCCGAGCGCTGCATGCAGGTCCATGTCGGCCCATTGAGGGGTGAGTCTCGCCAGCTCGGCAAAGATATGCTCCTGACGGTAGGTCCGTCCGGGACTGGAAGGTTCAGTCCGCCGCAGTTCGGTGAACTCATGGGTGAGCCGTGCGACCTTCTCCGCCGGTGAGCCGTCGGCCGTGTAGTCGCTACCCGAGGTCACCAACGCGACCCGAGCCTGCCGGGCCGCATCGCCCGCTGCTTGCCGGACCTCTTCCGTGCGCTGCTCTGTTGCGTACATGCGGACTTGCAGCTTGTGAAACTGGAGCTTGGTGCCGCCGGGAAGTTCAATGCTCTCGAAGACGTCACCCAGCCATGGCACCACCGCGATGGCAGCGAGCGCCAAGGTGATGTTGTCGATCTCCACATCGGGCTTGACGACATGAAGCACGCCGATTCCCAATGCCGCAAGCGTGATCACGGACGCGATGACTCTCTTGCGCCCTACGGCGGGAACCGTCACACCGCCTGCGTCTACCGGTTCAGACATGGGGCCAGGATGACAGAAAGGCGCCTGTCCGAGCGTGCCAAGGCCACGCTCGCAAGGTGCGGCGGCGAACTCGGCCGTGTCGAGAACGCACTGGCCGCCGCCGAGGAGCAGGAGACGCTCGCCGCATCCCGGCGCCCGCCGAGGGAGGTCGATCCCCCACACCCTGCGGGACTGCTGGCAGAGGCCCGGCACCAGCCGCCTGCGTGTCGGCGGCGCGTTGGGCTGTTCACCACACCCAACGCCCCAAAAAACCTGCTCCCGAGTCTTCGTCGTCGACCCGAGAGGTCCGGGTGCTCGGCGGCCGCGATGATCCTGGAAGAGACGATGCCGGAGTCCCTGGTGTGGCTGGAGGGGTACCAGGACCTGCTGCGGTGGCGGGCCGCGCACGGGATCACCGGGTTGTACCCGCGCGGGCAGGGGGAGGCGGATGGTGATGACGGGCCCTCCGAGGGTCCCGCCAGCGGCCCGGCCACAGGCGTAGCGGACCGCGGCCGGTGGACGGCGCCCCCGGGACAAGGTGGCGACGCCCGCCGTGCCGGCCGGCACCGACAGGACGAAGTCCGCCTGCAGCAGCCCGAGATGGCCCGCCCGCCAGGCGGCCGCGAACAGCGCACCGGCCAGCAGCAGGCCGCAGGCAGCGACCTGGTCCCGGACCGACAGCGCCCACCAGGCAGCCCGTGCCCGGTCCGCGTACGCCCGGACGCCCCGCCCTCGGCGTCCGGGTGCGGGAGCCTTCGCCGTCACCGCTTACGCCCCGTGCCCCTGACCGGTGCGGCCTGCTGCCGGTGAGCGGGGACGGCGGCCTCCGCCGGGGCCGGCTGCCCGGGGTCGCCGCGGCGGGGTGGTGGATCGGGAGCGGGCCGCCACGGCGGACACTCCCCTCGCCCCGGCTGCCTGCTCGGCGCGCTGGAAGCCCCGCGCGGCCCGCGCCTGCCTCTCGGAGCAGACCGTGCGAGGACCTTCCTCATGCCGCCCGCTGCCGCCGTGTACGGCGCGGCTCGGAGTACCGGATCGTCCCGTCCCGCAGCGGCATGTCGTAGAGCTCCCGCAGCATGTCCGTCCCCCGGGAGCGGGCAATCAGGCCTGGGCCGTGGTGCAGGTCGGCCAGGCGGACGGACCCGATACCGGCAGAACCCTCCGCGTGGCGCTCGCGCTGGCCGCTCAGGGCGATCTCTGCCAGCGCCATCTCCCTCTGGAGGAACTCCCAGCTGCGGGCCGGCGCCAGCACCGTGATCCGGTCGTAGGCGTCCGCCCAGCGCACACGCAGACGCAGTCCCATCCCGCAGGCATTCAGGAAGGCCAGGCACTGCTGACGGCTGGCCGGGAGCACCTGCCCGGCCACGACCCGCCCGGCCGAACTGACCGGTAACAAATGCCTTCCGCCCGCCAGGAACGACAGGCGGCGCAGCGTTGGTGCGCCGGCCCGCTCGTAGAAGTAGACCAGCGCTTGACTGAGCGCTCCCGGGGTGGTGACCAGCTCAGGAGTGGCAGGGCGGCGGCGTCCTTGCAGGCGGCCTCGCTCGGCGATCCGGGCATCCAGCCACAGCTGCGTCAGGCCGTCGTCGTCCTGGGCGTGGCAGGCGGCGGCGATCGCCTCGACCGTCTCCCGGGCGGGCACGTGCCGGCCCGATGTGGCGCGCTTGAGGGCGGTCGCCGAGACTCCGGAGCGTGCCGCGAGCTTGTCGTACGACAGCCCGGCCGCGGTACGCAGCTCGCGCAAGGCCACGGCGAGGGCGCCGCGGGCCGGGAGGGTGTGGTCGACGAGGGATTCAGGTCGTCCCATGACCCTGCCCCGCTCTACCTGCCGGCCTGGAGAGCGGCGCGGGCTACCGCGGCCGCCGAACTGCGGCCGCCCGGGGTGAGGGCGAGGACCAGGGCCGCTGCGATCGCGCCCGTGCCAGCGAGCAGGCGGAAGATCTCCCCCGTCTGCACTCCCCGCAGGCTCAGCACCACGGCCAGGACAAGCACCACCGGCATCACGACGCTGACCACGAGGGCCTGCGGCATCGTCAGGCCGCCCGGCCTGCCCTCCGGCCCGCGCCCCTGCGGGGCGCTCACGCGGGCGACTTCCTGCTGCACTGCCATACCGGTCTCCAGACCAGGGTGCCGGATGGACGGCACCCCTGAAAGCCGGGAGGGCGCCGGACGGCGCCCTCCCGTAGTGGTGACTCTCCGCGCCAACTGGCGCTTTCCCAGGGGCGATTGCCGTCGCCTAGCCGGGGATCACAAGCATGACAGACAGTCACAGCACCCCGAAGCGCGGAAACCCGGCAGCCCACCCGATAAGTCTGGAATGCGTGTTCATTCGTCCGCTGGTGTCTCCGCTGTCCCACTTACACACGCCGACTCCATTGGAGCGCTCTGACCTGCATAAATACCGGGGGCACATACCGGGATGCGCAGGTGGTCTGCTGGCGGCTCCGTCACCGGTCCCCGTGCAGCGCCCCCACCCGCCCGGGTGCCCGGCCCCGTTCGTCCGCTCCCGTCCAAGGAAAAGTTGCGTTCCGGTCCGCCGGCACGGCACCGTGGGGTGCAGACCGACCGGGCAACCGGCGGAACCCCTGAAGTAGGTGACTCCGCAGCAGGGACACAACGAAGCACCGCGTTGCCGCGCGAACGCTTCACACATCAGGGCCGACCGGCACCCGCCGGGCCGGCCCTGACGTATGTCTCCGCACATCCCGCAGGTCCGCCAAGCGATTAGCGGAACTCGCCCGCCGGCTATGCAGCAGGCCCGGCCCCCACCGCCGTACGCGGCAGGGCCGACTCGCACCCGCCGGACCATCTCAGAGGAACAGTGCGGATCCAGAAGCAGGAGGCCCGGTGATGGGCGGCAGCTGATTGGGCCCGGACGGGGCACCTACCTGCACCCAGCCTGCAGAACGTTCGCGTCGTCCTGACCTGCGGAGATGGCCGCAGATACCTCCCAGGGTGCTCACCCATGCACGTCACAGGGCCACGTCGATGTAGGCAATGTCCGTGAACTCGACCAACAGCGCCTGCGCGCGGCTCCCGCCGTCCTTGAAGTAGACCTCTTGCAGGCCTTCGGTGTCGATCTGCTGTAGCTCGGCCTCGGAGGCTCCGGCGTCCTGGGCGGCCAGCAACCGGCCGGCGAACTCCGGCGGCCGGTGCTGCGTGATCCGCCACATCCGGCCGTCGTCCGTCGTACCCGGAGCCGCGGCCCGGGTCGCGGCCGGGCCAGCGTCTTAGCACTTCGGGCGTCAACGCAGCGGCTGGGGCGTCAGTGGGAAGGCTCGTTCTGAACCTTGGGCGGCCGGAATCAGGTCGGTCCCCGGCTCGATGCGCCCCAGTTCACTCCACACACCCCAACGCGCCCTGCTCACATAACAGTTGGCCGACCCTGCCGTGTCAGTGGCCGGAGCTACCGTCGTGAGTGCGCCCGATCAGGCTCGCAATCTCCGCTCCTCCCCGACTGACCCGAGGAATCGCTGATGGCAAACGTCCGTGGCCACTACCGCAGCGGCCGCTACGTCCGACCGCACACCCGCAAGGACAGGCCCTCGTCCGCATCCCCTCGCCCGACCATACCCCGCCAGCGGTCGAATCCGGGCGCGACCACGAACGTCCGCGGCCACCACCGCAACGGCCACTACGTCCGACCGCACACCCGCAGGATCAACGGCCCGGTCGCAGTGGCCGCCGGCGGGGGCGGCCTGGCGCTCTTCATATTCATCATGCTCGCGCTCTTCGGTGGTGGCGCAGAGGCGCCGACCGGGACCGCACCGACACCGGCCGGCAGCGCTACCGGGGCGCCCCGGTAGCAGGGAGTGCCACAGTGCAGGTCCCGGACGGATTCCGTCCGGGCCTGCATGCTTCGAGCCGTGGCTACACCGCGGCGGCCGGCTGCGCCGTCAGGCGGGCGACGGTTTCGGCGAACCTGCGGCGGTCGGCGTGGAAGTGCCGCGACCGGGCTCAACGAAGAGGCACAGTATCGGGGGCGAAGCAGCTCCGCCCGCACCAGCGTGAGGCTGTCGACACGGTCGTGCGCGCCCTGGAACGCCCCGCCGCGCAGACCGTGCCCGAACGGACTACGCACTCAGGTGATCACGGCGACCGGCTCCGGGAAACCCGGATCCCGGTCCGCAGCGCGCAGGAGCTTGACGCGGGTCGTGTGCTGGTGCTCGTGCCCTCGCCCCGGGCGGGACCTTCTGGGTGGTCACCGAGATCTCCGGGCGCTGCGCCGCTACCGACCCCTTGCGGGGCCTCGGAATCACCCCTGCCCAGGCCGAGATCCTCACCGCGGGCTGGTCCACCGTCCAGACCGCCGACCTCGACGTCCTGCGCTGCTACGCCCTGCGCCCCTGATCCCCGCCGCCCGCGATCTGATGGAGAACCTGGAAGTACCCGCGCGCCACCAACCGCTCTACTCTTCCGGCAGCTTTCCTGACCGACACACTCAGCCCCACCCACTGCCAGACCGACCACTGACGGCAACGCCGACATCGCCGTCCTTGTGCGGCGCACCGCGGGCCCTCCGACCGAAAAGCCGAAGCGCCCAGACCTGTGAATCCTGGTCTGGGGCGCTTCGGCTATCTCTCAGCCGTTGTCGCGGGAGGCCCGCATCTGCGCGTCGTACTCGGCGTGTGGACCGAGGCTCACGGCGGCCCTGCGCTCATCGAGCTGGTCCGGGTCGGCGACGGGCCGGGGACCATCTGCCCCGTACTGCGTCCCGTATAGCTGAGGCTCGCCCGCTCCGACCAGACACCGGTCGGTCAAGTACGCGAGATGCTGGGGCTCGGCGTCCCCGGCCTCCACTGCCGACGCCAGCAGATCGCGTGCCCGCCCCTGGAACACGGGGTCGGCGTCCGCGTGCTGCGCGATCAGCCATGCCGCCCGCGCCCCCTCCTTGCCGACGAGCGAGATCCCCGGCCACCCGTGCCCGGCGATGATATGCCTCAACGCTTCCCGGTTGCTGGCATCCACCGCCATCAGTCGCTCGGTGGCCTCATGCGTCCACTCGCCCGCCGGGATACGCCGGACCTCCTGGTCCTCGTCCATGCGCCGCAGCAGCTCCGCCGTCAGCTCCGAGTGCGGTTTCCAGCCCCACTCGGAGTACGCGACGCCTTCACGAATCAGGCCGATCGCGTGAGCCAGGTAAGGGATGGTGTCCGTCGGGATCTTGTCCATTGGGTGCCATTCCCAGCCGCCGCACTTGTCCGGCTCCGTGTTGGTGATCGTCCCGCCCCAGCGGATGGCTTCGAAGAAGAAGTCCACGCGTGAGGAGCCGTCGGAGCGGCGGTGCATCATGTGCACGAAGCGGACCTGGTCGCGGGTGAGGATCACGCCCGTCTCTTCTTCGGCCTCGCGAATCACTGCATCAATCGCAGGTTCGTCCTCGACATGGCCAGATGGCACTTGGTACTTGCCGTCGCACCAGCCGGTTCCTTTTCGTACGCCGAGAAGGATGCTGTCGCCTTCCCGGAAGTGTTCGTTCGGGCTGGCGCGGAGGATCAGGTGTACGTCGGCGGTGGAGCCGGGGTTCCGGGTCAAGGACGCTCCTGGGTGACGGTCTGGAGGTAGACGCGGGCGGGAAGTGCTTGCCGACCGCGCCAGGCCCATGCCGGCCCTGTGTTCATCGAGCCGGTCCGGGGCAACGATCGGTTCCCAAGTCAGGGGTCGGGGCGCGGGGCCGGGCGAACCGGCCTGGCAGGGACGGAGTTACGGCGCCGCCGGCCGGTTGTCCTGGATCAGCCGGTGGACGCGGGCCATCGTGTCCTTCTCGTTGGTGAGGAGGTCGTGGTGGGTGACGTGGATGGTTCGCTCCGGCGGGGCATCCCGCCCGATGGTGGTGGTGAACAGCTCCCACGCGGCTTCTCCGGTGAGGGGGCGGCCGTCATGGTGGAAGCGGAAGCCGTTGCGGCGCATGGAGTCTGCGGTGTCTGCCTGGTCGCGGGTGATGTTCAGGAACAGGGCCCGCTGGCCGGTGGCCGTGTCGAGGGCCGGGATGCGCAGCGAGTTGAACGGCGACTTCGTGACGAAGTCGGGGCGGCCGAAGTGCTGGACGTGGGCCTGGATGCTGGCGGTCAGGAGAGCCGGGTCTTTCAGACGGGGGTCGGTGAGGTCGTAGGTGTGGCCGCCGAGGTGCCGATAGACGGGGACAGCGCGGGCGTAGAGGTCTTCGGCCTCGTACGGCATGACGAGGCCGGGGACGAGGCGGGTGTTCTTGTTATCGACGGCCAGAACCGTGTCGCCGGTCGTCTCGAAGGACTGCCGGGCGGGATGGGCGAGATTGCGGACGGGCCAGGCCCAGCACGACGCGGTCGTGAAGTAGGCGTATGTCCCAGCGCGGGCGAGGACGTTGTAGAGGTGGCTGGTTCCCGAGCGGGGGGCTCCGACGATGAAGAACAGGGTGTGCGGGGTGTGCTCGGGCTTGGGGCGGGGGGCGTAGGGGGCGCGGGCGTCGAGTTCCTGCTGGACGTCGAGGTCCTCGGCGGCAGCGATGTCGGCGCTGAATGGGAGGGGGCGGCCGGTGGTGCGGATCTGGTCCAGGACGGCGTTCAGGTAGGCGAGCGTCGTGGGGGCCGGGGGCCTGCCCTGGGCGTAGTTCTCTTCGAGGGCTTCGGCGAGGACGTAGTGGCGGGGGTCGTCAGAGAACCGGTAGACGCGGGTGCGGTAGAGGGCGATGGCGATGCCGTCGGGGTGAGGGGCGGCGAGTTGGTCGGCCAGGGGGTGGGTCACGGTGTCCTCGCTTCGGTGGGGCGCAGGGTGTGCCAGCCGTTGGTGTAGCCGTTGCGCCCCAGGTAGGGGCTGGTGAGGATGTGGTGGATCTCCATCCATTCGTTCAGGCGCTGCCGGGTGCAGGGGTGCGGAACGTACTGGTTGTAGGCGTCGAGGGCCTGCTCGGTGGCGTGGTCGGGGAGGAGCCCGTGGGTCATTGCGGTGGTGACGATGAGCTTGGCCAGGTCGTATCCGAACGGGGCCAGGGTGAGGTCGTCGAAGTCCACGGCGACGATGCCGGTCGGGCCGGTGAGGAAGTTCCGCGGGTTGGCGTCCTTGTAGAAGGCGGCCGGTTGGCCGGCGGTGCCGTCGATGATGCGGGCGGCCTGGTCGGCGGTGAAGGCCGGGCCGGGCACGCTCCCGCTGTCCAGGAGGTGCCGGACCCGTGCGATACGGGGCGCGGTGAACGCCGCCAGGGTTCCGACGCCCGGCAGATGGAACGACTCATTGAGACGGGCCCTGTGCAGGGCCTCCCGGTACGCGGTCGTGTGCACCTCGCCGAGGAGCCGTGCGGCGGCCGGGAGTTCGTCCGGGCCGAGGTGGCGGCCGTGGATGGTCTCGAAGTCCAGGACGCTGGCCCGCCGGGCGTTGAGCCGGGGGACGGCCATGCCGAGACCGGCCAGCCAGGCATGGTGGGCTGCGGCCTGCTGGGCGGCCTCCGCAGTTTGGTAGGTCTTGGTGAAGCCCACGGGGCCCTTTCAGCCGGGGACGGTGGCGGTCAGGTAGCTGACGACCGACGCGGTCTCCACCGGCTCGTCCGGCAGTACGGCCCGGAGCCGGTGGTTGAGGGCTTCCGGATCACCAGTGAGGCCGTCGGGGAGCTGGTACTTGGGTGTGGTGGCCAGGTAGGCGGCGGTGTGGGCGAGGTCCCGGAACCAGAAGCGGTGTGTCTCGTGGTGGACCTCGCGGACGTCGAGGACGTTCTCGGCGATGGCCCGCATGTTGGCGCTGTGGAACGCCCCGTACAGGCCGGTCCGGGAGGTGGCGTTCGGGTCGAGCCTGGCGCGGGCGACGAGCCGGTCCAGGGAGGCGTAGCTGTCGGCGGCTTTGGTGACGAGGATGACTGTCGCGCCGGGGTGGAGGCAGCGGGCCATCTCGCGCAGCACGACCCGTGGGTCGGGTGCGTGGTAGAGGCAGAACGCGGCCACCGCGAGGGAGGCGCTGCCGGTGTCTAGCGGTAGGTGGTGGAAGTCCGCCTGCATCGTGGTGACGGCGCCGCCGGCCTGGGTGAGCCGGTCTCGGGTGGCGGCCAGCATGGCGTGGGAGGCGTCGATGGCCAGAATCCGGGACGCGGGCAGGGTCCGGGTGAGGGCGAGGGTGGATGCACCGCGCCCGCAGCCGATGTCCAGGACCAGCGAGCCGGGGCGGGGCCGGGCGCGAAGCGCATAGGAGGCGATCACGCCCGGCGCGGGACGGCCGCTGATCTTCGCGGCCATGAGCGCGCCGGTGCGGTCGGCGAGACGCTGCTGGTCCTGGTAGAGAGAGCCGCTGACGAGGTCGGCGTCCAGGAATGGGGACAGGTCAGACACGGGCCACCCCCCGCCCGGCCGCGCCCCGGGTCAGGCGGTCTGGGCCGCCCGGAGCCGGGTGAGGAGCGCGCGGGCCTGCCGTCGGCTCGTGACTCGGTACACGGGCGCCCCCTGAGCGTGCTCGCGGACCAGGTCCCGGACACGGGGCGCCATCGTCTTGCGGTAGCCCCACACGTACCGGATGAACGACCAGTTGATCCGGTCGTAGACGCCCGTCGAGTTGTCCTGCCCGCCGCCGTAACGCAGACGCCGTTGGGCGATGCCCCACAGGCACACCCATGCCGGAAGGTCGAGGAAGATCACCGTGTCGGCGCGGGCGAGCCGGATGGGCAGCGTCCCGGCGTAGTTCCCCTCGATCACCCAGGAGTCGGCGGCAACCAGCTCTTCCTGGATCGCGGCGAACTTCTCCTTGTCGAGAGCGTTCCACTCGTCGTCGTAGTACACCGCGTCCAGGTGCGTGACCGGCGCGCTGATGAGCGTCGCGAGCTGCTTCGACAGGTACGTCTTGCCGCTGCCGCCGCAGCCGATGAGAGCGATTCGATTCACGAGGAGTGACGCTACCGATCCTGGTGGGGGTGCTGGTGCGGTCTGCCATTATCGCCCCCCGGATGGGGCCAGTACCGCGTTGACGGTGTTGATCTGCCGGGACAGACGGAAGGGGTCCAGCCTGCGAAGACAGCGCCCGATCAGGCGGGCCCGGTCATCGACGGCCATGCCGGCGACGCCGTGGGTGATGTCGCTCACGTGGTCGCCGTTGCAGGCGTGCAGCTCTCCGGGGATCACCGTTCCCGCCGCCCGGTAGTGGGCGGGAACGATCGGCGCGCACCCGGCCATCACCGCTTCCACGAGCCGCTGCGTGTACTGGCCGGTCGTGACATAACGGTCCGGGGCGATCAGCACCGTGGCGTGCGCTTCCCGGTGCAGGGCCAAGCCCTCCCGGAAGGGAACACGGCCGATAAACCGCACGTGGGGCCACCTGCTGGTGTCCGTCCACTTCCCGGCGACCTCGTGCTCCAGGTGCCGGGCGGCCGGGGCGAAGAAGCCGTCGAAGGCCCTGTCCCGACCGTACTGGTTGCCGACGTATACCAGCGGCAGACGCCGCTCCCGATCAGCGAGCCGATGCGGGTCGGCGGCATCCAGCGCCTCGTCGGCGACGGGGAACAGGAGACTGCGGGCCCCGTGCCGGGGATGGAGCGCCGGTTCACACACGGTCACGTCCGGCAGACGCCGCACCGGATCGGCGGGGGTGAGCTGCTGGTCTTTGTCCCACACCAGCAGCGGCACGCGCCCGCTGTAGTGGGTGAGGAGCTGCTGCTGCCGGTGTAGGTCGCAGGTGTGGCCCTCCGTTCCGCAGGGGGTGGTGTTGCGGCCTGCGATAGGCCAGCGCCATTCGAGGAATAGTGCGTCCAGGTCCGGCAGGCCCACGTCCCACGCGTACGGTCCTGCGACCGGGGTGCGGGTCTCGGTGGTGTCCCGGTCGGCCTGGAGGAAGGTGATGCTGTGTCCGCCGGTGATCAGGCCGTCCACGAATGTCTTGCGGTGGCTGCGCCCGCCGTCGGGGGTGTCGGTGATCCCGTCGCCGAGGAACCCCCAGAAGCTGTAGCCGATCCTCACGCCTGCGTCTCCTCTACCCACCAGTCCTCCAGGAGGAGGGCGTCGATGCCGGACTCGGCGAGGCAGTCCAGGGCGTGGTCGGGGGTGCCGCAGATCGGCTTGCCCTTGATGTTCAGGCTGGTGTTGATCAGCACCGGGACGCCGGTGATTTCCCGGAATTCGGTGAGGACGGCGTCCAGGAACGGGTTCCGTTCGGGCGCGAGGGTCTGGACGCGGGCCAGGCCGTTGGCGTGGACGATCGCGGGGATCTTGTCCCGGGCCAGGTCGGTGACGCCGCTGGCGAACGACATGAACGGCGCGGCCTGTCCAAGGGTGAAGTAATCCGCGGCGGCGCCGGCTAGGACGACCGGGGCGAAAGGCCGGAACGGCTCGCGGAACTTCACGCGGGCGTTCAAGCGTTCCACCACCTCCGGCATGAGCGGGGAGGCGAGGATCGAACGGTTCCCGAGTGCGCGTGGCCCAGCCTCCAGCGCGCCCCGGAACAAGCCGACGATCTTCCCCTCGGCGAGCTGCACCGCGACGTAGCGGGCGGCGTCGGCCGGGCTGTGGGCGGTCATGCCGGGCCGGGGAGCCTCACCGAGGTCGATCCTTTCGAACGAGGGGCCCAGGTAGCACTGGTCCCGCACCCCGGCCACGAGCTGCGGGGCACGGTTCTGGTGGACGGCCAGGGCAGCGCCCGCAGCGGTGCCAGAGTCGCCCGGGGCCGGGGGGACGAACACCTCGTCGTACCCGGCCTTCTCCACGATCTTGCCGATGCTGACGCAGTTCAGTGCCACCCCGCCGCCCATGCACAACGCACGCTCCCCGGTGCGGTACCGGGCCTGCACAGCCAGGTGGACCATGACCTGCTCGGTGCGTTTCTGGAGGGCCGCCGCGAGATCGGCGTGGACCTGGCCGGGTTCCTCACCGACCCGCCGGGCGGGGCAGGTAGCAGCGACGAACCCGGCCGACAGGCGGGGGTAGCGGCTGGAGATCACCCGCAGCGGGAACCAAGCCGGGTTGAGCGCGAACGCATCCGCGGTCAGGGGGATCGCGTCGGCGAACAGGCCACGGAAGCGGGCGGGGTCGCCGAGGGCGGCCAGCGCCATCACCGTTCCCTCCTCGTCGCCGCGCCGCCATCCCAGATGCTCGGTGACCGCTCCGTAGGCGTATCCGAGGGACGCCGGGTCCGGCAGGGACCACCTGCCGCTCAGGCTGATCCCGCCCTCGCTGCGGCGGGCGGCGCAGATGGAGGTGGTGGTGGTCTCCCCGAGGCTGTCCACCACGAGGACCGCCGCCCGGTCGAACGGGGAAGCGGCGAACGCGTACAGGCCGTGGGCGCGATGGTGCTCCACTCCGTGCAGGGCCGCGTTGGGGAAGCGCTGCCCGAAGGCCCGGAGCCGCTGGGAGGCACGGTGGTGCACGGTCAGGAAGCTCCGGGAGCGGGGCAGCGCCCGCTCGGCGGCCCCCGGCCGCAGGTGCCGCAGCGGCAGCGCCCCCTTGAGGTAGAGGCGGGGCGCGAAGTTGTACGCCACATCGGTTACATCCTCGGGCCGCAGACCGGCGGTCTCCAGCAGCCAGGCGACCGACCGCTCCGGGTATGCGCCGGTGTGCTTGTCCCCGTTGAGGCGTTCCTCCTCGACCAGACCCACCAGCGCCCCGTCGGCGATGAGCGCTGCGGCCGAGTCGTGCGTGCCCGAGCACAGGCCCATCACTACCGGTCCCATCACGCGGCCCTCCCGTCCAACGTCGAATACCAGTTGTTCAGTCCCGCGCCGAGGACCCCACCCGAGTAGGCGACCATGCCCCGCGCATCCGCGCGGTCGCCGCTCTTCCATACCCGGTAGCTCCGCATCACCTCAGCGAACTCATCCCACGGCGCTGCCGGCCTGTCCCCGGAAACGATCTGGCTCATCAGCAGGTCGAAACCATCCCAGGGCACGGTCAGCGGGTCCATGGCCCGGCTCGGCTCCGGCACAGTCGCCAGCGCCTTCGCGTCGGGGATGTTCTCCTCGTACAGGTGCAGGGAGTCCACATGGTGGTGGTACGCGCCCAGTTCGGCGCCGAGCCAGTGCGCCATCAGCTCATGCAGGATCGTCGCGGTGAACAGGTCGTAGCAGAACCCCAGCCACAGGTCCTGGCTGCGCATCGTGGTGTGCATCTCCAGGCGGCCGTCGCGCAGGTAGAACCGGTAGCCGAGGGTGCAGGGGACGTCGCTGTGGTGCGGGATGTCCCGGTCGGGGTCGTAGAGCTGGATCAGTGCGCGCCGGGAGTCGGGGTCGGCCAGCAGCGTCCGGCGGACGTGGTCGAGTTGGTCGTGCCCCGGCCGCCAGGCCCGTAACCGTGGCCCGTACGCGCCGCGGAGAACACCGCCGTCGGCGTAGCGGGCCATGCGCTGGTTGTAGGTGTAGATCCACGGCTCGTCCGAGCCCGAAAGAATCCACACCGCCTCCGCGGCGGCGAACGCCGCGTTCAGGACGCGCACGGGCGGCAGGCTCACCATGCGGCGCCGCGGATCGGTCAGCGTCAGGTGCGCGCCGATGACCTCGGTGGTGGCCATCCCGCGCGGCTTGACCGTCCGCCCCTCAGCCAGCACAGCGGCACAGGCAGCGGTGAACAGATCGTTCGTGGACCCAGCACTGACGTGGATCATGCGACACCCCCGGCCAGAACCGAGCCGGTGGCCTGGGTCCACTCCCACTGCCGGGCGATCCCCTCCCGCAGCCCCACAAGAGGCCGGTACCCGAGAACCGCGTCGGCCAGGCCCGGATCGGCCTCCGTTGCCTGCGGGTCGCCGGACCTGGATGCCACCTCCACATAGGGGACGAGGCTGCCGGTGACCTCCTTCACCATGTCCAGCAGGTCACGCATCGACACCGTGAGCGGCCCGGCCACGTTCACCGCCCTGCCGGTCTGCTCCGTGTGCGCGGCCTGCATGATCGCGGGGACGACGTCACCGACGTAGGTGAAGTTACGGCGCTGCCAACCGTCCCCGTACAGGCGCATCGGCTGGCCGGTGCGGACCGCATCCAGCATCCGGGATATCGCCATGTCGTCGCGCTGCCGGGGCCCGTACACGGTGAAGAACCGCAGGGCCACCGTCTTGGTGGCGGCATCCGGGCGGGCGGCGTAGGCCAGTGCAAGCTGTTCCGTCGCCATCTTCGACACCCCGTAAGGGGACAGCGGCAGCACGGCGTCGTCCTCGCGGGACGCCCTGCTGGTGGTGCCGCCGTACACGCTGGACGAGGAGGCGACCACAAGCCGGGGAATCCGGGCCTGCTCGCACGCTTCGATCAGGCGGTGGGTCGCGGCGATGTTGTCATGGATGTACGACAGGAAGGCTTTGCCCCACGATCCACGGACTCCGGTGGCGGCGGCGAGGTGGAAGACCACGTCCACTCCGTCGAGAAGATCGGTCAGGCGGGCGTCGTCCACGTCGGCGTGCCGGAACGCGAACGCGGGCGAGGCGAGCGCCGGGGCCAGGTTCCGGGCGGCAACGGCATCCCGCTCCGGAGACCTCCGGTCCAGTCCGGTTACCGGCCAACCGCGTGCGAGGAGTTCGTCCACCAAGTGCGAGCCGATGAATCCTGCGGCTCCGGTCACCAGCGCCTTACGAGCATCTTTGCGGTTCAAGCGTCCTCCAGGGACTGCTCAGCTTCCTCCCGGCGCCTTGCGCGGAAGGTGGTGCACGCCTGCTGTTCGTGGGGGTGCTTCAGCCGGTCCGGCCGGATGCCTCGACGGATCGTGTACGGCCAGGACCGGGAAACCGGCGGCTGTTGCGGGATCCGCAACATCGGATCCGCTACGGCTGCGGAGCGTGGGCGGCGTACCGCATCAGGTAGAAGACGGACTTGCCGAGGAGCTGGAGCATCGCGGCCGGGTCGCCTCCCTGCTCCTCCAGCAGGCCACGGGCGTACGCAACGGTGCGGGAGGCGACATCCCGCGCCCGGCCGTCCGCCAGACTCTCTGCGTATCGCTGGGCCGGGTCGGCACACACCTCGATGTACGAGCGCAGCCGCTTACGCACCTCATCGGCCGCCGGGTCCGTCGGCCTGCCAGTGGCGAGAGCGAGAGCAAGGCCCACGTCCCGCCCCATGTCGATCCAGGTAGGCACCGGAGCCCTGCTCACGACGGTCACCGCCCGGTGTCCTTGGGCGAGACGGGGAGATCCAGGTACTCCTCGATCTCCGCACCGGACCAGCCCTCGGGGCTGCCGTGCTGCTCACGGAACGCGCCGCCCGGAGTGGGGTCCTCGCCCGGCAGCAGGCTAGTCCGCGCGAGGAAGGCGTTCCAGCCGCGGCCGGCGCGCTCGACGAGGGTGGTGGACGGCTGACCGGCCAGGCCGCTCCGGCCGGTACGGGTGGGAAGCGGTGCTCTCTGCTGCTGGCGGTTGGCCATCGCGGGTCTCCGGGGGCTGAGTGGTGGTTGCCGCTGCCCGCCTCCGTCAGGGGACGCGGGGACGGGCAGCGGCCGTCTACGCCGCCCAGCCGGAAGGGGAACGGGATTTCGGGGGTTCCGGCCATTCGGTGTGATCAGTGAACTCCCAACCGGACACGGGGAGTACGGTGTTGGGCACTCACAGCGGTTTACACGGTTTATGGGTCATGAGGGGACGCATGGCATCCGAACGCACGCCCAACGACGCGTTGGCGCAGGTCATCGCCCTGACGGGCATGACGAACCACGCATTAGCCCAGGCCGTGCAGCGTGTCGGTGCCGAGAACGGCGACGAACTCCAGACGAACAAGTCAACCGTCACGCACTGGGTTCGCTACGGTGTCAAGCCATCCGGCAGCGCCGGGAGGTACCTCGCCGAAGCACTGTCGCGACGCCTGGGACGCACCGTCACCCTGGGGGAGATCGGCCTCATCGAGCCCACCCATGATCTGCTGGACTGGCGCACGGATACTCTGAGCGCCCTGGCCGATCTCGGGAGGACCGACACCGTGGACATGGACCGCAGACGGGCCCTGGGGACTGCGGCCTACTCGCTCGCCGGCCTGGCCCTGCCAGGCAGCTCCTGGTGGGACCGCATGGCCGAACAGGGCAACCGACGGCGCGCCGGCCGCGCCGTCGTAGGCCGCGGCGACCTCGACGCCGTCCGCGACATGGCAGCCCTGTTCTCCACGATGGACCAGCGCCACGGTGGAGGCCACGCCCGCACCGCCGTCGTGCAGTACCTCGTTGGCGAAGTCTCCACCTACCTCAACGGCACCTTCACCGACGACCAAGTACGGCGGGGGATGTACTCCACCGCCAGCGAACTCGCCTACCTGTCGGGGTGGATGGCCTTCGACAACGGAGACCACCCGGCCGCACAAAAGCAGTTCACCGTGGCAGTGAAGCTCGCCGCCGAGGCCGACGACGCCGCGATGGCCGCTCACGTCATCCGCGCCATGGCCCACCAGGCAAACGACCTCGGGCATTCCCGGCCCGCCCTGGCCCTCGCCGCCGCCTCGGTCGACGGCAAGCGGTACACCGAGGCCAGCCCCCGCGAACGCGCCCTCCTCGGGGTCGTCCACGCCCGCGCCCTCGCCGCGACCGGGCAGCCGAAGGCCGCCACCCACGCCCTCCTCCACGCCGAAAACGACCTCGCCGCTGCCCGCGAAGGGGACGAAGAACCGAGCCGCGTGTTCTTCTTCCAGGAAGCCTCCCTCGCCCACGAGACCGCCCTCGCCCTGCGCGACATAGGCGACCTCCCAGGTGCCGAGCAGCATCTCCAGCGCAGCGTCCGCACCCGCAAGGCGACGTCCTTCAAACGGACCCACGCGGTGACCCTCGGCCATCTCGGCGGCATCCAGGCCCGCCAGCACCGCATCGAAGAAGCCTGCGCAACGTGGGCCGCCGCCCTCGACGCCATGGACGGAGTCCGCTCTGGCCGCACCCGTCAGGCCGCCACCGACATGCGCACCGCCCTGTCCCCGCTCCGGCAGCGCGGCATCCCCCAGATTGCCGACATCGACCGCCGGGCCGCCGCGTACCTCGCCGCAACCGCCTGACCCTGACCCTGACCCTGACCCTGACCCTGACCCTGACCCGCAGGAAGGAACCCCTGTGCCAGACCGCGAAACGTTCGAAGTGGAAGTCCTCGGTCACGTTATCGGAGGCCGGATAGAGCCCACCGATGACTACTGGGGCGGCACCCAGGCCATCATCCGCCTCGACGGCAGCCGCTTCACCCCGGACGCGACTCAGGGCCTGGAGGAGTTCTCCCACTTGGAGGTGGTCTTCCGCTTCCACCTCAGCGATCCCAACGACATGCCCCTCCAGCCGCGCCGCCCCCGCAACAACCCGGACTGGCCCGCCGTCGGCTTCGTCGGCCACCGCAACATGCGGCGACCGAACTGGCTCGGCATCTCCCGCTGCCGTCTGGTCAAGGTCGACGGCCTGGACCTTCACGTCGAAGACCTCGACGCCGTGGACGGAACCCCCGTCTTGGAAGTGAAGCCCTGGTTCGAGGAGATGGGCCCGCGCGGCAAGGTCCGTCAAGCGCAGTGGACCACCGACATGCTCGGCGACTACTACGCCCCCACCAAGGACTGACCACCGGCTTCGGGGCCGCCCCCAGAGCGCGGAGACAGTACAACGACAGCAGCTCAGAGGGCAGCACGCAGTGAGCTGAAGGGGTGCGGCTGTTGTCCAACACCCCCAACACGTGCATGGATGCTTGAGCGCCGAGTACCGCGCGCCTGGCCGATTTCAGCGTCGACTGGGCGGCGTGGGAACGCACCGGGAGAACCTTCGCGGTCGTGCGCACCCTGGTCTCCGCGGTCAACGACGCCTACGACACGACCACCGGTCGGCCAAGGCCGGGGCGCTGCGGGCGCGGGCGGCGGCGATGCAACGCCTGGAACGACAGCCGGCCGACCGCGGTGTCCCAGACGACGAACTCGCCGCCGAGGACCCGGCCGCCGGGGCGCTGCCCGGCGGCCGCCACCAGGTCCGACCACCGCGGTCCTGGGCTGGCGCCCCTCGCCGGCCTCCTGTCGCTGACCAGGCATGAGCGACGAGAGCGTGATCACGATCGAGATCCGGGGCCACGAGAAGGCTGCGCTCGAAGTGGCCCACCGGATCTCCAGCCTGTTCCTGTCCAGCGGTCCGTGCCGGCTGCGGCGTACGCCCGGCGAGGATGAAGTGGAGGTTCTCGTCCACGCGGACGTCGGCAGGGGTGTCGGTGAGGTGGCTACCTCGACCCTAAGGAGGCGGCGGGCGCAGGTTCGTTTCTGCGGTGAATCGGGCCGTCCGCCAGCGCCTACGACAACGTCGTCGTGACGGACGCGGCCCGGCTCGACGTCGACCATTTCTTATCCGTACCTGCGACGGAAAATTAGGATCAAAAATGCTGGTCATCGCGTCAACGGCATACCGCTGACAGCTTTCCAGCGTCCCAGCTGCTAGGACTGTCAGTGAGGTGGGTGATGCTTTCCCTGTGACGACCCAGGACAAGAACCCGATCGACAGTCAAGCCGCCGGCGACGGCCTGCCTGATCCGCTTTCCTTGATCGAGGACATTGACTGGGCTGGGCTGGAGCATGCCTACGGACCGGCGGAGGACACGCCGGTTCGCCTGATTCAACTTCTAGCCGAAGAGCCGGAGGTCCAGGCCGAGGCGTTGGGGGTGCTCGACATGTCGGTCCTGCATCAGGAGTCCTTGTACAGCGCGACGGCGCCGGCCGCGCTGTTCATCGCTGCGATCCTGCACGACCCCCGCACGCTGGCCCAGCACGAGAGCTACTTTCCGTGGGATGACCGCTCCCGAACGTTGCGCGCCGCCTTGCTTGAGTGGCTGGGCCGGGTAGCGGACTCGGCCGCCTACGGCGAGAGGATCGGTGCCGACGACGGTAACGACCCAGGAGCCACCGATGCCGTAAGGGCCGTTCGTGGACCGATCTACAACGCCGTCACCGCGCATCTACTCGCGCCGGATCCAGCGGTCCGGGAGGCAGCCCTCGGCGCTACCACGGCACTCCTGCAGGCTCCAGACCTGGCAGGGCAGATCATCACAACCACCCGGGTACTGCGACGCCTGCTCGCCGAGAGCACCGACCGTCGTGAACGCGCGGCCACCGTTCTGACCATTGGGTCCTGGGGCGAGGACACCACAGCACTGCTCACCGATCCAGACCCCGCCATCCGGGCCTGCGCGGCGCTGGCACCCGGCTGTTTCAACAACGGCCAGGCGGTGCAAGTGATCCTCCGCGCCTTGCTCGATCCCGCCAACGTCGACTCCTGGCTCCCGGAGCCCACCGCCGTCGATCCCTGGATCGCAGACCCGCTACCTCAGATCGAAGGCCGTCTACGGCACGCACTGCTGGCTGCGGCCATCGAGCGCACCAACGACTTCGAAGAACTTCTCGCGGTCGCCCTGGCCTGCGTCCCCTTCTGCAGCAACCTCACCATCGGAGACGACTGGGGCCCACTGCTCGCTGCGGCGTTCCCGTCCGGCTACAGCCCGGGTACCGAGCTCACACCGGCCCAGCACCGCTTCCTCAGTGCGCTCGCTGATCGAGACGTGTGCTGGCGCTACACCAACCTCATCGCGTCCTGGTTCCAGGACATCGGCCTTCCCGCAGACCGGAATGCCATCAGAGCGCTTCTGGGATCCGCTCGTTGAAAGACTCTGGGCATGATGTCGGAGGGTGCCTCGATTCATATCAACTGTCACGTAATGGCCCACTCTGTCGGACTCGATCCGGCGGCCGGGCTCAGACTGCGACACGAGTGGGCACGGCGTCGGCACGTCCGTAGGCGAGCACCTGGGCGAGGACTTCGCGGAACAGGCGCACGTCTTCAGCCGGTGCTTCGATGACGGCTTCGATCTCGCCGTCGCTCAATCGCAGGTCCTCCAGTGCCTCAGGACGGAGCGAGACGCGTAGGACGTTGCCTTCCAGCACGGCTTCGCGGACACAGCCATACGCGGTCCCCTGCCCAGCTGTGACCAGGCAGTGCGTGTCCATGCCCAGGGCGACCTCCTGATCATCTGGGTCTTCCTCGCCTGCCATGCACATCAAGATGAAGCCGCTTCCGTCCTCGTTCTCGGCGAGGGCAGCTTCGGTGAAGCAGCCGTCAGGGTCGATCTCGGTTGTGGCAACACGAGCAGCGAATCGGTAGGTCATGAGGGGGTTCTATCAGCGCGTTCGGCCGAGGAGCGAGGCAGGGGCGGGGCGCCAACGATTCGCCTCCAAGCGATGGCGCTTCATGACGCGGACTCCGCGCTCCCTGGGGGAAGATCGTGAACCTCCGGATTGGGAATTGCGTGAGCGTCCACAAATCACTCCGGTTCGTACGCGGCCAGGCGGCGCCGAAGCTGCAGGTTCTCGCCGTGAGCCACCTCCAGGGCCTTCCGTAGCCGCGCGATCTCCTCGCGGTGGGCCTGCTGCTGCTGTGAAAGGCGTGCGCTCAGGGCTCGTACCGCCGCCGAGGTCGACGAGGGCGCTTCGCTGTCCGCCTGACGCATTCCGGAAACCTGGCCACCTTTCGCACGGTGTTGATCAGCAGCCGTCTGGCCTGCGGATAGTCGTCCCTGCCGTGGGCCTTCCACCAGCGGCGGATGGATTCGACGGCGAAGGCGGCGGTGTCGTGGTCGGTGCCGACGCTGACCCAGCCGGTGTTCGCGGCGAGGTCGTAGATGCCGTAGGGCACGGCCTTGCCGAGTTCCTTGTCCGGGAAGTCATGGGTGCTGACCCGCTCGGGGTCGCCTGAGGGTCGCCACTCCCGGCCCCCGTTCTTCAACGGCCCCATGACTTCCTTCTTCTATGGTTACCTGGTGCTCGTTGGTGGCGGCCAGTGCGCGGAACTCGGCCGAGCGCGCGTGGACGACAGCTTCGAGGACGGCTTCCGCACCGGTCTGCTCATCGGCTGTGGCGCGGCCGTGGTCTCGGCGGCCGTGGCCCTGCTCATCCGCGCGGTAGGCACCGCCGCCGACGACCCGGAGGAGGCCTGGGGCCCCGGTGGACCGGGCACCGGCCCGCGATTGAACGGCCTGTTCGTTCCTGCTGTTTCACCCCGGGGGTGAGCCCCCTCATAGGTCATGGCGGCTGCGGGCGTTCAGCCCAGTCCGCAGCGGACGAGCGAGGCATGGACCAGGGCGAGTCCCTCCGCCCTCCAATGGTCCCGGTCGGGCATCTGGTCCGCGCGGCGCCAGCGCCAGGCCGAGAACATGGCCCAGTCCACGGCGCGGCACCGGTGCAGGAGATCCGGGTCGGCCCCCGCGTAGTGCTCCGCCACACCGTCGGGAGCGTGGGCGAGGTCGAACTCGACCGGCCCGCGACAGCAGGTGGCGAGGTCCACGAAGAGCAACCCCCGCTCCGTGGTGAGCAGGTTGCCCTCGTGCGGCTCGCCGTGCAGCAACTGGTCGCCGGATCGGTCCGCGCCGATTGCGACGCTCACCTCGCTCAGGGTACGGGCGAGTAGTTCCCGATCGGCGCCGGACAGGTCGGGAGACCGCTCCCGGTCGGTCACCTCCCGCAGCGCGCGGGCGGCCCGGTCCGTGAAGTGGGGCGCGTCCAGCTCGACCCGGCGCAGGGCGGCGTGCTGCCGCATGAGCACGTCCGCGTACGCGGACGGCGTGATCTCCACAGCCACCGGTGCGTAGTAGGTCCACAGCGAGACGGCGAACCCGTCCCGTACATACACGCGGGGCTCGCACCGGGGGTCCAGCTCGGCCACCGGGGCGTCAACGACCCCGAGCCGGCGGGCCACCTCTACCTCGAACGCCGAGTCGGCCAGTTGCCACGGCGGCGCGACCCGGGCCAGCACGTCACACGGGAGCAGGCGCAGCGCGACCCGGTCCGAGTTGTGCACGACGACCACGTCGTCCACGTTCAGGCTCAGCTCCGTGGCGGTTGCCCGGGCCGCCTCGATCGCGCGACGCAGTTCCGCAGGCTCCATATCTTTCTCCTCATCGTCGGCTACGCACATCCGGGGACGGCGACGGCAACCCACACGTCGTCGGGCACATCATCCGACATCCGACCCCCGGGAAGATCCGCTTCCGGCCAGCCGAGGGCTCCCGCTATAAAGGGCACGGGCCGGGGCCCGCCGTCTGAGGCGCGGACGGCCCCAGACAAGTGGGTCGGCACGGCACGGCCCGCCGCTGGCGCTTCAGTCGGCCGCATACGCCTTCGCCTGGATGCCGTACAACTCCGCGTAGCGTCCGCTGGCTGCGAGCAGTTCCTCGTGGGTGCCGGACTCGGCGACACGTCCGGAGTGCAGCACGAGGATCAGATCCGCGTCGGTGACCGTGGAGAAGCGGTGCGAGACGATGACGGTGACGGTCCCGGTCCGTGCGCTCAGTTCCCGCGCGCGGGCCATGTAGCGCTCAAAGATGGCGTGCTCGCTGGGCGCGTCCAGCGAAGCGGTGGGCTCGTCCAGCACGAACAGCAGCGGCGCCCCCCTCATCGAGGCCCGGGCCAATGCGGTCTTCTGCCACTGCCCCTCGGACAGGTCTACGCCGTCGAAGCGACGTCCGAGCTGGGTGTCCATGCCGTCAGGCAGACGCCGGAGCAGGGCCTCCGCGTCGGCGGCGCGGACCGCGGCGAGGACCGCGTCGCGGTCCGCGAGCTGCCGTACGTCGCCCAGTCCGACGGTCTGCCCGAAGCGAATCTGAAAGCGGCCGAAGTCCTGGAACGCCGCGCTGCTGCGGGCGTGCCAGTCTGCGGTCACAAGATCGGCGAGGTCGGTCCCGTCGACTCGGATCGTGCCGACGTCCGGCTTGTACAGCTTGCATAGCAGCTTGATCAGGGAAGTTTTGCCGGAACCGTACTCTCCGACGACGGCCACCACGCTACCAGCCGGCAGATGGCAGTCCAGGCCGTCCAGCGTGGGGCGGTCGGTGCCCGGGTACGTGAAGCGCACCCCCTCCAGGGTGATGCCCCGGCGCAGCGCGGCGGGGACGGGCAGGGCGCCGGCGTCCGCTTCCCGCTGGCGGGCGGCGTACGCTCGCAGCCACAGGTAGGCGTCGACCACGCCCGCGCTGCCCGTCGTGCGGCTGACGCGAGCCGCCGTCAGCTGGATCGAGTCCCGCAGGGTCACGGCGACCGTGATGGCCAGCACCACCTCGCCGACGCCGCCCTGGCCACGCGCGGCCCGGTCCAGCAGCAGTACCAGTCCGCCGACGAAGCCCGCAGTGAACAACACCCAACCGACGACCTTGTAGCCCGCCGCCCGCAGACGCGCCCGCATCCGTCCCCGTACCGCCTCGTCCCAGGCGCGTGTCTGCGCCTCGGTGACCGCATGGCCCGCGCCGGAGACCCGGATCTCCTTGCCGCCGGACGCCTCGATGGCGAGGTTGAACAGATGGCGCTGCAACCGGAACGCCTCAGCCGTGTCCGTCTCCGCCTTGGCGACTGCGCGCTGGCCGCGCCTGTCCAGCCACATGGGCACAGGAGTGACCCCCAGCAGTAGCAGCAGCCACGGGCTCACCGTGCCCAGCAGCAGCAGGGTGAGACCCAGCCGTATCGCGCCCGCCACCACGTCTACCACTGTCCACATGCCGTAGACGAGGTTCCACCCGCCGGCTTGGACCACGGTGACGCGGTCCAAGACCTCGGTGCGCTCCAGGTAGTCCAGCGCGTCGAGACCGAGGATCACCTCGTTGATCCGGCGGGTCATGTCCAGCACGCCGACCGAGTCGACCATCAGCATCGTCAGTGTGGAGTCCAGGTAGAGCAGGTACGCGGACAGGGCCTGCGTGGCGGCTGCTGCGGCCCCCGCGACCGTCGCACCCGGCACGTCGCCACGCACGATGCCGTCGACTGTCGCCTGCAGGGCGAGCGCTGTAGCCGCCACGTTGACCGACGCCACGAGTTTGATACCCAGCAGGCCCGCTGTCCGCCAGGGGTGGGCCCGCCGACACAGCTCGATGAGTTCCAGCCAGAGGCGGAGGTAGCGCGACCACCCGCCCGGGACGGTCGGTGCCGTCGCGGTCATATAAGTTCGTCCTCCTCGAGGCGGTCGTCGTACCCCCGGTTGAACCGGTCGGCCTGGATCGCGAACATTTCCGCGTACCGGCCGCCGACTGCCATCAGCCGCTCGTGGGTGCCGGACTCCACCACCCGCCCGCCCTCCAGCAGCACGATCCGGTCCGCCCGGCGTACGGTGGACAATCGGTGCGAGATGAGGACGACACTCGCGTCCCCTTGGTGCGCTGCTAGCCGCTCGAACACCTCGAACTCGGTGCGCACGTCCAGGTGCGCGGTCGGCTCGTCCAGCACCAGCAGCCGCGCGCCCGTCCGCACGGCGTACAGGGCCCGCGCCAGAACCACCTGCTGCCACTGACCACCGGACAGGTCCACCCCGCCGGTGCGAGTCCGCGCCAGGGGCGTGTCCCAGCCGTCCGGCAGCCGCTCCACTACCTCCGTCAACCCCGCATCGCGAGCCGCCTCACGGACCGCCGCCCGGTCCACCGGCACCGCCGCGTTGCCCAGTGCCACGTTCTCCGTTGCCGACAGGTGGTAGCGCACGAAGTCCTGGAACACCACGGCGATGCGCCGCCGCCACGCCACGGGACCCAGTGCCGCGATGTCCAGTCCGCCCGCCGTGATCCTGCCGCTGTTCGGCTCGTACAGTCCCGCCAACAACTTGATCAGCGTCGACTTGCCCGCGCCGTTCAGCCCTACTATCGCCACCAGCTCGCCCGGCCGGATCTCCAGGTTCAGGCCGTCCAGCACCCGCCGTGACGTTCCCGGATAGGCGAACCCCACACCCTCGAAACGCACCGGGACGGCGCCCGGCGCCGCGTCTATCTCCCGAGGGGCCGAGGCCTGCACACCCGACCCCAGGAGCGCCCGCAGACGGTCGACCGCGTGCAGGCTCGCGATCCCAGCGATCACGTCCCGTGGTGCGCCCCCGAACGCGCGGTACAACGCCGGGCCGGCCGCCAGCACCGTCATGGCGACCGCGAGTGACCGCTGGCCCCGTGCCGCGGCCAGCGTCACCACGAGGAATGCGACCGTCATCGGCACCAGCAGCACCACCAACTGCCGCCACTGTGAACGGAGCTGGTGTCGAGCCTCGGCGAAGACCGGATCGTAGAGGGTGTGGATGTGTTCCTCGGAACGGTCCAGCGCCCACCCGCCCAGGCCGTAGAGGCGGATGTCCTTCCCCTCACTCGGCGACACGATCGCGTCATACCAGAGGCCAGCGCGCAGCGCGGCGTCGCTGTTGCCGCGCCAGGCGCGGTACCACCGCATCGAGTCCCGGCGGTTGAGCTGCTGGTACAGCAGGGCCGGCAGCACGAGGACTGGGATCAGCCACCACGCGTACGCGGCCAGCACTACGGAGGAGCTGAGCAGTGTGACGGCGCGTCCGAAGTTGGCGAGCTGGGCCACCGCCCCGGCGCCCGGCGTGCGTTCGGTCCAGTTCTCCGGGTCGGCGCGTGCCAGCCGGATCAGCTGCTGCACCTCCGGTCGTTCCAGCGCCTCGATGGTGTGGCTGGTAGCGGAGAGCCGGGCGACCCTGGCCCGGTGCCTGCCGTCGATCCGGGCCTGCACCGCGTATGCCAGCGGATCGCGCACCGCCTCCAGGACATGGCCGAGCAGCAACACCCCCGCGAAGAGGAACAGCGGCGCCGCGGTGATGGCCAGGGACCCAGACCGCACCTCCTGCACTCGGTCCAAGAGGTGGGCCAGGGCGATAGCACTGGCGGCCGGCACCAGGCCGGCCAGCAGGATTTGGCAGCAGAGAGAGGTGAGCAGGACCGGGCCGGCTGCCCGCAGCAAGGCCAGCAGCCGCAGACGGTCACGTACGGCGTTCGTCATCGCCGGGACTACCTCCGCGGGGTCGACGGTGCGGCCCCGTCCAGGTACCCGGCCCCGCCGGAGTTCACGAGCCCAACGAGGTCGCGCACTCGCAGCCCTTCCAGCGTCGGCACGGCCAGGTCCGCTCCCGCCCCTTCCAGCTCGTGCGCCCGCGAGGCCCCGGTGGCGACGCCGACACACCGCACGCCCGCCGCCCGCGCGGCGCCGACGTCGCTGGTGGTGTCACCGATCAGGACGATGCCGGTCCCGCTGAGCATCTGGCCCCGGGCACCAGCGGCGGCGCGGACGGCCTCCACCGCGCCACGGGCGATGTCCGATCGGGCGCCTTCGGTGTCGCCGAAGCCGCCCAGGTCCGCCAGCCCGGACAGTCCGGTGGCGCGCATCTTGCAGGACGCCACCGTGCGCGCGTTGCCGGTGGACAACCCGACGATCACTCCGTGCCGCCGCAGTTCGGCGACTAGGTCCGCGGCTCCCGGGAGCAGTTCGTGCGCGCAGTCGAGGCCCTCGGTCCCAGCCGTGACCAGGTCGCACATGGCCGCCACGACGGCGGCGCGCAGGCCGGGCGACTCCGCGGAGGACATGCCTACTCCACGCAGGACGAGGTCGATGGTCCCGGCGTCGGTGCAGCCCGCCAGATCATGGCCGTTGACGAACAAGTCACCGCCCTCGTAGCGGAACTCGGCGGGCACACCAGAAATCCGTTCGATCGCGGCCGCCATCGATTCCATGTGCACGCGCTGAAGAAAGGTACCCGGCCGCAGCAGTGTGCCGTCGATATCGAAGACGACGGCGGCTCCCCGGTCGCTGCCCGGCCATATCGAGTGGTCCATGCTCCCCGTCCGTCCATGGCTTTGATTCGCCGCGTCACCGTACCCCAAACTTCCGGCACGGCATTACCGAAGGACCGGCGGAGTGCATTGTTCAACTGCTGCCCGGAGGCAGTTGAACGCACCTTGACAAAGATTGCGGAATTTGCTCGCATGCCGTTCATGAAATTAAGACGGGATTTCTGTTTCCAGTCGTATCGGCACTCGTAGCATGGCGCCCGGACCCCCACCCAGAGGAGTTGTTCGGTGTCGCAGAGCCAGCACGGTGACGACCAGGATCAGGGCCCGCGGGCGGGCGGGCGGAACGGCTCCCGCCACAAGGCGGCGCCCGGCGACGGGCGCGCGGTCCGCTGGCTGGCCGGAGACCACCACGTGCACACCCAATACAGCGCGGACGGCGTGTACCGGGTGATCGACCAGGCCAGGCACGCACGGGCCTATGGCCTCGACTGGCTCGTCATCACCGATCACGGCGGGCACCAGCACAGCAGAATCGGCGTCGACGCGGTACACCCCGAGATCGTCTGCGCCCGGGCCGAACTGCCGGACCTGCTGGTCTTCCAGGGGCTCGAATGGAACATACCGAATGCGGAACACGGGACGGTCTTCGTGTCACCAGGACCGAACGAAGTGACCGTGCTCAAGGAGTTCGAGCAGGTCTACGACGGCTCGCGGATGCTGGCCGCCCACACTGCGGAGGAGAACGAGGCGAGGGCGGTCGCAGGGATCGCCTACCTCGGTGACCAAGTGCGGCGACGGCACGTGGACGCGGCGCTCATGCTGGCCAACCATCCCTCCCACCGAGGCCTGGACTCCCCGCACGAACTCCGTGCCTGGCGGGACGCCGACCCGAGTGTGGCCATCGGTATGGAAGGTGCGCCCGGCCACCAGGCGGGCGGCATTCCGAAACCGCACGGATTCGGTGGCGCCCGGGGCTATTACTACCTGAATCCGACTGCTGCGTCGTTTCCGGGATTTCCGCTGGATGCCTACCGGTCTTGGGGCGGATTCGACTGGATGACCTCGACCGTCGGTGGGCTGTGGGACAGCATGCTGGCCGAGGGCCGACCCTGGTGGATCACTGCGAACTCCGACGCCCACGCCGTACACCTGGACCACGCCCGGACGGGCCCCGGCAGCGACTTCGCCGCCAACGGGCGCAACAACGATCCCGTTTACACCCCGCAGCCCGTCATCGACGGCGACTTCTGGCCCGGCTTCTACTCCAGGACCCATGTCGGCGCGACGGAGTTTGGCTACCGCGCCGTTATGGACGGCCTGCGCTCCGGCCGGGTCTGGGTCGACCACGGCGGTCTGGTCGACTCGGTCGACGCACGGGTCCGGGTGGCCAGCGGTCCTCCCGGGTCGGGGGCCTTGCTCGGCGGCACGCTCACGGCCCGGCGCGGCACCCCAGTGGAACTGCTACTTGAGATCGCGCTGCCAACGAAACCGAACTGGGCCCAGTTCGTTCCGAGGCTGGCCCGCGTCGACCTGATTCGGGGAGCGGTCACCGGCCCGGCGGCCGACCGCGACTCCTTCATCGCCCCGCAGACCCGGGTGATCACGTCGTTCGAGGTCCGCCCCGGCGACCGGAAGCTTTCGGTGCGCGTCAGCCTAGGGCGGGTGGACGAGCCGTACTATGTGCGTCTGCGCGGCACCGACGGCAACCGCTCACGGCCCGGCCTGCTGGGCGCCGACATCGATCCGTACGGGCCGGCGATGGACGTGGACGGAGATCAGGACCCCTGGACGGATCTGTGGTTCTACGCCAATCCGATCTGGGTGTTCCCGGAGTGATCTGCGCAGCTTGCGGCGGCAATGAACGGACCTAAAATTCCAGCTCGGAAGAAGGAGTAAGAAGCCTTCCAAGATGTGCGTCGGCCTCGTAGCGACACATTCTCTGACCATCTGAATGCGCAGGCCGCTGAAGCAAGAAGACGTGGGCCGCAATACGTCGGAAATTGTTGACGCATGTCCTTTACGTCTTCTACGAACTCATCCTCTCTCCCTGCTCGGACGGACATTCTTTGAGGGCCACGTGGCTTCGAGATGTGTGGTGCGGCAGCAATCGGACGGTTCCCTCGGCCGGGGGCACCGACCTACTAACGGCATGAGGTGGTCGCAATGATCGTGCTCGGCGCTAAGGCGGGGGAGCACGACGCGTGCTTCGCGCTGGTCAAGGACGGGCAGCCGCTATTCGTCTACGAACAGGAACGGTTCAACCGTGTGAAGCACGGCAGGTCGAGCGATCTGACGGTTTTGTTCGAGGGTCTCGCAGAGCACGGCATCGCCCCCGGTGACGTCGATCTGGTGGCGACCTGCGGGGACCACGGCCTTGTGCCCGAGCGGCTGCGGCAGGCCCGCGAGTATCTGACCGGGGAGGCACTGGAGAAGGCCACGAAGAACGTGACGTGGCGGCACCCGACTTTCCACCGGCTGCTAACCGCTGCCGGGTTCGGCGAGGACCGGGTCGTCAATGTCCGGCACCATGTGAGTCACGTCGCCAGCGTCTTCCATACGAGTCCATTCGACGCCGCCGCCGTGCTCAGCCTCGACTGCAGCGGGGAAGCCGACACGGCCATGCTGGCGCACTGCACACGACGGGATGGCATCGGAATCCTGGAGACCATCGGTCTTCCGCATTCGCTCGGCCGCTTCTACGAAGCCGTGACGAACTGGCTCGGCTGGGGCTTCGGGGAAGAGGGGAAGACCATGGCGCTCGCGGCCTACGGCGATCCCGAGCGGTACGCGCCCGACCTCTCCGGCCTCCTCCAGGTCGGCGAAGACGGCCTGTTCCGGTTCGACGAAGCACTGACGAATGGCACCTTTTCCTACTCCACACCGGAACTGGTGGCCCGGGTCTTCGAGGGGCGGTTCGGGCCGCGCCGGGGGCGCGACGATGAGATTAGGCAGCACCACAAGGACGTGGCGGCAGCCGGGCAGTACGTGTGCGAACGCGTGATGCTTGCCCTCGCCACCACCCTGCGGAAGCGGACCGGGACGAACGCTTTGCTGGTCACCGGCGGCGTCGCCCTGAACTCGGTCGCCAACGGTCTCATCCGCAAGGAGGGTGTCTTCCCGCACATCGCGGTCTATCCCCAGGTGACCGACGCGGGCGCGGCGTTGGGCGCGGCGCTCTATACCTATCACCAGCGCGTGCGGCCGGGCGCACGCCACCACTGGGAGATGAGCCACCCGTTCCTCGGGCGGGAGATCGACCTGGACCGGGTGGGCGAGGCGGCGGCTGCCGCCGGTATCGAGGGAGTCCAGTGCGACGACCCGGCCGCCTTCGCCGCGGAGCGGCTCGCGGCCGGGCAGATCGTGGGATGGATCCAGGGCCGGAGCGAGATGGGCCCGCGGGCCCTCGGCAACCGCTCGATCCTTGGCAATCCCGCCACGCCGGGCATCAAGACCAGGATCAACGCGGAGGTCAAACACCGCGAGAACTGGCGGCCGTTCGCGCCGTCGGTGCTGGAGGAGGACCTGAGCACCTACTTCGAGGCGACCGAGCCGCTGCCGTACATGACCGTCGTCGCGCCGCTGCGCGAGGAGTGGCGGGAGACTCTTGACTCGGTCTGTCACGTCGACGGGACGGCGCGGGTCGGCACGGTCGGCGAGTCGTTCAACCCGCTCTTCTCTCAGCTCATCCGCGCATTTAAGGGGCGTACCGGGATGGGAATGGTGCTAAACACCTCGTTCAACGATAAGGGGGAGCCGATTGTGCAGACGTGCGAACAGGCGCTCCGCTTGTTCGTGTCCTCGGGCATGGACGTCCTGGTCATCGGGGACTGGGTGTTTGAGGACAAGAGCGAGGCGCGGGTGGGCGATCTCGATCCGCTGCGCATCAACTGCCGCGGTCTCCCCGACCAGCCGACACTTCTGGTGGCACTTCCGGAGGCCGACCACGCGCAGCGCACGGTAGACGTCCTTGGCCGCGAGCAGATCCTGACCACGTCGGCGCTCTGCGCCATCGGGCAGGGAGAGACACCACCGCGTTTCGCCGGTGAGGTGCTGCGGGTGGACGGCGAGGACACGCTGTTCGAGATCGCCAGAAAGTGGCCGCAGGCCGTTTTCTTGGTGCCGTGGGGCGCAGACAAGTTTGTCTTCGACCCGGAGGTGTACCACTCCGGGACGGCGGATGTCTCGCGCCGACTCATCGAGGCCGGCACCGACGACCTCTACTGGGTGGACCCGACGGGACAGGTCGTGCGGGCCCGGGACGTCCTCTACGTCCACAAGGCACCGCCGCCCGGCATACCGGCGGCCTACGCTCGGTACTGGCAGCCCGCCGAAGGGTGACCCCGCGGGCACCGGGAGGATCCGGTGCCCTCTCCTCACGCCGTGGCCGCCGCCCGCCTCAGGCAGCGGCCACGAGCGAGTCCGGCAGCGCGCCGGGGGCGGGCCACCGGTCGGCGATGATGCGCCGTACCCGGTGCAGCGCGTGGCCGGGCGGGAGGGAGGCGGCGGGCCCATCGGGCGGGGCGATGGCCAGCGACCGTACCGAGTAGGCCAGTACGTACAGCCGGACGTGCCGGGCGACGCCCTCGGCGCGGAACAGGTCCGGGTACTCCTCCTCCAACATCCGCAGCACTGACGGATACGTGCCGGTGCCGCCAACCGCATCGTCGGCGTATTCACACATCCGCATGAGGTCCAGCGAGGGCAATGCAATCCGGGTCCACTCGAAGTCGAGCAGCGAGACGGTACCGTCCGGCGTCCACAACAGGTTGCTCAGGTTGAGGTCACCGTGGACCAGCCCGCTCCGCCCGGGGTCGTCCACGGCCGGCTCAGGGTCCCCGAGCGTCCTCAGCAGACGTACCGCCGCCACCATGAGCCCCTTGTCGACGTACGGCATCCGGGCCACGTGCTCCGCGAGACGCACCGCCCGGGACACGGGCAGGGGGGCAATGTCCGCGCCCACCAGGTCGTCGGCGGTCGCCGCTGCCAGACCGGGGCGGGCGCGCAGTACGTCCGCCAGGGCAGCCGGGGGCACCCAGCCGTGCAGCTCCTGCAGCATTGAGGCCGTCTGGTGGATCGCCGCACGGCGCTCGGCCGTGGTCAATCCCGGCCAGGCCTCAGCCAGGGACCGTCCGGTTAGCCGACGGGTGAGAGAGTATGACAACGGATGACCATGCACGGTGAGGACGCCGTGGCCCACCACCTCGGGGCGGCGCACGGAGTCCGGCAACTGCTGAAGGACCGCGGTCTCTCGCGCCATCCGGCCGATGTCGCCGCGCCAGCAGATGCGCAGGACGACTGGGCCCAGCCGGGTGTCGTCAAGTGCCCAGGCGTCGTTGGACTGGCTCTCGATTAGGCGCGGTGGGCCGTGCGGCACCAGCATCGCCGCGGCGCAGACGTGCTTCAGGCGCTCCTGCAGCTTGGGCATCGTCATGCCGTAAGGGTAGTGGGGGCCGCCCGGGGCGACCGGGGCGCTCACGGGGTCAGCCGCATCCGCGCCAGGCGGATCAGGTGCTGGTTCTCCGGACCGGTGCCGAAGGTGGAGACTGCGGCGGTGGCGACATCCGGGTTGCGGCTGGCGGTGGTCCAGGTGCACGTCAGTTCGTTGGCGCCGGCCCGCAAAAGGGAGGGCGGCAGCACGATCCGCTCGTGCCGCCATTCGGTCGTCACCTCACCGGCGTAGCAGGGATGGTCGTTGAGCCATATGTCGAACCGACCGCCGCTGATACCGGGCCCCGCGACGAGGACGACGTCCAGGGTGAGGGACAGCTTTCCCGAGGTGAGAAATCCGTAGCGGCTGACCGGGGCGTTCTCCCCCGCGACGACGGTGAACGGCCGGGGCCCGCTGTCCCGTTCCCGCCAGAAAGTGTCCAGCAGATTGACGTCACCGCGTTGCTCGACCCGCAGCTCTCGCCAGAGGGCGTCCAGCTCCTTCGCCAGGCGCTGTCTGCCGTCCTCGGGGAGCGACCGAAGGGCCCGCTCGGCGAATTGGGCGTCGAGCACGGGCAGATGGGAGAAGTTCTTCAGGAACCAGTACATGCGGTCCGAGCGGGCCGCGAGCGAGTCTCCCAGCAGCCAGAAATGCGTCTCCGGCAGGGACATGGTGAAGTACGTGGCCAGATCCTCTACGCACGTCGGATCGGTCCGCACGGCACACCGCAACCAGTGCTCGACGACGTCTGCGGACTGTCCCCAGTGCTGGTTGTGCAACGCGGACAGCACATAGGCAGCGGCCACCTCCCGTGCGGGCGGGGACACCGCCCGCACGAGCCGCTCGGGCCAGCCGGGCGCCGGTGCCATATCGAGTCCAGCGCAGATCTCGGCCACGACGTCGGCCGCGACGTCCCGCAGCGAATCCAGCGTGTGGTGGCAGTAGTCGAGGAAGATCTCCCGGCCCAGCGCGGCGATGCCGTACCGCTCGCGGGCGCGGGCAGGGACATCGACGAGGCGGCAGCCGACCGCCCGGCCGAGCAGCCGCAACTCCTCGGCGACCTCGGCCGGACAACGCCGTTCGTAGTTCGCCGGGTCGATGCCGGTGCTCACGGCCCGGCTCAGCAGTGCGACGCCTTCGGCCTCGCGTCCGAGCCGAACCAGGAAGCGGCCGGCGATCTCCATGGGCCGTGCCGTGGTGCCGCCGTCCAGGACCGTCATCCGCTCGGCCAGGGCCAGGCACCGGGCCGGGTCCCCGGCCGCCTCATCGTCGGCTGGCTCGTCCAGACGGCGGCGCGTCGCCGTCCACTCGGCCAGCCGGTCCTCGGGCAACCAGGTCGGCACCACCCAGGGGGCGTGCCAGTCGAGCTGGTTGGTGGCCGGGGCCACCACGACCAGTGGAATCCCCGCCGTCCGGCACACCTCTTCCACCTCCTGGCAGAAGTTCCGGGCGAACGCGGTCATGGCTTCCCGGCGGGCGGCCAGGTAGTCCGCGTACCCGCGGTCGGTGAAGGTCCGGGCGGCGTCCTGCCGGGTCTCCGGGTCGTCGAGCCACGGGGTGGAACGGGGGAAGTTGTTGCCTACATAGAGGACGATCATCGCACACTGCAGTTCCGTGGCGGCCCGGCACAGCTTCGTCGCGCCCGCGGCCGAGAGCCCGTTGACGGTGAAGTCGATCAGCTCCAGCCGGTCGTCGAGGCCGGCCTCCCGAAACGCTACTCGGCACAGGTCGGGTAGCGTGACGATCGGGTCGAGCAGGAAGCCCCGGGCGACCGATTCACCGACGACGGCGACCCGGAACGGCTTGCGCGGCTCGACCGGGATCTGCTCGTCCCGGGACCAGCAGCCGCTCTGCCTGGGGAACTCGCCCGGTGGCCGGTCGTCTCGGCGGACCAAGCAGGTCCCATCCTCCGATAGCGCCCAGGGGCCGAAGCCCTCGTCCAGGATTCGGCGGACCGTACCCATCTCTCACACCCTTCGCTGGTCTGTCGAGGTCGTCTCGCGCGGCGCACCGGGAGATCCGCGCCTGATGCGAGCACCCGCTCGCATCAGAAGAAGCTGTACAGTTCTCCGCTTTGCTGGAGCCCTGCGCCGGCCACGAAGCGGTGCTCCTCCACCGCGGCCTCCCGCAGTTCCTCGGCGATCGACGCCGCATCGACCAGTACGTCCTCCAGGCACAGCAGGTCCAGGGAGGAGCGCAGGAAGGTGCGCAGCGCGTCGACCGGAGTGCAGACCACGGGCTCGTCGCTCAGATTGAAGGAGGTGTTGAGCAGCACCGGTACACCGGTTAGCGCCCCGAAGCGCTCCAGCAGCCGGTGGTAGCGGGGGGCCACGGCGGCGTTCACGGTCTGCACGCGGGCTGTGCCGTCGACATGGGTCACCGCACCGAGGACGTCCGGCTGCCGCACCGTGAACAGATCGACCATGAACGGTGATGTGCGTCCCATGACGAAGTACTCTTCCGCCCGTTCTTCCGGCACCGCCGGGGCGAAGGGCCGGAACTCCTCACGCCATTTGATCTTGCTGTTCACCCGGTCCCGCATGTCCTCCCGGCGGGGATCGGCCAGGATCGAGCGCGCGCCCAGGGCCCTGGGCCCGAACTCCATCCGCCCGTAGTACCAGCCCACGGTGCGGCCATCGGCGAGGGCCCCGGCCACCGCGTCCACGAGCCCTTCCTCGTCGTTTCGGAAGTCCCGGAAGGGCACTCCGGCGCCGGTCAACAGCTTGGCGATGGCGTCACTGCTGTACCGGGGGCCGAGGTAGGCGTGCCGCATCGGCCCGGTGGCAGCACGGGTCCCGGGCGGTTCGGCGCACAGCGCCGCGCCGAGGGCAGTGCCCGCGTCCCCGGCCGCTGGCTGGACGAACATGCGGGTGAACGGTGACCCCTCGAACGCGACTGCGTTGGCACGGCAATTCAGCGCGACTCCGCCGGCGAGGCAGAGGTTCGTGGTCGTCCGCTGCCGGGAGAGCCAGTCGAGGAGGGCGGACACCGCCGACTCCAGGACCGCCTGGCCTGACGCGGCGATGTCCGCGTGTTGGGGCAGCACGGGCTGGCCCGGACGGCGGGCCGGGACACCGAGCAGTTCGGCAAGGTTGCTCCGGTGGCCCTCGGGCTCGCTGATGAAGTCCAGCACCTCCGTGTCCATTGTGAATCCGCCGCCGTCGAGCTTCAGCAGCGTTTGCAGGCTTGCCTCGTACGTGGGCTTCCCGTAACTCGCCAGGCCCATAACCTTGTACTCGTCCGAGTTCGGGCGGTAGCCCAAATACGAGGTCAGGCAGGAGTAGAACAGGCCCAGAGAATCGGGGAAGCGGATCCCGCCGAGCCGGGTCAGGTCCGGGCCCTGCCCGTGCCAGAACGTGGTTGTGTCCCACTCGCCGACCGCGTCGCAGACGAGCACCGCGGCGTCGTCGAAACCAGAGACGTAGTAGGCGCTGGCCGCGTGCGCCCGGTGGTGGTCCACGAAGTGGATCTCGCGGGTCCATTGCAGACCGTCGCGCAGCCGGGCCTCGGTGTCCTGGGCGGTCACCCTGACCTCGGCGCCCGCGGTGCGCCGGGCGGCCTGCCATTCCTGCCGGGACCGCTTGTGCTGGGGGATCTCGTAGAAGGCCAGCCGGTCTACGTCGGCGATGGTGGCCCCGGCCTCTTCCAGGCAGTAGCGGACGGCGTTGACCGGCAAGGCGGAGTCGTACTTCTGGCGGGTGAACCGCTCCTCCTGGGCCGCTCCGAGAATGCGGCCGTCGGAGAGGAGGCAGGCTGCGGCGTCGTGGTAATAGGCGGAGATTCCGAGCGTCAGCATGGCAAAATGCCCTTCAGTATCGCCCTGCGTGTCAAGCGGCCCGTCGTGGCGTGCACCCGTGGACCGGGCCGGGGCCTCGGCGGCGGCCTGCTCAGAGGACGGAGCGGCGGGTCGTCGGCCCGCGGGCGGCCCGCCCGCCTCGCCTGGTGTCCCGTCGGCCCCAGTGGGCGGTGTCCGCACGGCGGGAGAGTCCCGAACGGCGGCACAACCGGCGACTCGCCGCCCGGCCGCGGGGACCACACTAACCCCGGACGACCGAAGGCAGCACGGCGATCGCCGGCCTCCTGAACACCCGCGGTACGCGCACTCCGGGCCGGGGCCGTTCAACTGCCCGGCGGCGCCAGTTGAACGTGTCTGTCACCCGGCGGTCATCCGCCGGTGGACAGGGCGGCTTCGCGGACCGCGCCGGCCGCCTCCAGGAAGACGTCGTTCTCCTCGTGGGTACCGATGGTCATTCGCACGCCCTCGTCCGGTACCACCTTGACCGCGACACCGAACCGTTCGAGGTCCTTCCCAAAGCTTTGACTGGCGGCGCCGAGCCGCAGCCACACGAAGTTGCCCTCGCTCACCGGCACTTGCCACCCCTGGGAGAGCAGGGTGTCGCGCACCCTGCCGCGCTCCCGCACGGTCGCCTCGACCCGTTCCCCCAGCTCCCCCTGAGCGCCGATCGAGGCCAGCGCCGCCGCCTGGGCGAGCCGGCTCACCGAGTACGTCACGTGCGTCTTGTCCACCGCCTCGACGATCTCCCGTCGCGCCACCAGATAGCCTACCCGCAGGGCCGCCAGCCCGTACGCCTTGGAGAAGGTGCGCAACACGGCGAGGTTGGGATGGTCCCGCAGCAGGGTGAGCCCGTCGGGCACGGCGGGGTCCCGTACGTACTCGAAGTACGCCTCGTCCAGCAGCACCGTCACGGTCCGGGGAAGTCGGCGCAGGAAGCCCTCGAGCTCCGAGCGGCCGATCGCGGGCCCGGTCGGGTTGTTGGGGTTGCAGACGATCACCACCCGGGTTCGCTCGCCGATGCTCGCTAGCATCGCCTCCAGGTCGTTGCGCTCCTCGTGGAGCGGCACCGGCCGGGGTATTGCACCGGCCACGCGGATCAACTGGGGGTAGACGTCGAACGACCGCCACGGGTATACTAATTCGCCGCCCTGGTCGCACATCGCCAGCATCACCTGCTCCAGCAGACCCAGCGAACCTGCGCCGAGCGCGACCTCTGCGCCCGCCACGCCGAGCCAGTCGGCGATCGCGTGCCGCAGTCCGACGGCGCCGTCGTCCGGATACCGGTTCACGTGCCCGATCTCCCGGGCCAGCACCTCCGCGACGGACGGCAGTGGTCCGTAGGGCGCCTCGTTGGCGGCGAGTTGTATCAGGGACGGGTCCGGTGTCCGGACGAACGCGGGGACGAGGTCGTGCAGCGTTGCCCGGGTGTGAAGCCCACTCATGGACAGCCTTTCCGACTTGGTGAAACATGCGGGCCCCTGCCGCTTCATGACCGGCGTCAGGTTCTGCGGGCGTGACAGCAGCTGGACCGTCCCGTCACCGGACGGGTTGCGCGCTGTTCCGGACCGGCGTCCCCGCAGGAAGCGCATGTCGTGGTCGATGATGCAGCACGGATACCGGCGCGGACAACGGTCGCCCCAGGCTGCCGGTGCCACCGCGCGCCACGGCCGGGCGGTGCCCGCAGCTCTCAGCCGGGGCCAGGGCGTTCCGACCGGGTCACAGCGGTGAGTACCAGGTCGCGGCGCACCAGCCAGCGACCGTCGAAGGTGCCGTACGGAGGGAGTCCGGGGCGCGGCCCGGGAAGCAGTCGGGCGCTGAAGGCCAGCCCGGCGGCGTCCAGGACGATGTCGGTGCGGTCGTACCCCGGCCACTGCCCGGCCAGGGGGGTGCACGCCTTGTAGAGGGACTCCTTGACACTGAACAGGAGCCGGTCCCAACGCACTTCCGGCCGCCGGACCAGGAGGTCAGCGACCCAGGCCAGCTCCCGCTCCGTCGCGATACGCCGCAGGACGGTCACGGGCAGTGGCTCGTTCGGTTCGGCGTCGACACCGAGCGAGGCGAACACCCTCCGCCTCGCCACCACGGCGACGCGGTAGCTGGCGCAGTGTGTAATGCTCCCCACCACCCCCGCCGGCCACTGCGGTGCCCGGCGCGGGCCCGCTAGCAGGGGGGAAGGCGCCACCTCCAGCCGGGAGAGCGCACGGCGAGCCAGATGGCGTGCCGTGGCGAACTCCGCACGTCGCTCCGGTCCCGCCCCCGCGACGGCGGACTCCTCCGCCGGGTACAGCCACGCGCTCGCGAGATCGCCGAACGCTTCGGCGTGTTCGACCCCCGGGGGCAGCAGCTCCTCGATCACGGGCGGCCCGACCGGCGGCGCCCGTTCCCCGTCGAAGACCGGCCATGCTGAGTGTGTCCCCGCCGCCACGGATCGTCATGGCTGCCCGGTAAGGCGTCCTGTGCCGGACAGCAGTTTGGCTGCTGTTCTGGGACAATGCCTGACGTCAGTCGGCCACGCGGGGTGATGTGCGCGGGAGGTGCGGGAAATTGTACTTGGCCGAAGGGCGAGGTGCCGACCCCCATGGCTTTGTCGAAGTGAGGCCGTACGCAGATGGCCCGAAGCCACCACGGCACACACGGTGCCGGAAGCCGAGGACGGTGGTGGGCGCCGACCGGGCGGCGGGAGTGGGGCGGGGGAGCCATAGCGAGAGGTGTCCGTCGGCCATGTCGTAGAGGCTGTCGGCGTGCGCATCGGGCCGTGCCGGGACAGGGGACGACGGCCGCTGCCGCGTCCCGGAAGGAGAAGGACGCGGCACTGGCCCGGTGCAGCGAGTCGTCCCAGCTGCCCGTCACTCGGGGCATGCCCTCGGGGACGGCCGACAGGGGGTTCCACGGGCGTGCAAGGTAGGGCTCGACATCGTAGTCGACGACCATCCCGACAGCCCGCCAGTCGATACCGGCGGCATCGAGGCAGGCCGCGACAGCGGCACTCCCAGGCGCGCCGTATTGCGGCCCCGACCAGGAGAGCACCCGCTCGTCGGCCGCCGGAAGCGCACTGCTCTCCTGCCCTCCGCCGTAACCGAGTACCAAAAACCGGGCCATGACTGCTCCCCCTCAGCCGCCGGTGACGGCGTCCGCCGTGTGGGCGGCCAGGGCGAGGATGGTCAGCGATGGATTTGCGGCGCCGGCTGCCGGGAAGACAGCCGGGCCGGTGACGAACAAGCCGCCGACCGAGCGCGACCGGCCGCCGAAGTCCAGCCGCTGTCCCAGCGGCACCGTTCCCGCCTCGTGGTCGACGGTACCCAGCCGACTGACATAATGGTGGGCCGTGCTGGCGGCGAGGGCGGCGCGCGCGGCCGGATCGAAGTCGACGAACTCCCGCTCCTCGGCGACTTCGACGTTCAGTGCCTCCAGCAGCTTGCCGGTGATCTCGTCCCGTCGGCGGATCTGCTCCTCGTCCGCCGAGGAGAAGGAAGCAGTCACCTGCCCGGACCAGGCCGTAGTCCCGCCAGGGGCGGCACCGTCCGGAAGATCGAAGCGGACCTCGTCACGGAACGGACCCTCCTGCTGCGCCATCCACCACAGGTCCAGCACCGGTTCGGCAAGGCCCGCCGCATGCACCTCCATGAAGAGGTTCGCATTCAACTCGTCTTCGTGGTCGGACCAGAGGAACCGGTGGTCGGAGCGGGTCCACCGGTTGGCGAGTGCGCGCGGCAGCGGGATCGCGTAGCCGTGGGTTACATGGTCGTTCAGGCCGGGCCACCGGGTGACGACATCCCCGGTCGCGGCGAGCGCCTGGGCGTACAGGCGGGTGTTCTCCAGAGTGCCTGCCGCCAGAACCACCACATCGGCGCGGACTTCCCACGACCCGCCCGCCGAGTCCGCGAATAGCACGCCGCGCACGTGTCCCTCCTCGACCAGCACACGAATCGCCCGGAGGCCCGAGACCACAGTCGGCAGTTCGAGGCCGGTGTGCCGGGCGAGCCCGCGGCGCGCCCATGCCATGAGCGGTGAGTACGCCCAGACGAGGCGGCCTTCCGGACCGTCGACGGACCACCCGGCCTGCGGGACCGGCCGCAGTGAGAGGTCGGGCCAGACGGCCTTCAGCTCCGCGCGCGGATCGTCGGGCGTCTGGTCCGGACGCGCATCGCCGAAAGAGCGCCGCCAGTTCAGCAGTTCCCGCGTTACCGCCTGGTACGAGCCGGGCCCGTCGCCCAACAGACGGTCCGCCGTGTCGCGCGGCCAGTGCTCCGCGAGCAGGCGCCGGCCAACCGGAAGGAGCACGCCGTGCCAGCAGCGGGAGCGACCGCCGAGGGGACCGGTCAGACCGGGGAGGTCCGCGTAGTGCGGGGAGGCGGAACGCCACCAGGGGGGCGGGCCGGGCAGGGGCGCCGGGTGCGAGGTCCGGGAGCGGTGCTCGAAACCCGTGAACGGCCCGGGGTCGACGACGACGACGCCGCGTGAGCCCCGTTCCCTGAGTTCCAGGGCGGTGCTTAATCCGCTCATGCCGCCCCCGACGACCAGGACACTGCACCTCTTCGGTAGGTCCTCTTTACTGTGCAGTCCTTCGGATATCCGCACGTACGGCTCCAGTTTTCGGTGGCTTGGTGGCTCGGCGGCGGCCTCGGAACACCAAGGATCGGGGCCGTCAGACCGCGTTATCGGCGGATACGGAACGCCCCGGCGCCGTCTGTGCTTCCGTGCTGCCGAACCCGGCCGCGCCGCACGGCACGGGAATACTGTACGAGGGTGTCGGACCGGTCAAGAATCCTCAACGCCGCCCGTATTCCGCTGCGCCTGTCCCGTTCAACTGTGTCCGTTCGCCAGTTGAACGGCGGTTCTCCTCGGGCATCCTGGCGACACACCGGACCAGCCGAGCCTGTGACGGTTTTGGTCTTTCGTGAGGATCCCGACGTCGGAGGGAACGCAATGGGACAGTCGATTCGGCGGATCGACGTTGATGGTCACGGAGTTCCCCAGCGGTCCTCAGCCGACCGGCTGGCGGTCGACGGGGGCATTCCTGTGCGTCCGGCTGGCCGTCGCTGGCCGACCTGGCCGGTACCGGCGCGAAATGCCGGGCTGTTCTTGGAAACGGTGCTGCGTGGGGAACGTTGGGCGATCACCAGCCCGGCGGGTCGTGAGCTGTTCGAGCGCAGGTTCGCCCGTATGTTCGCCGACTATGTCGGGACCCGGCACTGTGTCCCGGTGGACCACGGGTCGAGTGCCCTGGTGGTGGCCCTGGAAGCGCTGGGGCTCGACCACGGGGACCGTGTACTGGTCCCCGGCCTCACCTGGGTCGCCACGGCCAGTGCGGTGTTGCGGGCCGGGCTCGTGCCCGTACTGATGGACGTCGACCCGCTGACCGGATGCCTGGCACCGGAGCACCTGGACTTCCGCGCGCAACCGCGCGCGGTGCTCCCGGTGCACTGGTCTTGCGCGATGGCGGATATCCCCGAGATCTCCGCGGCGGCGGCGGCGCACGGCGCGCGGGTCGTGGAGGACGCGGCGCAGGCGCACGGCGCCGAGTGGCTCGGGCGGCCTGCCGGCTCACTGGCGCTGATCGGCTGTTTCAGCATGCAGCAGTCGAAGGTGCTCGCTGGGGGCGAGGGCGGCGCGGTTGTCACGGACGACGACCGGCTCGTCTCGGTGATGCAGGAGCTGCGCGCCGACTCGCGCCGGTACACCACCTCCGAGGACGCTCCCCAGGGACTGGAGCTGGAGGAGAGCGCCACCATGATGGGCGCCAACCTCTGCCTCAGCGAGTTCGGCGCGGCACTGCTCTGCGCCCAACTGGAGGCCCTGGACGCGCAGCACGAAATCCGGAACCGCAACTACGCGGTCCTTGCCGGACTCATCGAGGGCATCCCCGGCGTCCGGCTGCTGCGCCAACACCCCGAGCAAACGCGGATCTCAGTCTACGAACTGCCGATCGTGTTCGATCCACTGCCCACGGGGATGTCCAACAGTGAGGTAGCCGAGGCGCTCACCGCCGAACTCGGCGTCCGCTTCTACCCGCCACGGGAACCGCTCAGCCGCAGCAGACTGCTCCGGCCGTGGACTAAGCCGACGCTGGGTCCGCTGGCAGAGCGCTTTGTCGCCGAGAATCGCGGCCGCGAGTTCCCGAACGCCGAATACCTGGCCAGCCACTCGGTCCTCACCCACCACTCCACGCTACTCGGTGACGAGCGGGACATGGCGGACATCGCCAACGCGGTTGCAAAGGTGGTGTTCAGGCGCTCATGAGTGCCCCCACGGGTGCCGAGGGCATCACCGTGATCACCGTGACCCGGGGCCGTCCGGACCTGCTGCACCGCAGTCTGGACACCGTGCGTACACAGGACTTCCCGGGGCCGGTGACGCATCTCGTGGTGGTGGATGACGACGAGGCAGCGTACCGGCCGCTGGCCGAGCACATGGCACGAAACGACAGGGCCCCGGACCGCGCGATGGTGTGGCACTTCCAGCCCCGGTCGCCCGGGGACGTCTCGGGGCCCCCGGTGCTGTCCCGGCTCCGGAACGCGGCGGTGGAGCTGGCCGGGACGGCGCTGATCAGCTTCCTCGACGACGACAACCTGCTGGAACCGCACCACCTGTCCAGCCTGTTCCGTTGCATGCGGCGGACCGGCAGCCCGGCCGTGCACTCCCAGTGTCGGCTGATCCACCAGGACGGCACGCCCTATCTGGAGGCGCGGCACCCGTGGGTCCGCGACGCCGAAGCCGCCCGGTCCCGGTACCTGGAGCTGCGCGAGCCGTGTGTGTACGTGCCCTGGTCCAACGTCCTGCGCGACCAGGTCGAGCAGGGTGCCGGGCCCGGCCGGGTGCGGAACGCCGACACCAGTGAATGGCTCTTCGAGCGGGCGCTGCTGCGGACCGTTCCCTTCCCGGAGACGTATGACGTCGACGACTGGCGCAACGTGGTGGGCGAGGACAACAAACTCCTGCGCGCTCTTGTGGCGGCGGACGTGCCCATGGAGAGCACCCACATGCCGACCCTGCTGTACACGCTGGGCGGCTACTCAAATGCCTTCCGCGACGACGCGGTGGAGGGGGAATGGTGACCAATCCGCCAACGCCTGCGAGTCCGGTGTCCGGCACGGAGGTGGCCGACACGCTCGCGTGGCTGTCCTCGAAACTCACACCGATCCGGGTGTTGGACGCGGGCGCGCGCGGGCTCCCTGCGTCATGGGACGCGCTGAGCGGTCTCGTCCGCAGTGTCGTCTGCGACCCGCTGGCCGACGCGACAGTGGACCGCGGCGACACCGTGGTCGACACCGTCGCGGTCTCCGTGCACGGTGGCCCCGAGGAACTCAAGGTGACCAGGGACCCCGACCGCTCCTCCTTGCTGGAGCCCCACCGTGCCGTGGTGGCACGGTACGGCGACGCCGCTGGCTTCGAAGTGTGCGAACGGCGCCCTGTGGCATCGTTGACGCTCCGCCAGCTTCGGACCCGTCACGACTCGTTCGACGTCCTGCGGCTCAGCACCCAGGGCCTCGAATATGCGTTGCTCAGCTCCGACCTGGACGTGGTGCGGGACGCGGTGTGCATCGACGTGGCGGGCGGTCTGGTCGACAACTACGTGGGGCAGTACCCGCTGGCGGTGGTTTCCCCGCTGCTGCGCGGTCTCGGCTACTCCCTGCTCGATCTGAGCACCGGAACGCGCCCGGCCGCAGGGTGGGGAGACACAGTACGGCACCAGCCCCTGGAGTACCGCGGGCTGTGGATGAAGGACGACCTTGTGTGCGGTACCGAGTCGACCCGGCTGGAGCAGGCCGTCAAGCTCCTCGTGCTGAGCAAGTCCCTGGGCCACCACGCCTTTGGGCACGAGTTGGCGACAGCCCTGCGGCAACGGGCACTGCTACCGCCCGGCCCGGCTCGAGTCCTGACCAAGGCGGGCTTCTGGGCGCTGCCGTGGTCATTCTGAGATTGGATGGGATATGAAGCTGCTCAAGGCATCGGCGGGACAGGCCGTCTATCACGACTTCATCGTGGCCCCGCACACCTCCGTCCCGGCCAAGAGACTGTTCAACTGCTTCATCATCGAGGGGCCGGTCGACCCCGCACGGCTGGAACGGGCGGTGCGGCACGCGATCGCCACGCACGAGGCGCTGCGCACGTCCCTCGACGGCGTCGGCGGCGAACTGACCCAGGTGATCCGGGAGCCCGACGAGATTACCGAGGCGGTCATGACGACGGTGGACTGGGACGGCTCGACGGACTCACTCGCCAGCATCGTCCGAGGTATGGACAACCGGTGGACCGTTCCCCGGGAACTGTCGATGCACGTGTTACTGGGGCGCGCACCCGGCCCGCGCTGCCTCGTCGCCTGCATCCTGGATCACGCCTGTGTCGACGGGATGTCCGCAGAGACGGTCACCGACCTGATAAGGGGCGAATACAACCGGCCCGGCGGCCAGCCCCGTCCCGACCAGGTGCCGCAGTTCGCTGACTACTACGCGGCCATGCTCAAGGACGGGTTGGAGGTCTACGACGACTGGCTGCGGGCCCTGGAGTCCTCCGCGCCTGCACTGCCGCAGTGGATGCTCGACCGGAAGCGGCCCAGCCGCCGGGCGTGGACCCGGGAGCGGGAGCTGAGCCTGTCCGACGCCACCAACGAACGGCTGCGGTCCCTGTCCAAGGAGTACGTCTGCACCCCGTACGAGATCGTCACGGCGGCCGTCAGCCTCTACTTCCGCCGGGCGGACGGCGTGCCGGTCCGGGTGGCCGTCACGCACAGCGGCCGTCACCGCCGGCACGGCTTCGAAGTGGTGGGACTGCTGCGCAGCCAAGTGGTGGACGTGGTCGACAGCGGCCGGTGCGAGGACGTCCGGTCATACCTCACCGAGCGGCGCGACGAACTGCGCCGACGCATGACCCACTTCGGCCGGCTGCCCGTCGAGGAGGTCTGCCTTCGGGCGGGGTTGAGCACGGGCTGGCGGTCCGGCTCGCCCGGCCCTTGGGAGGTCGAATTGAACGGCATGTACGAGGCCCCGGCGCCGGAGGCCATGGACGGCCACTCGGTTGTCCAGGCCCCCGATTTCTTGGAAGACGCCTACTGCGAGAACGGCGGCACTACGTTCCTACTGAATCTCTTCCTGCGCCCCGACCGGGTGGATGCGACCCTGCGCTACGTCGACCCGCCGGTCTCCAAGGAGATGGCTAAGCGGGTCGGGCCGGACCTGGAGTCGGTCGTGGAGTTCCTGGCCGGTGATCCCGCCGGTCCGCTCGCGGACGCGCCCGCGTTCTTTGCCCTGGCCGAAGAACTCCGGCCGCCCGCTCCCTGACCGGGCGGAGTGCGCGTTGCCCGGCGCCGGGGCACCGGACGCGGGGAACGGCCCCCGCGGAGCCATCGGCCGCGCAGAAGTGCAGTGAGAAGTGCGATTGGGACAGGAGAACGTCATGCCCACCGGGCCAGAACCGCGGTCCTTCGCGGACATCGCCGCACAGTCGGAGGCCGCAGCGCGCGCGGTGCCGGGGGTCACTGAGCTGTCGGTCACCGTCGCCAGACGCCCCGGCCCCCGGCCGAGGCCGGTCCCCGCCCGTGCGGGCGCGCCGGGCCGAGCCGCGCCCGAGGAGGCCCCCGGTCGCCCGCCCGCGCACCTGGACGGCGGCCCCTGGGAGCCCCCGCCAGCCGCGACCACCACCCTCGTCGACGCGCTGACTCGGGCGGCCGGCGGTGAGCGCGGCACCACGTTCATCCTTGGCGATGGCAGCGAGGACCGGCAGAACTACCGTCGGCTGCTGGCCGACGCCGCCCGGGTGCTGACCGGGCTACGCGCGAGCGGGCTGGCCGTGGGTGACTCGGTGCTGCTGCACTGCGACGACAACCGCAACTTCGTCACCGGGTTCTGGGCCTGTGTGCTGGGTGGCTTCTTGCCTACCCCGATCGGGGTGGCGCCGACCTACCGCTGGGACACCGCCGTGACCCGCAGGCTGCGCGGCGCCTGGGAACTGCTCGACCGGGCACCCGTGCTCACCGACGCCGCTCTGGCCAGCCAGGTGGCCGGGTTACGCACCCTATGGGACACGACGGCTCTGCGAGTCCTCGCGGTGGAGGATCTGCGGGTCGCGGAACCGGGCGAGCCGCGCCGCGTACAACCGGACGATCCCGCCGTCCATCTGCTCACCTCGGGGAGCACCGGAGTCCCGAAGTGCGTCCGCCACACACACCGCACCGTCGTCACCCGCGCGTACGTCAACGTCGCCGCCAACGGCTTCGGCCCCGAAGAAGTGACCCTCAACTTCATGCCCCTGGACCACGTCGCCGGCATGGTGATGCACAACGTACGCGACGTCATCATGGAGTGGGACCACGTCAACGCGCGCACCGACAGTTTCATCGCCGATCCGCTGCGCTGGCTGGACTGGATCGAGCGGTACCGGGTCACCAACAGCTCGGCCCCCAACTTCGTCATCACCCTGATGACCAACTTGGCCGCCGAGATCTACGGGCGGAGCTGGGACCTGTCCAGCCTGCGCGACATCACCAACGGCGGCGAGGCCATCGTCGGCCACACCACCCAGGAGTTCCTGAGGATGCTCGCGCCGCACGGCCTCGCCGGTGATGTGATGCGGCCCGCGTGGGGGATGTCGGAGGTGTGCGGTGGCATGGTGCACTCCACCCTGCGGGCCGACCGCGAGCCGACCGGCGTCCTGACCATAGACGCCCGGACCTTGGGTGGCCCTCTCGTACCGCTCGACGGACCCGCGCTCGGGCACCCCACCTACGCCGAAGTGGGCGTGCCCGCCCCGGGGACGTCGCTGCGGATCGTCGACGACGCCGGCCGTGTCGTCCCCGAGGACCGCATCGGCCACTTGCAGGTGCGGGGGGTGACCCAGATGGTCGGCTACCACAACAACCCCGAGGCCAACCGGGAGTCGTTCACCGCCGATGGCTGGTTCATCACCGGCGATCTCGCCTTCGTCCACCAGGGACGACTGGTCATCACCGGGCGGGAGAAGGAAGTCGTAGTCGTACGCAGCGCCAATTACTCCTGCCACGAGATCGAGTCTGTCGTCGAGCGGGTCGACGGTGTGCTGCCGACGTTCGCGGCCGCCTGCAGCGAGTACGAGCCGGACACCGGAACGGACGAACTGGTCGTGCTCTGCGTGCTGACCGGTGAGACGGCCTGGGAGCGCGGCGAAGCCGTCTCCCGCATCCGTGCCCGGCTGGCGAAGGAGGTCGGCCTGCTGCCCCGTACCGTCGTCCCGGTGTCGCGAGCGGCGTTCCTCAAGTCGTCGGCAGGGAAGATCGAGCGCAAGAGGCTGCTCGCGAACTACCAGGCCGGCGCCTTCGACGACGCGCTGGCCGAGCTGCCCGCCGTCCGCCAGGACCACGGCGACGACGAGCCGGCGTCGTGGCTCCATACCACCACCTGGGCACCGGCGGCCTCCGCCCCGGGGCGGAGGCGCCCTGGCGGGGTCTGGCTGGTGTTCGGCGCGGACGGCCTCGCCGCACGGTTGCGCGCGGCCCGCCCGGACGGGGGCCCGGTCGTCCCGGTCGCCTCCGGTGCCGCCTTCGCCCTGGACGACTCCGGGACGTACCGGATCGATCCCCTCGACCCGGCCCACTGCGCAGCCCTGTTGGCCGCGGTCCGCCGGGAGCACGGCACGGTCGGTGCCGTCGTGCACGCCTGGGGGGCCGACGCCGCTCCCCGCACGGACTCCGGTGGCCACGACGTGTCCGCGAGGTCTCTGCACAGCCTGATCAAGGCGCTCGGTTCCGAGCGGCCCGCGCTGTGCGCTGTCACCGTAGGTGCCCTCGCCACACCGGGCGACCCGGTGGAACCCGCCCGGGCCACCGTCACCGGCCTGGTGCGCACGGCGAACGTCGAGGCCGGCGAGTCGTGGGCTTGCCAGCTCGACCTGAGTCCGGACGACCCCGATCCGGCTGCGTCCGTGCTGGCCGAACTCAGTGACAGGAGCACGGACGACGTGGTGGCCCGGCGGGACGGGCGTCGGCTGGTGCCCCGGCTCGCGCCGCTGCTCGACGTGCCATCGGACCCTGCGCACCGTATCCGCGCCGGCGGCCTGTATCTGCTGACGGGAGGTCTCGGCGGAATAGGCGTACGGCTGGCCCGGTTCCTGATCGCTGAACACGGCGTACGACTGGTCCTGACTGGCCGTTCCGCTCCGACGGGTGACCGGGCCGGGTCTCTCGCCGAACTGGCCGCCCTCGGCGACGTGGTCTACTCCCGGGCGGACGTGACCGACCTGGCGGCGATGCGGGCCGTGGTCACCGGGGCCGAGCAACGATTCGGGCAGCGGCTCGACGGCCTGGTGCACCTGGCGGGTGCCGGCTTCGGGCACTACTGGCAGGACCTGGGCTCGCATCTGCTCACCACGGAGGAGCCAGCGGAGTTCAGGCGGATGTTCCACGCTAAGGTCACCGGGACCTTGGTCATCGCCGAAGTACTGCGGGACCGGCCCGACGCGCTTCTGATCCTGTTCTCCTCCGTCAACGGCCACTTCGGCGGCACGGCCTTCGGCGCGTACTCTTCGGCGAGCGGCTACCTGCCGGCGTTCGCCGCGTACTGGCGGCGCCTGGGCAGGCCCGTCCAGTGCCAGTCCTGGAGCAGGTGGACCACGGAGGGGGACGGGGGCGCTGGGCTGGAGGCCCTGCGGCGGCACGGCTACCGGGTCATCGACCCGAGGCTCGGGGTGCAGCTCTTCCGTACCGCGCTTGCCGACCCAGCCGAGCACGTCCTCATCGGACTGGACGACCGCAACGAGCACGTCGCGCGGGAGCTCCACCCAGCCTTCCTCGGCCCGTTGCAAGTGACCGTGGCCTACCGCGGTCAGGCGCCGAACGACCGAGTCCGCCGGGCAGTCGTCTCCGCCGTGGGCCCAGGCGTGGCCGTACGGGTGAAGCCGTTGGCGGACTCTGGAGACGACGCGGGCCGGGAACCGTTCGGCGAGGCCGAGCAGGCGGTCGCCGAGATCTGGCGGGCGACCCTGCGGTCGGCCACGCTGGACCGGGCCGATCACTTCTTCGACCAGGGCGGGAACTCACTGACCGCGATGCGCCTGGTAGGCCGGCTAAGCGTCGCCTTCGACGTCCAGCTCACGGTGCAGCACCTCTACGACCACCCGACGGTCGAGGAACTGGCAAGGGAGGTCGAACGGCTGCGCGGGCCGGGAACCGGCCATGGCCGTGATACGACGGAGGATAAAACGACCACTTGTTACTGAGCCTCTTTCATCCTGAATAGTCGCGGGTCAGTAGCGGGTGGACGGCTTGGATGATGGTCCCGATGCCGCGGGTGGAGCATCTGGCTCGCCGGAGCAGTCGCCAGGACTTCAGTTGCGCGAAGGCGCGTTCGCCGGGAGCCCTGAGTCGGGCGTGTGCGCGGTTGAACTGCTGGTAGTGCTCGCGCTGTTCGCAGTGGTAGTAGTACGGCGTGCGGAAGGTGGCGCCGGCACCCTGGTAGGCGCGGTCGGCGAGGACGAGGATCTGCCGGGTCAGGCACGCCTGGACGGTGCCGTGCGCGCGGGCTGACGTCAGGTCGTGAGTGCGGCCGGGTGTCGCGCGGGAGAACCAGAGCGGTGTCCCGTCGGGCCGGGCGATGACCTGCACGTTCATGCCGTGCATGCGGTGTTTCTGCGAGTAGTACGGCTGGTCTGCGCGGATCCGGTCGGTGGAGATGAGGGTGCCGTCGACAATGACCTGGCCGCCCTCGCCGAGGCCGGTGAGGGCTTCGTGCAGGCCGGGCGCCCAGGAGGCCAGGACATCGAGTGTCTCGTCGACGTATCGCCAGGCGGTGGCCTGAGATATCCCGAAACCGGCCCGAACTGGGCGAACGTCTCGTTCTTACGCAGGTGGACCAGCGTGAGCGGCACCTGTTTTAAGCAACCGAGCTTGCGCCAACGGGTGTTGCGGACCCGACGGTGCTCATACAGCAGCCAGGAGACATGCTCGACGAGCTCGTGCGGGACGTCGAGCATGGCAGGATACGGAACCAACAGGGCCCCTCAGGTCGCCGGTGTGATGAGTGAGATCACCACGCCAACGACGAGGGGCCCTGCCCCGTCACCACACCCGCTGACCAGCCCATTTCGCCCTGGCGAGACAGGATAAAGAGGCTCACTAACCTCGCCGTTTCGGTTGGGGTTGCTGGGCGGTTGAGTGTGGCTGTTCGAGGCGGTGTCGGTCGGTGGGCATGGCGAGTGCCCGGCGCGGTGGTCGGGTTCTCCGGGGTCCTTCGGGTGTGGGCGGGCAGAATGGGTAGCTGTCAGTTGGCCGGGCGGGGCAGTGCGGCGAGGCGGTGAAAGGCCGTGGCCAGCTCGTTGCTCCAGGGCCAGGTCGCTGAGATCCGCAAGCGCAGACGGCGGCCGCCGCGAGTGAGGCGGGCGGCGACGTGCAGCAGCCGGTAGCGGAGCTTCTTGGGTTCGGCGGTGGCCAGCTCACCTTCCAACAGCAGGACGCGGGTCCAGGCGAGCAGGTCGATCGCGGTCAGGGAAAGTTTCAGCCAGGCCGCGTTGGCTTCGAAGCGGCGGGAGGGGAAGCGGCCGAAGCCGGTGGTCTTGCCGCACCGGATGTGGTCCTCGACGGTGGCGTGTCCGCGGTGGCGGACCTCCAGAAACTGCGCGGAGCCGCCGCCCGCGAACGGGGTGTCGGTGAGGAACACCTGATGCCGCAGGCCCTCGTCCTGGTCGAACAGCGACAGTTGGGCGCCGGGGTGCGGACACTCGCGTCGCACGATGATGCGGGGGCCGGCCGGGTAGCCGTTCAGGTCGACCATGCCGGTCAGCTCCGCGACCTCGGCGGACTCGCGCAGGGTGCCGTCCTGGTCCAGGGCGGGATGCCAGAGGCCGTCGGGCAGGGCCCGGATAGCGCGGCGGACCGGCTCGGTAACCGCGCATCCGACTGAAAACCGCAGGTCCGGGCCGTGCTCGCGCAACGTCCGCAGGTGGGCGAGGAAGGCTTTTGCGCTGCCCGCGCTGTCGGCGCGAACGAGGATGTCGGTGCCATACCGGTGGGCGTCGGGGATCTGCGCGAGGGCATGGCCGAGGACCGCGATGTGATCGGCGGCGGTGTTGGCTCCGGCGTTGCCGGGTCGCAGCCGCCCCGCCAAGGCCTCGCCGGTATTGGCCAGGAAGCACAACAGCGGGTGGTAGCCGAAGCCACCCTTGTAGGTGGGTGCGGCCTGTTCCTTCTCCGAGTGGCAGGTCACCAGCGTGGCATCGATGTCCAAGACCAGGCCGGGCAGTTCGCGTCCGCTGGCCTTCACGGCAGGGATGCCCTCGCCGTGCTCGGCGGCCTGCAGCCAAGCGATCTCCCGCGCTGAAGCACGGGCCGAGCGCAGTCGGTCGAGCACGTTCCCGTCAACCGCGGCCAGCAGGCGCCAGGCCGTGGGCGTGGAGGCCACCGGGCCGAACACCTCGCCCTGGTCCCGTAGCACGGACAGGTCCGCGATCGCCTAGCCGCCGTCGGCGAGCATCACCGCAAGGTCAGTGGCGACGCGGCCCGGATCGTGTCCGGTCCCGCGCGGCCGAAGTGGCCATAGCGCGGCGGAGTACGCGGTGGTCAACCCGGTGGCATCGGCGAGGTCCGAAAGCAACCGTGCCCCAGCGTGCCCGACCACCCCCGTTCCATCGGCGGATATGACGAGCCGGGGACGCGAACCGATAGCCTGCACGCAGAAAGTGCCTTCCTCTCACCCCTCGACAAGGTTCATCGTCCCAGTTCAGAAGGCACTTTCGCGTTCCCGCTCAGATTCCGGGCCCCACACGAAGTGAAACCGCGAGGCTAAGCGCCTACATCCTTATCGGGGCCCATAGGATGCGAACCGGCCATCTCGGCGCGGACAAAACGATCTGGTCGCCTAGCCCTTGCTGACACGTGACGCAGCGCGGAAACTGGTGGGGCACGTGATCGAGAAGTTGCTTCGGTGTCCAAAGCGGATGACAGGGGGCCTACGTGACAGAGCCGCACTATCAGGGGTTAGGTGCCAATAGTGGCCCGGTAAGTTCTCTTGCTAGGCAACAAGAACTGCTCAGAAATTCCGCAGTATGCTCGGTACCGGTCGACTCCCTTGTCATCACGGACTCACCCCGGTTGCAGGGCGAGGATTTCGAGCACATACAATTGATGGCCGAAGCAGGTGAGGATCTCCCTCCGATCTGGGTTCACCAACCTTCGCGCAAGGTCATCGACGGCGTGCACCGGGTGCGCGCGGCGGTTGTTCGTGGCAGCGCTGACATCGATGTCCGCTTCTTTCACGGCAGCGAGGCGGACGTGTTCCTGCTCTCGGTGTTTGCGAACACCAAGCACGGTCTGCCACTGTCCCAGGAGGACCGTGTGGCGGCCGCCCGGCGGGTCTTCACCACACACCCGGAGTGGAGCGACCGCATGGTCGCCTCACTGACCGGGCTCTCGCCCCGGCGGGTGGCCGCGATGCGCGGCGAGCTCCCCCCCGGGGCTTCTCAGCCCACCCGCAGGGTGGGCAGGGATGGCCGATCCCGGCCGGTGGACAGTGCGCAGGGGCGGCAGCGTGCCGCGGAACTGATCCGCGATAATCCAGTGGCGTCGCTGCGACAGATCGCGAGGGCCGCCGGCATTTCGCCCGCGACCGTCGCCGATGTGCGCAATCGCCTGGACCGCGGTCACCTACCCGTGCCCCCGGGCGCCCTGTCCGAAAAGGTGCGCGAGAACGTCCTCGCGGAGGCCTCGGGCAAAGGCCGCTCTCTCGGGAAGGAACGTGCGGCGGACCCTGATCTCAGTTCGATCTTCGATCGGCTCAGAAGGGACCCGTCCCTCCGGTTCAGCGACACGGGCCGTTCGCTGCTGCGGATGTTCGACGCCGTGCGCGTCGCACTGCGCGAGCAGGAGGAGGTGCTGCATAGCCTCCCGCCGCACTGTCGGACGATCATGGCCGAACTCAGTTGCGGATATGCCCAGGTGCTGCAGACATTCGGCGAGGAGCTGAAAGGCACCCCACAGACCAGGGCGGGGCTGCCACGCGCGAGCGCCGGCTGACGGCGTTGGCCGGCCTGGACGGGCGACATTGTTACCGACGGTTCTTCGAGTCCCGATTTCCTGACCTCACGGGAATTTCCTCTCCTTCGGGAAATGCCCTTTCTCTCGATCGCTCTCTGTGAAATGGAAAAGGCTATGTGTGGGATCGCTGGATGGATCGACTGGAACCAGATACTCGCGCACCGCGAGGATGTCATCGCGGCCATGACGGAGACCATGGCCCCACGCGGCCCGGACGCGCAGGGCGTCTGGCTGTCGGACCATGCCGCCTTGGGGCACCGACGGCTCGCCGTCATCGACATCGAGGGCGGACTGCAGCCCATGGTGCGCGCCGGCCGGGGCGGGCAGGTCGTGGTCACCTTCAGCGGGGAGATATACAACTTTCGTGAGCTGAGGGCGGAACTGCGCGCGCACGGGGCGCACTTCTCGACGCGCTCGGACACCGAGGTGCTCCTCGCCGCCTATCTGCACTGGGGCGCGGATTTCGTCCACCGGCTGAACGGCATGTACGCGTTCGCCCTCTGGGACGGGCGCACCAGGGAACTCCTCCTGGTCCGGGACCGCCTCGGCATCAAGCCGCTCTATTACGCCCCCGTGGGGGCCGGGATCGTCTTCGGCTCCGAGCCGAAGGCGCTGCTCGCCCATCCCGGCATGACGGCCGAGGTGGACCGCGAGGGCATCGCCGAACTCCTCGTGCTGCCCCGGGCCAGGACACCGGGCCACGGCGTCTACCGCACGATGCGCGAGGTGCGCCCGGGATGCGTGGTCATCGCCGGTCCGTCCGGTCGCCGGGAGCACCGGTACTGGCAGCTCGAAGCGCGGCCGCACACGGACGACTTCGCCACCACCGCGGCCGAGGTGCGCTCGCTGCTGCACGACGCGGTCCAGCGGCAGGTCGTCGCCGACGTCCCCGTGGGAACGCTGCTCTCCGGCGGGATCGACTCCAGCGCCATCACCGCCTTGGCGGTCCGGGAACTCGACGCGGAACTGGCGAGCTTTTCGGTAAACGTCGGGACCTCCGCGTACCCGGGGAGTGACACTTGGCGGCCCAGCACCGACGAACCCTTCGCCAAACTGGTCGCCGAGCACCTCGGGATCAAACGCTTCGTGGCCGACGTCAGCGCCGACGACCTCGTCGATGGCATCGACAGCGGACTGCACGCCCGGGACCTGCCGGGCTGGGGAGACCTGGACACCTCCATGTACCACCTGTTCCACCGGGTCCAGGAACAGTGCACCGTCGCACTGTCCGGTGAGGCCGCCGACGAGATGTTCGGCGGGTACACCTGGCAGATCGATGGCGGCTACGTCGGACACACGTCCTTCCCGTGGATGTACGGAAAGCGTCAGCCGGCCCTGCTGCTCCGGGACGACGTGCGCGCCGAGATCGAGCCCGCGCGCTACGAGGCAGAGCGTTACCGCGAGGCGTTGGAGGAGGTGCCGTCGCTGCCGGGCGAGGACGGTGCCCGTCGCCGTGAACGAGAGGTCTTCCACCTGGGACTACACCGCTGGCTGAACGCCCTGCTCGACCGCAAGGACCGGATGAGCATGGCGGTCGGCCTGGAGGTGCGGGTGCCCTTCGCCGACCACCGGCTGGCTGAGTACCTGTTCAACGTACCGCTGGCGCTGAAGGCTCACGGCGGGAGCGAGAAGGCCCTCCTCCGCCGGGCCTGCGCCGACCTGCTGCCCCGCGAAGTCGTGGAGCGGCCGAAGAGCGCCTACCCGGCCAGCCGGGACACTGACTATGTGGAGCGGCTGCGGACCCTGGTCCTGGACTTGGTGGCAGAACCGAACGCGCCCGTGTTCGACCTTCTGGACCGGACGAAGGTCCGTACGGCGGTCACGTCGGAACTGGACCGTCTGCCGGGCCCGATCACCGCGGTGACACCGGCCATCGGTCTGTCCTACCTACTCCAGCTCAACCGCTGGCTGGAGCTGTACGGCGTCCGCATCACCGCCTGAAGCACGCGAGATGGCCCCGGGCACGTGCCCGGGGCCATCTCGCGTGCTTCAGGCGGTGCCCAGGTTCTCCCGTACGAAGCCGAAGAGCCGGGGCAGGCCCGCGTCGACGAAGGCCCAGTCATGACCGCCGGGGCGTTCCCGGTACTCGTGGGAGATCCGGTGGGCGGTCAGGGCGTCGCGCATGTTCCGGTTCATCGCGATCATGCGCGCGTAGTCGTCCTCGCCGACGTCGAGACAGAACCGCGGCGACGCCGTGGCGTTCAGGCCGGCGAGGAGCCGGTACGGGTCGTAGGCCCGTCGGACCGCGCTGCCCACCGGGCCCCAGATCCGTTCGTGATCCTTCACCGTCGGCATCATCAGCCGCGGGTCCGCACGGTGTGGGGCGTAGGGGTCGCCCTCGCGCAGCGGCGCCTCGAAGGCGCCGCCGTGGCTGCCCGCCACCGCGAACACGTCCGGGTGGCGCAACGTCTGGAACAGGGCGGTGGCTCCCCCCATCGAGAAGCCGGCCACGGCGCGCCCCGCACGGGACGCCACGGTGTTGTACCGCTTCTCGACCTGACCGACCACCTCATGGACGAAGTAGTCCTCGTAGCGCCGCCCGCCCACGTCGTTGATGAGCCAGTATCGTCCCGATTCCGGTAGGACCAGGATCATCCGGTGGGCGGCGGCGCAGTCGGCCAGACTGGGGCAGATGAGCCAGGTGTTCCGGTTGCCGCCGTAGCTGTGCAGCAGATATAGGACCGGGAACGGCCTGCCGGTCGCCGTGTAGCCGGGCGGCAGCACTACGCTGACGGACTTCTGCCTCCCGAGGGCCTCGCTCCACCAGGTCTCGGTCACAACTCGCATCACGCGTATCCCGCTCTCGTCGTCAGAGGCCGAGCACGGCGTGCCGGTCGAGCTTCCCCGACCGCGTCCGGGGCAGCGCGGCCACCAGGTGGAAATGCTTGGGAACCATGTAGCGGGGAAGGACGTCCAGGCAGTGCCGCCGCAGCTCCGACACCTCGCACCCGGCGGAGAACGGCACCACGTACGCCTCGATGTGCCGCTCCCCGGAGGTGTCGCCCACCGTGACGCACACCACCTCGCGCACCGCCTCGGCGAGGGCAGACTCGACCTCGCCCAGCTCCACGCGGTGGCCACGGATCTTGACCATGTCGTCGTTGCGGCCCAGGAAGGCGTACTCGCCCCCCGCTTCGATCCGGACCGTGTCCCCGGTCCGGTACGCCTCCAAGGATGTGCCGTCCTCCCGTACGGCCGTCAGGAGCTTCCCGGCCGTGAGGGGAGCGTCCCGCCAGTAGCCGAGCATCACGGACGGGCCGGCGACGCAGAGTTCCCCGGTGACACCCGGCTCCTCGCGCAGCAGCTCACCGGACTCGTCGACGACGAACGTCGTCGTATAGGGACAGGGGCGCCCAATGGGAACGGGTTCCGTCCGTCCCGGCGCCACATCGCCGTCACGCACCCGGTGGAATGTGCACACATTCGTCTCTGTGGGGCCGTACAGGTTGTACAGGTCGGCGTGCGGGAGGAGTTCACGCAGCCGACGCAGCGCACCCAGGGGGAACACCTCCCCCGCGAACAGGACGACGCGCAGCGCGGACGCGTCGAGCAGGACGCTGTTACGGGCCGTCAGCATGCGGTTCAGCGCGTTGGGTACCGAGTACCAGACCGTCACCTTCCGCTCGACGACGACCCGGCTGAGCACCCCGCCCAGCCCGAGCTGGCTTTCGGGGAGCAGCACAACGCACGCTCCGGCCAGACAGGTCGCGAACACGTCCAGCACGGACAGGTCGAAGTGCAGCGGCGCATGGCTGGACACGCGGTCGTGCGCGGTGATGCGGAACTCGGCCACCACCCACTCGACGAAGACCATGGCGTTGGCGTGGGACAGCATCACGCCCTTGGGGTCGCCCTTGGAACCCGAGGTGTAGAGGATGTACGCGGGGGCCGACGGGTCCGCGCCAAGTCCGGCCAGCGGCACCGCCGAAGTCCCGGCCACGGCGTCGGACCAGGCGACGACCCGTGGGTCGGCCGGGGCACCCCGCGTACCGCCGACGGCGACGACCGGGCGGTCCGGCGAGTGGGCTGGCGCCCGCTCCAGCAACCAGGGGACGTGCTCGTCCTGGGTGATGACACCGGCCAGGCGGCAGTCGTCGATGATCTTCGCGGCCCGGTCCAGCGGCGCGCCGGGATCGATCGGGACGTAGGCCGCCCCCGTCCGGAGGATGCCGTACAGGCCCACGATCGACTCGGGCGACTTGCGCAGCCAGAGCCCGACGCGGTCGCCAGCGCCGATGCCCCGCCGGAGCAGGGTCCCGGCCAGCGCAGTGCTGCGCGCGTGCAGTTCGGCATAGGTCAGGGTCTCGCCCTGGAACTCGATGGCCGGAGCGTTGGGCCGGCGGACCGCGGCGGCGTCCAGATAGTCGGTGAGCGTGCGCATGCGGCTCCTGTCAGTTCTCTCGGTCCGGCCAGGTGAGCCCCATGCGCGCGGCGACGACCGCGCGTTGCATGTCCGAGGCGCCCGAGGACAGGGTCATGCCGAGGGCATCCCGGAGGTTTCGCTCGGCGCTCCTGTCGTCGGTGTAACCCAGCGCGCCGTAGATCTGAAGAGCGCTGGTGAACATTTCAACCGCGGCCTCGCTCGTGTACAGCTTGCTCAGCTCGGGCTGGATCCCCGGGTCGGACCCGGCGAGTTCCGCCGCGGCGGACCGGGTGATCAGCCGCGCGAGTTCCCACCGCATCCGCATGTCGACCAGCCGGTTGGACACGGACTGGTAGTGGCCGATGTGTTTGCCGAACTGCCGCCGCCGACGGCAGTACCGGACGCACTCCACCAGTTCGCGCCGCATAACGCCGAGCCAGGGAGCGAGGATGAGGGCCCGCTCGAACGCCATCGTCCGGGCGAAGACGGCAGCACCCTGCTTTTCGGCGCCGAGCCGACGGGACGCCGGGACACGGCAGCCGTCCAGGACGACGTCCCCCCAGGAGGCGGTCCGCAGCCCCAGCTTCTCGCTGCCCAGCGTCACCGTGATCCCTGTGTCGCCCCGCTCGACGAGGAACGCGGTGACGCCGGTGAACCCGAGACTCCGGTCGATCGTGGCGTAGACGAGGAAGAGGTCGGCGACCGGTGCGTTGGTGATGTATCGCTTGTGTCCGTCAAGGACGTAGTGGTCGCCGTCGCGCCGGGCGGTCGCGGTCAGCGCCAGCGCGTCCGAACCCGTACCCGGCTCCGTCATCGCGTGCGCACCGATCGTCCAGCCCGAAGCCAGGGCCGGCAGATACGCCGCGCGCTGCTCCTCGTCACCGAACTCCACTATCGGCAGCTCCACCGCGAGCATGTGCGCTCCCAGCGCCATGAGGAGCCCGTTGTCGTGGCAATTAAAGCCCAGCTCCTCCATGATGTGCGCGTACCGCGGCGGATCGTACCCGCTGCCTCCATACGCAGAGGGCACCAGCAGGCCGTGCACTCCTAGCTCCGCGTAGCGCTTCCAGCCCTCGTGGTCGAAGGTCCCCGACCGGTCGCGCCCGGTGATGCCCTCCCGGAGTTCGGCACCCAGTTTCCGCAGGTCTTCGAAGAGCTTGGCATGGCTGTCATTCCACTCGGACGTCATGATTCTCCATTCGCCCCGACGCGGAGGATGAGTACGGTGAGTCGCCTAGTGGAGATGCGGGGGCACGCGCCGTGCGAGAGCCGGTGGCGTGCCGCCGGGAGGTGACGGCGGGGTCACCGCAGCGTAGGCAGCCGGACCCACAAGGGCAAAGCGAGCGCCGACGGCCGGGTGGACCGTTCAACTGCTGTCCGGGGGCCAGTCGAACACCGGCCACCGGGGGAAAAGCGTCCATGGCGTTCGCGCCGTTTGGGGGGAGGCGTTGCCTCACGGACGTCCATGAGACAACGTTGGGTGGTCATGAGGCGATCCCGGAGGACGCCTCACGGGAGGCTCTTGCGCCCTGGCGGTGCCTCGGCGGTCCCTCGTTCTCCTCGGTCCCTGCCCACAGCCGAGGAGCCACTATGTTCCCCGTTCCTCCGCAAGAGAAGGAACATCCTGCCGACCGCGCCGGGCTCCGGCCTTTCACCGGCACGCGACGCCCCGGCGAACGGCCGGACTCTCACCAGGGAAAGGACGGCATGAGCACGATCTACGCCTTCATCAACGGCCAGGTGGCCATCACCGTGCAGTACTGGGTGGAGCGGTACGAGGAGGTGGACGCCGGTGCCAGGATCGATGTGCGCCGGGCGGAATCGTACGAGGGGAGCCACAACCGTGACGGAGCTGAGGGACACCGCGTCCTTCCCGTCGGCGACGGCGGCATCTGGCGCGTCGACCTGTCGCATCGCATCGACTCCGAGGTGTCGGAGCAGCGCTTCCACCACCACCCCGACTTCCAGGACGGCGACGTCGGCCCGCGCGCCTTCGATGAGGAGCTGTCCACGGACCCGCTTGACTGGACGGAGCGGCGCCTGCTGGACCTGCCCGCGCTGCTCACCGAGAAGGGCCACAAGGACCTGGCGAAGACCATCGACACCGAACAACTGGCGAGGTCCATGCCGCTGATCCGCATGGCGATCGAAGCATCGCTCAAACCGTGAGGCCCTGGTCCGTCGCCGCCGCCTGGAATCCGCGGAGCACGGCGAAGCCGAGCGTGGCGACGAGCCGGGGGACGACGTGAATGAAGGGACACGTGAGTGGGTGACAAGGCACCGGTGGCGGAACTGGCGGACCGTCTGATCGACGGCGAGCTCAGCACGGAGCACGATGTGTTGGCGGCACAGCGCACGGACGAGGCGTACCTGACGCCGTCCGGGTGGCCCCTGTGTTCGGTGTACGCGCGCAGCACCGCGGACGTCGTCGAAACGGTGCGCTGGGCGGCCCGGCACCGCGTGCCCGTCGTGCCGCGGGGGGCGGGCACCGGCCTGGCCGGCGGGGCGCTGGCCGGGGACGGGGCCGTGGTGCTCTCGCTGGAACGCATGACGGCCGTGCGGGAGTTGTCCGTCGACGACCGGCTGGCCGTCGTCGAACCGGGCGTGATCACCGCAGACCTCGCCCGGGCCGCGGACGAGCGAGGGCTGATGTACCCCGTCGACCCCGGCAGTGCGTCGCGCTCGACGCTGGGCGGGAACCTGGCCACGAACGCGGGCGGGTTTCGCTGCTACAAGTACGGCGTCACCCGCGAGTCCGTACTCGGGCTCGAAGTTGTCCTGGCCGATGGAAGAGTTGTCACGACGGGTCACAGGACGGCCAAAGGAGTGAGCGGCTACGACCTCACGGGCCTCTTCGTGGGATCGGAGGGCACCCTCGGGGTCATCACCGGCGCGACGCTCCGGCTGCGGTCGAAGGCCGCTGACCCGCGTGCGACGGTGGCCGCCTGCTTCCCGGACGCTGCCGCGGCGTCACGGGCGTGCCTGGAGTTGGCCCGTGCCGGCCTGCTGCCGAGCTTCCTTGAATTGATTGACGAGGTCACACTGCGGGCGGTGCGTGCATGGCAGCCGCTCGATCTGCCCGGCGAAGGGAAGGCTCTGCTGCTCGCCGAGTTCGACGGTGCGGACGCGAGCGGCGCGGCGGCGCGGATGGGTCGGCTATGCGGGACGCTGAACGCGGTAGTGACGGTCACGACCGACGAGGAGGAGTCCGAGCGGCTGCTCGACGTCCGCAGACAGGCCCTGGGGGCGCTGGAACAGATGGGCAGGACAATGGTCGAAGACTTCGTCGTACCGCGTTCTCGGCTGGGCGAAATGCTGGCGGAGATACGCCGCATCGCCGCCCGGCACGACGTCCTCATTGGGACGGTGGCCCACGCGGGCGATGCCAATCTCCACCCCACCCTGGTGTTCGACCGCGGTGAACGGGCGATACCCCCGCGCGTCTGGGCCGCCGCGGACGACATGTTCCGCACCGCTCTGCGCCTGGGCGGCACGCTTACCGGAGAACACGGCATCGGGACGCTGAAGAGGCGCTGGCTGCGCGACGAACTAGGTGACGACGCGGCGGACGTCCACCGGACGATCAAGAACGCCCTGGACCCGCTCGGAATCATGAATCCGGGCAAGGTCCTGTGAGGGCGCAGGCATCCACACGGCGCAAGACCGGGAACGAGGAAGGTCCGATGGGACAGACAAGCAGTGACGAATGGCCGACGAGGGTGAAGCGCGTCATCATCGACGTCCTCGACCTGGGTATCGGCCCGGATGAACTTGCCGACGATCTCTCGCTGTACTCGTCGACCCTGAAGATGGACTCGATGACGCTCCTGCACCTGCTCGTGACCTTCGAGGGCGAGTTCGGCTTCGAAATCGACGACGAGGACGTCATGAATGCCAACCTCGACACCGTCGGCAGCCTGGTCGGCCTGGTGGTGGACGTGGCGGGGGGAAGCCGGAGCGCAATGGCGGCCGGCGGACGCACGAACGACGGTCTGGGAGGCTGAGGCATGCCGGCGACCGGTGATGCATTCCCCCTCGACAAGGACGACGTGCCCCACCATTGGTACAACGTCCTGGCCGACCTGCCCTTCGAGGTCCCCGCGCCCGGGCCACCCCTGGCCCGGGGCACCGGCGCGCAGGAAGCGCGTACCCTCCGGCCCCAGCTTCCGCTCTCCTTGTACCGGCAGGGCACCGGCAGCGGGCGGTACGTGGAGATCCCCGGGCCGGTCCGCACCGAGTACCAGCGCTGGCGGCCCACGCCCTTGTACCGGGCCACCCGGCTGGAGAAGGCGCTCGACACCCCCGCGCACATTTACTACAAGTTCGAGGGGACCAGCCCGTCGGGTAGCCACAAGATCAACACTGCACTGCCGCAAGCGTACTACTACAGCCGAGCCGGTGTCGCAGAGATGGTGACAGGAACCGGAGCGGGACAGTGGGGCACCGCCCTGGCCATGGCCTGCCACCCGTACGGCATGGAGTGCACAGTCTTCATGGTGCGGTGCAGTTACGAACAGAAGCCCTATCGCGGCACCCTCATGCGGCTCAACGGGGCCCGGGTCATCAAGAGCCCGAGCACGCTTACCGAAGTGGGCCAGGCGGCGCTGCGTGAGAACCCCAATGCGCCGGGCAGCCTGGGCATCGCCAACGCCGAGGCCATCGAGTACGCCGCCACCCGGCCCACCGCGCGCTTCTCCATCGGCAGCGGTGAGAACCACGTCCTGCTCCACCAGACGGTCATCGGCGAGGAGGCTGTGCTGCAGATGCGGCGGGCGGGCGAGTTCCCGGACGTCGTGATCGCCGCGATGGGCGCGGGAAGCAACTTCGCCGGTATCACCTTCCCGTTCTACCGGGAGGCACAGACCCATAACGCCGATCTCCGCTTCGTCGCGGTCGAGCCCGAGGCCTGCCCCAAGATGACCAGGGGCACGTACGCGCTGGACTACACCGACTACTCGGGCGTGACGCCGCGGATGAAGATGTACACCCTGGGGCATAAGTTCGCCGCCTATCACATCCATGCGGGCGGGCTGCGCTACCACGGCGCCGCCCCAATCGTCAGCGCGATGTACGACAACAAGCTGGTCGAGGCGGCGGCCTACGCACAGACCCGGGTCTTCGAGGCCGGCCGCACCTTCGCCAAGGCCGAGGGGATCGTCCCGGCACCAGAGTCCGCGCACGCGGTCGCACACGCCATACAGGAGGCCCTCCAGGCCCGGCGGCAGCGGCGCGGGCGCGTCATCCTCTTCGGTATGAGCGGCCACGGCCTGCTGGACCTCGGGGCCTACGAGCATTTTCTCTCCGGCGAGATGGTCGACTCCGAGCCCAGCGACGAGGAGATCCAGGCATCTCTCAGGAGCCTGCCATAGGAGTCGGGGGACGACTGTGAACGTGTCACAAGCCAATCCGCGACCGCCGTTGCGGGAGATGCTGGGCCTGCTGTCCCGGGCCCGCGAGCTGCTCGATGGGGAGGGCATGCAGGCCGACCGGCTCGGGCGCGTCGCCGCACATCTGCTCGACTGTGTCGTCGACGTCTCGAAGCTGCTGGCCGAGGACCCGGACCTCGACGCCGCCCGCGTGGCCCTCGACTCCGCCCGCTCCGCAGTGGTGGCCGCCACCTGCGCGGTGCGCGAGACCCATGACCGCGGGAAGGTCCGGATACCCCGGGACATCCCCGCCGGTCCGCTCAGCACTCGATGATGTTCACCGCGAGTCCGTGCTGTGCCGTCTCCTTGTACTTGACGGACGTGTCGGGGCCGGCACCGGATCAGCGTTACGCGGTTGTGGAGGGAGAATGCGGTCGCGGTACAGGCCATCCGCAGTATCACGTCGAGAAGGGGGTTGCGGCCTCCCAGGGACGTCCAAAGATTTCTGACCGTAGCGTGAAGCGACTAGTCAGTTGGCCGAACTCTTTGGCGCACTTGGCTCAGGCACACGAGCCACCGCGGTGAATGCGCAGAGCAGCGCCATGAGCCCGAATGCGATTCGCAGGGACATGCCTTGCGCGATGGCCCCCATGACCATCGGTCCAATCAAGAAGCCAATCTGGCTGAGGCCGACCACTCTTGCGACGGCGCGCCCTGTGTTTACGCCCTCCGACTTTCCGGCCAACGAAATTAGCTGGGGCATTACGCAAGCCTGGCCCAGACCGAATAGGGTAAAACCGGCGATGCCGAGCCACGGTGCAGAGGCGACAACCGTAAGCGCGAGGCCCGCTGTGGAGACGACGGCTGAGTAGCGCAGAAGCTGATGGCTGCCCCACCGCACTGTGGCCGAGTCACCCATAAGACGCCCTACGGCCATGGCCACAGCGTAGGCGGCGAAGGCCAATGGAACTTGTTGGGGACTGCCGCCGATCTGGTCGCGCAGGTAGATCCCGCACCAGTCGCTCACCGATCCCTCACACATCATAGCCGCGACCGCGAGGAGGCCGAGCAGCGCCAGACGGTTCCTGGCCTCTCGGTTTTGCTGAGGGCTGGCACGAGCATCCGCATCTTCCGCCGTCTCGATGCGTTCCGCCAAGTCGGGCGGCATGTCTCGCCACATCGCGGCAAGAACGATCAACTGAGCGATGGTCACTACCGCGAAGAGCGTCAACGGCTCAATGCCAACTTGTATTGAACCCGCTCCTACCAGAGCACCTGCGAGGCTGCCGATGCTAAAGGCAGAGTGGAACGAGGACATGACGGGGCGTCCCAGCGCCCGTTCGACGCCGACAGCGGAGGTGTTCATCGCGACGGCCATACATCCGTGCGCCAGGCCTTGGAGGAACAGCGCAGCTGCCAGAAAGAAGGCACTGTCGGCCAGTGCAGGCCCGAGCAAGGTGGCCGCGACGGCCAGGCTGGCGCCTCTCAAGAACAGACTTGTCGGGAGGCGAGTCAGCAGGCGCCCCGACAGTTGCATGGCGACTAGTGCCCCCACCGCCCCCGCGAGCAGTGCGAACCCGAACTCGACGGGCCGAGCCTGAACGTGATGCTGGACGTCGGGTATGCGGGAACTCCAGACCGCTACGGAGATGCCGGTGAATAGAAAGCAAGCCGTCAGGCTGAGGCGACCGGTGGAGTCCGCGCGCTGACGGCTACTCAGAGGCCGTATCAATGGGGTCCCCTGGGGGACTGGGCAGCCTCTGCAGGCGGCTGCCCTGGCGTCTTCGAGGCTGTGCCTAGAGCAGATCTCGGCCATGTGGTCTGGGAGCCCAGCGCTGAGCTTCGCCGAGTGAGCAAATTCAAGGAACTACGGTGTTCGTCGATGACCGACATGTCGAGGAAGCTTCGGAGCATGCCGGGTGCAAGGCTGTCCAGTGCCTGGCCTGCGATAGGTGCCCATTCCTTCGGCTGGGGGCTGACCCGAGCCCTGGAACAGTGTCCCAGGTCCTTGGCCACCAGGGCGGTCAGGACGCCAACCAACGCGATCTCCTCCAGAAAGCGCGGCTCAATGTCAGTGCTCATGCAGCTCAGCAGGCGCGACACCTGCCGGTCGCGCAATACTGGAGCGAGCAAAACCTCAGCCGTCATGCCGTGCTGCGTCAGCCATGGGCGCGATTTGACGAAGTCCCACGGCTTCCCAGTTTCGCTCTCCACGAGACAGCAGGCTTCTCCTGTGTCCCATCGTAGGTAGGGCACCACAGAGGTGTTAAGGACTTCTGAGTTCCACTCGTGATCTGCCGACAGAGGATTCGAAAAGCATGCGGACAGCCGCAGGCCAAGATCCGTGTTGCCGGCGATGCTTGGAATGTCGCGGTGCTCGACGATATTAGGAACCGCGATAACTGACTGAATGCCGCGCGATTTGAAGAACCGGAGCACTGTGATGTCCTCTGGTTCCCCTGGAATAGCACCGCCGTTGGACAGGTATTCCACCAAGGACGCGGCCACGTCCGAGGGTAATACCATGCCTTGTGTCGGCGCGAACCGTCCGATAACGGGAGCCCATGAGGCCCCAGTCAGGGCGGCGAGTCTCACCATTGCAGAGTTGCGCGCACTCCAGTCCGCAAACAAGCTAATCGCCGCATGCGGCATCGAACGCACCGCGTGGTTCAGGTGAAGAGCGAAGTCCTCGCATAGGAGCACATCGTCCTGGAGCAACAAGTGATGCGACGCGCTACGGTCTGCAGCCTGCCAGCCTTCGCGGAAGGTCCTCACGACCCAGGGTGGCTGGTCGGGCTCAGGATCCATGACGATACGCAGATCGAGTTCAGGATGGTTTTCGCGCAGTGTGGCGGCGACATCTGCTCGCGCTGGATGCGTCATGACTGCAGCCGAGATGGTGATTGAGTCAGCGTGCAAGGCGCACCTCGCATTGGTTGTACAGGGGATCTTGATAAGTGGTCAGAGAGGGCTCGGGCTTGGCGCCTTGATCGGAGGGAGTCCTGCCTGCAAGCGGCGTGCGTTGATGACAGCCTCCATCGTCTGGAACGCGTGCACCTTCGCTTCGTGGTAGCCCTTTGTGCGGATCGTCTGGCCTTCCCACCTCCTGTAGAGCAGCGTCGAGATCGGTAGGCTCAGTCCGGCGCCTACCGCAGACGCCAGCAGGCAATAGCCGACGTCCTCGTTCACGCCCAGGCCGGGCCAGCCGAAGTGGGCCAGTGCTGCGTTCCGCCGAACCATCATGTTGTTGGGGTGAAACGGAAAAGGCGATGTCCACTCCTCCTCCAGCTCAAACTGCCTCCAGCGACGTATGTCGTTAATCCAGCGGGGCGTGTGTGAACGGTCGTCGAGCCAAAGACGATTAGTCGCGACCCACACGATGTCCTTATCGAACGCCTGCGTAGCAAGAGATTCGAAGCCGTTAGCATCGAGCATGTCGTCTGCGTCGACCGGGAAGACCCACTCGCCTCGGCTCATCGCCAGGCCGTGGTTGCGGGCCGCTGAGACGCCCTGTGCAATCGGTAGCTGGTGGACCCGGTCTGCCTTCACCTGGGAAACGAGCCCTTGATCCGCACCAGGCCCGTCGACCACGACGATCCATTCCACGGCGGTACCCGTCCGGTTTAGCCGTCGGCGTACCTCCTCGATGCTGCGAGACGTGTCGGGGAGGTGATCCAGGCGTTGGGGGTGGGCCGCGGTGATGAGCGAGATCTGCAGTGGCTCCGGACTATGGTTTTCTGAGTGCGTCTTTGGCGGAGTCCGGGTCATCCCCACTCTGCTCTCGCTGTATGCGGCGGAGACTCTCCCTGCCACGACAAGCAACGGCCGACACCATCGCTCATGGACACCTCGACGTACCCTCCGTTCTCGAGCCAGCGTGGCTGAACGAACTCGGGGGTGAGGTTCGGACAAACGGCGAGTAGTGCGATCCGGAAGAGCGTCCCGTGGCCGACGAGGACGAACGCATTGTCGCTCGGGTCGAACTGGCTCAAGCGGCCTAGCAGAGTTGTGATCCGAGCCGCCGCTGCCCGGGCTGTTTCGCCGCTTGGTGAGAACGGGTGGTCCAGATTGCCCTGAAGCCACCGCTCCCAGGTCCGTCGAATCTGGGAGTCAATCTCCTGATGCAGTCGTCCCTCGGCACTTCCGGCCCGGCACTCCGCTAGTTCCTCGACTATCCGTACATCGCACCCGGCGATCGAGGCGACGATATCGGCGGTCTCGACGGCCCGCCCAAGCGGACTCGAATAGACCGCCCTCACCCCGACAGCCGAAACAAGCCGCTCGCCGGCCAGCCGTGCCTGCTCACGTCCAACAGGGTTCAGGGAGGGGCCGGGGGGTTCCGTGGAGATCCGGAGCACGGTGTTGTCGTCGGTTTGCCCGTGCCTCAAGAAAATGAACCGGGTATTCAATGCCCCGCCCTCGTAAAGAGCGCTCACACGGACGAAGCCTGACGTGCGGGCCGGAACTCGATGGCGGCCTTCGGGTTTCGGTAGAAGAGTTGCTGCACCTGATGGTCGTTGAGACCGATCGATAACATGTTGGCGCGCTGCGTCGTGTATCCGGACGAGCCGGCGGCTACTGCGCCGTCGTCGCGGAGTCGGAGTCCCGAGTGCGCGTCCTGGGTGAGAGGCTCTCCAGCCATCGTGTCGACCTCGATGTGGTCGGTCAACGCGATGAGCCGGTCGGCGCCGAGGTAGTCGATTGTGCGTCGGCAGATCGCGAGGTCGACGTGGCGGCCGTCAAAGTTTAGGCAGGGCATGAGCCGACCGTCGAGGGCAGCGTTGAGCATGGCCGCCGGCACGGGGCCCAGCAAGTCGGGCAGCGTCTCCCGCGTCCAGCGAGGAGCCATCACCTGGGCCAGTTCGTCAACACGACGCCCCATCGCTGCCTTGGAGCGCCAGGCATGGACGAAGTTTCTCGGCATGTCGTTGTAGAGGTGATCGGTGAGCACAAGGAAGGGTGACGACTCGTAGTGGAGATGGAGGTGATCGAGTACGTGCTCGAGCCTGAGGGCGCTGCGGTGGGGATTGTCCCGGTGATAGTGGCCGACGCCGATTCTCACTCCATTGTCATAGAAACGACAGAGCAGTTCGGAAAAAGTCAGTCCGTCGCCGACCGGATCGTCAAGGTCCATCGCATCCGGTGCCATGACCACATACTTCAGGCCGAAGGAGCCGAGTTCCGCCAGCTGAGCCCATTCGTCGGCGGTCGGATACCACTTTCCACGCCGAGGAATACCTCCATCTGGGCCGAGCAACGGCCCTTCAATGCCGAACCCTGCGATGTTCGGAACATCCCCTGCCTGCGAGAGCTCGGAGAAGGCCTGCATAGTGTCGCGCAGTCGTGAGAGGTTTTCACGGCGCAGATAGACGGTGGGCAGGATTTCAAGATCGCGCTGCCCTGCAAGGCTCTGGATGCTCTTAACGTCATCCGGGGACATGGAGGAAAAATCGAAACCGCCAATGCCATGGAAATGGTAGAGAAATGCAGTCACTGTCGCCTCCAACGTGTCACTTCTGTATGCGTTCACTGACGAGCTGTCCCGCAGGTTCTGGGATGTGAGAATGCTGCAGAACGAGGTGGCGTGGGTTGGAAGTGGTCTGCGCGACTAGCTATTCACCTTGATCACCCCGCCAACAGGATCGAACACTTGACGTCACCCGCTTGTCAAGGTGCAACAGGCGCGTGGTTGACCAGAGTTACTCTTACGAGAGTCGTTTGAATCCGTGGATATCCCGGAGTCGGGAGATGGTGCAGTGAACGTTCTGTGCGGTGTTCGGTCGGTGTCTCCGACCCGGCAGGCTTGCGCTGACCTGCAGATCTCTGCAGGCAACAACTATCCCTGTCACGGTGCGAACTCGGGATGGTGGTCGCGGAGGTCGTCACAGGGCCGGCCCCGGCGGCTGCAACTTTGGCTGGAAAGCGACTCACTGAGCCTCTGACTACTGACGGCGTTGAACGCTCGTTGGACATAGCTACGCAACGATGGCTCCTGGTCAGCGGGTTCTCGACCGAGATCACCTATGCCCGCCGGGCGCTTCACATGCTTGTCTGCCCGTCCTCGATCGATCTGTCGCGCAGATCCCACCAGTTCCTGTCCGGACAACCGGCAGCCCACCAGGCGAAGACCGGGACGCGGTGGCGGCGCCTGCCAGCCGTGCGTCAGGCTCTTGTCGCAACGTATGTCGAATTTAGCAGGACTGGCGTATGACGAGGCGGGGTTGAAAGATTACCTTGGGTTCCAGGACTGTCTCTTGGTTGAGCAGGGCGACCATGAGGCGTGCGATTGCGTGGCCCATCTCCTCTAGCGGCTGATGGACCGAGGTGAGCGGCGGATCGGCTTCAATGGCGAGGGGAGAGTCGTCGAAGCCGATGACCGCGACATCGTCGGGGACGCGGCGCCCGGACTCGCGCAGGACCTGCAATGCGCCGATCGCCATGCTGTCATTGGCCGCGAATACCGCGTCCAGCTCAGGGTCGTCGGCAAGCAGGGCTTGCATCGCGGCGATGCCAGAACCACGGGTGAAGTCGCCGTGCTTTGTCCCTCCGGGAGTCGCTCCCGCCTCGGTGAGGGCCCTGCGGAACCCTGTGTAGCGGTCGACGCCAGCCTGGATGTCTAGGGGCCCGGTGATAGTGGCTAGTCGTCGCCGTCCTCGCGCGAGAAGGTGGAGGGCGGCACTTCGGGCACCGTTGCTGTTGTCGAGATCGACCCCGTAGCTTGGGGTGTAACCGGTTGGCGCGCCCACCATGGCGACGGGCATGCCGCACGCTTCGAGTTGCCGCGGCAGCGGGTCATCACTACGCAGCGAGCAGAGCAGGACGCCATCGACATGACGTGCCGTCAGGTAGTTGGTGAGTTGTTCATGGTCCCGCCGGGACTGAGCGAGGGCTAGTATCAGCTGAATTCCGGAGGCAGCAAGGCCTGCGGTAGCGCCACGTACGATGGGAGCGAAGAACGGCTCCTCCCAGAAACCCCGTTCCTCCTCCACGACCACGACGAACGCGACTGTGTCGGTGCGCTGGCGTACCAGTGCGCGAGCCGCCTGGTTCGGTGTATATCCGAGTTCCTCGATGGCGCGGAGTACTGCCTCGCGCGACGCTGGGCTGACGTGTCTGGATCCATTTATGACGCGTGAGGCCGTCCCTCGCCCGACGCCGGCGTGTGCTGCAACGACTTCGAGTGTCGGCCGGCGGCTAGTCACGAAGAAGTTCCCCCTTCGGGCTGTGCCCGGGGTCCGCCGCGTACCTTGGTCGGAATGCCAACGGCGCCTCACGTCACCGCCCGCCGCAAGTGCGTCCGAGCCGGTCGACGTCGCACTTAGTTCTCGACTACCGCACAGGCGCGAGTTGCCCAGATCATCTGATTGGTATCGACACTAGGAGCGGTCCAAGTGTCTCGTCAAGAACAACATCTGGAGTCCGGCGAGTCCTCACGTGAGTTGCGGATCACGCGACACGTGTCGACGCCCGTACCGTATCCGTCGATCGACCGGTCTCGACGGCGCTTCTGAACCGGACATCCAGCCAACCCTTGGGCACCGACGGATGGTCGGAGGCCGTCTCGTCCAGTCGCCCGCTTTTGACCGCACAGTCGTGCTCACTTCGGCCAACGGTCGACCGCGATCATGGAGAAGGGTGCCTCACCGAGACGCAGGTTGTGAAGGTGCGTCTGCTGTCTGACGACGATCCCGGGGGAGCCGTCCACGAAGGACCACCCCGGGCTAGCCGCAATGCCGTGTAGATAGCAGGGGCGTTTCAAAGTCCCCGCGAGCGCTTGACTCCGCAGGTCGCGGCTGTGGAAGGGGTCGGGACTGGCCCGTCACGAACGCAACGAAGCTCCGGTTGAACGGGGTGACCTCCAAGTCGCCTCGAACCACCGGAGCTTCGATGTGCCTTAAGACGCCATTTCGTTTGGTGTGATCTTGCGGCAGTCTGGTGTGGTGACGACTGGGCTTGTGCAGCGGATGGTGCCGGACGGCTTGTGGGAGTTGT